>NZ_JBHSGW010000001.1:0-599410 GCF_042652765.1 Flavobacterium ponti
CAACCAAACAATACTCTGAATCACCCAATAAAACCGGTGAAGTAATTACTGCCTGACCCGATGCATCTAAAACTACTGTCTGAATAGATCCTCCATCAACCGTATAATTTACAGTAGAATTTGACGTACCTGTTATAGTTACCTCTCCTGTTAATCCCTCACATGTTGTGTTTGCCGAAATAGTAGCCGTGGGTAGAGATAAAACAGTTATCGTCGCACAAGAAGTTATTGACTGTGTACATGCTGGTGTAGTATTTGAGGTTACATCAACTAAACAATATTCTGAATCTACTGTTAAAACAGGTGAAGTAATTACTGCTTGACCCAATGCATCTAAAACTATTGTTTGAGTAGTTCCACCATCAATAGTATAATTAACAGTAGCATTTGCTGTACCAGAAATTGTTACTTGTCCTGTTGATCCATTACATGTGGTATTAGCTGATATAGTAGCTGTTGGCAAAGGAATTACAGTAATTGTAGCACAAGACGTTACCGCTTGAGTACATGCTGGTGTAGTATTTGATGTTACATCAACTAAACAATATTCTGAGTCTACTGTTAAAACAGCTGAAGTAATAACTGCCTGACCTGTTGCGTCTAAAACAATTGTTTGCGAAGCTCCACCATCAACTGTATAATGTATTGTAGCATTTGGTGTACCAGTAATAGTTACTGTACCTGTTGTCCCTTCACAAATTGTGTTTGCTGAAATACTTGCTATTGGTAATGGCAATACAGTTACTGTAGCCGTTCCATTTACTGAACGCGTACAGTTTTCAACTGAAGTTACATCCACTAAAGAATAAGTAGCATCAGCGGTTAAAATAGGAGTTGTAACAATAGCAGAACCTGAAGCGTCTAAAACAACAGTTTGAGTTGCTCCTACATTATCCAAATATTGAACAGTAGCATTTGGTGTTCCTGTAATAGTAACTGTACCTGCAGTTCCTTCGCAAATTGTACTTGTTCCTATTGATGCAGAAGGTAATGGATTTACTATTAGATTAAATGTGGTTGTGCTATATTGAGTTGGATCAATATTACTTTCCATACGCACATAAATCACTTGATTAGGTCCACCAACATAAGCTGTAGGTGGAGTTGCTAGAGCATTTCCTGCATCAGCACCAGCTTGTGTTAAATGGTAAGTTATTGTAAAGTCAGTTGGCAATAAAGCTCCTAAAATTGCTGCGTCTTGTGAGGTTAAATCAAACGTTTCTGTTCCATTATTAGAAATATCATCACACACAATCATATCTGGTGGTTGATTAATTTGACAAGGTGTAACAATCGCATCAAATTCTGTAATTTTAGTACAATTAGTAAATAAATCAGTTACTCTGACATAAAATGTTGTAACAGGAGCAGTAGTTATTTGAATATTTGAAATAGGCAATCCATCTGGATCAACGGCATCTGCTAATGTAGCAAAAAACACTAAGTTATATTGAAAAGGATCTAATCCATTTAATATGGTTGCAGAATTTACACTTAAATCGAATTCATTATCACAACTAAGTAAATCATCTGGATTATCATTAATTGTAAAGTCAGGGAAATATTCAACTACGACACAATCTGTTTGCTCACAAGCACTTCCTACAAATCCATTAGATGTAGTAACACAATATATACCTGGACTATCTACAGTATAATCAGGACCAGTAGCTCCAACTATTACTTGAGGACCATTACCGTCTCCAATATCAACTGTCCATTCAAAAGTAAAGTCATTTGGACTTAAATTAGTATCTAAAACCCTTACATCCCCAGGACAAATAGCTAAGCCATTTGCAATTGTCATATCATTCTCTTCAATGCCAACACCTGCTTGATAAGTTATATTAACTGATCCAAAACCAGAATAGAAACTTGCTACTCCCATTGTTCCTGAAAGTCCCAAAACCCCAACTGCAGTTGAACCAGTAGATTCTACTTTTACATTTCCAGATAAACCAGAAATTCTATAGGTTTCCCAGTTTGCATTACCCAAAACAGGTTGTGGAATTGCTGTTGTTACTACTCCATTAAGAGATATAACTGAACCTGCAACAGTAATTATAATAACATTAGTACTACCTCCTCCAGTGTTAAAATTAACTCCAGAACCAATAGTATTAATACTAGGTATCAAATCAACGACTTTTGGATAACTACAACTTAACGGAGGAATAAAATTCATACCCGTTGTATGGGTATTTGTATCACCTGCTAGAATCTGATAAAGATAAACGGGTTTATCTGTTTCAATATACATGTTTTGATTAAATGCTCCTTGAAAATAAGCAAAAGGAACTATATAATAATCTCCAGCATTTATTGTCGTTAAAGGAATAGGATTTCCATTAACAAATACTTGAGTATTATTTTGCGTTGCTACAACAATAGGTAATTCGGTTAAATTAGTACCATTACCTTTAACAACAACATATTCCATTCCTACTCTTTCTACAGGAACAATTTGATCTAAACAAATATCATTTCCTCCAGTTGCTGGATTACTAGTTATGTTCCCTGTGTTAACGGCTATTGGTCTAGTAGATGTTACACGAGCTCCTATAAATCCAGTCCAATTTTCATTAACATTACTGTAACCAGATAAAACAACCGATTGTCCTGCTTGCAAACTAAATGTTTGAGTTCCAGCACTAGTAGTTCCAGTTGGTGTTGTAAATGTAACACCTGCATCATAGTCCGAAACAGTAACTGTAGTTCCATTTTCTGTTGCCATAAAACTGGCTACAAAGTTTCTAAAAGTGTCACTGGATCCTTGTGGAGAACTTCCTAATCTGAAATCAGTACCTAAACCAGCTCTACCTTTAGAAACAAACATTTCACCATGTGCACCAGCATCAAGTTTAAAAGTTACATAAAACTCACTAGTACCTGTTAATATAAGACCATCATTTCCAGAAACTGTATGCAAGCCTGCTTGAGCAACAAACATATCTGAAGGTTGTGCATTACCAACTGTAAATTGTGCAGGGTTTCCAGCGGAAATGGTATACGTACCAACTGCTACACCGTTACCATTTGTAACGTCTACTTGAAAAGGAGTAATTTCAGGTGTAGAAAGATATACTACATGTTGTCCTATAGTTGTTGTACTTCTAGAGTGTAATGGTGGAAGCCAGTGTTTATCACTAAGCTGACCAAACATAAAAGATGTAAATAATAATGTGAAAAGTAAATATAAACGCATTTTAATATATTTTTAAGAAAGTAAAAATATAAAAAAAAATGAAGTAAGTAATTAAAGAATGCCTTTTTTATTGGAAATCACTAAGATAATTCCATTTTAGTTGCGTTTTTAACATATATTTACTGAAATATAACAAAAAAATTATTTTGTTGTAAAATTATAACACACGATAAAGTGTTAAAAAAAAAGCTTCAAATTAACTTTTATTAACTTTTTTAAAAATAAAAGATGTATAAAAACAAAAAGCCATTTTAAAAAAGATGGCTTTTTGTTTGATTAATTATATTACAAATCAAAACCTAGTTTAACTTCCAATTTTGAAGCAATAATTTTAGTAATTCTATGTTTAAGTTCCGGAATTTTGATACTTTCAATCGCTTCATTACAAAATGCGAACATTAATAATGCACGTGCCTCTTTTTTAGGAATTCCTCTTTGTTGCATATAAAACATAGCACTTTCATCCAGTTGGCCAATTGTACAACCATGTGAACATTTTACATCATCTGCAAAAATTTCTAATTGAGGTTTAGCGTTTATAGTAGCCTTTTCACTAACTAGAATATTATTGTTTTGTTGGAATGCATTTGTTTTTTGGGCTTCTTTTTCCACATAGATTTTTCCATTGAAAACTCCAGTAGCACTATCACCAATAATTGTTTTATAATTTTGATGACTTTCACAATTTGGTGTAGAATGTTGAACTAAAGTATAATGATCTACATGTTGTTTTTCACCAATAATCGTAATTCCTTTTAAAGTACTATCAATATGTTCTCCAAAATGATAGAAATTCAAATTATTTCTTGTCAAGTTTCCACCAAATGAGAATGTATGTACAGAAGCGCGACTTTCTTGTTTCTGAGAAATGTATGTATTATCGATTAAATTTGCAGTTAAATTGTCATTTTGAATTTTATAATAATCCACAATGGCTCTTTTTTGAGCAAAAATTTCAGTAACCGAATTGGTTAATACTGGATTACTATTTAAGCTTTGATGTCTTTCAATAATTTGAACATGAGCGTTTTCACCAACAATAACTAAATTTCTTGGTTGCACCATTAAAGCATCTTCTACTCCTGTTGAGAAATAAATGATTTCAATAGGCTTATCTGCGATTTTATTTTTTGGAATGTTAATGTAAGCACCTTCTTGAGCAAAAGCAGTATTTAATGATGTTAAAGTTTCATCTTTACTGGCAATTTTATTGAAATACTCATCAATAACTAACTTATATTTAGGTTTTGTTAAGGCTGATGACATCAAACAAACATCAATTCCTTCATGTGTAGTAGCTGATAAAAACGAACTGAACTTTCCGTCAATAAAAACAACTTTGTAGGTATCGACTTCGTGTAAAAAATATTTTTTTACCTCAGCAAATTCTACAGCATTATCTTTTTTTGGAAAAACTGAAAAATCATTTTTAAGAATCGCGTTCAAGGAAGTATATTTCCAAGCTTCCTCTTTTTTTGAAGGAAAGCCTTTGTTTTCAAAATTTTTTATAGCATTTGTTCGCAAATCGTGAAGCTCTGAAGAAGTGTCTATTTTTTCTTCAAAAGCCATGAAAGACGAAACTAATTTTTCTTTTAAATCCATTTTATACTAATTCAGCTTTAATCCAATCGTAACCTTTTTCTTCTAATTCTAAAGCTAGCTCTTTTCCACCAGACTTTACAATTTTTCCATCCATTAACACGTGAACAAAATCAGGAACGATATATTCTAACAATCTTTGGTAGTGTGTAATTACTACAACAGCATTGTCTTTACTTTTTAATTTATTCACTCCATTTGCAACGATTCTCAAAGCATCAATATCTAATCCAGAGTCTGTTTCATCCAAGATAGCTAATTTTGGTTCCAACATTGCCATTTGGAAAATTTCGTTACGTTTCTTTTCACCACCAGAAAAACCTTCATTTAATGAACGAGATAAAAACTTACGGTCGATTTCTAATAATTCAGATTTTTCGCGAATTAATTTCAACATTTCATTAGCTGGCATATCTTCTAATCCTTTTGCTTTGCGCGATTCGTTGATAGCAGTTCTCATGAAGTTAGTTACTGAAACTCCTGGAATCTCTACTGGATATTGAAATGACAAGAAAATTCCTTTGTGAGCTCTTTCCTCTGTAGCTAATTCTGAAATATCTTCTCCTTCTAATTCAATTGAACCTTCAGAAACTTCATAATTTTCATTTCCAGCAACGATTGAAGCAAACGTACTTTTTCCTGCTCCATTTGGACCCATGATTGCGTGAACTTCTCCTGCTTTTATTTCAAGATTTAGTCCTTTTAATATTTCTTTGTCTTCAACTGAAGCGTGTAAATTTTTTATACTTAACATTTGTAATTATTTTATAAAAGCTATTTCTAAATTTTGTGTTTTTTTAATAAGGTCTGCATTAATATGCCGATCTCCTATATAATTCATTCCTAAATATTCGGCTGATTTTTTAAAAGGTAAATAAAAATCATAATCCAATTTGTTTTCATTCGAATTACTTAAAACTGCCATGTTTTTACCTCTTAACTTTCTGCCTGTTTCTTTTTCTATTTGTAATAAATCCGAAAATCTATCAAAAAACACTTTCATAATTCCACTCATACTATACCAGTAAACTGGTGTTGCAAAAATTAAAGTGTCATATTTGTCAATTATTCCTTTTATCAGTTGAAAAAAATCATCATTTCTATTATTGCTCTCGTAATCATAATATGAAAAATTATAATTGCTTAAGTTTATTATATCAATATCATATTGTTTAGCCAATTCATCTACAATTTTTGTTGTATTTCCATTTTTCCTAGATGAACCAACTATTATTACAGATTTACTCATTATCCCACAGAACCTTCTAATGAAATTTCTAATAATTTTTGAGCTTCTACAGCAAACTCCATTGGTAACTTATTTAAAACTTCTTTACTGAAACCATTTACGATTAAGGCAATAGCTTTTTCTGTTGGAATTCCACGTTGGTTGCAATAGAAAACTTGGTCTTCTCCAATTTTTGAAGTTGTTGCTTCATGTTCAATTATTGATGAAGTATTTTTACTTTCAATGTATGGAAAAGTGTGTGCTCCACATTCATTTCCCATCAAAAGACTATCACATTGAGAGAAGTTACGTGCATTTTCAGCTCTTGACGAAATTTGTACTAACCCTCTATAACTATTGTTCGATTTTCCTGCAGAAATACCTTTTGAAATGATAGTAGATTTAGTATTCTTACCTAAATGAACCATTTTTGTTCCTGTATCTGCTTGTTGGAAATTATTGGTCACAGCAATCGAATAAAATTCTCCAATTGAGTTATCTCCTTTTAATACACATGAAGGGTATTTCCATGTTACAGCTGAACCTGTTTCTACTTGTGTCCAAGAAATTTTTGCGTTTTTCTCGCACAAACCTCTTTTGGTTACAAAATTATAAACTCCACCTTTTCCTTCTTTGTTTCCAGGAAACCAGTTTTGAACGGTTGAATATTTTATTTCGGCATCATCTAAAGCAATTAATTCAACAACAGCCGCGTGTAATTGATTTTCATCACGACTTGGAGCTGTACAACCTTCTAAGTATGAAACATAACTTCCTTCATCTGCAATTACAAGTGTTCTCTCAAACTGACCTGTTCCTGCTTGATTGATTCTGAAATAGGTTGAAAGTTCCATTGGACATTTTACTCCTTTAGGAATATAACAGAAACTTCCGTCAGAAAAAACAGCTGAATTTAAAGCGGCATAAAAATTATCTTTTTGTGGAACAACTGTTCCTAAATATTTCTTTACTAATTCTGGATGTTCTTTGATGGCTTCAGAAATACTCATGAAAATAATTCCTTTTTCACCTAAAGTTTTCTTGAATGTTGTAGCAACAGAAACACTATCGATAACGATATCCATCGCAACATTATTCATCATTTTTTGTTCATCAACTGAAATTCCTAGCTTTTTGTACATGGCTAATAATTCAGGGTCAACATCATCTAATGTTTTATTGGGGTCTGCTTTCTTGGGAGCAGAATAATAAGAAATAGCTTGAAAATCAGGTTTTTGGTAATGCACATTTGCCCATTCAGGTTCTGTCATTTGTTCCCAAGCTCTAAAGGCTTCTAATCTCCACTCTGTCATCCATTCTGGCTCTTCTTTTTTCATAGAAATTGCTCGAACGATATCTTCGTTAAGACCAATAGGAAAAGTTTCCGAGTCTAATTCGGTGTAAAATCCGTATTCGTATTCTTTATTTTCTAATTCGACTTTTAAGTCGTCTTCTGTATATTTTGACATTTTATATTTTTAATGATTTATAGTGAAAAACTTTCTCCACAACCACATGTTCTTTGGGCATTAGGATTGTTAAACACAAAACCTTTGCCGTTTAATCCTCCAGAATATTCTAAAATTGTTCCAGCTAAATAAAGAAAACTCTTTTTTTCAACTGCAATTCTTACATTATTATCTTCAAAGACTTTATCATTTTCTCCAAGTTGCTTATCAAACTTTAATTCGTATGATAATCCAGAGCAGCCACCGCTTTTAACACCTACTCTAACAAAATCTTGAGTAGCGTCAAAACCATCGTCTTTCATCATGTCGATAATTTTTTTGCTTGCTGTATCAGAAACTTTAATCATTTGTTATTTTGATTTTGTCTAAATTAACTGCAAAGATAAGCCATTAAATACTTTTTACAATAATTTGTAACATTTTTATAACTTATATTATGATAAGCAACATTTATGATACAATTCACAATTCAAAGTTTATAATTTTTGTAACTTAGCACTCAAATTTTTTTTCATGAAACTTTATCATATAGAAGCAGGAAATTTCAAGCTCGATGGTGGTGCTATGTTTGGTGTAGTACCTAAAACTCTTTGGAACAGAACCAACCCAGCTGATTCCAATAATTTAATTGATATTGCTGCTCGTTGTTTATTAATTGAAGATGGCAAACGATTAATTTTGATTGATACTGGAATGGGTGATAAACAATCTGATAAATTTTTTGGCTATTATTCTCTTTGGGGTAATCATTCTATTGATAAATCATTAGCAAAATACGGTTTTCATCGTGATGATATAACAGATGTATTTATGACACATTTACATTTTGACCACTGTGGAGGAAGTGTAGTTTGGAATAAAGACAGAACCGGTTTCGAAGTAGCTTTTAAAAATGCGAAATATTGGACAAATGAAAATCATTGGGAATGGGCAACCAAACCAAATAATAGAGAAAAAGCTTCTTTTTTACATGAAAATATAATTCCAATGCAAGAAAGTGGTCATTTGCATTTTATAAAAAAACCTGAAAATGCATTATTAGAAGAATCAGAATTAGGTTTTGGAATATTCTTTGCAGATGGACATACAGAAAAGCAAATGATTCCTATGATAAATTATAAAGGGGAAACATATTGTTTTATGGCAGATTTATTGCCAACAGCTGGTCATATTCCTTTGCCATATGTTATGGGTTATGATACAAGACCTTTATTAACATTAGGAGAAAAAGAATTTTTTCTTGAAATGGCAGCTGAAAAAAAATTTAAATTAATACTGGAGCATGATGCTCACAATGAAATTATAACCGTTCAAAAAACAGAAAAAGGTATTCGTTTAGATGAAGTTTTAACCTGTGAAGATGTTTTTAACTTATAAATGTAACTTTTTTAAAAAATAATTGTCTAATAAAAATAAATAAATTGAAATAATGAGAACATTTAAACCTTTTTATGTATCAGCAGCACTTGCTATTGTTCTAGCAAGTTGTGGTGGTGCTTCAAAGATAGTATCGACTCCTGTTGAAAACATTGATGCTATTCAAACAAAAACTACAAAATTAACTGAAAACGATTTAAAACGTTGGAGTCATCTAGATTTAGTAAAAGACTCTGTTCCTGGAATGAGCGTTGATAAAGCTTATGCTGAATTGCTAAAAGGAAAAAAAGGAAAAAAAGTTATCGTTGGAATTGTGGATTCTGGTGTTGATATCAATCATGAAGATTTAAAAGCAGTTATTTGGACTAATCCAAAAGAGATTGCTGGAAATGGAATTGATGATGACAAAAATGGATATGTTGATGATATTCATGGATGGAACTTTTTAGGAAATGCTGTTAATGAGCAATTAGAAATGACTCGTATTGTAAAACAAGGACCAAGTGCTCCTGATTATGCTAAAGCTAAAGCTGCTTTAGATGAAGAGTTAGAAGGTTTAGGTCAGCAAAAAGCTCAAATAGATATGATTTTAAATGCTGAAAAAGCTTTAGAAGAGCATTTAAAAAATCCTAATTTCACTTTAGCTGAAGTTAAAGCGATGACTACTACAGACGAGAAATTATTACAATATAAAGCAATGTTTTCTAACATCTTAGCTCGTCAAGATAAAGCCGCTTTTGATGAAAGATTAAAAGGTGGTGTAAAACAAGTAAATGATCAACTTAACTACAATTATAATGTAGATTTTGACGGTCGTTCAATTGTTGGAGATAATCCAAATGACATTAAAGATACTAATTATGGTAACAACAATGTAGTTGGTCCAGACGCAGAAGAAGCTTTACACGGAACTCACGTTGCAGGTATTGTTGCTCAGGTTAGAGATAATGGTCTTGGTGGAGATGGTGTTGCTAACATGGTGGAAATTATGGCTGTAAGAGCTGTACCAAACGGAGATGAGTATGATAAAGATATTGCATTAGGAATTCGTTATGCTGTTGACAATGGAGCAAAAGTAATTAATGGTTCTTTTGGAAAATATTTTTCACCTCACAAAGAATGGGTTCAAGATGCCTTAAAATATGCTGCTAAAAAAGATGTTTTAGTAATTTTTGCTGCTGGTAATGATTCTAAAAATTTAGATGTTCACAACAAGTACCCTAGCGATTCTTATGATGGTGCTCCTGAAATTTCAGATAATGTTTTAATCATTGGAGCTTTAAATGCTACTTATGGTCCAAACATGGTTGCTCCTTTCTCTAATTATGGAAAAAATAATGTAGATATTTTTGCTCCTGGTATGCAAATTTATGCAACTACACCAAACAATCACTACAGATATTTACAAGGAACATCTATGGCTTCACCAAATGTTGCTGGAGTTGCTGCTTTAATTCGTTCTTATTATCCAAAATTATCTGCTGCTCAAGTAAAACAAATTATTATGGCAAGTGGAACACCTTTAAAAAATGCTATATTAGTTGATGAAGATCAGCACGATGCTAATTTTGCTGAAATTTCAAAATCAGGAAGAATAGTAAATGCTTACAATGCATTACTTATGGCTTCAAAAATGTAATACTTTTTTTAAGTAAATAGTAAACCACAAAGCCCATATTTATATGACTTTGTGGTTTATTTTTTAAATACTAAATTATGAAAAAAACAGTTTTAATTGCACTTATTTCATTTATTGGATTTGCTCAAAACAATCCAAATCCAGGTTATTGGCAACAACATGTTGACTATAAAATGGATGTGAAAATGGATGTAAAAAATTATCAATACAAAGGAACACAAGAATTAGTTTATACAAATAATTCAGCTGATACCTTACGTAAAGTTTATTATCATTTATATCCTAATGCTTTTCAACCAGGAAGTGCAATGGATATTCGTTTGCAAACAATTTCCGATCCAGATAAACGAATGGTAAAGAAGTTTAAAGTTTCTGATAAAGAAGTAACTGAAAGCCGAATTAAAACCTTAAAGCCTGATGAAATTGGTTATTTAAATATTTCAAATTTAAAACAGGATGGAAAAGTTGTATCTACAAAAGTAGTTGGAACAATTTTAGAAGTTACTTTAGTAGACGCTATTTTGCCAAAATCAAAAACAACTTTTTCACTAACATTTGAAGGTCAAGTGCCTTTACAAGTTCGTCGGTCAGGAAGAAACTCTGAAGAAGGAGTGGCTTTGTCTATGACACAATGGTATCCAAAAATGGCTGAATATGACTTTGAAGGCTGGCATGCTGATCCATACATTGGAAGAGAATTTCATGGAGTTTGGGGAGATTTTGATGTAAAACTAACAATTGATAAAGATTATACTGTTGGTGGAACTGGTTACTTACAAAACAAGAATGAAATTGGTCACGGTTACCAAGATAAAGGTGTTGAAGTAAAATATCCAAGAAAAACTAAAGAGTTGACTTGGCATTTTGTTGCTCCTAATGTACACGATTTCACTTGGGCTGCTGATAAAGATTATATTCACGATATGTTAATTGGTGAAAATAATGTGGAATTGCACTTTTTATACAAAGACAATAAAGAATACAATGAAAATTGGAAAAAAATGCAACCAAAAACAGCTGAATTATTAGCGTTTTATAATAAAAATGTTGGTCCTTATCCTTACAAACAATATTCAGTAATTCAAGGTGGAGATGGTGGAATGGAATATGGAATGTGTACCTTAATCACCGGAAATAGAAGTTTTGGAAGTTTAGTTGGTGTAACAGCTCACGAATTTGCACATTCTTGGTTTCAATTTGTACTAGCTTCAAACGAATCTAAGCACGAATGGATGGATGAAGGATTTACGTCTTTTATTTCTGATTTAGCCATGAATGAAATTATGCCTCCAAAAGAAAAAGAAGATAACGTTTTTGAAAGTGCTTATAAAAATTATATATATTTAGCTAATTCTGGAAAAGAACAACCACTTTCTACACATGCTGATAGATATGATTACAACATGTCTTATAGCATTGGAGCTTATAGCAAAGGAGAAGTTTTTTTAGCTCAATTAGGTTATATTATTGGAACTGAAAACTTAATGAAAACTTTAAAACGTTATTATTACGATTATAAGTTAACACATCCAACACCAAATGACATTAAAAGAAGTGCTGAAAGAGTTTCTGGAGCTAATTTAGATTGGTACTTAGTAGATTGGACACAAACTACAAATACTATTGATTATGCTATTCAAAATGTGGAAAGTGCAACTGATGGTGTACAAAGAACAGGTGTTACTTTAGAGCGAAAAGGAAGAATGCCAATGCCTTTAGATATTCTTGTGGTTTATAAAGATGGTTCTAATGAAACTTTTTATATTCCGAATACTTTGATGCGTTTTGAGAAAGAAAATCCATACACAGACATTAAAAGAACTGTTTTAGCGGCTTGGGATTGGGCTTATCCAACTTATACTTTTGAAATTCCTAAATCAAAATCTGCTATAAAAGCAATTGTTATTGACCCAAGTGGATTAATGGCTGATGTGAATAGAGATGATAATGTTTATGAAAATAAATAACCTCAACTAAAATTGAAAAAAAGCTGTCTTTTTTACGACAGCTTTTTTTATACCTTTGCTTTATGGCATTTACATATTCAAAAACTGAAAAACTGAAAAGCAAAAGCACTATAGATTTACTCTTTAGTGAAGGAAAATCAGTTTCAAAATATCCATTGCGATTGGTTTTTGTGGAAAATCCATCTGAAGAAAAAGAATTAATAAAAATGGGTGTTTCGGTTTCAAAGAAGTATTTTAAACATGCTGTTGACCGAAATTATTTCAAGCGTGTTTTGCGTGAATGTTATCGTTTAAATAAACACATTTTAGTTGATAGCATTGAAAAACCTTATGCTTTCATGTTTTTTTATCAATCAAAAGAGCGTTTAACTTATCAGGAAATTAACGAGAAAACTATCCAGCTTTTTCAAAAATTTGTTGAAAATGTTAAGTAAAACCTAACTTTGGTTTACTTTTTGCTCAATTATAATTACATTCGTAGTTCATTTTACTTAATTCTATTGTTATGAAATCTCTTTTTAGAAAAAGAATCATTATTCCTATTATAGCTATTTCGTTTTTATTTGTTGGTGTTAGTTTCAAAGGTGATTTCTTTGAATTGGCTAAACAAATTGAAATTTTCACCAATTTATTCAAGACAGTGAATCAAAATTATGTGGATGAAACCAATCCAGGTGATTTGATGGATAAAGGAATTAAAAGCATGTTGAAAGAATTAGATCCTTACACAGTTTTCTTCAACGAACAAGACGTAATCAAATTTAAAATCAACAATACTGGTGAATATACTGGAATTGGTGCGATGATTACTCGCAAAGAAGACAAAGTAATTTTAAAAGAAGTTTACAAAGGATTTCCTGCTGATAAAGCTGGTTTAAAAGCTGGTGATGAAATCATTCAAATTGATGATGTTTTACTCAAAGACTTTAAAGAAGATGCTTCACAATTATTGAAAGGAGCCAAAAATACAAAAGTAAACATTGTTTATTTCCGACAAGGTAAAAAAACTAATGGAGAAATAATTTTAGATGAAGTAGATTTAAGAGCTGTTCCTTATTACAAATTATTGGAAGACAACATTGGGTATATCGTTTTGTCTAAGTTTACCGAAAAAGCTTCTTCTGAAACTAAAGCAGCTTTATTGGATTTAAAAAAACAAGGAGCTACAAAAATTGTTTTGGATTTAAGAGGAAATCCTGGTGGTTTGTTGGGTGAAGCTGTAAATATTTGTAATTTATTTGTGCCAAAAAACGAAACTATTGTAACTACAAAATCTAAAGTTGAAAAACACAATAGTGATTACAAAACAAGAAATGAACCTATAGATTTAGAAATTCCTTTAGCGATAATTGTAAATGGAAGAAGTGCTTCAGCTTCAGAAATTGTAGCTGGTGCTTTACAAGATTTAGACAGAGCAGTTGTAGTTGGAAACAGAAGTTTTGGAAAAGGTTTAGTACAAAGACCTTTAAATTTATCTTACGGAACACAAGTAAAGGTTACTATTTCTAAATATTACACTCCTTCTGGTAGATGTATTCAAGCTTTAGATTATTCGCATAAAGATGAAAACGGAAAAGCTATTCGTACTGACGAAAAAAATTACAATGCTTTCAAAACCAAAAAAGGAAGAACCGTTTATGATGGTGGTGGAATTATGCCAGATCTTGAAGTTGCAGAAACAAAACCTTCTACTATTTCAAAAGCTTTGACAGCAAATGATGCAATATTTAACTATGCAACAGAATTTTATTATAAAAATCAAAACAATCCAAATGCTATGTTCTCTAATTCTGATTATGATGGATTTAAACAATTCGTCAAAAAACAAGAATACAAGATGAATACAGAAACCGAAAGAGCTTTAGAAAATACTCTTGAAGTAGCTAAAAAGGAAAATATAGATAAAAATATTCAAGCAGAATACAATTTGCTAAAAGCAGCCATTGAAAAAAGCAACGAAAAAGAATTAGACAAAAACAAAGAAGAAATCATCATGCTTTTAAACGATGAAATTATTACGCGTTTTCAATACAAAGAAGGTTTGTATGATTACGAAACAAAACATAGTGCTGAAATCATTAAGGCTAAAAACATTTTAAAAAACACAGCTGAGTATAATAAAATATTAAAAAAATAATGCGTTCTCTAAAATACCTTTTCTTATTAATTTTCATGACTTCATTTGCACAAGAGGATGAAATTTTACAGTCCATTTATTTTGATTTTGATAAATTTGATTTAAGAAAAGACCAACAAAAAGAGCTTCAAAAATTTATTAAAACCATTGATACATCTATTGTTGAGTCTATTCAAATTTCTGGATATTGTGATGATAGAGGAAAGGATGCTTACAATTTTGATTTATCAACCAAAAGAGCTAATACTATTAAAGACACCTTATTGCTCAATGGCATAAAAAGTAAAATTATTGTTTCCATTCAAGGAAAAGGAAGCATTATGATTGATGAAGATTTAGAGAGTAATGTTCCAGAAGTTCGTTCTAAAAATAGACGTGTAGATGTGTTGGTAAACTTTAAACCACCCATTGTAAAAAGAACAAAACCCGAAAACTACACTGTTTTAAGAAAAGATGTAATTGTTGGTGATAAAATTACCCTTGACAAAGTTTTCTTTGATAGAGGAAGCAGTCGATTGACTACTTCAGCCAAAAAAGAACTAGACAAAATTGCCATTAGAATGCATCGTTTTCCAAAAATAGAACTTGAAGTACAAGGCCATATTTGTTGCACACCTTCTTACCAAAAAGAAGCCGTTGATAAAGACACTAAAAAACGTGAATTATCTGTAAATAGAGCCAAAGCAGTTTATAAATATCTTATTTCAAGAAGAGTAAATGAAAAAAGGTTGATTTATAACGGTTATGGAAACACGCAACCTCTAGGTGGAAGTACTGATCAAGATAGAAGAGTTGAATTGGTGATTACTAAGATTGAATAAGCTTTGAAAAAACATTATAAAATATTACTCTTATTTATTTCTATTTTAATATTAGTTGGTTGGAAAACTATTCAAAATAATGAATTTGTTTACCAAATTGAAAATCAAAAAATAATGTTGAGAATTGAAAGTGGAATGAATTTCTTGAGATGGAATGAAAAAGCAAAATTAATATTAAATACAGAAAATATTGACTCAAGAAAATTAAGTCTTTCTGCTCCTGGTCTTCGAAATATAAAAGGAGCTACAATTGAGAATACAGAAAGTATTTGGGAAATTAATATTAGTAAACAAACCATCAAAAATGATACATTAAAACTTTTTATAAGTTGTAGAAATCAAGACGATAGGTTTTGGAGTCATCAATTTAAAATCCCAATAAAAGAATAGAAATCGATTGTTCAAAATCATTTCCTCTTCATCTGAATATGAGGAATATCGTCTTCTAAATACATCTCACTGGTTTGTTCAAACCGATGTGTTTCGTAAAATTTTTTTAAATATTCTTGAGCTGAAATTGTAATTGCTGAGGTTTTAAATTCTCTTTCAATAGCTTCAATGGAAACTTTCATTAAGTCGTGTCCCCATTTTTTAGCTCTTACTTTTTGGCTTACCACTACTCTACCAATTGAAGCTTCCTCAAAATAATATCCTTTATCAAACAATCTGGTGTAAGCTACAATTTCGTCATTATTAAAACCTAAAACATGAATTGCATTCTCATCTTTGCCATCAATGTCTTGATAAACGCAATTTTGTTCCACTACAAAGACTTCACTTCGCAATTGCAACAATTGATATAGTTCTTGAAGAGAAAGTTCGTTAAAACGCTTTATTTTGAATGTAAGCATATTTGAAATATTGCATTAAAAAAAGAGCAGAAACTAATTTTAGGAATCAATTAATTTGCTCTTCATTTATAAATTGTGAAATCTAAATTTATTATTTGATTTTAGCCGAATTGATAATTGCTTCTAATTCAAACACATGATCTCTTTTGGCTTTTGCAGGCAAATAGGTAAATCCTTCAATAATGAGGTAACGATTATTCTTGGTATCTTTTACTGCATAGTTGACAAATGGTCCAGCCATGAAATCGTTTTTTAATTCCCAAGTTCCTTTTGTTAAATAAGTAAACTTGTTGTCTAATTTTGTTTGAAACAAATAAGGAGCATAAGCCTCTTCTGTAATCATCCATGTATTATCGAGTGTTCCATGAATGTTTGCTTTTCCTATTGAATCTCTTAAATTAATGATGTTTTGAACAATATTTCCGTCTTTTTCTACACGAGAAATTGGAGCTTCATAAATTAAAAGACTATTATAGCCTGAAGTAAATTCTTTTCGCAACCAAATAAATTTATCTTTTTCCATGTCATAGTTATAACCGTAACCGATGTTCATAGTTAAACCAAACATGTCTTGAATTTTCTTATCGTTGACCAATGATTTTTTCATTCGTCTTTGATTTTCAACAATTTCTCCATTTCTTATCGTACTAATAATCTGTGGAGTTTTTGCTTCAATTTTAGCAATTAAGTCTTCAGAAGTTGTTCCAGTAATAAAAAAAACATTTTGAGGATAAGCGTATAAATCTTTTCGAGCTGCAAAACCATTTTTGTCTGATTTTTGAACCACAATAATATTTCTTCCTTTTTTTACAAAACCATCAAAAATTTTTGTTGGATATTGATTGATGTTGAAAAGAGGTTCTTCTTGTGGCAAACCATCAACTGGAGCTGCTAGTTTTTTTCGTAAAGAATCACCAATTTCACCGTTCCAAAGAGGTTCATCAATAAAAATAGAAACGTTATTAATGTTTCCTGATGATTCAGAAAGTCCTTTGTTATTTGAAACTTCTTCTTTGCATGAAAACAATAAAAAAGAAGCAAAAAACAGTACAATAATTTTTTTCATTTGAAGTTGATTTAATAAAATTTTACCCGTTTATTTTTAATTTCATTCCAGGTTTAATATTATTACCACTAATACCGTTCCATTCTTTCAAATCATCTGCAGAAACTCCAGGAAATTTTTTTGCAATGGTATATAATGAGTCTCCACTCCTTACTACATAGGTAGTTGCGTTTGATTTTGAAGTATAAGATTTAGTACTTTCTTCTTTAGAATTATAAATTTTTAATTTTTTTCCTGCATTAATTAATGAAGATCTTAAATTGTTCCATCTTTTTAATTCAGTAACCGTTACATCATATTTTTGTGCAATTAGACCTAAACTTTCTCCACGTTTTACTGTATGATAAGCTAACTTGCTTTTGGTTTTAGTTTCTTGGTAAGCAACAACTTTAGTTTCTTCTGGAGTTGAGCTTTCGGCAAGTGCTTCTTCTCTTGCTTTTTCACCACCATTTTTTTCAAAATCAATGTAAGCATAAACAGCTTCTTCATTGGAAACAAATAATCCAATTTTGTCTTTTGGTAATCTTAAATAATGTGGTTTATCTTCAATGTATGGAATAATGTTTAACTTATAAATTGGGTTTAAAAACTCAACTTGTTCTTGTGGAACATCAAATAATTCAGAAATTTGTTTGAAACTCATTTCTCTTTTAACCATGATAGTATCGGTTTCGAAATAAGTAATTTGAGCTTTCTTTGGAACAATTCCTAATTCTTTTTTATGTTCATAAATATACATTGTTGCTAAAAAAGCAGGAACATAATTAGCCGTTTCTCTAGGAAGATTTTTTCTAATATTCCAATAGTTTTGACTTCCTCCAGAACGTCTTATTGCTTTTGAAACATTTCCTGGACCAGCATTGTATGAAGCTAAAACCAAACTCCAATCTCCAAAAATTTTATATAAACTTGATAAATATTGGCAAGCTGCTTCAGTTGCTTTTAAAGGATCATATCTTTCATCCACATAAGAATTCACTTCTAAGTTAAATTGCTTTCCTGTTGGATACATAAATTGCCAAAGTCCTGAAGCTCCTACTCTACTTTTTGCTCTCGGATTCAAAGCTGATTCAACAATGGCTAAATATTTTATTTCTAATGGCACATCATATTTTGCTAAGTGTTCTTCAAACATTGGAAAATAATATTCAGATATAGCCATTAATCTTTCAAAACTTGTTTTTCTATTTTTTAAGAATGATTTAATTACATTTTCAAGAGAAGTATTGTATTCAATATTAAATGGAGATTTGTCGTCCATTTTTTTAAGTCTTTTTTTTAGTACTTCAGTAGACATTTCATAAGCAACTGCTTCATCAATATCCAAGTCAGAAATATCAGCATACATATCATCAAAAAGTTCCTGATTAGATAATTCTTCCATCCATCTACTATCAATACAAGTACTTGTGCTGTGATTTACAAAAGAAGCTTTTAAAGAATCTAAATAGGTTAATTTTGGAGCAACTTCTTCAATTAAACTAGTTTCAATACTCTCTTGAGCAAAGGTAATAAATGGGACTAATAGGAATAAAATGTTTCTGATTTTCATCATACAGGAATTTGTAATTTAATAGTTTGTTAATCTATAATAACTCAAAAAAGTCAAAAATAGTATTATTATTGTATAATTGCTTGAATTCCAGGTAAATTTTTTCCCTCAAGCATTTCCAACATTGCTCCACCACCTGTAGACACGTAGCTTACTTGGTCTTCAAAACCAAATTGTTTAACGGCTGAAACAGAATCTCCTCCACCAACAAGTGAAAAAGCTCCATTTTTAGTTGCTGCTACAATGTATTCTCCTACTTTAATGGTTCCATTAGCAAAGCTTGGCATTTCAAAAACTCCAACTGGTCCATTCCAAAGAATCGTTTTTGATTTTAAAATAACTTCTTCAAAAAGTTCTAAAGATTTTGGTCCAGCATCTAAACCTTGCCAGCCTTCTGGAATTTTTGTTACATCAATAATTTGTGTTTTTGCATCGTTTGAAAATGAATCGGCAATAACTGCATCAACTGGTAAATGAATTTGTACTCCTTTTTCTTTTGCTTGTTTTAAAATTTCCAAAGCTAATTCCATCTTATCATCCTCACAGATAGAGTTTCCAATATTTCCACCTAAAGCTTTAATAAAAGTAAACGTCATTCCACCACCAATAATCATGTGATCTATTTTATCTAAAATATTTTCAATAATTGTTATTTTTGAAGACACTTTAGAACCTCCTAAAATAGCAGTTACTGGTTTCACAGATTCATTAAGAACTTTATTGATACTTTCAATTTCTTTACCTAATAAAAATCCGAAGTATTTATCATTTGGAAAGTAGTTTGCAATAATTGTTGTTGATGCATGAGCTCTGTGTGCTGTTCCAAAAGCATCATTTACATAAATATCTCCAAGAGAAGCCAATTTTTTTGCAAACTCTTCATCACCAGCTTCTTCTTCGCTATAAAATCTTAAATTTTCTAGTAAAAGTATCTGGTTTGGTTGTAGATTACTTGATTTTGAGTGTGCTTCTTCACCAATACAATCATCTGCAAAAAGAATTTCCTTGCCTAAAACTTCTGAAACTTTATCTATTATATGCTTTAGCGAATATTTTTCTTCTTTACCTTTTGGTCTTCCTAAATGAGACATTAATATTACACTTCCACCGTCTTTTAAAATTTTATCAATGGTTGGTTTTGCAGCTTCAATTCTTGTAGCATCAGTAACCTTAAAGTTTTCATCTAAAGGCACGTTAAAATCTACTCTAATTATGGCTTTTTTACCTTTAAAGTCAATAGTATTGATTGTTTTCATTTGAGATATTGTTGTTGTTTTATTGTTTGATAATTTTTCGCAATTTACAAAAATAAAAAAGACTCACAATTGAGTCTTTTTTTAATACTAATTTAACGTTTACACGAGTTCTTCATCTTTAGTTCTCGTGGCAACCATTTTTTGTTGGGGACAAAAAGGGTCATTATAATCTACATTCTGATCATTACTTACTATTTGATCTGGACTTGTATTAACTAACATAATCCATGTGTCTCCATAATACTTACCATTTACATTTGAATAATATAAATTTAAAGCATTTGTCCAAGAATCATTTTTACTAACAAACACATATCTATAATTGTTTTTTGGATTGATGAAGAAATTAGCATCAATACCTAAACTTCTAAGTTTTGCAACAAATCTGGTAGCGTTTTTATGAACTGCAAACACATTTGCAATTACATAAAATCCTCTTTGTTGGTTTGCAATTTCAACCATAGGTCCAGGAATTGCTGTAACTTTTGGCTTATGTCCATTTTGCATTTGAGCAACTTGACTTAATTTTTCACTAATTAAAACAGGATCAATCCTAGTTGTATTAGAGGCTATTACTTCTTCATTTTCTGTTTTAACTTTTGGATGGTTAATAACTACTTCTTTTTTTGGTGCTAAAACAACATTATTGGAGCTTTTATTTGGAGTAGTATCAGTTTTAGCGACTATAAGAGTTTCTTTTTTAACTGGTTGTGTTATCTTTTCTTCTGATTTTGTTGTTTGTGCAACTATAGTTTCTTTAGTTGGAGTTACATTTGGTTTTGTATCAGTTTTAATTGAAGTAGTTGATTTTGCTATGTCATTTCCATTGGTGTTTTCTACTACAACTTTTTCACTACTAACTGGGTTTGTAGAAACTACTGTATTATTTGTTTCTGACAAATCATTTGAAACAATCATAACTGGTTCTTTGTCAGTCTCTTGAACCTCCACATTGAAAGCATTAAAGAACATAAAATATCTATCACCTACTGTTTTCAGTTTTAAAGTAACATTATTAGTGTTATTTTGAATTACTGAATTATCAGGATTTGCAATAGTAATTAAACTGGTATCATATCCTAAAGTGTTTTTACTATTTGGATTTCTATCCGTAAAATATTGATCATTAATAATGATGTTACTATTGAAAAAATTATTTTCTAATTTTAGTGGTCCGCTCAATAATGTAAAAATTTCACTTAATTCAGACTTAATTTGTAATTGATCTCCTGCTAAGTTATTATCACCTTCTAAACCAGCACATGCTAATTTTGCAAAAACATTTCCTTCAGGTAACGTTTTAAATCCTGAAAATAAAATTTCTGTAGATTTATCTGTTACACCAGCAAACCCATCATAAGAAGTTATGAATTTAGCACTTTCATTATCGTCTTCGTAAACAAAGAACATAGTCCAACCACCAGAAACACCACCTTCAACTACTCCTTGAGTAGCTTTAACATTTGCTACAGTATATTCTCCAGAAGGACTTCCTAATCCTTTTACTAATTCTGTGATATCTGCATAAACAGCATAAGGAGCACTTTCATCAAAACCTTTTTTATCTAAACCATCGAAGATAATTTCTCCTTTTACATCTACATATTTACTTTCCCCAGGAAGTTTTAACTTAATTTGATCAAATGCTTCTCTATTTTTATCAAATGCTTTAAATTTGTTTCGTTTATTTTTAACTCCGCTATTATATTTATAAGTAGCAGACCAGTATAAACCTGCATAAACTATTTTTTTGTTTTGTTCATTTTCAAGATTTAATGTTGCAGCACTAGAACTGAATGTAGACATGTCACTATCAATGTCAATGTAAAACATTTCAAACTCATCATTAAGTTTGGCTGTTCTAGTTGCATTCATGTAAGGCATGTTAGGATTATTTCCATAATCTTTTCTATTAACAATATTATTCGCAATAACAGTCATATCACCTTTCACGTAAGATTGATATCTAACTTTAAAAGGAACTGGAAGTTGACCATAAGAATAAGAGGTTGCAAAAAGAATTGCAAACAATAGTCCTAATTTTGAAATTTTGCTTAACATAATACTAGTTTTTACAATTATTATACTAACGATTCATTAACAATTATTTTTGTGTACATTTACTTTTTTTGTTAGTAAGTGTAAACAAATTGATGATAAAAGAACTGTTTATAAATCTTTTACTAAACTATTAAGAAAAGTAGTTGGTTTTTCAACAATATAAAACGACTTATTAACAATTTTTATTGTGTTTTCAACAAGATGTAAAATTTAGAGCCTAAAAAATGTTTAAAAATGTAATTGGAAATAAAAAAACTGTAGATTACTTAACTTCAAGTGTTGATAGCAGTAGGTTAGCTCATGCTCAGTTATTTGTTGGTCCTGAAGGAATTGGTCTTTTACAAATAGCGATTTCTTATGCAAAATATATATTATGTAATGAAAAAAATGTTGAAAACTTTGATTCTGAAAAATGCCAAATTAAGGTAGATCAACTATCACATCCTGATATTCACTATGTTTTCCCTGTTACAACCACTGAAAATGTAAAAAGTCATCCTGTTAGTGATAATTTCTTAAAAGAATGGAAAGAATTCGTCAATCTACATCCATTTGGGAGTCTTCAAGATTGGTATGCTCATTTGGGAGTTGAGAAAAAACAAGGTCAAATAGGTGTAGATGAAGCTTTAGAGATTGTCAAAAAGCTTTCTTTAAAATCATATGAAGGAGGTTATAAGGTCATGATAATTTGGATGGCAGATAAAATGAACACAGCAACTTCTAATAAAATACTTAAAATTTTAGAAGAACCACCTCAAAAAACAATCTTTTTACTAATTACAGAAAGTGTAGAAGAAATTATTTCCACTATAACTTCTCGCTGTCAAATTATTGAATTTAATAAGCCTGAACAACAAGAAATTGAGACTCTACTCAAAACCAAAGGAACAACTGATGTTCTTGCTAAAAGATATGCTCATTTGGCTCAAGGAGATATTAACAAAGCCTTAAAACTTGCCAATAATGAAAAGGATGATAAATTATATGAAGAATGGTTTGTAAAATGGGTTCGCTCAGCCTTTAAAGCTAAAGGAAATGCTGCTTCCATAATAGAATTAATAAGTTGGAGTGAAGAAGTAGCAAGTTACGGTAGGGAAGTGCAAAAACAATTTTTACATTACTGTATAGAATTTTTTAGGCAAGCCATGCTAGAGAATTATACTGCAAAAGATTTAGTCTATTTAGACGAAGGTTTAGATGGTTTTGAATTGAAAAAATTTGCTCCTTTTGTAAATGGAGGAAATATTGACGAAATATTTAAGGAAATTTCAGATGCAATTTATCATATTGAACGAAATGGAAATGGAAAAATAATATTAACTGATTTATCTATAAAACTAACTCGTTTGATTCATAAAAAATAATTAAAATATTTATTTACAGATGATTAAACATAATATTTAAAGTTTTTATTTCAAACTTGCTTTGTATAATTTAAGCTCTTCCCAAGAAAATTTATCACCAACGGTTTCTTTAAGTTCTGATAAACTTTCTCCTTTGAAATATTTGAACAATACTTTTAATTTTTTAATTTTTTCTTCTGGAAGAACATCTTCTATAGCAATGTATTCTTGTTGTATTAACTTTGCAAAATGACTGTAAATAGTAGTTTCTGTTAATTTTCGTTTAGAAGCAATTTGAGAAACTGAAATCTTTTCTTTCCAAAAATCTAATGTAATTTCGATTGTAGGTTTTTTACTTTCTTTCGGTTTTTTTGTTTTTGGTTCATAATAAGAAACATCTGGATCAATATCAAAAACTCCTGGTTTTACCGTATTTAAATCGCGTATTTGTTTTAATTTGCTAGTTTTATAGCTTAAAATTTCATCTGAAATAAGATTTTCTTTTGAAATTTCTTTGCCAGAAGCGACCATTTCAATCAACAACTTGGCTTTCATTAAACGCAGAATAGTTTTTGTTTGGGAATCTTCCAAATCATTTAATTCATCATAAAAAGTTTTTACTTTCTTAATTCTCTTAATTTCATCAATTTTAAGCAGTAATTCATGAACAAAATTGTCTAAATCTTTATAAAAATAAGCATAAGCTGCTTGAAATCGTTCATTTATAAACTGAATATCAAATTCTTGCTTTGAAAATATATTATTCAATTGTTTTATGAAATTTTGAGCAGGAATAACTAAATTATCAATTTTATTAGATTGATTTTCAGCCCATTTTGCATATTTTGACTTAGGTGATTTTGGAGCTTCTTCTTTGTAACTAAACCGATGATTTCTCCATTCTTGAGCTAAATCTTGCCAATCAAAAGTTGCTTTTAAATAGTTAAATAAGTAATTTTTAGTTTCCTGTTCTAATGATTTTTGAATGTATTCATCTGTTGCTTTTTGTTCAGCATAAAGCATAACATCACTATCATTAGAAAGTCCATTCATTTGAATAGGAGCCAATAAAACCAACCCTTTTAGTGATCTTAAACGTGAAAGAGCGACATAAGCTTGTCCTGGTTGAAATACACGTGAAACATCTAAAGCTGCTTTATCAAATGTAAGACCTTGACTTTTATGAACTGTTATTGCCCAAGCTAATTTGATAGGGAAGTGCGTAAACGTTCCTAGTACTTCTTCTTCAATTTCTTTAGTAGTTTCATTTACTTTGTACCGTATATTTTGCCATTCATAACGTTCTACTTCAATACTTTTATTTTCTTCTGGAAAATCTACAATTATCTCATCTTTTGAAAGATATTTAATAATTCCCATTTTTCCATTGAAGTAATTTTTCTCAAAAGAAAGATCATTTTTGATAAACATAATTTGTGCACCAACTTTTAGTTCTAATGTTTCTTCTAGTGGATAAATTTTATCAGGAAAATCGTCTATAATTTGAGCTTTGAAGTTAAAAATTTTACCTTCTAATTCATTTAAAGCTTCAGTATTTATTGAATCAGCTTTTTTATTATGTGTAGTTAAAGTAATAAAACCTTTGTTTTTCTTAAAATCAAAATTAGGGTTAACAAATTGATTTAGAACACTTAAATCAGCTTTAGTTATAGTATTATTACGTAAATTATTTAATACATCGATGAATTCACTATCTGTTTGACGATAAATTTTATCCAATTCAATATATAAAGGAGGATTTTGTTGCACTACCTGAGAATGAAAGAAAAATTTACCTTGATAATATTTATTGAGAATTTGCCATTCTTCAGGTTTGATAATTGGAGGTAATTGTAGTAAATCTCCTATAAACAATACTTGTGCTCCACCAAAAGGATTTTTATTTCTTCTAACAGATTGCATCATAAAATCAATAGCATCAAGAAGATCAGCTCGCAGCATACTTACTTCATCGATAACAAGTAATTCAATATTTCTAATAACATTTCGCTTTTGAGCACTCATTTTAAAATGTCTAGAAAGAGTACTTTTAGATTCAAATTTTACAGCATCTTTAATGTGAGGAGCGATAGTATCTGGAATAAAACCACCAAAAGGAAGTTGAAATAAAGAATGTATTGTAACACCTCCAGCATTTAAAGCAGCAATACCAGTAGGAGCGACAACAGCTGTGTTTTTATGTGTTGTTTTAATTATTTCTTTGAGAAGAGTAGTTTTACCTGTTCCTGCTTTTCCTGTAAGAAAAACAGACTTATTTGTTTGATTAATAAACTTTAGTGTATAATTTGCAACGGCTGATAATGAATTCATTGGCTTATATTTTGATAAGATAAAATTAGTAAAAAAAAGAAAATAAAAAACCCCATTAAGAATATAATGGGGTTTTAAATATTGTGTTTTAAGATTACTTTTTAACTTCTTCTTTTTCAGCTGTTTTAGTATCTTCAGTTGGTTTATATTTTTCATTAAGTAACTTAACTAGCTCATCTGTAATGTCATATGAATCTTTAGCATATAAAATACTTGGAGAAGTTAAACCAGTTCCATAAACATAGTCGTAGTTATTCTTTTTTCCATAATCTTTAATATACAGTTTAATATCTTTTACAAGTGAATCTAATTCTTCATTACTAGCATCTTGAATTTCTTTGTACATAGATTGTTGTTTCATATTCAATCTTTGCTCTCTTTCTTGCAGTTCAGCAGCTTTTTGTTGAGCCCATTGTGGTCCTTTTGCTTGAGCTTGTCTTAAAGCACTTTCATAATCTGCTTGAAATTGTTTAGCTTCTGTTTCAAGTTCACGTCCCATTTCTTCAGACTTAACTTTATATTTATTTTCGATATCAATTGCATGCTGATGTTCTTTCATTAATTTTTCTGTGTCAACATAAGCTGTTTTAATACCTTCTGATCCTTCTTGCTTATTACAAGATAATATTGCAAAAGTTAGTGCAATAAATAATAATTTTTTCATGTTCGTTATTTCTAATTTTTGGTAAAAGTAAACAAATGAAAATAGTAAAGCAAACGTTAATTTTAAATATATAGAAAATTTCTATTAACATTTTCTTTTAAATAAATTCAAGCTATACAAAACAATGTATTTAACTTGTTTTTAAAAGCAATTTGTTTTTCATCCAACACAACATATGTTTTTTGTTTAAAAAACGCTTAAATGAAGTAAAAAGCATGTTTTATGTATTTTTTAATATGTAAATATGCGATGAATACTCTTTTTTAAGAATTCCTGAACAATTAGATAAAAAACCGAAAAGAAAACCTTTAATGAAATTCATTTTGCCTGTTTTATATTTTTCAGATAAAAGACAAACATAAAAACTATCGAACCACATAGGTTTTACTTTATTCAATTCTAAATTTTCTTTTTTAAATAATTTTTGAATACTTGTTTTTGAAAAATGCCATAAATGTCTAGGAACATCATAAGCAGCCCAAAAAGAGTCATAATGTCTTGCATCAAAAGATTTATAATTTGGAACCGCAATTATAATTGTACCGTTTGGTTTTATTAATCTTTTTAAAGTTTTTATATGATTTTCTAAATCTGGAATGTGTTCCAAAACATGCCACATTGTAATAACATCAAACGAATCATTTTCTAGTTCTTCTAAAGAATTTGTAAAATTAACTCCTTTTGAAATTGCAATATTCTTAGCTTTTTCATTGGGTTCGATTCCAACACAATTCCAACCAGAATTTTTTGCATGATTTAAAAAATCTCCCGTTCCTGCTCCAATATCTAACAGATTCCCTTTTGATGGATTTTGTTTTGTTATTAAAGCTACTTTATTTTTTAAAGCATTTGTCTTAACTAAATGATACAATTTTTCAAATAGAGTTCTTTTAGAATCTGTATGCGAAATATAATCATCGCTTTCATAATAGGATGGAAGCTTATCTAAAGTTGGTTGTGGAAATGTCTTTAAAAGTTGTAGTTCTTCATCAAAAAGCAAATCAAACGATTCTTTTGAAACTGAATGATCTTGAACTTTAATAAAAACGTTATTTGGAGAAAAATTCATATTTTAGTATAAAAACTGAAACAAAGGTAGTAAATATAGTAGTTAACAAAGTTTGTTTCACGTGAAACATTTTGAGAGAATAGAAAAAAGAACAAAGAAAAAAGACTATATACTTTTTTCTTTGTTCTTTAGTTTTAACGTCCCATATAAATTAATAATACAGAAATATCACTTGGTGAAACCCCGCTAATTCTTGATGCCTGTGCAATTGTCTTTGGACGAATTTTATTAAACTTTTGTTTGGCTTCCATAGAAATAGATTTTATTTTATTGAAGTCAAAATTATCTGGAATAATTGCATCTTCTAATCGGTTTAATTTATCAGCATGTAATCTTTCTTTTTCTATATAACCTGAATATTTTACGTCGATTTCGGCTTGTTCGATAATTTCATCATCTAAATCGCTTGCATCTATATATTCAGAAACTTTATTAAATTTAAGAATATCTTCTAAATCAATTTGTGGTCTAGAGAAAACTTTAAACATTTTATCTGGTTGTGTCATCGGACTAGATTCTTTAGATTCTAAAATCGGATTTGCTTCTTCTGGTTTTACACTAGTCTCTCTAAAAAATTGAACCATTGCATCTGACTTTGAAAACTTTTCTTCCATACGGATTAAACGTTCTTCAGAAGCCAAACCTAATTCATGTCCTTTTGGTGTCAATCTAAAATCTGCATTATCTTGACGCAATAATGTTCTATATTCTGCTCGAGAAGTAAACATACGATAAGGCTCTTCTGTTCCTTTTGTAATTAAATCATCGATAAGAACTCCAATGTAAGCTTCATTACGTTTAAGTATAAACTCTTCTTTTTCCTGTACTTTTAGAGCAGCATTAATACCAGCCATTAATCCTTGAGAAGCTGCTTCTTCATAACCTGTTGTTCCATTTATTTGTCCAGCAAAATATAACCCTTCAACTAACTTAGTTTCTAAAGTGTGTTTTAATTGCGTAGGAGGGAAGTAATCATATTCAATCGCATAACCTGGTCTAAAGAATTTTACTTTCTCAAAACCTTCTACCGAACGCAAAGCTTTGAATTGAATATCTTCAGGAAGAGAAGTAGAGAATCCATTTACATAAACTTCAACTGTATTCCAACCTTCTGGTTCAACAAATAATTGATGTCTATCTTTATCTGCAAAACGATTAATCTTGTCTTCAATAGATGGACAATATCTTGGCCCAATACTTTTTATTCTTCCATTGAACATAGGACTTCTACCAAAACCTTCACGAAGATAATCGTGAACTTGATTTGAAGTATATGTCATGTGACATGATTTTTGATGCACTAATGGTTTTATACTTTGTAAATATGAAAATTTATGTGGTTTTGCATCTCCTGGTTGTTCGGTCATTTTTGAATAATCTAAAGAACGACCATCAACTCTTGGAGGAGTTCCAGTTTTCATTCTTCCAGCTTCAAAACCTATTTTAACCAAATCTTCTGTGATTCCAAACGAAGCACTTTCACCAGCACGACCACCACCAAATTGTTTGTCACCAATATGAATTAAACCATTTAAAAAAGTTCCGTTTGTCAAAACAACTGTTTTTGATTTAATCTCCAAACCGAGTGAAGTTTTGATTCCGACAATCTTGTTGTTTTCAATCAACAATCCGGAAACCATTTCTTGGTAAAAATCCAAATTAGGAGTTCCTTCTAACATCAATCTCCATTCTTCTGCAAAACGCATTCTATCACTTTGAACTCTTGGAGACCACATCGCAGGTCCTTTTGATTTATTCAACATCTTGAATTGAATGGCTGTTTTATCAGACACAATTCCAGAATAACCACCAAGTGCATCAATCTCTCTTACAATTTGACCTTTTGCAATTCCACCCATAGCAGGATTACAAGACATCTGTGCAATGTTTTGAAGATTCATCGTAACGAGTAGAGTAGAGCAACCCATATTAGCAGCTGAAGCAGCAGCTTCAGAACCAGCATGACCAGCACCAACTACAATTACATCATATTTATCTTGAAATATACTCATTGTTCCACGTGAAACATTTAAATTAATATTATAAGATGTTTATTGTTGTTCCACGTGGAACAAAGCAATTTTTTCATCTTCTTTTTGACGCATTATCTTTGCGTCTTCATCAGTTTTATCTTTAAATCCACAGTAATGTAAAATACCATGTGAAAGAACACGTTTTAATTCATCATCAAAAGAAACATTGTAGTTTAAAGCGTTTTCAGCAACTCTTTCTGTTGAAATAAAAATATCTCCTTGTACTAAATTTCCGACTGTGTAATCAAAGCTAATTATATCTGTGTAAGTGTCATGATTTAGATATTCTATATTGATATTTAGAAGATAGTCATCATCGCAAAAAATGTAATTAACTTCTCCTTCTGAAAAGCCTTCAGATGTTATAATTTTAGAAATCCAATTTTGATAAACATCTTCGTTTTCTATTACAAAATCATTTTCGTAGTTAAATGTAATCATTACTTATTAAAATATTCTTTGACTTTTTGGTCATAATTTTTTTGCAAAGGTAAACTTTGTCTGTTTAATATTTCAATGCTTTTAATATATTCTTGTAATTCCTTAGGTAGAGTAGAAGCGTTATTTGAAAATTTATCATCTGTTGTGTTAGATTTTCGCTTCTCATCTTGACCTTGTTGTTGGATAGCATTTTCCAATTTAAGCAACTCATGTTTTAAATTTAGCATCTTTTGAAGTGTTTCATTCTTAAAACCTTTATTGATTAATTGCTTTTCAATATCTTTCATTTGATTTAAAACATTGTTTCCATTAACACCTTGTTGTTCTAAAGATTTTTGAAGGGCATCACGTAATTGTTGCTGTTCTTTTAAAATTTCTAAAACTTTACCTGCATTACCTTCTGTGCCTTCACCTTCACCATTTTCACCTTGACCTTTTCCATCTTGCTTCTTACCATCTTTTCCTTCACCAGGTTTCTGTCCAGGCTTTTTTCCAGGTTTATCACCTGGTTTCATTCCTTCCTTTACTTTATCAGCAAGACCTTCTTGTTTTTTAATAATGTCCGACAATTGTTTTTCAGAACCTTGACCTTGACCTGGTTTAGGCATACCTTTTCCTTTTCCAGAACCAGACATTTGCATATTCATATCACTTTGAACATTACTTAAAAAATCAGCTAATTTGTTTGCACTTGATAAAACATATTGCTGCAAAGAAGCTCCACGAGCAACATTATTGTCAGCTAAAGTTTCTAACGACTTGTCTAAATTATAATGAATTTCACCAACTTCATTTAAAACAAATTCTGTAATCATGGGATTTCTCATTGAAACTGCAAAGATACTGTCATCTACATGCTGAAATTGTGTTTTTAATTCTTGTTGCTTTTTTAATATTTTATTTAAAGCTAAAGAACGAGATTGAGAAGATTTTGTAGGTTGAATTAATGCTTCTTCATCATAAGAAAATGCTAAAAGATTATCTAAAATCTGACGTAATGCTTTTGCATCTTCTTCTAATTGTTGCGATTCACCACCTTCCATAGAAGCACTCATTTTCTGACTCATTTCTTTCATTTTCTTTGAGGCAGATTTTTGAGATTTAGAAGCTTTAGGTTTATCATTCTTTTGTAAATTTTCTTCTGACTTTTTTAAATCATCTTGTATATCTTCTTGTTCGTATTTATCATTTGGAATGTCCATAGGTTTTTTCAAATCCTTATTGTCTTTATCCAATTGTTCTAATTCTTCCTTAATTTTTTCAAATTCGTCACCAATTTTTTTCTGTTCTTCAAGATTATTTTTATTTTCATTAGCTAATTTATCTTCTTTATCTGCTAACTTATTTAATTTGTCAGCAATTTGTTCAGCTTTCTTTTCTACATAAAAACGTTTAGTTAGCTCAACCAATTGTTCTAAATTCTTAGCTTGGTTTTTTGAATCTTTTTTTAATTTATCAGCTTTTTCAAATAGTTCATCGTCTTGCAATTTCTTTTGAAGTTCTTCTAATTCATTTAAAAGTTTTTCGTTTTTTTCTGATTGTTTTTGACTTTCATCTAAACGACGTAATAATTCTTCTTTTAATTTATCTTCTTCTTTTGGATTAAAATTCTCTAGATTTTCTGAAAGTTTTTTAGAGAATTCTTTCATCATATCATCTTGAGATTTTTGTTTCTTAATGAAATCTTCAATTTTCTTTTGATCCTTGAAATCAAGATTAGCTTTCTCCTTTTTCATTTTTTGGAGTTTGTCTAATTCTTTTAATTGCTTTTCTTGATTATTTAAAGATTTTTCTAAGCTGTTAATATTATCGTTTTGGTCTTTTAATAATTCATCTTGTTTTTGGTCATCAGTTAATTCATTATGACTAAAAACAGAAGATTTACTCGATTTATAATTATTCACAGCATCATTATCAAAAACTTCAAAATAATAATCATAAATAACTCCTTTTTCAACATTTAAACCATTTGGAAAAGAATATACAAACTGATCAACCGTTTGATTTTTTACAGGCAATGTTCCACGTTTAACTTGTTGTGGTTTGTCCTTTGGATAATACACCACTTGTAATTTACTCAAACCATAATCATCAGATAATTGACCAATAATATATTCTTTATTAATTTTCAAACTATCTGGAGCTTTGTTGGCTGAAATAAATGGAAACTGGTCTTTTACAATATTAATTTGGTAATCTAAAGTTTCAAAGTTTTTTATCTTATCATTTGATGTTACTAATTGATATTCAATATTTTGACTAATATTTTTAGAGAAACTAAATTCACCATTAGTTGAAGTGTAAACTGATTTTTTATTATCTGAAATAAAAGCTATATCTGTTGTTGCTAATGTTGTTAATTTCCAACGAATGCTTGTTCCTTCAGGTACAATTGCATTTCCTGTTCCTTTTATAGTTTCAGACTTACGTTTTAAATAACTTGGATACGATAAAATCATTTCAAAATTATTGATAGTAGGAACATTTACAACTTTTAAATTATAATCTTTCGAATTAATTGAATTAGCTTTTAAACTGAAATTCACATCCGAAATTACATTATCAAACTTGAATTGAAACTCTCCAGGATTCGTGTTTTCCAATAAATATTCTTCTTCACCAATTATAAGCGAAACATTTTCAGGAATAATAGTTCCAACAGTCTTAACTTTTAAAGTAAAATCTTTGTTTTGTTGGGTAACCAAATCTTTATTCAAAACCACAAACTGAAAAGGAGCTGGTGGAACATATTTGGTATTATAATTCACAACTCGGTCCAAACCTTGAGAAATAATTTTAGAATTTCCAGACACAAAAAACAATGCCAATAATAAAATAGGAACAATTGCATAAGGCAAAAATTTCTTGTTCTTATTAAAATTAATTGCATTTGAGAAAGGAATTGGACTTAAGGTTTCAGCTTTTTGATTGATAGAAGCTAAAAGTAATTCTGAATTTTCAGTTTGATTTGATAATTGTAGAAAATTGGTCAATTTATCGTTGACTTCACTAAAGTGATTTCCGATAATTACAGAAGCTTGTTCGTAATTAATTCCTTTTTGAAGTTTGAATAATTTGAACAATGGAAATAAAATAAATCGAACTAGTAAGAAAACTTGAACAGCAACGAACAACCAGAATAAAATAGTTCTTCCAGATGTTGGTAACCAAAGAAAATATTCCACTAAAATGGTAAATAGAAAATACAGCAATCCTAAACCTACAAAAAGAATAATTCCTTTTATGAGTTCATTGGTGTAAAACCTCTTGATAAAGGCTTCTAATTTTTCAAAAATGATAGATTTTGTTTCCAAATTGTTAATAGTCTGTTTATAACCGATAAAAATACAATATATAACGTAATAAGTCAAAAGTAATTAGCGATTGGCAAAACTTTAACTTCGTAATCTGTTGATAAGTGTCAGAATTTCTAAAATCTAAATTCTTACTTCTAAATTCAAATTGTATCTTTGCGACAAATTAGAAAAAAATGTCAAAACCAGTTAGAGTACGATTTGCTCCAAGTCCAACAGGAGGATTGCATATTGGTGGTGTAAGAACCGCTTTATTTAATTATTTATTTGCGAAAAAAAATAATGGAACATTCTATTTAAGAGTAGAAGACACAGATCAAACTCGATTTGTTGAAGGTGCTGAAGAATATATTTTAGAAGCTTTAGAATGGTTGGGAATTTCTCCTGATGAAACCGTTGGAAAAAATGAAAAATTTGGCCCATATCGTCAAAGTGAACGCAAGGATATTTATAAAAAATATGCTGATGAATTAGTTGAAAACGGTTGGGCTTATTATGCTTTTGACACTGCTGAATCATTAGATGCACATAGAAAACAACATGAAGCTGAAGGAAAAACATTTATTTACAATTGGCATAATCGTGAAAAATTAGATACTTCATTAGTAATTTCAAAAGAAGAAACAGTTCAAAGAATTGCGAATGGAGAAGCTTTTGTAATTCGTTTTAAAACTCCAGTGAATGAAATTTTAGAATTAAAAGATATTATTCGTGGTGATATTAAGTTTGATACGAATTTACTAGATGATAAAGTTTTATTCAAAAGTGATGGAATGCCAACGTATCATTTAGCCAATATTGTGGATGATCATTTGATGGAAACTTCTCATGTAATTCGTGGTGAAGAATGGTTACCAAGTTTGCCTTTACATAGTTTATTGTATAGAGCTTTTGGTTGGGAAACACCAGAATTTGCACATTTACCTTTGATTTTAAAACCCGTTGGAAACGGAAAATTAAGCAAACGTGATGGTGACAAATTAGGATTTCCAGTATTTCCATTAGCTTGGAAAACGGCAGAAGGAACTTCAATGGGTTATAGAGAACAAGGGTTTTTTCCAGAAGCTGTAATTAACTTTTTGGCCTTATTAGGTTGGAATGATGGAACAGATAAAGAATTATTTTCATTGGAAGAATTGGTTGAAGCCTTTGATTTGAATAGAATTCACAAAGCAGGTGCGAAGTTTGATCCAGAGAAAAATAAATGGTTTAATCATCAATATTTAATAGGTAAAAGTGATAAGGCATTAGCGATAAGTTTTTCAAAAGACCTTGAAGAACGTGGAGTTAACACAGATTTAGATTTGGAACGAGTTGTTGGATTAGTAAAAGAAAGAGCGAATTTCGTGAATGAACTTTGGGATTTATCGGATTATTTCTTTGAAGCACCAACATCTTATGATGAAAAAGCATCAAAAAATTGGAAAGAAGAAACTCCAGAATTAATGCAAAAAGTGATTGTTGAGTTGAATAACATTGAAGACTTTACTTCTCAAAACATTGAAACTTTATTAAAAGAATGGATGACAACCAACGAAATTGGAATGGGAAAAGTGATGCAACCTTTGCGATTGAGTTTGGTTGGAGCCTTAAAAGGACCACATTTGTTTGATATCATTGAGATGATTGGAAAAGAAGAAAGTATCAAACGTATTGAAAAAGCGATAGAAACATTATAAAAAAGTAAATCCCGAAATTATCGGGATTTTTTTTTGTAACTTTTCACAACATTAAGCGTATAATTAACATAACCAATTTAAAAAACAAACTATGCCATTTATTTACATTTTCCTATTTTTAGGATTAATCGTCTTGTTTTCTTCTTTTTTTACTGTAAAACAACAAACTTCTGCGATTATTGAACGTTTCGGTCGTTTTAATAGCATTAGAAATTCAGGATTACAATTAAAAATTCCAATTATTGATAGAGTTGCCGGAAGAGTTAATCTTCGTATTCAACAATTAGATGTTATTATTGAAACGAAGACTAAAGACAACGTATTCGTAAAACTAAAAGTTTCTGTGCAATTTAAAGTGTTACAAGAAAAAGTGTATGAAGCTTTTTACAAATTAGAATATCCTCACGATCAAATTACTTCTTATGTATTTGATGTGGTGCGTGCTGAAGTTCCTAAATTAATTTTAGATGACGTTTTTGAAAGAAAAGATGATGTTGCGATTGCCGTAAAACGTGAATTGAATGATGCCATGAGTACTTATGGTTACGATATTATCAATACTTTAATTACTGATATTGATCCAGATATTCAAGTTAAGAATGCGATGAACAGAATTAATGCTGCTGACCGTGAAAAAACTGCTGCAGAATATGAAGCGGAAGCAGGAAGAATTAGAATTGTAGCTAAAGCAAAAGCTGAAGCGGAAAGTAAAAGACTTCAAGGACAAGGTATTGCTGACCAACGTAGAGAGATTGCGCGTGGATTAGTTGAATCTGTAGATGTATTAAACAGAGTTGGAATTAATTCGCAAGAAGCTTCTGCATTGATTGTTGTAACTCAACATTATGACACTTTACAAGCAATTGGTGCTGATACCAATAGTAATTTAATCTTATTACCAAATTCACCACAAGCAGGAAGTGAAATGTTGAATAACATGGTTGCAAGTTTTACGGCAAGTAATCAAGTTGGTGAAGCCATGAAAAAAGCAAATTCAACAAAAAGAAAAAATCAGAAAGATGAAACTTCTGAAGGAGAGGAATAAATTTTAGAAATTCTAATCTTAAATTATAAAATTATAAAAAAGGCTGCTTTTTAAAAAAAGTGGTCTTTTTTTATTTTGAAAACGTAAATTTCTTTAAAATGATAAGAATTTAACTAGAATTCAAAATTTGAGTGATTTTTAGTGTGAAAACGTAAATAAAAAGCACTGTTAAAACATTTCTTCAACAACTATAAAAGTATATTAATAACTTTTTAAAACCGCTTAAAACCAAATTATGAAAGTCATTTTTAAAAAATTTTAACTATTAAAAATCAAAAATTAATAGATTTAAATTATTATTGTTAAAAACTATTAAAACAGTAATTCAAAATAATAAAATCTTATAAATAAAAATTCCAAACTCAAGATTCTGAAATAAATTCAGAATGACAAGAATTTGGAATTATTTATGGTTTTGAATTTTGTAAGATTCTGAATTAAGTTCAGAATAACAGAAAAATAGTTTAAGAATGAAAAGATTTCCGCTTTCGCGAAAATGTTACTGATTACTAATTTTTGCCCAAGTATCTCTTAATCCAACTGTTTTGTTGAAAACTAATTTTTCAGCTGAAGAATCTCTATCTACACAGAAATATCCTAAACGTTGAAATTGGTAATGTTCTAATTCTTTGGCATTTACTAATGATGGCTCAACATAACCTGTAATAATTTCTAATGAATTTGGATTGATAAACTCTTTAAAATCAACTTCTTTGTCTCCATCAGGATTTTCATGTGTAAATAATCTATCGTACACTCTAACTTCTGCTTCAACTGCATGATTTGTAGAAACCCAATGAATGGTTCCTTTTACTTTTCTTTGGCTTGCTTCTGTTCCACTTCCTGATTTGGAATCTTCATCATAGGTACAGTGAATTTCAGTAATATTTCCGTCTGCATCTTTTACAACTGATTCACCTTTAATGATATATGCGTTTTTAAGACGAACTTCTGTTCCTAAAGTTAAACGGAAAAACTTCTTATGAGCTTCCTCTTGAAAGTCTTCTCTTTCAATGTATAATTCTTTTGAAAATGGAACCTTTCTATAAGTTAAAACTTCTTCTTCCGGATTATTTTCTGCTTCTAACCATTCTTCTTTATCATCTGGATAATTGGTTATTACCAACTTCACAGGGTTCAAAACAGCCATTACTCTTGGAGCAATTTTATTCAAATCTTCACGAACATAAAACTCTAATAATGAAACATCTATAAGGTTATCACGTTTAGCAATTCCAATTGCATTTGCAAAATTTCTTATGGCAGCAGCTGTATAACCACGTCTTCTCATTCCAGAAATAGTTGACATTCTTGGATCATCCCAACCTTTAACATGACCTTCATTTACTAATTGAGCAAGTTTACGTTTACTAACAACTGTGTGCGATAAATTTCTTCTAGCAAATTCACGTTGTTTTGGCCTTACTTTAGATTCATCATAAATCTGATTTAAGAACCAGTCATATAATTCTCTGTGAGGTAAAAATTCTAAGGTACAGAACGAATGTGAAACTTGTTCGATATAATCACTTTCACCATGAGCCCAATCATACATTGGATAAATACACCATTTATTTCCTGTTCTGTGATGATTTTTGTGTAAAATTCTATAAATAATTGGATCACGCATCAACATATTTGTTGCATTCATGCTAATTTTTGCCCGTAAAACATGAGTTCCTTCAGGAAATTCACCGTTTTTCATACGTTCAAATAAGTCTAAATTTTCTTCAACCGATCGATTTCTATAAGGAGAATCTGTTCCAAATTGAGTTGGAGTTCCTTTTTGTTTAGCCATATCTTCAGAAGATTGACTATCAACATAAGCTTTTCCGTTTTTAATTATTTGTATTGTCCAATCATATAATTGTTGAAAATAATCAGAAGCATAACATTCTTTATCCCATTGATAACCAAGCCATTCCACATCTCTTTTGATAGCGTCAACAAATTCTTGCTCCTCTTTTGCAGGGTTTGTATCATCAAAACGAAGGTTTACAGGAGCTTTATAATCTAATCCAAGTCCAAAGTTTAAGCAAATAGAACTAGCGTGACCAATGTGTAAATATCCATTTGGTTCTGGTGGAAAACGAAAACGTAATTTATCATTTGATAAACCGTTTTTTAAATCTTCGTTTATAATTTGTTCTATGAAATTTAATGATTTTTGTTCTGACATTTTCAGTATATTTTTAGCAAAAATAGCTAAAATTATCAAGGCTAAAAATTGAAATTAGAGATAATCTCAGTTTGTTACGGTTTTTCATCTTAGAAAGTGTGGTTTCACCGCATAAATGGGTGTTTTAATCGATTTTAACGGTTATTAACACCTTTTGTTGATAAAAAGGATTTGTTTGTTAACAAAAATTTATATATTTGTAGATACAATATTAGGAAACTTATATTAAATTAAAAATCAATATGTTACAAAAGTTAATAGCCCCGTTAGCTTTGTTGAACAAAAGAGTTTTTTTAACAACAGCCTTGTTAATAAGTTGTATTTTTGCATCAGCACAAATTACAATAAACACACCTACTTTAGGGTTTTCTCAAGTATGTGCTTCAACAACTTTTAACAATTTCAACCTTAGTTTTTCATTTTCTCCAGCCTCTAATTTAGGTTCAGGAAATGTTTTTACTGTTGAGTTATCAAATGCTTCTGGAAGTTTTGCTTCTCCAACTGTTTTAACAACAACAACGCTGAGTACCTCACCAGTGAATGTTTCTTTTTCTTTTCCTACAAATGTAAACGGAACAGGTTACAGAATACGTATTAAAAGCTCTGCACCAGTAAGTACAAGTCCCTCAAGTGTTTCATTTGATGCTAATTATGCTGTTTACAATCAACCTTTTACCATTAATAATAATGTTTCTTCTCAAGCTATTTGTAGTACTTCAAACTTTAGTTTATCAATTGATAGTGGTTCAAATAGTCCATTAAATTTTTCACAATTAACTTATTTATGGTTTAGAAATAACACCTTAATAAATGGTCAAAACTCATCAAGCTTACCAATAACTCAACCAGGGAATTATTATGTTAGAGTGGATTATGGTTCATGCTCATTTGTTCCTTCAAATCTTTCAAAATCAAATACTGTTAGCATTTCTATAATTCAATCTGAAACTTTAACTATAAGTTCTCAAGGAAACTCCACTTCAATATGTCCTTCTAGTGGTTTATTACTCTCTAGTATGATTGCGGGTTCTGGTTATACGTATCAATGGTATAGAAATAGTGTTTTAATTGGTGGAGCAACTAACCCAACTTATACAGCAACTCAAGAAGGAAGTTATACATTAATAGCATCAAATACTGCTTGTAATATAACATCAAATACATTAGTATTAACTGAAAATTCATTTACTCTTTCTTTAGATTCTGGTGCAGAAATTAATTTGTTACCAGGTCAGACCAAAACTATAACTTGTACAACAAATGCTGTAAGTCCAACCTACAAATGGTACAGAAATAATATTTTACTTGCTGGACAAACAGCTAGTACATTATCAATAAATCAAACAGGAACTTATAAAGTAATTGTAAAACAAAATTCAGGCTGTATTTTTGAAAAAGAAGTTTCAACTTTGGTTTCAGCTCCAACATCTTATAATTTGACTATTATTCATAGTAATGGTTATGTTGATTGTGAAAATGCTTCAGAAACTTTAACTATTGATTCTTTCAATGCAATTTCAAGTTTGGGAACAACAACAGTTCCTTCAAATATAGGTGTTACTTACAAATGGTTTAAAAATAATGTTGAAATAATTGGTGCTAATTCTAGTAGTTTAACAATATCAAACTATCTTGAAAACAATACTTATTATGCAGAAGCAAAGTTTATTGACGGACAAACTATTTCATCAAACAATTTAGATGTTAAATTAAAAATTGATGAAACTATTGACTTAACAACTGATGGTATTCTTTGTAATACAAATACAGAAGTCACTATTACTTCGTCTATTACAAATCCAATTTTTACTTATCAATGGTTTAAAGAAGATCAAGCAACTATTTTAGGAACAAATACAACATATGATGCTATTGAAGAAGGAAATTATTATTTAAAAATATCTTTTTTTGGGTGTGAATTAAGTTCAAGTTTAATAGGTGTTGAAACTATTGATGAAAGTATTTTAGTTACAAATTATGATGAAGAAATATTTATCAATGAAGACGAAGAAATAACTATAACTGCTTCAGGATCAGATTCTTATGAATGGTACATTGATAATACTTTAGAAAGTTCAACTAACGAAATAAACATCAACCAAGAAACTAGTATTCAATTAATTGCACAAATTGATGGATGTGAAATTACAAGAGATTTTACTGTTTTATTACAACCAAAAACTTTTAGTGCAAACATTCCAAATACAATAACTCCAAACAACGATGGGAAAAACGATACATGGATAATAACGGAAGAATATGCTTATCAAAACGATGTAGAAATTGTAATTTTTTCTTCTAACCAGCAAATCGTTTTTAGAACAAATGATTATCAAAACAATTGGCCATTTGAACCTATAGCAAAGAACAATAAGATTTTTTATTATAAAATTTTAAAAAATAATTCAACTGTACATAAGGGTACGATATCAGTAATACAATAAGAATGAATAGACACCAACTTCTTTTTATTATAGGGCTTGTCTTTAGCTGTGTAATTACAAATGCTCAAACTGATACCAGTGATGAGTTTGTGATTCCATCACAGACATTTATGCGTTTTAATAGAAACTTGGTTAATCCAACACTTTCAATATTTAATAGTTATAAATCTGAGTATGTTGCCTATCATAGAAATCAATGGTTTGATTATGATGAGTCACCAAAAACCTATATGGTAAGTTATGCAGGAAATAACTATGAAAATAGTGGATATGGATTAAGTCTCTATCAACAAGAAGTAGGTGTTTGGAAGAGTTTTGGTGGAATTGCCAATTATGCAAAAGGAGTTCGTTTAAATGATGAAACAATACTGTCTCTAGGTTTTAATGTAGTTTTTTTTAATTCAGGATTAAACCGTGGAAAAATTATTACAGGTGAAGCTGATCCATACTTAGAACAATATGACAATACAAGTGTGTTGATGTTAAATCCAGGGTTATCTATTCAAATAGGAAAATTAAATTTTGGTGTTTATGGAGATAATTTAGTGGATTACAATTTTAAATCTAGCGAAATGCAAACAAAATTTGGAGAAAAAACTATATCAAGTCATTTGTCGTACATGTACTCTTTGGAAAATGCTAGCAACTTATTTGAAAACAGCAGTTTAACATTTTTAGCAAGAGGAAAATATATTGCTATGGAAGATTTAGAATATTCGGCTGGATTATTATACAATGTCCCACGAGCTGGTTGGGCACAAGCTTCATATAGTGATTATTATGGTGTTTCAGGTGGATTAGGAATTAATATTTCACAAAAAATTGCCATTGGATATAATTATGAAAAAGGATTAGGAAAAGAAATTACCAATCTAGGAGCAACACATGAATTATTTTTAGCTCTTACTTTAGATAGCAATGAAGAATTTACGGCTTATTCAAAAAAACCTAAAGTAGATAAACAAGCTGAAGCAGAACGATTAAAAAATCAAACCCTTGAGCAAGAAGAAATTGACAGATTTAAACAAAATATTTACAATCAAACAATTGTAGAAACAAATTCAACTACAGTTAAAAAATTAGAAGAATTTGTACTAAATGCAGAAAATGACAATATAAATTACCTATTGCTTCCAGAAAAAAACACTGGAATTAAAAAAGGATATTATGTCATTGCTACTATTTATAAAGAAAAAAATAAAGCCACAAAATACATTAGTGATCTTAAGAAAAAAGGACTTACTAAAAGTGGTTCATTTAAAACATCTGGAAATCAATGGAACTATGTTTACATAGAACGATTTGATAGCTATGATGCAGCCAAAAAAGCATATCAAACAAAATTCAACAATAAGTACCCCGAAACTATGTGGATTTTACCAATACTATAACCTATGAGAAATACTAATTTACTCAACAAAATTGTTGTTGTTCTGATCCTACTTTTAGGAACAATAACTTCATCCGCTCAAATTAAAAATCCTTTTGATGTTAGATTTCAAACTACTGTAAGAGGAGACTTAACAATGATTTCTAATAATATTGTTAATAGAAGTACAACTAGTAATACTCCAAATACTGCATACAACACTACAGGTAGTTCATCTACTTATAATGACGATGCAAACATGCAATATATTGATATTGATGGTTCTAATCAAACATTCAATTCAAGTAGTGCTACTTTAACTATTCCAGACGCTACTTGTTCTAACATTGTACATGCTGGATTATATTGGTCTGCAACCTATAGATATAATACCGGAAATGATCCTTCTTCTGGAAGAGCAACTGATTGGAATCAAGTTAAATTTAGAGTACCCGGAGGAAATTATGTGAATATTACAGCTGATGAAGTTTTGTATGATGGCTTTTCAGATCCAGATCAAACAAATGTTACACATGGACCTTATGGATGTTTTGCAGATGTAACAACTTTAGTATCATCTTTAGCTAATCCTAATGGAACCTATTTTGTTGGAAATATTAGAGTAAGTCAAAATGGTAGTAACTCAACATCCTTTCCTATTCCTGGGGGAATTGCTGGAGGTTGGACACTAGTAATAGTCTACGAAAATATTAATCTTCCTGGTAAAAAAATATCAACTTTCGATGGATATGCTGTTGTAGCCTCAAATGCGGGAAATTTAGATATTCCTGTTTCAGGATTTTCTACATTACCACCTCCTTTTCCAGTAAGAGCAAAACTTGGAATTTCAACTTTAGAAGGAGACAATAGAATTACAGGAGATAGGTTACAAATTAAAGCAAATTCTGTTGCTGGATACACAAATCTTTTTAATAATCCTCCACCAGCAGCTCCAATATATGATAATTTTTTTAATTCATCCATAACATTAAATGGAGCAATCAATAATGCCAGAAACCCTAATAGTTTAAATACTTTAGGCTGGGATGCACACTTAAATAGAATAAATAACCCTGCAAACTCTGTGATACCTAATAATGAAAATGGTGTCACCCTAAGAGCTGTAACTACAGGAGATAAGTATGATGTGTTTTTTGCTTCTTTTGATGTTGAAATTATTGAGCCACAAATTCCTTTATTAAAAGAGGTTGAAGATACTGCTGGAAATAATGTTAACAATCAAGCTTTAGTTTTAGGTCAAGAGATTTTTTATACCTTAACATTTCAAAATACTGGAAATGATAATGCACAAAACTTTATTATTACAGATGTATTACCGACAAATGCAATGTTTCCTCCTAACGGAACAATTCAACCTGGAGATGTAATCTTGCCTCCAGGAGTTACTTACGTTTTTAACCCAGTAACTAATCAATTTACTTTTACAATACCCAATAATCTTGTTGAAATAGGTGACCCTTCATATACAATAAGAATTAAAGTAAAAATTCCTTCCAATTGTGAGGATTTCAAAGATGCTTGTACAAATATGATTAATAATCAAGCATTTGTATCTTATAATGGTCAACTTAATACACAAGTTATTACAGATAATCCAAGTTTTAATGGATATGATAATTGTAATTATCCGACACCTGGAACTACAAACTTTATTGCAAACATTGATGATTGTGTTTTCACAGCTACAGAAATTTTGTGTGGAAATACTGTTACTTTAACTGCCGCTGATGGTTATGATACATATCAATGGGAAGATTCCAATGGAAATAATATAGGAAATACGCAAACAATAACTGTAAACGCAACAGGAGTTTATACTGTTTATTTATCTATTCCTCCACCATGTGTATCTATATATCAAACAATTACTGTTGTAGATTTTAATAATGCTATTAATACAAATCCTGTAACTCCTTATGCAAATGTTGTAGAAATATGTCCAAACGATGGATCAGAATTACCAAAAATATTTTTATGTGGTGCTAATGATAATGTATTCATTCAATCTGGTGTAAATGATGCAGTAAGTATTGAATGGCAATTATTAGTTCCTGGAAGTTGCCCACCTATTGGAATCAACAATTGTGCTAATACAAATCCAGGTTGTACTTGGAATACTGTTGGAACAGGTCCAGATTTTAATGTTACAACAGCAGGTGAATACCAGGTTATATTTACTTATCAAAATGGATGTTTTAGACAATTTTATTTTGATGTATTTCAAAATGTTTTAAATCCAGATATAGTAACTTCAAACATCATCTGTACTACACAAGGTTCTATCACCATTAATAATATACCTTCTACTTACGAATTCAGTTTATCACCAACTGGACCTTTTCAGAGTTCAAATACTTTTAACATAACAACTGCTGGGGTTTATACGGTTTACGCACAACAAACAGGAGTAAATGGAGGTTGTCTTTTTGAATATCCAAATATCAATATCTTAAATCAAATATTAGATGTTGATGTAATAGTTACTGATAAAATATGTAATGATGGTTTTGGTAGCATAAGAGTTCAAATTAATGGAGTGGATCCTCAATATTATTATAAAATATCACAGGGTGCAACAATTATATCAACTTATGGTCCATCAATAGATAATGACTATACATTTTATAATTTAAATCCTGGAACGTATACAGTTACTGCAACTACAGATGATGGTTGTATTTATACTGAACAAGTAACCATTGAAGATTTATCAGATTTAGAATTAGTTGCTACTGTTTCACAACATATAGGTTGTAATCAAGGTAATATTCAGGTTAATCCGAATGGAGGACAACCACCATATAACTATGCTATATATAGCTATAATGGTGTTTTGGTTAACCCAGCCAATTATCAATATCAAACAAGTGTAATTTTTGATGTTCAAAATGGTGAACAAGGAGATTATCAATTTTTGGTTATTGATAGCAATAACTGTACTTCTTTATCAAATATAGTAACGATAAACTTAGAACCTCCAGTAACATTAAGTGAAACACATACAAATGTAACATGTAACGGTTTAAATAATGGAACTATTACTGTTCAAACAGGTCCTACAAATGGATATAATGTTAGTTTTAGTATTGATAATGGTACAACATTTCAATCCTCAAATGTCTTTAATAATTTAGCTCCAGGTACTTATACAATTTTAGTACAATTTACAAAAGGAAATAGACTATGTGAATATACAATTAATGTAACAATAATCGAACCTACTCCTTTGATAGGTCAATCAGATTTAGTTCAACAATTAACTTGTGTAAATACTGGAACAATTCAGGCCATAAATGTTTCTGGTGGAACAGCTCCTTATCAATATAGCATCAACGGAGTTACTTTTCAAAATTCAAATGTCTTCAGTAATTTAAATGCTGGAACATATGTTATTACAATTAGAGATGCTAATAATTGCATATATGCTACTTCTCCAATTACGTTTACACAACCAACACCACCAACAGATATTAGTTTTACTTCTTCTGCTGTAACATGTCCAAATCTAACAAGTAATACAACTGCAACTATAATTGGAGGAACAGCTCCTTTTGTAGTTCAAATAACATCTCCATCAACAATTCCTTCAACATCAACTACTGGAAATACGGCAGTTTTTGACAATCTACCAGTTGGTACTTATACCTTTAATGTAACAGATTCTAATGGATGTTTATATCAAGAAAATTTCACGATTAATCCAATTAGCTTCATCAATGTAACTGGAAATTTAGTAAATAATGTTGCGTGTTTTGGTGATACAAATGGCTCAATTTTATATAATGTAAGTGGTTTTAATACTTCTTATTCATATACTATAAATGGAGGAACACCAATAACAAATCAAACAAATAATACAATTGCTTTAAACAATTTAGGAGCAGGAAACTATTCTATCACAGTTACAGATACAAATACAAATTGTGAATCTACAGTTAGTGTGGCAGTAGCTGGTCCAAGTAGTGCTTTAGCATTAAATACAACTATAAACCCTATTACTTGTATAGCAAACGGAACAATTAATGCATCAGCTTCAGGTGGTTGGGGTTCATATTCATATACTTTAACTCAACCAAATGCAACAACTGTTGGTCCACAAAACAACGGTGTTTTCAGTAACTTAACACAAACTGGAAATTATACGATTACAGTTACTGATGGAAATGGTTGTAGTGTAACAAATACAGCTACATTAACCACACCTCTAACACCTAATTTATCTATTAGTCCAACATCTACTATTTGCTATAATGCAACTGCTAGTTCAACAGTTATTTTAACAGCAACTAGTGGTAACCCTCCATATCAATATAATGTAAATGGTGGTGCATTTCAATCAAATAACACTTTTGATGGTTTAACACCTGGAACCTATACTTTTATAGTTAGAGATAGTTATGGTTGTACTTCAACTGTTACTCAAACAATAACTCCAGCTTTATTAGCTCAAGCAATTTTAACAAAAAACCTAGATTGTAGTACAAGTCCAAATGCAGAAATTACTGTTAATTTAAATGGTGGAACCACTCCTTATCAATATCAGGTAAACTTTAATAACGGTGGATTTGGTACTTCAACTTCTGTTGTTGGTACTTCATTTACAATTTCTACTTCAACTGCAGGAACTTATCAGTTTTTAATAACAGATGCTGCTGGTTGTACTTATACTACTAACACAATAACAATAAATCCAATTACTCCACCACAAATTATTAATGTTGCTCAAACACAACAAAATTTATGTAATGGAGATACAAACGGAGCTTTTGTTGTTAATATTAATCCAAGTCAAGGAACACCTCCTTTTCAATATAATATTAATGGTGGAACATTTCAATATTCAAATACATTTACTGGTTTGACTGCTGGTATATACAATGTAATAGTTATTGATAGTAAACAATGTACTGCTGCAGCCACAATTACATTAACAGAACCAGACCCAATAACTTTTGATATTTCTATAACAGAAATTACATGTAATAATCCAGGTGGAACATCTTATGGAGAAGTAATTTTTGAAAATGTAACAGGTGGAACACAGCCATATACTTATTATTTAAGTAGTAATTTTGGATATGCAGATAATTATTCAACAACATCAAATGAAGATCATACATTTATTGTATTAAGTTTTGGTATTTATACAGCTGAGGTAATTGATTCAAATGGATGTTCTGTTTCTCAAAGTAATATCATTATTGCTTCACCACCAGATGATTTAGATATTGATATTTCTACAGCAACAGCAGATTGTACTCTTGGAGGAACAGCCATGGTAACAGTTTCTTCACTAGTAAGTAGTGGTTCTTATGAATTTGGTATTTTAGAAACTAATACTCTTCCATATACTACTAATTACCAATCAGCTGATGCAGGAACACCAGAAACAGCAACTTTTACTGGATTGGTACCAGGTGTAACTTACACATTTGTAGTTCATGATTTAATTACGGATTGTTACTATTTTGAAACTGCTAATGGTCCAATTCCAAGTCCTTCAAATCTTACAACAGTTATAAATGTTGTACAAAATGTTACATGTACTGGAAGTGGAAATGGTACTTTATCATTCACTTTTGATAATTATGATGTCAACACAACTTCAGTATCTTATGAAATATTTAATGCGCAATCAAATGTTAGTACAGGAATAGTTGGAAATAGTCCTACAACTGGTGGAGCTGTATTTGTTCAAAATTTTGGAGTATTAGTTCCAGGTACTTATTATATTCTATTAACAGAAAATGGAACAGGAAGTGCAAATGGATGTACTTCAGCAACTCCAAACTTCACAATAACACAATCTACTAATCAATTAGCAGGAACGGCTACTTTTATTAGTAATATCAATTGTAACAATGCAGGTTTAATAACAGCGAGTGGTCAATTTGGAACACAACCTTATCAATACCAAGCTCTATTAAGTAGTGATCCTGCACCAACTATTACAACATTCGCTGGAACTATTGCAAATACAATTCAGATTTTAACTCCAGGTACATATATTGTTTATATAAAAGATGCTAATAACTGTATTGTAGCAACAAACACTGTTACTGTTGCAGTAGATTTAGATCCAACTATATCATTATCTGTTGATGATGCTTGCGCTAATGAAGGAAGTTTTGCAATAAATGTAGTAAGAACCAATGGTATTGCACCTTATACAGTCTCAGTTGACGGAGGATCTTCATATACTGAAAATGCAACTAACTTTACTGTTTCTAACTTATTATCAGGAACTCATACAGTAATCATTACTGATGCTAATGGATGTACTGATTCACAAAGCATTACAATTGACCAAATCATAAATGGAAATGCTATTGTAACCGTTCAACCAAGTTGTGATAATGATGATGGAGAAATTCAAGCTACTGCAACAAATGGTAGTGGAAATTATTCTTTTGAATTACAAACAACAGCAGGAACAAATGTAGCTGGACCAACTACAACTGGGCTATTTAATGGTTTAGGTTTTGGTGATTATAATGTAATTATTACTGACACAACTTTAGGTTGTGATATTACTATTCCTTTAACATTAGAACAACCTACTGCTGTTTCATTTACTACAACTCATGAAAATGTAAGTTGTAATGGTGCTTCAGATGGAACAATTTCTATTACTTTAGACTCTACAAATATTGACACACCTTATACATATAGTTTATTTGATGGTACAACAACTATTACGCAAAACACTCCTGTTTTTACAAATTTAGCTGCTGGAAACTATACAGTAACCGTAACTTCTTCTAAAAACTGTGAAAGTTCACAGATAATAAATATCACTGAACCAAATGCACTAACTCTAACGCTAACGGGTGGCAATTTTGTTTGTAATAGCAATAATAATGCTAGTGTTGTTACAATTATTGCAAATGTAGGACTTGGAACAGGAACGGCTCCATACTTATACAGTATTGACGGAATAAATTATCAAACTAATAATACCTTTGATATTGTAGATAATGGAACTGTTCAAAACATAACAATAACAGTTCAAGATTATAATGGTTGTAATACTAATGAATCAATAACAATCAACCCTTTACCAACAATAACGAATGTTGCAGTAACACAAAATTTGGCATTAACTTGTGGAAATGAAGAAGAAGTTTTAATTACTGTTACTGGTGGTTCTGGAACATTTACTTATCAACTATTACCAAACGGAGCCATTGTTGGACCAACATCGAGTAATACAGCTACTTTTTCTCTTATGACATCAGGTTCTTATACTTTTGAAATAGTTGATACAGTAACTGGTTGTAGTACACTAAGTGCACCATATGTTATTGATCCTTTAGGAGTATTGACAGTTGTAGCAGATAATTCAAATGCTGTTACTTGTTATGGAGGAACCAATGGTGAATTTGATATAACTGTAACTGGTTATACTGGAAATTATCAATACAACATCTATGATGATACAAATGCATTAATATCTTCAGGAAATAGTAATACCTCAGCTAATCCATTGACATTAACAGGTCTTGGTGGTGGAAACTATTCTGTCCAAATTATAGCAACTGATGCACCTTTCTGTGAAACTTTTTCTAATGTAATAAATATATATTCTCCTCCAAATCCATTAACTTTAAATGTTCAACAAACATCTGACGTTACTTGTAACATTCCAGGTTTAGGAACTATCACTGCACAAGCTAATGGTGGTAATGGAGTTTTTGAATATCAATTAGTAAATATAACTACAAGTTCAACAATTCAACCTTTTGGAGCCAATAACACATTTACAAACTTGGATGCCGGAACATATGAAGTAACTGTAAGAGATTTAAACTTATGTGAATTATCACAAACTATAATTCTTGATGCTCCAACACCAATTGATGGAACTTATATAGTTACAAATACAAATTTATTATGCTATAATGATACAAATGCAAGTGTAACAATAACGGCAACTGGTGGGCAAGGTAGTTATCAATATACTCTGACTGATGCAAACGGTATAACTTCAGGTCCACAAATAGGAAATGTTTTTGATAATTTAGGAGCTGGAACATATACTGTAACAATTGATGATGGTTGGGATTGTAGTTTTACAACTTTGCCGTTTACAATAACTGAACCTACTCAAATTGAGGCAACTTTAAGTGTTCAAAGTACATTATATTGTGATGTTAATAATCCAAATAATGCAGTATTAGTTGTTAATGCTTCTGGTGGAACACCTCCATATATGTATAGTTCAAATGGAACAACTTTTAACTCAACAAATACATTTACTGTTGGACCAGGAACTTATCAATATTATGTTACAGATGCCAACAATTGTACATCAATAATTACAAATTCAGTAACTATAGCTCCTATTTCTCCATTAACGATAACAATAAATGCATCAAATACTGCTATTCAATGTAATGGTGATACTAATGCTTCTATCACAGCAAATGCCACTGGAGGTTTAGGAAATTATACATACACATTGTTAAATGCTACAACAATGGCAGTTATTACTGGACCTCAAACTAGTAATGTATTTAATCAATTGGGTGCAGGAAGTTATATAGTAACAGTGAATAGTGATGGTGGATGCTCTCAACAATCAAATACTGTAATAATTACCCAACCTACAAATTCATTGACTATTAATAATCCAATTATTAATCCTCCTCTTTGTAATGGAGACTCTAATGGAAGTATAACATTTAATCCAACTGGAGGTACTCCTCCATATCAATATGCAATTACAAATCAATTAGATCAATTCTTTAATACCAATACATTTACTAATTTAGCTGTTGGTACTTATACAGTGGTGGTTCAAGATGCAAATGGTTGTTTTGAAACAATAAATGTTACAATGACAGAACCAGATCCTTTAGTAGCAACATTGGATATTAATTTACCTGAATTGTGTGAAGGAAGTGATAATGGAAGCGCAACAATTGTTATAGTTGGTGGAACTGCACCATATTATACAGTTTTAGATGATGATACTCAAAACGCAACCTATGTGCTAAATCAATTAGCATTTAATAACTTAGATAGCACTATTGCTCATACAGTTTATATCAAAGATGATAATGGTTGTAGAACACAGGTTGATATTCCTGCAGGAAACCCTGTAACATTAACTCCAACTGCAAGTGTTGATTATGATTGTACAATACCAACAGCCCTTCAAAATAATACAGTAACAGTTAGTGTTGAAGCTGCAAATGTGGGTCAAGTTGAATACTCATTAGACAATCAAACTAGTTATCAAACTAACAATGTATATACTAACTTAATCAATGGAACACATACAATATATGTAAAACATAATAACGGTTGTATTAAAACAATTGATGTAACTATTACAAACTGGATTCCAGTAACGGAAACTCATACTCATGTTGATGTATTATGTAATGCTGCAACAACCGGAAGTATAACAGTAAATGGAAATGGTGGAAACGGAACATATCAATATGCGATTTCTCCAGCATTTACTTATGGAGCTTCTAATACATTCAACAATTTAGCAGCTGGTACATATACTGTAAAAATAAAAGATGGTAACAATTGTGAAATTGAAACACCAATAATTACAATTACAGAACCAACTGCTCTAAATGCAATAATTTCTGATTTTGGTCAAGATATTTGTTTAGGTGATAATGTTGGGTATGTTCAAGTATCGGTTAGTGGTGGAGTTGGTCCATATATGGCTAGTTTAAACAACATAACAAATTATCAAGCTGTTGATTCAAGTAACATTGTAGATTATTTCAATTTAACTGGTGGAACAACTTATACAGTTTATATTAAAGATGCTAATGGTTGTGAGACTTCAATTGAACAAACTTTAGATCCTGCTGTTGATTTAAATCCGAGTGTTGCTGTAGTATATGATTGTTTAAACAACCAATCAACAAATACTGTAACAATAACTGTTAATGCAATCTATCAAAATGATGTTTCATATTCAATTGATGGTGGAAATAATTATCAATTAAGTAATACATTCATAGATGTAGCTCCTGGAACATATACAGTTACTTTAGAACACATTAACGGTTGTGTAGCCACAACAGATCAATTCACAGTAGATCAAATAGATGCTGTAGCTTTAATAGTTACAGAAACAGGATTAAACCAAATAACAGCTGTAGCTTCTGGTGGTGTTCCTCCTTATACTTATGTATTCAATGGAACAAACACAGGTTCAAACAATGTATTTATATTTAATCAATCAGGAAATCAATATGTATCTGTTTATGATTCAAATGGTTGTGAAGCTAATTTTGTAATTCCTACAGTTTTCTATCCAATAGAAATTCCTAACTTCTTTACTCCAGATGGAAATGGATTTAATGATTATTGGTCACCTAAAAATGTGGATAATTATCCTAATATTGAAAGTTTAATTTTTGATAGATATGGTAGAGAAATTATCCGATTAAAATTAGGAGAAACATGGAACGGAACATACGATTCAACTGATTTACCTTCTGGAGATTATTGGTATTTAGTAACTATTAATGATGGAACTGGAAGAACATTTACTGGAAACTTCACCCTTTATAGATAATATAAAATGAAAAATATTTTTAAAATTATAGTTAGTTTAGTAATGGTTAATACTTATGCACAAGAGTTAACCATACCAACTTACACACAATATTTAGGGGATAATCCATATGTTATTTCTCCTGCTTATGCTGGAATTGGTGATAATATTAAAATTAGGATTAATGGTTTAACGCAATGGGTTGGACTAAAAAATGCTCCAGATAATCAATCTTTAGCTGTTGATGGTCGTTTAGGTCAACGCTCTGGAATAGGTGGTTTTATATACAATGATAAAAACGGAAACACCTTTCAAAAAGGAGGAAAAGTATCTTTTGCACATCACTTGATATTGGATTATTATGAAAACAGATATGTTTCTTTTGGAATGTCATTTGTAATGAACCAGTTTTATATTGATGCTACACAATTTGATCCGTCTTATGACCCAATTGTTACAAACAACAGAGATTTAAACAATTACAACATAGATTTAGGGTTTCTATACAGACAACAAGGTTTTTATTTTGCTGCCAATGTTGCTAATTTATTAGACAAAGACACCGATAAATTCCTGATTAAAGAACCTAATATTTTAAGAAACTTTTCTGCTTACACAGGTTATAAAATAAAATCTAATAATAACAGTGACATTGAATATGAACCATCTGTTTTTTATCAATTTTACCAAAGTGATAAACGTTCTAGCACAGATGTGAATCTGAAAATTCGTTTTATGGATTATGAAGATTATTATTGGGCAGGAATATCATATCGTTTTTTAAATGATCAATTATTCCAACCTTTAAATATTGGTCCCATGGGTGGATTAAAAAAGAATAACTTTTACTTTGCTTATTCGTATCAATATACAACTAATGCACTTTCTTCTTTCAATTCTGGAACACATATGGTAACTTTGGGCTATGATATTTTCCAAGGATTAAGTAATTGTCCTTGTACAAGTAATGAAATAGACTAAAATGGGAACTATTAAATTAAAAAACATCCGAACATTTTCTTATCACGGTTGTTTAGTTGAAGAAGGTAAAATAGGTAGTGACTACGTTGTAGATTTAGAAGTTAAAACTGACCTCAGAAAATCAGCTCTAAGCGACGATTTAGACGATACTGTGGATTATGTTCATTTAAACAAAATAGTTGTTGAGGAAATGGCTATTCGTTCTAAATTGCTCGAACATGTAGCACACAGAGTTATTGTAAGAACTTTTAAAGAAATTCCATCTATTTCTAGAATAAAGATTGCTGTTTCTAAAATTAATCCTCCAATTGGTGGTGATGTATCTAAAGTAACTATTGAAATGGAAGAATTTAGAAATTAGTTCTAACCATGTGAATTAAATTTTAGTAAAATCTTTTAAACTTTTTACTTCATTTTAAATTTTCTCTTTTCATATAAATTCTTTGAAGCAACTATATGTGCCAAAGCATCTTTTGCCAATTCATTATCTAATGTTACTGGTGTAAAAATAGAATCTTTTTCCACTTTAAACTGCAATGGTTCAGCATTTGGGTTGATAATAATTACATCATTAGCTACTTTAAAAGCATAAGTTTCATTAAACATCATTATGGTTCTACCTTTTGTGTTTTCGGGTAAAGTCATTAAATTTCTTCCAGGCATTGGAGATTGCGTAGTAATTCCTGATAAAGCTAAAACTGTTGATGGAATATCAATTTGACTTGCCATTTTATCATAAGTCATTCCGTTTTTAATATTTGGAGCAATAATCAAAGCTGGAATATGAAATTTATGAATCGGAACTAAAGCTTTACCAAAAGTTCTTGTATTATGATCCGCAATAACAACAAAAATAGTGTTTTTAAAATACGCTTCTTTTTTAGCTAATTCAAAGAATTTTCCAATGGAATAATCAGCATATTTCATGGCATTATTTACTGTGTTTTTCTTTTTATCATACAATTCAATTCTTCCATCAGGAAATTCATAAGGTTTGTGATTAGATGTTGAAAACATCAATGAAAAGAAAGGTTTATCACCTAAAGAAGTAAAATATTCATTCGCTTTCACAGCTAAATCTTCATCTGAATAACCCCAAACTCCTTTAAAAGCATATTTATTTCCATCACCATCTAAATCAGTTTCGTCAATGATATTATTGAAACCATTTCCGTTAAAAAAAGAAGCCATATTATCAAAATTAGATAAACCTCCATAAATGAAACTTGTATCATAGTTTTGTTTTCCAAAAGCCTCAGCTAACGTAAAAAAACCTTGTTGCGAGTTACTTAATTTAACCACACTTTCAGCTGGATTTGGTAAAAAACCCGTAACAACCGATTCAATTCCTCTAATACTTCTTGTTCCTGAACTATATAATTTGGTAAACAACAATCCTTCTTTAGACAATTTATCAAATTCTGGAGTTAAAGGTAAACCACCTAAACAACCTACAAATTCAGCTCCTAAACTTTCTTGAAGAAAAATAACAACATTATATTTTTTAGCAATAGAATCTGGTTTTTGAATGTGTAAAAACGGAATCTCTTCATCAATAAATTCGGTTACATCCATGTATTTTTTTACTCTATTATAAGCTTCAAACTCGTCCATTGTACCATACTTATCTGTATTTCCTTCATTTTTTAAAGAATAAGCCGCAAAAGCAACTGTATAAAGTGAATTTAACCCAAGTGAATTAGTCATTTGATCAGAAGAAAAGATAGCATTACTAGCATTAATAGGACGAAGAGTAGTTAAGCTAGAACGAGCTCCAAAAAAAAGTAAAAAAACTAAAACAGGAAATACTATAAGCTTTGTTTTATAAGAAGCTGCAACCGTGTAAAATAATTTTTTTCCGAATTTAAACGCAAAAAATAAAGCCACAATTACTAAAATTATTGTAACTATCATCGAAGGCAAATAGCTCTTAACTAAAGTACCTAAAACCTCTTTTGGATAAATTAAGTAATCTAAAAATAAACGATTAGGTCTTGTATCATATTCATTAATAAAATTAAGTGTTGATAATTCCATAAAAAAGAATAAAAACAAAAATAAAATGAAGTAAATATTTAGAAAACCATTAAAATATTTTAATACAGAATCTGGTAAAAGACTAATTAAAACAGCAGGTAAAAATGCTAAATAACTCAACATTATCAAATCAAAACGAAGACCAATGGTAAAAATTCTCCAATAATCTTCAATTAATGTTACTCTATCTTTGAATACAAAAAATAAAATAATTCTACTTAAAGTTGTAATTATCAATCCAATAAAGAAGAAGTTAAAAAGAGGTTTTAGGTAGTTTAGTTTTTTCATTGTTGTTCTTAATCAATAAATTAAGCCACAAAAGTAAATTAAAAAACGAAATGAGATTTTTTTAAAAATTAAAATTTGCTAAATTTTCTTGTGTTAGTCCAAAATATATGTAAATTTGCAATTCAAAATTGGCGTTGTGGCCGAGCGGCTAGGCACCGGTCTGCAAAACCGTTTACTCCGGTTCGAATCCGGACAATGCCTCTAAAACCTTCAAGGAAACTTGGAGGTTTTTTATTTTTTTATTTTAATCTACAATTTCCCCAGAAATAGAATTTATTTTACATACCATTCCATTAAAACCTTTAACTATAAATCTAATATTAGCTATTATAAAATCAGTTTCATTTTTAGATTTTTTTAAGGCTTGTATGGAATCTTTATTAAATTTATTTCCATCGTTTTGAATTACTTTTTTATCTGAAATTATTAAATCAAAACTTAAAATTTCTACATTCCAATCTAAACTAACATCGTCAAATTCTCCAGAAATAACAGCTGATTCAATATCTTTTCTATTTAACTGAACAATACAATTATTACAATTACTTCCATTTAATTTTGAAGATAAAATAGGAATTCTTTTTATTTGATAAACATGCTCTTCATTAACAATTGAATCATCTTGTAATTTGATAACGACAACAATTTTTAATTCAGTTCCACTTCCTGGTCTAATTAAATATTTACCTGGTTCATCTAATTTAGAAACTCCTGTACCAGAAACCCAATATTCTTTCGCATTAGGAACAGCTAATGTTATTAAATTATCAATTCCTCTATAAACTACTTTTACTTTATCTAGTGAAATAACACTATGATGAGGTTTTGTAATCGTATCTTGAGCAATTAAATTAATTGAAAATAAAAGTGTGAAATAGACAATTAATTTAGTCATAACTTTAAGATTATTTATACTCAATTTCTGTTTTTGGTAAGAATCTTTCTTTTAAAATTTCTTTTTCTTTTGGAAAAAAACCTTGCAACATAAAAAACAAACCAAATATCAAAATTACTATACTAATAACGCGTTTTATTTTATAAATATTTTGTGGTGTTAATCTGTTTTTTAATTGTTTAGCTAAAATAATTTTAGCTACATCAAACAATAAATAAAAAACTAAAATAGCTGCAAAAAACCATGAAATTCTTTCGGTTTGCATTTCCATTTGTGGTCCATAAGTTATGATAATCATCAACCAAAAACCTAATACTCCAATATTGATGAAATTCAACAAAAAACCTTTGAAGAATAAAGCAAAATAATTATTCTTTGGAATGTTATCATTATCTACTTCTTGATCTTGTTGCTTCACATATTTCTTTTTCAATAAAATAAAAGAAATCAATCCATAAGCCAACATAATTAATCCACCAATAATAAACAAAGTTGGATTATCTTTTAATTGTTCTAAAAGTTTATTGGTACTTAAATAAGCTATTAAAATAAAAATAATATCTCCAAAAACAATTCCTAAATCCAATGTAAAAGCAGCTCTAAATCCTTTAGTTATGGAAGTTTCCAACAACACAAAAAAACCTGGACCAATTGAAAATGCCAATAAAAGTCCCCAAGGAATTGCAGTAAGTATGTCGTGTAAATGCAAATATTTAGTAATTAGTGATTAGTAATTAGTGATTAGCTACTAATTGTTAATAAATACGAATTTACTAAAAATGAAGGAAAATCATTAAGTTATTTTGAAAAACTAGTTACTAATCACTATTTACTAGTCACTTTTTTATTTAGCTTCACGAATTGTTCCACCAGCAATTACTTTTTGATTAATTTGTCTTGGTTTTCCATAAATGTTAATGTTTCCACCAGCTCTTACTTTGGCATCTACCAAATTTGTAGCATAAATATCAGCTTCACCACCAGCATTTACTGTGATTGTAGATTGTTCTGTCTCTAATTTTTCTGCATTATAAATTGCACCTGAATTGATTAATAAATCTTGATTTTTGGCTTTCCCTGTTACATTTATAATTCCACCAGAAGTTCCTTTTACATTTAATTTATCAACATCTAAATTAATTTTAACTTCAGCTCCTTCTTTAGTAATTATTTCAAAAATGGTAGCTTTAAAAGTTTCAGAAGAAGAAATTCTTGAACCTTCATTAGCTTCCACAGCTTCAATATTTTTGTAATATAAAGTTACCGAAATATCTTCTCCACCCATAGTTTGTGAAAAAGGCATTCTGATTTTTAATTCACCATTTTTATTAACGGTTTCAACACTTTCAGCTTCATTGCCATTAATTGTAATCTTATTTTCGGTTGATTTTATTAATAAAACATCAATTTTATCAAAAGAAGTTACTTTAGTAAAATCTCCTAAGGTTCTTTCTACTTGTGAAAAAGCTGCTGTTGTTATTAATAGAAATGTAAATGCTAATTTTTTCATAATTTAAAATTTAATCTAAAATCCATTCAAAAGAAGGACTAAATGTTACTAATAAATAAATAATTATAACAATGCTAAATAAAATAATTTCTTTTCTACTAAATCTATTAATTAAGATATTTACAATAAATAAAACTATCGAAATTATAAAACAATAAATCATTGTAATTATACCAAAAGTGATTAATTGTCTATCAAAATTATTATTAGATATTAATTCAGTATCTCCATATTTTGGTAAGTATCCTAAATTTATATATCCATAAATAACAAAAACAAATAACAATTAATTCAGATAAAAAAAGTAAAATTAAATCTGTAAAAAAAAGATATTTAATTATTTTTCTTGAATTTAGATATTTGTTCATAAACAAATCAAAAACTGTTCCTTTTACTAATTAAACGTGATTTTTGTCATTCTGAACTTGATTCAGAATCTCATTATTGTAGAAGCTGAAATAAATTCAGCTTGACAAGATTGTGTGAGTTTCTTTCTTAATCAAAAGTTATATAAAGCTAATTACTAATCACTCTTCACTAATTACTAAAAACTTACTCCTTCTTCCTTAAATAAGTAAAATCTAATTGCTTTTTAACTAAATCTGCGTTTTTAACTTTAACGTAAACTTCGTCTCCTAATTGTATGATATTTTTAGAAACTTCACCAACTAATGCATATTGTTTATCATCAAAGGTGTAATAATCATCTTTAATTTCACGAATTCTACACATTCCTTCACATTTATTTTCAATGATTTCAACGTAAATTCCCCATTCAGTAACACCAGAAACAACACCTAAAAATTCTTCATCTTTATGATCTTGCATGTATTTCACTTGCATGTATTTGATAGAATCTCTTTCGGCTTGTGTGGCTAAATATTCCATATTACTAGAATGTTCGCATTTTTCTTCAAATTCTTCTGCTGAAGCACTTTTTCCACCATCTAAATAATATTGCAATAATCTATGAACCATTACATCAGGATAACGTCTAATAGGTGATGTAAAATGACTATAATAATCAAATGCTAAACCATAATGACCAATATTCTCAGTTGAATATTTAGCTTTACTCATGGTTCTAATCGCTAAAGTGTCAATTAAATTTTGTTCTTTTTTACCATTAACCTCTTGCATCAATTGGTTCAATGATTTTGAAATATTTTTAGAATCTCTTAAATCTAACTTATATCCAAATTTTGAAATCAAAGCTTGAAGATTAAATAATTTATCTTCATTAGGTTCATCGTGAATTCTATAAACGAATGTTTTCTTTTGTTTTCCAATAAATTCAGCTACTTTTCTATTCGCTAAAAGCATGAATTCTTCAATCAAATGATTGGCATCTTTTGAAACTTTGAAGAAAACTCCAACTGGTTCAACTTCTTCATTCAAATTGAATTTTACTTCTACTTTATCAAAAGAAATGGCACCAGCTTGCATTCTTTTTTTACGAAGAATTTTGGCTAATTCATCTAATTTTAAAGTCGCATCAACAATTGGTTTTGGCACTTGATAAGCTTCTCCAGTTAAAGAAATTTCAGCTGGAATTATATCAGATTTTGTTTCTATAATACTTTGAGCTTCTTCATAAGCAAATCGTTGATCTGAATATATTACAGTTCTACCAAACCAAGAATCTACAATTTCAGCTTTATTATTCAGTTGAAAAACAGCCGAAAAAGTATATTTTTCTTCATGAGGTCGAAGTGAACAAGCAAAATTTGATAAAACTTCAGGTAACATTGGAACCACTCTATCTACTAAATAAACTGAAGTTGCTCTGTTATAAGCTTCATCATCTAAAATAGTTCCTTCTTTCAAATAATGCGAAACATCTGCAATGTGAATTCCTATTTCATAATTTCCATTGTCTAAAACTTCAAACGATAAAGCATCGTCAAAATCTTTAGCATCTTTTGGATCAATAGTAAAAGTTAGCGTTTTTCGCATATCTCTTCTTTTATCAATCTCTTCTTGTGTTATGGAAGTATCAATTTTTTTTGCGAAAGCTTCTACTTCAATTGGAAAATCATAAGGCAAACCATATTCAGCTAAAATGGCATGAATCTCAGTATTGTGTTCTCCAGGTTTTCCTAAAACTTTAGTTACACTTCCAAAAGGTGAATCGGCTTTCTTTGGCCAATCTTCCATAGTGACTAAAACTACATCACCATTTTGTGCTTCACCAATTTTATCTTTTGGAATAAAAATATCGGTGTACATTTTATTGTTGGCAGTAGTTACAAAAGCAAAGTTTTTTTGAATGTCAATAACTCCAACAAATTCCGTTTTATCTCTTTCTAAAATTTCTAAAACTTCCGCTTCAGGTTTGCGAGAACTTCTTCGATTATATACATAAACTTTTACTTTATCTTTATCTAAAGCATGATTCAAATTTTGAAAAGGAATGAAAACATCGTGTTCTAATTCATCGCAAATAAAGTAACCTGTTTTACGAGAAGTCATGTCAACGGTTCCTTCGTAATATTCAGATTTTGCAATGATTTTGAACTTTCCTCTTTCGGCTTCTTCGATTTTTCCTTTTTGTTTTAAACGATTTAATTCTTTAATAATTTCGTTTCTACTTTTGGTATCATTCACATTTAACGCAGCAGCAATTTGCTTGTAGTTAAAAGTCTTGTTAGCATCTTTTGAAATAATTTTTAAAATTTGAGCAGTGAAATCTTTTTCTTTGCTGCCATACTTTTTAATCTTCTTTGTCATATTCTTTTCTTAATAAAGTTTAAAAGTACGAAGAAGTAATTAGTAATTAGTAATTAGTGCATAGATTTAATAAAATAATAACTGTTACAAATAAAAAAAGGTCTACAAACTGTAAACCTTTTTAAAAAATAAATTTCTATAAATATTACTCCTTTATAAATTTTTGACTTATTAATTGAGCTTCATTTTTTAAGTTTAATATATAAATTCCTTTTTCTAAATTACTAGTATTTATTGTAGTTGTTAATCCTTCTAATATTTGAGTGTAAATTATTTTACCTAAAATATCAGTAATTATAATTTCTTGAGAAGGTGTAAAATAATCAATTTTTATAGAAAGATTATCTTTTGTTGGATTAGGAAAAATGGATATGCTATTATCTTCTTTAAAAGATTTAGTTGAAAGATTATCTGGACCTAATTTTACAATTCCATAATCTAAATTTCCATTATTTAAAGTAAAATCACCATCCAAAGAACTTGTTGAGTTAAAAACAATATAACCACTATCTGTAGTTTGTATAACATCTGTTCCTGAATCAAATCCAGTACCACCAATAACTTTTTGCCATTGTATAATTCCAGTTGAATTTATTTTTACAACCCAACTATCTCTATCTCCATAGTAACCAGTAACATCATTATTATTAGAATAAGTAACTCCTACTAAAATATAACCACCATCTATTGTTTTTTGTACTGTATCAAATAAATCCGAATTACTTCCTCCATAATTTTTATTCCATTCGATTACTCCGGTAGATGACAATTTAATAACTAAACAATCATAATTACCATAATTTAAAACACCTGGGATATTAATAGAATTTGTTTGACCCGCAATTATGTAACCACCATCAGTAGTCTGTATAATACAAGTTGATAAATCTACTCCAGAACCACCTATTGATTTATTCCATTCAAGTAAACCTAAAGAGGATAATTTAACAATTAAAATATCATCACTCCCATAACTAGTAGTTACATTTCCATCTACAGAACCTGTATTACCAATAACAATATAACCACCATCGGTTGTTTGTCTAATAAAATATGCATCATCATAAAAAGAACCTCCTAATGTTTTTTGCCATTCTAAAATACCTACAGAAGATATTTTAATAACCCAAAAATCATTGTAACCTAAATGTCCAACTACATCTCCGTTATTTGAACCTGTAATTCCGACAACAATATAACCACCATCTGTAGTTTGCTGTATACTTCTTGCTAAATCATCACTTGAACCTCCATAAGACTTCTCCCATTCAATAATACCTAAAGAGGATATCTTTACAATCCAAAAATCTGATCCTCCATGATTTATAGTTACATCACCATTATTAGAAGTAGTATAACCAGCTAAAATATAACCACCATCTGTTGTTTGCTGTAAACTATATAAATACTCATTTCCTGTTCCACCAAATGATTTTTTCCATTCTAAAGTTCCATTTATTGATGTTTTTACTACCCAAAAATCGCTACCTCCATGATTTCCAACAACATCTAAGTCATTTGAAAAAGAAAGTCCACCTAAGATATAACCTCCATCAGTGGTTTGTTGTATTTTTGTACTACCATCAACATCAGATCCTCCAAAATTTTTTTGCCATTGAATTGCTGGAGCTTGAGAGTATGTATAATCATATACTAAAACTAATAAAAATAAAATTATTTTTAGTTTGTAATTTAATTTCATACTTTATAAATTATAATTTGATTAAGCTAAAGTAAATAATAAATTAATTCAAAATTCAAGAGTTTTCAACATATATTAAAAACAACAAAAATATTTTTAATTAAATTTAAATTTATGATGGTTATGATTGGGTGTTAATAGTTACTATAAAATTTTTAAAAAGATATTGGATTTTTAGTTTCTGTAATTTATACACAACAATTAACAATGTTATGAAATTGTAAAGTCCTAAAATTGAATAGAATTTAAGTTTTTATTAACAGATGTTAACAACCAAAAAATTGCAATTTTCTTTGATAAGTTTTTATAAATTTTGTGTTGATAAGTAAAGATTTTGTGCTGATAATTTTTAAGAAAATAATCGAAACTTTATTAGGATTTTTGATTGCAGTTTTTGATTAGATAATTTTTCAATACAATGATAAAAAACTTCTAAAAATCTATCTTTATTTATTAACAATTGATGTTAAATTAACATTAACTGATTATCAAGTAGTTGTAAAATTCAATTAACAATTACTATTAAAACCCTATTTAATGTAAGAATAGTTATGATTTTTAGTATTTTAGTTAAATTTTTTTCAAAAAGTCTTTTTAAGGTTTAGCATGTCTTTTGCTTTAACTAACTTTGTATCAAACAAACACAACATAAATCAATTATAAATGAAAATATCTATTGGAAATGACCATGCTGGTCCAGATTATAAAAAAGCAATTGTTCAGTTTTTAGAAGAAAAAGGATATACAATTTTAAACCATGGAACTGACACATTTGATAGTGTAGATTATCCAGATTTTGGTCACGAAGTAGCATATGATGTGCAAATGAAAAAAGCAGATTTCGGTATTGTAATTTGTGGTTCAGGAAATGGAATTGCCATGACTGCCAATAAACACCAAGATGTTCGTGCAGCACTTTGTTGGACAAAAGAAATTGCAGAATTAGCACGTCAACATAATGATGCAAATGTTATAAGTATTCCAGCAAGATTTACTTCAATTCCACAAGCTGTTGCCATGGTTGACACTTTTTTAACCACAGCATTTGAAGGTGGAAGACATGCCAATAGAGTAAATAAAATAGCTTGTAAATAAGATTTTTAGATAACTAGATTTTTAGATGATTAGAAAATACTAAGAAATTAAAAATCTAATTTTCCAAAAGTCTAAAAATCTAATTACCCAAAAAAATGAGTCACAATCACAACCACATTCATAAACATCAAGTACAAGGAAAAAATTTAATGTATTCCATTTTATTGAATGTCGTTATAACGGTTGCTCAAGTTGTTGGTGGTATACTTTCAGGAAGCTTAGCTTTAATTTCAGATGCATTACATAATTTTTCGGATGTTTTATCTTTAATAATAAGTTATGTAGCTCATAAATTATCCAGAAGAGAAGCCTCTTTTGAGCAAACTTTTGGATTAAAAAGAGCAGAACTAATTGCAGCATTTGTAAATGCTTTATCCTTAATTGTGGTGGCTATTTATTTAATTTACGAAGCAATAGGTAGATTTTTTCATCCACATGAAATTCAACCTGGTTTAGTAATTTGGTTAGCTGCACTTGGGATTTTAGTGAATGGTTTTTCAGTTTTATTACTTAAAAAAGATGCTGATCATAACCTAAACATGAAATCAGCTTATTTACATTTATTAACAGATATGTTGGCTTCCGTTGCCGTTTTAGTAGGTGGAATTTTAATGTATTATTATCAAATCTATTGGATAGATAGTATTTTAACTTTAATCATAGCGATTTATTTAATTGTTGTTGGAGCTGATTTATTGATAAAAGCCACAAAAATGCTAATGCTTTTCACTCCAGAAGAAATTAATATCAAAGAAATTGTTGAAGCGGTTAATCAAATACAAGGTGTAAAATTGTTACATCATGTACACGTTTGGCATTTGAATGAAGAAGAATTGCATTTAGAAGCCCATTTAGATTGTTCAGAAGATATTAAATTGAGTGAATTCAATGATTTATTACATAAAATAGAAAGTGTTTTATTAGAAAAATTTCAAATTAATCATGTTAATATCCAACCTGAATTCCAAAAAGAAGACCCAAAAGAAATAATTGTGCAGGATTAGTTTTTGTTTTTAAATAAAAAAGGCTACATTTCTTTACAATTAAATTAAAAAATGAGTCAAGAAAAACCACAGTTAAAAAAGCAATATTATCCTATAAATTCAAATTTAAGAAGTTACCTCGAAAAATATAAAAGAGTAACAAAAACTAGAGTTTATTATGAAGATTTATTACGTTTTCAAGGAAGTATAGCTGTTTTTGATAAGGAAGGAAAAGATACTTTATGGATTAGAGTCTACCACAATGAATTTGAAAAAGAGGAATTAGATAGAAGCCTAAAAAAAATATATACACTATTACATTCTGATGGTGATGAAAGCAGTATTGAATACTTAAATGTTGATTATATTGATTTTTGCACCTTTGGAAATTCAAAACCTTTTAGAGTTAAGATTCGAAATATTTTAAACGATAATTACACCCATTTTTATATTAAAAAAGCTGATGCATCTCGAATTTTTGGGTTAGAAATTGAGCATATTATTTCCCCAAACAGTATAAACTTTTTAGTTTTTGAAGACACACTTATTGAAGAACATATTGTAGGAATTCCAGGAGATGTTTTTTTAGAAGAGAATCTAAAAGAATGTAACGAACATGAAAAAACCCAAATAGCCAAAGAGTTTGTAAAATTCAACGAGCGTTGCATGATAGGACTTTTAGGAGATATGCGATCTTATAATTTTGTGGTGATTCCGATTTATGATTTTGACCAAAGAATCTTTAGAATTAGAGCGATTGATTTTGACCAACAAAGTTATGAAGGCAGTTTTAAGTTGTATAAACCACATCTGTTTAAAGAAAACTTTAAGTTATCAGAATTGGTGCAAAATAAACTCAAACCTAAATCAATTACACAATATCAAATTGAAGAACGTTCCATTATTGTAAAACGTTTGATTGATACTAAAACCAGACTAAAACGCTTGATTGAAGCTATGAAATCTACAAAATTGGCTCCAGACGAACACATTCAACAATTGCAAGATGAAATTTATGAAGTTACTTTGGATATGAACTTTAAGAATGCCAATTCAATGGGAGAAATAGTGCAAGCAGCTTTAGATTTTATGAAACGCAATTATAAATTTGAAGATTTTACTTAATTTGAAAAAAACAGTATTCATATTATTTTTAACGCTGTTTATTTCTTGTAAAAAAGAAGTAAAAGAACCTGTTGAAGTAAAAGAACTACCAAACGAAATTCAAAAAGACACCTTTGTAAAACAACCTGAAACTACTAAAACAAACAACAACAACTTTGAAACAAATACTATAAAAGACACCTCATTTGTTAATATTCTAACTTTAAGTTCAGATTTTATTTTAGATTTAAAATACGCAACAGAAGACAATTTTTTAAAACAAAAAGTATACGATTGTCCTGATTGTTATTTGCGAAAAAACACAGCAATAGCTTTAATGAAAGCGAATCAAGAATTAATTAAAAAAGGTTTTAGAATTAAACTATTTGATTGTTACAGACCTTTAGATGTCCAAAAAAAGATGTGGAAAATTCTTCCAGGAACCAATTATGTTGCCAATCCAAAAAAAGGTTCCAAACACAATCGTGGAGCAGCTGTTGATTTAACTTTAGTAGACTCATTAGGAAATGAATTAAACATGGGAACAAAATTCGATTTTTTCGGACCAGAAGCACATCATTCGTACTCAAAACATTCACCTGAAGTTTTACAAAACCGAAAATTATTAAAAGAAACCTTAGCCAAATATAACTTCAAAAGTATTTACAACGAATGGTGGCATTACGAATATCGTCCTGAAATTCAATCCAATGTTTCTAATTTCAAGTGGAAATGTGATTAATTTATGTATTATGAAAATCATTGATAAAGCTTTAGTTCAAACAATTTACAAAGAGAGAAATGAAATTTCCCATAAAGGAAGTCATGGACATTCTTTAATAATTGCAGGAAGTTATAATAAAATGGGAGCTTCTTTAATTAGTGCAAAAGCTTGTTTGCGTTCTGGAACAGGTTTATTAACAGTATTAGTACCGAAATCAGAAAAGCAAACGGTAAATATTTATTTACCAGAAGCAATGTTACATTTTAGAGAAGATTTAATTGATTTTTCTACTTACAATGCAATTGCAATTGGTCCAGGTTTAGAACAAAATGAAGCGGCTCAAAAGTTAGTTTTTTCCGTTTTCTTAATAGCGAAATCTCTAGTCATTGATGCAGATGCTTTAAATATTTTAGCACAAAATCAAGATTGGTTTAATGATTTACCTGAAAATTCTATTTTAACTCCACATCCAAAAGAATTTGATCGATTATTTGGAGAACATAATTCTGAACAAGAAAGAAGACTCACAGCTATTAAAAAAGCAAAAGAATTCAATTGTGTTATTGTTTTAAAAGGACACAAAACATTCATTACAAATGGAATTGATTCTTTTGAAAACACAACAGGAAATTCAGGTTTAGCAAAAGGAGGTTCTGGTGATGCTTTAACAGGAATGATAACTTCTTTTTTAGCTCAAAAATATACTTGTTTAGAAGCAAGTATTTTAGGAGTTTACCTTCATGGGTTAGCGGCAGATATTACTTTAAAAACACAAAGTAAAGAAAGCATGTTAATAACCGATGTTATTGAAAATATAGGTTTAGCTTTTCAAAAAATCCAAGAATAAATTTTCTTTAAATTCAATACTGTTCTTTGCGAAAACCTTTGCATCTTTGCGTTAAATAACTAACTAATGAACCAAATTCAATTCATAAAATCAGTTGTAAATACAGCTGATAAAAACATAGAAGCCACTTTAAAATTACTTTCAGAAGATTGTACAATTCCTTTCATTTCACGTTACCGAAAAGATTCAACTGGAAATTTAGATGAGGTAGAAATCGAAAATATTGCCAAACTTTCCAAACAATATGATGAAATCGTAAAACGAAAAGAATCGATTTTAAAAACCATTGAAGAACAAGGCCAATTAACTTCTGAATTAAAATCAAAAATTCAAAACAGTTTCGATTTACAAGAAATTGAAGATTTGTATTTGCCTTATAAAAAGAAGAAAAAAACCAAAGCTGATGTAGCTCGAGAAAACGGTTTAGAACCTTTGGCAAAAATCATCATGGCTCAAAATAATGATGAAATTGAATTTGAAGCTTCCAAGTATATTTCTAAAAATGTGGTGAATGAAGACGAAGCTTTACAAGGAGCAAGAGACATTATTGCTGAATGGATTAACGAAAATATTTACGTCAGAAAAAATCTTAGAAGATTATTTCAAAGAAAAGCTACAGTAACAACAAAAGTGGTTAAAAAGAAAGCTGAAGATGAAGACGCTCAAAAATTCAAACAATATTTTGATTGGTCAGAACCCATTTCAAAAGCACCATCACATAGATTACTAGCTATGCTTCGTGCCGAAAAAGAAGGTTTTATCAAACTAAAAGTAGAGGTTGATAATGATGAAGCTATAGATTTTATCGAAGAAAACATCTTAAAAGGCAGAAACGAATCTTCAGAACAAGTCAAAATTGCGATAAAAGACAGTTACAAAAGATTATTAGAACCAGCGATTTCAAACGAAACCTTACAAGAAGCCAAAGCCAAAGCCGATGAAAAAGCCATTGAAGTTTTTGCTGGAAATTTAGGGCAACTTTTATTAGCACCACCATTAGGAGAAAAAAGAATAATGGCTATCGACCCAGGTTATAGAAGCGGTTGCAAAGTCGTTTGTTTAGACGAAAAAGGAGATTTGTTATATAATGAAACCATTTATCCACACGCACCACAAAACGAAAGCGGAATGGCCATGAAAAAAATCCGTTCGATGGTAAATGCTTACAACATTGAAGCTATTTCTATCGGAAACGGAACAGCTAGTCGTGAAACCGAATTTTTCATCAAAAAAATTGCATTTGACAAACCGGTTCAAGTATTTGTAGTTTCAGAAGCTGGAGCATCTGTTTATTCAGCAAGTAAAATTGCACGAGATGAATTTCCAACTTATGATGTCACAGTTCGTGGTTCAGTTTCTATTGGAAGAAGACTTTCTGATCCTTTAGCAGAATTGGTAAAAATTGATGCTAAATCCATTGGAGTCGGACAATACCAACATGATGTAGACCAAACCAAATTAAAAGAAGAACTAGATAATACTGTTGTCCGTTGTGTAAACTCAGTCGGAATCAACATCAACACAGCTAGTAAATCGTTATTAAGTTACGTTTCAGGAATTGGAGAAAAAATGGCCGAAAATATTGTAGCTTATCGTTCAGAAAATGGTCCTTTTGAAGACAGAAAACAAATCAAAAAAGTACCTAGATTAGGTGAAAAAGCCTATCAACAAGCAGCAGCTTTTATTCGAATTAAAGATGGAAAAAATCCATTAGACAATTCAGCTGTGCATCCAGAAGCTTATAAAATTGTCGAAAAAATGGCCAAAGATTTGAAAATTTCAGTAGAAGATTTAATCGGAAATAAAGAAAAAATCAGCCAAATAAAATTAGAAAACTATATCACCGAAGAAATAGGAATTTTAGGATTGAAAGACATTGTAAAAGAGCTAGAAAAACCAGGACTAGATCCAAGAAAATCAGCCAAAGTTTTCGAATTTGACCCAAATGTAAAAACCATAAAAGATTTAAGAACAGGAATGATTTTACCAGGAATTGTGAATAACATCACCGCTTTTGGTTGTTTTGTAGATATTGGAATCAAAGAAAGTGGCTTGGTACACATTTCGCAACTCAAAGAAGGTTTTGTTTCTGATGTCAACGAAGTTGTAAAACTCCACCAACACGTTCAAGTAAAAGTCGTTGAGGTTGATGAAGCTCGAAAAAGAATTCAATTGACGATGATTTTATAAAACATAAAAAATCCCAAATTTCATTTTTATTGAAATTTGGGATTTTAATTTTTCTTAAGAATAAAGTTACTTTTTTTCTTCTTTTACTCTTTTAATGTAACCTGATTTTTTTCCTAAATAATAACCTAACAAAAATATTCCAACAGGAATTATTAAAACTAGTAATATTTGGGGAGCTCCAATTACACCAAGAAAAATAAAGTTTAAAGTCATAATTTATTCTTTTGTAGTCGTTTCGTCTTTTTTAGAATCTTTATTTTCTTCTTCCTTCATAGCGTTTTTAAATTCTTTAACACCACCACCAAGGCCTTTCATCATTTCAGGAATCTTTTTACCACCAAAAAGTAATAAAACAATAACCACAATTAAAATTACTTGTGGAGTTCCAATCATACCTAAAAATATAGCTAATGCATTCATTTTTATAAAATTTAATAGTGCAAAGATAAAAAGAAAATAACAAATGCTACTTTTTTAACGAATAATTATTGATTAGCTAAACCCTTAACAAAGCATAATTATTATATTTGTAAAACAAATCTTTGGAAGAATGCCACAAAAAAAAATAAAAAGACAAGTTTTAAAGAATAAATTATTCAATAAAAGAAGATTAGTAATTCTTAATGAGGATACTTTTGAAGAAACTTTCTCGTTAAAACTAAACTTAATGAATGTCTTTGTGGTAGTCACACTTTCAGCTATTTTTTTAATTTCCATAACAACATACATCATAGCATTTACACCACTTCGCGAATATATTCCAGGGTATGCTTCCACTAAATTAAAACAAGATGCTATTGTTTTAGCCATTAAATCAGACTCACTTCAAAACAACGTTGAATTAAATAATAAATACATTGCATCTATTAAAAAAGTCTTAATTGGAGAATTAGAATATGCAAAACTCAACAAAGATTCACTTCAAAACACAACTATTGCTAAGTCAGAAGATTTTGATGTAAAAACCACTAAAGAAGAACAAGAATTAAAAGACCAAGTAGCGATAGAAGACAAATACAACGTTTTTGATAATGCAAAACCAAAAGTAAATTTCGTTTTATTTCCTCCTACAAACGGAAAAATCATCAAAAATTATAATGCAGTTACAAAAAATTACGGAATCGAAATTGCTGTTGCCAAAGACACACCTATTAAAGCTGTAGCTTCAGGAACGATTCTCTTTGCCGATTGGACACCAACTTCAGGATATGTGGTAATTATAAAACACAAAGACGAGTTAATTTCAGTATATAAAAACATATCGTTTTTAACAAAATCTATTAGAGATAATGTCAAATCAGGTGAAGTAATTGGTCAAGCCGGAAGTGCAGATTTTCAAAGTAATAATGGAAATTTTTATTTCGAACTTTGGAAAGAAGGTTTTCCAATTAATCCAACCCAATTTATTAATTTTCAGTAATGTTCTTAGGAGCTATTTCCAGCCATCCATTACAAGTTTTTTGCAAAAAACATGTTTTTGTAAGTCATAAAAAGAGCTTCCTTTGGTCGCTTTTTTACAACCACAAAAACTATATTTTTTCGCAAAAAAGCTTTTCATTACTGTCTGGGCTAATTTACAAACTATGAGTATAAAAAGTTTCGCTGCAAAAATATTCGCAAAAAGCATTCATCAAAAAACTCAAAAATGGGCTTCAAAACCTATTGAAACCCAACAAAAAGTATTTTTAGAATTAATCCAACAAGCTTCTCAAACACAATTTGGAAAAGACCACAATTTTTCTCAAATAAAATCACATCAAGACTTTGTAAACCAAGTTCCAGTTCGAGATTACGAAGCTTTAAAACCTTACGTAGAAAAAGTCGTAAAAGGAGAATCAGATATTCTTTGGAAAGGAAAACCTTTATATTTTGCCAAAACATCAGGCACAACTTCTGGAGCCAAATATATTCCACTCACAAAAGAGTCGATGCCTTTTCACATTCAAGCCGCTCGAAATGCCATTCTAAGTTACATTCACGAAACAGGAAAAGCTGATTTTGTTGACGGAAAAATGATTTTCTTACAAGGAAGTCCACTTTTAGAAGACAAAAACGGAATCAAATTAGGTCGCTTATCTGGAATTGTAGCTCATTTTGTGCCAGCTTATTTGCAAAAAAATAGAATGCCAAGCTGGGAAACCAATTGCATAGAAGATTGGGAAACCAAAGTAAATGCTATTGTAGAAGAAACCATAAATGAAGACATGGCTGTCATTTCAGGAATTCCTTCTTGGGTGCAAATGTATTTTGAAAAACTTAAAGAGAAGGCAAACAAACCTGTTGGAGAAATTTTCAAAAACTTCAATTTGTTTATTTATGGTGGAGTTAATTATGAACCTTATAGAGCCAAATTCGAAAATTTAATTGGTCGAAAAGTAGATTCAATAGAGCTATTTCCAGCTTCAGAAGGTTTTTTTGCATATCAAGATTCACAATCAGAAAAAGGAATGCTTTTGTTATTAAATTCAGGTATTTTCTATGAGTTTATAAAAGCCAACGAATTTCACACAGAAAACCCAAAAAGATATACCATTGGAGAAGTCGAATTAGGCATAAATTATGTTTTAATCATTTCTACAAATGCTGGACTTTGGGCATACAATATTGGAGATACTGTTCAGTTTACCAGTTTAAAACCCTATCGTGTTATTGTTTCAGGTAGAATTAAACATTTTATTTCAGCTTTTGGAGAACATGTTATTGCCAAAGAAGTCGAAAGTGCTTTGCAAGAAGCTACAGAAAACACAGAAGTTCGCGTAAACGAATTCACCGTTGCACCACAAATCAATCCAACATCAGGATTACCTTATCACGAATGGTTGATAGAATTTGAAAACGAACCCAATAATTTAGAAGAATTCGCGTTAAAAATTGACAACGCTATGAGAAAGCAAAATGTCTATTATGATGATTTAATTGTAGGTAAAGTATTGAGAACAATAGTCATATCAAAAGTACCTAAAAACGGTTTTCAAGACTATATGAAATCCATTGGAAAACTAGGAGGACAAAATAAATTACCAAGGTTGAGTGATAATAGAGATATTGCAGATAAGTTAGGAAGAGAATAGACAAAAGATGAAAGAAAAAAGACTTTTAAGTTTACTTATATTTTTAACAACTTTTTCTTTTTCAGCACAAGTAAAAGGTGTTGTTTTAGATAGTATTTCAGGTAAACCGATTCCTTATGTAAACATTTGGGTTGATAATGAAAACATTGGCACAACTTCAGAAGAAAACGGCACATTTTCATTAGATATAAATGAAGAAAAAAATATTATTTTTTCCGCTTTAGGTTATGAAACTAAAATTTTAAAATCAACTGAAATAGAAAAGGTTAACCTTTACCCGAAAGTTTATGAAATGCCTCAAGTTGTAATAGAAATTCCAAAATTAACAAATGAGCTAGAAGTAGGAGATTCTAAAAAAATGAATCATACTCATTTTTCAGGAGATAAACCTTGGATTTATGCAAAATTATTTTATTTTGATGAAAATTATAGTGAAACACCTTTTTTAAAAAAAATCCACTTTTATTCAGATAGCAAAATCAAAAATGCAAAAATCAAAATTAGAGTTTTTGAAATTAATGATTCTTTACCTGATTTTGATTTATTAAATGAAGATATTATAGTTACAGTAAAAAAAGGGATGAGAAAAAACACAGTCGATATTTCAAAATACAATATTGAATTTCCAAGAAAAGGTTTATTAATAGGCTTAGAATGGCTAATCATTGATGAAAATAAGCGTGAATATATTTATAAGGATAAAGAGAATAAAATTAAAAAAGCAATTACATATGAACCTTCACTTGTTGTTAATTATTCTGAAACGGAAAATACTTTTAGATTCTCAGGTGGAAAATGGTCAAGAAGTAAAAAGTATAAGTTAGATAATGATAAAGCTTGGGACAACAAAATATTAGCACCAGCAATAAATATTACATTAACCAACTAAAAACTAAAAACCCTATATTTGTGGGTTAGAAATACAATACATGAAAGAAATTAAAAACATATCACGTTCAAGAGCACAAGAATCTTCAGCTGCTATTGAGCGTTTATATATAAGTATGAGACACCTTTTTAATAGAGGTTTCTATAAACCCATGGGAGTTTCGGGAGAAACTTTGCGGGAAGCTTTATTTTCTTTGCGACCAGAAATTTATGGAAGTATTGCTGAAGAAAAAGTAGAGTTAAACGGGTTATTGTATGTAATTGAAAGACTTCCTGTAGGAATAGAACAATGTCGATTTATTAATTTAACGTCAGATGAAGGTTATGCAAATTCGCATTTTAAACCTATTGTTCCTCCAAAAAGAAGAAGAAATTGCTATAGAATTGATGACGAACAGATGAATGTGGAAATTACACGTGGTCGTTCGGATATTTATGATATTTTGACACACTTGACATTTATTTTCATAGAATCACACAAAATAAAGGATAGAGTTTTAGTCGATGAATCTGGAGAGTTAACTCGCGATTGGCAAAAACTAGAGCAATTTGTTCAACACAATAAAAAATTGACATTAGTTGAAAGAGAAACAGTAATTTCTCACATTTCAAGTGTTTTAGGAAGAACATTTGCAGAAGTACAAGCCATTTATCCTGATTTTGCTACACCAGAAGCACCAGAACGTTTTTTACATATTGTCTATTGGTTAGGAAAATTAGCTATTGAAGAGGTGGTTTTAAACAACAAAAGGACCATTACTTTCAGTCCAATTTTAAGAGAACGATTAGGACATCATATTTATGGAGAAATTTGGGCAAATAATATTAAAGAAGTTTTGAAAAAAAACAATTTAATTGAAAGACCAATTCACATTATTAGTGCTAATATGCATAGTGTAATGAATTCTATTTTTGCAGAACCAGTTCTTGGTAAAAAATATAAAGATGCTAATGAATTTCAAATTTTTGAAGATTTAAGTAGTTCTGGAAACAAGGATTTACGTAAAAAAGTGGAAGATTTTGCTCTTAAAAACGGAATGATTTCTTTACCAGATACTTCAGGAACTAACATTGATGTTCAAATTTTTGATACAGCTCAAATTGATTTCAAAAAATCAGCATTTCCAACAGCAAAATTAGGTGAAAACCAACCTGTCTTAATTGTTATGGATTATGCTTTTGGAGAACAAGCATATGAAACCATTGACGAATTATTAAAACCCTATAAAATTGATAAAGTTAAAATATTTTTAAATGTTGAATCAGTTTCAATAATGGGTAAAGCAGGAATTCTTGAAGGAGGAAAAGGAGATATTATGATTCCAAATGCTCATTTAAATGAAGGAACAGCTGATAATTATCCGTTTGAAAATGAATTAACAGCAGCAATGTTTGAAGGAAATGATATTCCTGTTTTTGCTGGACCAATGGTTACTGTTTTAGGAACATCTCTTCAAAATAGAGATTTATTAAAATTCTTTCACGAATCAACTTGGGAAGCAATTGGACTAGAAATGGAAGGTTCTTATTACCAAAAAGCGATTCAATCAGCATCAAAAATTAGAAAAAGTATTAATCCAAATGTAAAGGTAAGATATGCTTATTATGCTTCAGATAATCCATTAGAAACAGGAAGTACATTAGCTTCTGGAGGTTTAGGAACAACAGGAGTAAAACCAACGTATTTAATTACAATAAAAATTTTAGAGCAAATATTTAACGCAAAATAAATCACATGAGTACAAATTCTCAAGACCAAGAAATAGATTTAGGTCAATTATCAAAAAAAATTGGTGGTTTTTTTAATAATTTAAGCAATAGTTTTTTTGAATTTATTTTCTTTATAAAAAGAAAACTTTTTATTTTAATTCTATTATTTGCTGTAGGTGTTGCTTTGGCATATTTAGCTGATGGGAAGAAAAAATATAAACATGAAATTTCAGTAATTCCAAATTTTAAAAGTAATGATTTTTTATATGAAAGAATTGAAGAGATAAACTTTAAAATTAGAGAGCAAGATTCAACTTTTTTTAAAAATTTAGGAATTAATAACTTTGAAGATGTATTAAGTATTAAAATAGAGGCTTTGCCGACCATTTATAATTTTATAAATTATTCTGATCAAGAGAATAATTTTGAATTAATTAAATTAATGGCTGAGGATGGAGATATAAATAAAATTTTAATAGATGATATAACAAGTAAAAACTATTATCATCATAAAATTTCAATAAAAACTAAAGGAACTTGGAATAGAAAGAGTTTAATAGATCCAATTCTTAGATATTTGAACGATAACGAATATTTTAAAGATCAGCAAAAAATTAATCTTAAAAATGTAGAAGATAAAATAATAGCAAATGACTCTCTTATTAAGCAAATTGATCATATTATTTCCCTATTATCTACTGATTCTAATGGTGTCAGTAGTATTTCTATATCTAAAAATAATAGTATTCGTGATTTAATAGATAAAAAAGACTTTTTAATTTCTGAATCACAAAATTTAAAATCGGTAAAATTAATTTATAGTAATATAGTTAAAGAAGAAAGTAGTATAATGAACGTAAGAGTTTATGTCCCATTAATATTAAACTCTAAAATAGTATTTCCAATAATTTTAATTATATTGTATCTTTTATGCTATATATTTAATAAAAAAATCAAAAAATATAAATTAGAAATAAAAGATAAAGAATGAAAGGAATAATTCTAGCAGGAGGAACTGGAACAAGACTTCATCCTTTAACATTAGCCGTAAGTAAGCAATTAATGCCTATTTATGACAAGCCTATGATTTATTATCCATTGTCAACATTAATGTGGGCTGGAATTAATGAAATACTAATTATTTCAACACCTCATGATTTACCTTTATTTCAACAATTGTTAGGAGATGGTAAAAAATTAGGTTGCCGATTTGAATATGCTATTCAAGAAAATCCAAACGGTTTAGCAGAAGCTTTTATAATTGGAAAAGAATTTATTGGAAACGATAAAGTAGCCTTAATTTTAGGAGATAATATTTTCTATGGAACAGGTTTAGCCGAATTACTTCAAGCCAATAACAATCCAGATGGTGGAATTATCTATGCATATCATGTACATGACCCAGAACGCTATGGTGTAGTTGATTTTGACAAAGAAGGAAATGTACTTTCGATTGAAGAAAAACCAGAGCATCCAAAATCACATTATGCTGTTCCAGGAATTTATTTTTATGATAATTCTGTGGTTGAGGTTGCAGCTAATATAAAGCCAAGCCATAGAGGTGAATTAGAAATTACGGATGTTAATAAAGAATATCTAAAAAGAGGGAATTTAAAAGTAAGTATTTTAGATAGAGGAACTGCTTGGTTAGATACTGGAACATTTCAATCTTTAATGCAAGCTGGACAATTCGTTCAAGTAATTGAAGAAAGACAAGGTCTTAAAATTGGAGCCATAGAAGAAGCAGCCTACAAAATGGGATTCATCGATGCCAACAAATTAAAAGAATTAGCTCAACCCTTACTAAAAAGTGGTTATGGAATACATTTAATGAGCTTATTAGAACAATAGAACAAAGAAAAAAGAGAATTGAGCAAAGATTTATTTTAGCTCTCGAAATTGAACTTGAAAATGAATTTTATAGAAACTAAATTAGAAGGTTGTTTTATTATAGAACCCAAAATAATTCAAGACGAAAGAGGTTATTTCATGGAAAGCTTTAATGAAAATACTTTTGCAAAAACTATAGGTAATAAAGTTCATTTTGTTCAAGATAACCAATCATATTCTTTGAAAGGAGTTCTAAGAGGATTACATTATCAAACTGGTAAACATGCTCAAGCTAAATTGGTAAGAGTACTTCAAGGAGAAGTTTTAGATGTTGCTGTAGATATAAGACCAGAATCTGAAACATATGGACAATATGAATCAGTGTTACTTTCAGCAGAAAATCAAAAACAATTTTTTGTACCAAGAGGTTTTGCTCATGGTTTCATTGTTTTAAGCGAAACTGCAACTTTTTTCTATAAATGTGATAATTTTTACAACAAAGAAAGTGAAGGAGGATTGATTTATAACGATTCAAGTTTGAATATTGATTGGCAATTTCCTTTAGAGAACTGTATTATTTCAGAGAAAGATCAAGTTTTACCAGAGTTAAAAAACGCAAAGAAAGTATGGTAGTATTAGTTACAGGTGCCAGTGGACAATTAGGACAAGCTATTGAATCAATCGCGGAAAAATTTCCAGATATTGAATTTGAGTTTTGTGATTCAGAAAAGTTAGACATTACTGACTACGATAATGTAAATGCTGTTTTTAATGAATTCATTCCTAAATATTGTATCAATGCAGCAGCATATACGGCCGTTGATAAAGCTGAATCTGAACCTGATAAAGCTTATTCTATCAATGTTTTAGGAGCACAGAATTTGGCAAAAATTTGTAAAATGAATGGTACGATTTTATTACATGTTTCAACAGATTTTGTTTTTGATGGTACAAAAAAAACTCCTTACACAGAATTAGATGAACCCAATCCAACAGGAGTTTATGGGCAAACCAAACTGGATGGAGAAGAAGCAATCAAAGAACTTTGGGAAAAGCATTTTATCATTAGAACTTCATGGGTCTATTCACAATTTGGAAATAACTTTATGAAAACCATGTTGCGTCTTGGTGCAGAAAGAGAAGAATTATCAGTAGTTAATGATCAAATAGGAACACCCACAAATGCAGTTGATTTAGCTGAAGCTTTAATTAAAATCGTTGAATCTTGTCATGCTGAACTTGTTTCAGCATCTAATTATGGAATTTACAATTTCAGCAACGAAGGAGAATGTTCTTGGTATGATTTTGCCAAAAAAATATTTGAAATTAATAATATTACTATAGATTTACATCCAATTCCGACGAAAGATTATCCTACACCAGCCAAAAGGCCAGCTTATAGTGTTTTGGATAAGAGCAAGATTAAAATTGTTTTTGGAATTGAGATTAATAATTGGGCTGATAGGGTTATTTCTTAAAAATTAATTCCCTCTTATTATTTAAGAAACAATAGAAGATTAGGCTAAAATAAAACAAACCAAATTGTCTATAAAAAAAATCTTCTATTAAGCATACACACAAAACATTTAAGATTACAACATTTAATAAGAATGAATTAATTTTTAAAGTTAATTTTATGATAGTATAGATGTAAAATAAAAAGAATAATAGGCCAAAAATTCCACTTGAAATTAATATATACATAAAATAATTATGTGTCATATATCTTTTGTTTTTATAAAAACTAGAATCATAATTTGACTTAAAACAATTCAAAAGCTCATCTTTAGTATTATTAAAGCCAACACCTGTAAAAAAATTATTTTCCGCAATTTGCTTACTACAGTTTATAATTGCAATTCTTATATTTGTTGAATCAAAAGACATACCTTGAGGAGGTTTATTGTAGCTAGCAGCAATTTCTACAAATCTGCTTTTTACACCTGGTACATATTTAACCATAAGAAAAGAACTTAAGGCTAAAAAAAGAACTAAAATAGATTTGTATATTTTTTTAACTTTAGTCTTAAATAAAATAATAAAAACTATTAATAAAAACAAAAAAATCATATTAAACTTAGCCAATAAAGCAACAGATGTTATTATACTAACTAGAATAAAAAAAACTTCTCTCCATTTTTTTTCATTGATAATCTTCAATAATGAATTTGTTGTGGTTAGGATTATAATTGTTGTAAAATAAGTAGGGTGAATTTTAAAAAAAGGAATTTCATAATAAACAAAATCTCTGAACTTAGGTATGTTATATCTATATTGAAATAAATGTTCGTAATCATAAAAATAAAAAAAGGCTAGAAAATAACCAAAACAAATTATTAAGACAACATACTTTAAAATTTCAAAATAAAAATTAAGTTTTTCCTTTGAAAAAAGAGTTCTGGGAATATTTAAAAAGACCAATGGAAACAATATAAAATATAATCCGTTTTTAATAGGCTTTAAGTCTTCAGGACTAGAATACCATAGCAAAGAATGTATTAAAATAATACAAAATGGTAAAATAAGAAAAAGACTATTTATGTTAAAATTAAAAGTTTTTTTTTGTAGAGAAAAAACAACTGTATTTAGCGTTATTAAAATAAAAAAAAAGGTAGAAATATTTTCTTTAAAAAAAGGAAAAAGAAATAACAAAGGAATTAAATAGGAGAAATTTTTTTCGGCATTAATAGTCATCTGTAGGCTTTTTTTAATTTTATTCAAAACAAAAATATTACTTATTATTTAGACAAAGATAAATTAAAAAATAATTTGTTATTTATATTTACAAATCAAAAAATAATTTACATTTGCAAAAAATATTCAAATAAATGAAAAAAATTATTTTATTGTTAATTAGTGTTTTAACACTAGTTTCATGTGGTAAAGAAAAAAAAGAAGAGTTACCTACAACTGTAGAAGAAAAAGATAACTTTTCAATAGCACTTGAAGTAATATATCCAAAAAACGACAGTATTGTTTTAGTTTACAAGAAAAATGGATATTGGGATTACGACCATCCAATTTCTTTAAAAGTTACAGGACAAGAATTAGCCCAAAAATTAAGAATAGATATTCCAGAAGGAGATTATTTAGAAAACTTTCAGTTGACAATTAGTACAAATAAGGAACAAAAAGAAATAAAATACCAAGATGTTTCCGTTTTATATAATGATAAATTAATGTTTGATGGAAGTAATCAAAAACATTCTGGTTATTTTAATGCAAACTCAGGTATTAAATGGAATGATATTAATAAATCATTAGAATTAAACTTTGACGGTGAATATCCTCCAGGTTTTTCTGGAAATGAGCAACTTGAAGCTGTATTAAATCAATAATAAAAAAAGGAGGTTTTGAAGAAAATCTCCTTTTTTTTATAAAGATTTGTATAATTCATTCCACAAATATCCTTTTTCATTCCAGGAATAATTTTTAAGAACAAAGTCGTAAAGACAAATTCCTCTTTCAATTCTTTCGTTAGTATGCATTGTGCAAACTATATTTAAAGTTTTTACTAACTCTTCTAAAACAGGGTTTATTAAAAAACCACCGTTTTTATTCCATTGTTTAGATAACCCAGTATTGTAGGTTGTTATAACTGGAGTTTTAAATGAAGCAGCCTCTAAATTAACCATTCCAATAACTTCAGAAAAAGATGGAGCTACAAAAGCTTTTGCGTTTGCATAAAGAATATTTTTTTCTATTCCTTTTGCTTCACCATAATAACGAATCCTTTTGTTTAATCCTTTTTTATTTATTAATTCTAAAATAGACATACAATAGTCATTTTTAAAACCAACTAAATAAAGCTTTATATTTTTATTATCAATTTTTTCAAATGCCTCAACTAACAACTCAATACCTTTAACAGCATGAAATCTGCCTAAAAACAATATATATTCTTCTTTAGGGTCATATTTTAAACTGTTTGTTTTGTCTATGTTAATTAAATTTGGAATTTCAATTATTTTTGGATGCTTGGTTAAGTTAAAAATATTGTTTTTTTCCTTTTCGGTGATAGCATGTATGATTTTAGTTTTTTTTAAAATAGATTTTAATATTATATTTAAGTATAAGTATTTTTTAAGTTTTTTATCATTTAGTAAATAAGGTTCTAGCATTCCGTGACAGGTTAAAATAGAAGGAATGTTATTTTTTTCGGAAATTTTAGCTGCAATATATTGCGGATACATCCATACACCATGTAAATGAAGTATAGAAGTAGGGTTTAAATCAATTTCAACTTTTTTTTGGTAATCAGAAGAGTAATTCCAAAAATTCTGTTTGCTTTCTACTAAATCAAAAACATCATTTTCTTCTTTTTTTAATGTAATTATTTTAGACGAAAGATCAGAAAGGTTCAATTGATTATTTAAATCAGTAATCATGCTTCTTAATCCACCACTAGTTAATGATACATCTTCAGCAATATGTATAATTTTTTTAGGCATTTAAATTGCTTTTTGATTTGATAAATGAAAAATAAAATATCCAAATAAAGAAAAATAACTCAGGGGGAAAATAATGTCCATCTCTAAATAACTTCAAAATAAAATAAATAACCAATCCTTGTGAAAAAATATAATCAGAGCTAGTAAAACAATTATAGAACAAAATAAAGCTAATAATTATAAATATTAAACCAATAACACCAAATTCTGAAAGCATTCTGTTAAATAAAGAATTTGCATCAAATGAATTGTCAGTATGCCTTTTTTGAGATCTTAAGTATTGAGGAGGTCTCATTGTTTTTAAATATTTTTTAGTATGCATATAATGGTGACTCCCAATACCACTTCCAAAAGGATGTTCTTTTATGTTCTCTTTCATTATATATATATTTGCCAACATTACATATGAACTTAAATTTGTGTCTTCTTTGAACTTACCTGTTTTTATTACTTTTAAATTTTCAACTGTATCATCTACACGTAATTTAAAAAACTCAAAGTTATTATAAGTATAAATAAATGAAATAATAACAAAAGGAACTGTTGCAGAAAGATATATTAACCTTTTACGGTTTAAATTAGGCAAAATAAAAATTAAACCACAACCAATATAACCCAGAGAAGAATTAGATATAATAAGGGTGATAAAAATTATAAAAAAAGAAATATACTTTTTTGTTTTAAAATAATAATAACAAGCAGGTAAAACTAAAATAACATAATGGGCAGGTTCTTTTAAAATACTATAGAAACGAGGATCATTATAGGTGTTAAAATTAATACCTAAGAAATATAGTGGAAAACCAATTATTGCAATAAATAAAGCAATATTTACATACGTTTTTATTAAATTATTTACATCATTTATTCTTACAAAATTATAATAATAAGTACCAACAACGGCAATCCCAAGTATTTGTGAAAGCATATAGTTATAGGGTATTTTTATTATGGTATAACAAAGAAAAGCATGAATAAAAAAAAACGTAAGAATAGCTACAAAATAAATATTGAACGTTATTTTTTTATATTTAAGCAGTAGTATATAATTTACAAATATTATTAAGTACAATAACTTCCAATCAATAATAAAATTAAAGAAAAAAGCTTCTGTAAATATGGCAAATATAGAAGAATATAAAAGATATTTATTTAGGTTTATTTTCATTTATTTAGTTTGTAGAACCAAATATAAGTATTATTAGGTGATTGATTTATATATGTTTTCCCTTTATAAAGGAAATATGGTTTATTAATATTTGCTATAATTGAGTCAACATCTTCTTCATTTTGGTAAATTTTTGAAGTAACATTAGTAACATTTATAGCAATTAATTCAATTTTTTCATAATAATATGAATTAAATATAGGATATTCCCAATCACTTAAATGTAAACCAGTTTTTTTAGAATTTGAATCATATAATAAATTGTTTATTAATACATATTCTTGATACAAATAAGGCTGGTTAGAAAAATATTTTTTAAATCGGTTATCAGAAATTGATATGGATTTTGTATATTTTCTATTTTGAACAATTGGTCTTAAATTATTAAATATATAATAAAAACCAAATGAATAAATTAGAACAGGTACTAATAAATAAGTTATTTTCTTAAAATAACTTGATAACTGCAATGCAATTCCTAAGTGTAATGAGCCAACTATAAACAAAGTAATATGTAACCTAGTATGCCAAGGCTGCCATTTAAAAATACTAATAAATAAAAAAGCTTGAAAAATCAAAATACAAGTCAAAATAATGTATAATTTATTATAACTTTTATTTTTAAAAATATATTGAAATATAATAATTGCTATTGATAAAATAATCATTACAAGAGCTAATGTATTAGGAACATAATCTTCATGAGTAGTTAATTCTAAAGGAGCAGAATATTTTGCACCTAAATAGTTTAATTTTTTATCATCTATATCAACATTTATTTTTTTGTGTAAATCTCTAATTATGTAATCAGACTTTTCATTTATTGGATAACCTAAATGTAATCCTATGTTTTTAATCGAATTTGAAATAAAGTTTTTTAAATTCATTTCTTCATTCATATATGATGAAGCTTCAAAATCATCAATATTTAAAATAGAATGATTTATTTTATAATTTCTATAATAATGAGAAATATTTATTAAAAGAATTACTGAAATGAGTAAAAAACCAAAATTTATTATTTTTAAGTTTTTTGTTTTAATTAATTTTTTTAGCATAAAAACACTAAAAATTATTAATATAGGTAATAAAAAAACGTAAGAAGTTCCTTTAGTGAAAATAGCTAGTCCAATAGCTATGCCTAAAATCAGAAAATTTTTTAATGTTACATTTTTATAACAATTATAGCAGTATAATAAACTAGTTAATATAAAAAAAGCAACAACAATATCATTTTTTGTTGTACTTGCTTGTAATAAAACAGACGGTATTGTTAAAACAAATAAAATTGAGATTAACTTATTTGTGAGGTTAATTTTAAGCTTAGTTAATATTTCATATATAACTATTAATATGTTTACTAAAAAGAATAATTCAACACTATTAGATAGATAATCATTTCCATTTAGTACATTAATATTAAGTATGAAGTATTCTGCAAAAGGAGGTTGATATAAATGTCTTAATATATGTGTTTGAAAATGATCTACGGATTCATTAGACAACCAATACATTATTCTAGACATGTGATAAGTTAAAGAATCCCAGTTGTTAGGAGGATAAGCAATTCCTTGAAAAAGTATTGCAAAAAGAAATATAATTATTAAAAATAATAATATTTTATCTACAACAGAAATATTATTGTTTAAACTAAATAATTTTGTTTTTATTATTAGGAAGCTCTTGTTTTTAATTATAAAATAGGTTAAAATTACAGCAAAGACTAACCAAAAAGATAATATACTTATAAAGTTTAAAGAATTAAAAATACTTAACAACTCTACATTTAAAACAATAACTGTTGAAAACAACAAAGTTGATTTAATCATAAAATCAGCTAAAGAACTTTTCAAATCTGATTTATGGACAATTAAAAATAATAATAGATAACAAATATATAATAACATATTAATTTTTTAAAATGAGGAATATTTATTTTTTATATAAAAACCATCTTTAAATTATTATTTCTTATTTGAAATGAATTCTCAAATATACATTTACATGGAAAATTATTATATACACTTTTCTTGACCATGAAAACTTTCCCTTTCTTTACATTACTCTTTTTAATATTGAAATTTATTTAATCTAATATATAAGGACTGATTGCTAAATTATCTCCATTGGAAGGTAATGCAAATTTATATTGAGCGGCTCCAGGTAAAAACATTGGTGATATAATTTTTGTTTTCCAATCACCAACATTAGTACAATAATTTGTAATATGATATTTGGGTAAGATATTTACAGGATTAGCACCATTATTAGCTGTTAAAAAGACAGGACTTATAAAAACTAATGTACTAGTTTGATTTTCAGGCACATTTCCATATTTTCCAATTACTAAATCTGAGTACATCTCATTTTCAAACCAGCCATTACCTAGAAATGACTCAGAAACAAAATTGCTTAAAGCGTTATTTATTAAAACCAAACCATTTGTGCCAGAAAACTCATATCTATTATTAGAAAACTTATTATGAGTTGCAAAACTAATTATTGCACCTGTACCACCATTTTCAATTATATTATTTGAAATAAAGTTATTATGAAATTCATTTGCGTAAAAACTAACTGCTTTTTCTTTTTTAATTATATAATTATTACTTACACCTATTTCATTATTTAGTATCCAATTATCTGAACTATCAGTTAAATGAAAGGCACCATAATAATCATTAAAATTTATATTATTTAAGCCATAAAGACCTTGAATAAAATTATTTTCAATTCTAGAGACACTTATTTTTCCCATTAATGCATGTTTATAACAAAAATTTATACTGTTATTATAAATTCTATGAGCCTCTCCATAAACTTTTATTGCAGCTTCTAAAGTGGGAACATTTTGATAATCTCCATCAATTGTAAAATATTCAATACAAGAATTTTTAGAATTAGTATTATTTGCTGGTAAATTAGGGTTGCCGATTTTAAAGATATAATTTGAACCAGTTACAGGTTTAATTATAACACCTACTTCATTTGTAAAACTATGACTCACTCTTTGTTCTGCGCTAAAAGTAAATCCTGTAGGAATATCTATTTCTTTTAATTTATAAATGCCTTTTGGAAAAATTACCTTTACTTTTAAAAAATCGTTTTTATATGTGTCAATTATTTTATTTATATTGTCAGTATAATCATTACCTGAACCAAGTGCACCGAACCATTTTACATTAATTTCTGATGAATCAACATTTCTAATCCACCTTCCATTTGAATTATAGTTACTTGGTTTTATTGTTGTACCATCATTATCAACATCAGATGAGTTAGAATTCCATGTAAAATGACCACCTCCACCATCAGCATCTGAAGAATAACCTCTTACATAAACAACATTACCATTAGAATCTCCAATTGTTTCACGTAAGCTTTGAAAATTTGCAATATTAATTATTGATTTAGAAGGGTTTACATTATCGCTATATAATGCATATGGTACGCTCATAAATTGACTTATACCAGAAGCAATATAATTTGTTCCTCCTGTAGGGTCTAATTCAACTTTTAAATACTTTGATCCAATACCCCATTGAATATCAGAAAAAACTCCTGTTAATACTGAACCTTGACCTATAACTAAAGAATAAACACCATTAGAGTTAGTTAATATAGTATGTTCTTCACTGTATATAACACTACCAGTTTGACTAATGTCTAGAATACTTGCTTTAACACCTACATTACTATTTATTATTATATTCCCATTAGATGAATATGCTATAGATTGATAATTAATACCTTGAGGGGATTGTGAAAATGAAAAATAAGAAATGAAAAATAGAATAATAAATTTTTTCATAATTTTAATATTTTAAAAGGTTTAATATTTTCAATTTTTGGAATAACAATATAAACGCCAACATTTAAATTTGTTAAATCAATTTTATAATTGATTATCAATTTTTCAATAATTTTCCTCCCTAACTGATCATAAATTTCTATTTCAAAGGGCTCTTCAATATTAGATATTAAATATAATTCATTATAAACAGGATTAGGATAAAAAGAAAAATAATTTTGAAAGTTTAAATCCTCAATTTTTTCTTCTTTTGAATCATATTTTAAGAATACTTCTGTTGTTCCTATCAGATAATTCATACTATTGTTTGAAACGGAGCCAGAGTTTAATTTAAAATTTAAATTTTCTTGGGAGTAAATAGGCTTACTAAAAAATAAGAATGCAAAAAGAATATATTTTTTCATGATAAATGTTTATAAAATTAATATAAATCAGAGAGATGCAATTTTATTTAATATGTTTATTTTATTCTTAATAATCCATATTTTAAAATACAATAAATTGCTCTAAATCCATCTCTCCAGCCTATTTTTTTACCTTCTTCATACGTTCTACCGTAATAAGAAATACCAACTTCATAGATTCTTATTTTAGGTACTCTAGATATTTTAGCAGTGATTTCTGGCTCAAAGCCAAAACGATTTTCTCTTAATTTAAGAGACTGAATAACTTTTGTATTAAACAATTTATAACAAGTTTCCATATCTGATAAATTCAAATTGGTAAACATATTTGAAATAAAAGTTAAAAAACGATTTCCAATGGTATGCCAAAAAAATAATATTCTATGAGGATTTCCACCCATAAATCGGCTACCATAAACTACATCAGCAAAACCATCTAAAACAGGTTTTAAAAGCAAATTATATTCTTGAGGATCATATTCTAAATCAGCATCCTGAATAATTAAATAATCTCCTGTTGCTTTTTGAATTCCAGTATGTAAAGCAGCTCCTTTCCCCTTATTAACTTCATGTTTAAAATATTGAATATTTAGAGTAGGGTTGCTATTCATGTATTTTTTAATAGCCTCTTCTGTATTGTCCTTTGAAAAATCATTAACTATTATTATTTCTTTCTCAATATTGTTTAACAAGTTTACTTGTTGTAGTTTGTCTAAAATTAAATGTATAGTTGGACCCTCATTATAAGCAGGAATTATAATAGATAGTTTTTGAAATGTTTTTATCATTAGCATAGTTTATTTAAAAAAAATACCATCAACTTCTAATAGTTTTCCTGTATTTTTGTCGTAATGTCCACTTTCAATTGTGGTTAATTTAAAACCCAAAGATTTAAGAAAATCACTCATCTCTTCAAAAGTTAAAGTTCCTTCATAAGAAGGAATAAGAGCCATTTCTAATTGAATTCCAGCGATTTTATTAAGAGAATCTTTTGCACCATCTAATACCATTTTCTCATAACCTTGTGTGTCAATTTTAAGATATATGTTTTTATCTTTTAAGTTAAGTTTTGAAAATAATGTATCTAATTTATTAATAGTAATTGTCTCGGTTGTAACAAAAGTTGCTTCGGGTGCACTATTGGTTAATTGAGGTAAATCTTTTAATATAGAACTACTTACAGAGTTTTTAGAAATATTTATAGTCGATAGACCATCTCGTTCTCCTAAAGAAAGATTATGAACTTCCCATAAATTATCTTTTAAAGAAGCTTTCTTTAATTTAGAAAACGCTTCTGAAGTTGGTTCAAAAGAAATGATTTGTCCAATATAGCCTATATTTCTCAATTCAGAACCATATTGACCTATATTAGCCCCTACATCTATAACTACATCAATATTATAGTCTTTCAGAAGTTTAATCCTTCTGTCTAATTCTGGTGTTGGATACTTGATAATTTCAATCCCAGTTAGAGAATTAAAAAAACGCTTAAATTTTAAAAGTACAGCTTTGTTTTTATATATAAATTTATTCATTTATCGCAATAGAATTTACAATTTTGTAGCACTTATATGGGATAAAAATGACCCAAAGCGCCATAATAACTAATGAGGACAAAACGACACTGTTTATTCCGAAGCCCAAATCTACAAAAAAATATGACAATGGAATTTTTATTAATACACTTAATACTATAAATAAAATATAAAGATTCAATTTACCAATTCCATTTAAAAAAAAAGTATAAAAAGTCACATAAATTCTGATTAACGTAACCAAAGTGAGTAGTAACACAAAATGATTTGGATATTCAATTTTTTCTTTTAACCAAATTGATAACAAAAAAGGGATTAACATAGCCAAACCAATAACACCAGTAACAATTATAATAAAAAAAAGATTAAATTTTTTAAAAGATTCTAATAATGATTTTTTATTTTTCTCAATATAATTTTTTGCGAACATTGACCACAAAGGAGAAAGAGTTGCAAACAATATTAAAAAAGGGAACTGGAATAATTTATTTACAACTTCATATAATGTAACTTCTTTTGGACTAAACACATTTGAAATAATATAGTTATCAGAGGAAAATATAAACATTATACCAAGTTGAATAATCATAAATTTTGAACCTAGTTTTAATAAATCATATACAAATGAACTTGGTGTTTTTTCGTTTGTTTTAAGGTTTAACTTTTCTCTTTTAAAAAAAATAAAAGTATATAAAAAATTTGTAAACAATGAAAATAAACCATTTGTTAGTGTAATTAAGATAAGTTTTTCTTCATTAGAAATTTGTTTAAAATAAGTTACAATAATTAACAACAATATATAAAAGCCCAATTGGTTGAAAGCTATTGATTGTTCAGCATATTTCCCTTTTAAAAAGGCAACATACAATGATTTTTGTATATTGACTACAAAATTTAAACAAAAAAACAGAACATTTAATAAAAAAAGTTTGTCTATAAATTGTTTGGTATGAAAATCTATATTTAAAAGAACCTTAAAATCAATAAAGAAAGTCAATATATAGAAACCTAAAAAAATAACAAGTGATATATAAAAAGAGATTTTATAAGTAGTTTTTACATAACTTTTTAGAAGTTCAATTTTATTTTCATAAAGTAATATAGGAATTTTGGTTTTAAGAGAACTTTGAATACCAAAATCCATTAATAAAACCCATTGAAAAATGGTAAAAATAAGTACCCATAATCCATATTCTTCAAAACCTAAAAAATCTACTAAAACACGAATAGATAAAAACAAAGACAAACCAGAGGCTGCTTTATATAACCCACTCATAATTAAATGGTTTTCTAAAATTTTTTTCATTCAATTTATATATGATAAAATTTTTACAGAAGTCAAAAATACAATTAAATTCAACATTTAATGTAAATAAGATTTAAAGTACTTTAAAAATTAAGTATTATTGCAAAAAACTTATTAAATGAGTTATAAATCAGTTCAAATACTAGGAATCAAATTCTATAACGGAGGCGTTAAAGGTGTTTTTAATTACCTTAATGATAAAGGAGGGCTGTTAACGGTTCCTGCAGCCCCAGCATTAGTAACTATTAATAAAGACAAAGAGTATTATAAATCGTTATTGCAGTCTGACATTGTAATTCCTGATAGTGGTTATATGGTTTTGATTTGGAATATTTTTTTCAAAAAAAAATTAAAAAAAATATCAGGTTTAGAATTTATAAATTTTTTTCTTTCACAAAGCACCAAAGTAAATAATGGAAACTTATTTCTGGTAAATCCTTCAGACATTGATAGTGAAATTAACACACAATATTTGAACAATTGTAAATTTAACATTAATGAAAAAGATAACTACACAGCTCCATTTTATAAAGATAATATTAATGATACATTATTATTAAGTAAAATAGAACAAAATAAGCCAAAATGGATACTTATTAACATTGGTGGAGGGACGCAGGAAAAATTAGGTTTATACCTAAAAGATAATCTATCATACAAGCCTGCTATTTTATGTACTGGTGCTGCATTAGCTTTTAAAACAGGTAGACAAGGTAAAATGCCTAATTGGATGGATCAAATTTATTTAGGATGGTTACACAGATGCATGTCAAACCCTAAAACATTTATTCCCAGATATCTTAAAGGTTTTAAGTTGATAAAAATGGTTTTAAGCCATAAATCAAACACTGTCCAATGAAAATCTCTTAATCGTTGCTAAAAAATAAATTAAAAAAATTATATTTGTGGCGATTGATGAAAAAATTACATTAAAATTATAATGAAAAAAATATTAGTTTGTGGTGCAGGTGGATTTATTGGGGGCCATCTTGTTAACCGTTTGAAAAAAGAAGGTTTTTGGGTGAGAGGGGTTGATTTAAAAGAAAATGAATATGGTAATAATAATTCAGACGAATTTATAATTGGAGACTTAAGAGATCCTGAAATTGCAAAAAAAGTCGTTAAAGGTATTGATGAAGTATATCAGTTAGCTGCAGACATGGGTGGTGCTGGATATATTTTTACAGGAGAGCATGATGCTGATGTAATGAACAATTCTGCATTATGCAACTTAAATGTACTTGGAGCATCACAAAAAGAAGGAGTAAAAAAAATTTTTTATTCTTCTTCTGCATGTATGTATCCAGAATATAATCAAATGGATCCAAATAATCCAAAATGTTCTGAAGATTCTGCATATCCTGCAGCTCCAGACAGTGAATATGGTTGGGAAAAACTTTTTAGTGAAAGATTATATTTATCTTATCAAAGAAATTACGGAATAGAAGTTAGAATAGCACGATTTCATAACATTTTTGGACCACAAGGAACTTGGAACGGAGGAAAAGAAAAGGCTCCAGCTGCAATGTGTAGAAAAGCAGCTGAAGCAATGGAAGGGGGTCAAATTGAAGTTTGGGGTGATGGTAAACAGACAAGATCATTTCTTTATATAGATGAGTGCATTGAAGCAGTATTGAGATTAATGAATTCTGATTTTTCTGGACCAGTAAATATTGGCTCAGAGGAAATGATTTCAATTAACGACTTTGCAAAAATGGCTATTGAAATATCTGGGAAAGAATTGTCAATTAAAAATATAGAAGGTCCAACTGGAGTTAGGGGAAGAAATTCTGATAATAAACTTTTATTTGAAAAATTAAACTGGCAGCCTTCTCAATCTTTAAAAGATGGAATGAGAACTACGTATAAATGGATTGAAAATCAAATTTAATAATTAAAAAAGCGAGTTTAATTTAAACTCGCTTTTTTATTGGCTAATATTAATTATATTGCTAACATAAAAAGAAGTTAAATTAGTAAGTAATGAAACATTTTAAAGCTATTTTTCAAAAAGTAATTAACGATTTCAATCAAGACAAAAAAAATTATTTTTTAAATGTTATTTTCATTTTTCTCTTAATTAGCATTCCTTTTTCTAATTTTTTAAATAGTTCAGTAATTGCTCTTTTTTTTCTAATTAGTCTATTTAGATTTAATTTTATAAAAGAAATAAATGCAACTCTTATTTTAGTAATTATCTTTTACTTAATGATGCTGTTTTCTTGGTTTTGGACTATTGATAAAAGTCTAACATTAAAATCATTAGTGAAAGAAATTCCATTATTAATTATTCCAATTTGTTTTATTTTAAATAAAGATATTTTTAGACTTAATAAAAGTAAAATACTCAAATATTACAGTTATTCAATAGTTTTATTTAGTTTTTATTTTATTTTAAAAGCTTTTTATAATTTTAAATTAAATAATGATATAAATGTTTTTTTCTTTCATGATTTAGTTACTAAAGAACTTAATGCTGTTCATTTTTCTGTTTTTGTTAGTTTAGCTTTATTTTATTTTTTGACTAAAGAATTTAAAAAAATAAAACACTATTTTTTTATCCTTTTCTTATTATTATTTCTTTTTTTACTTTCTTCTAAAAACATAATATTTTCAACTATCTTTCTTTCAGGAATTTATTTTTTCTATTATTCAAAATCAGCAAATAAAATGCGATTGAGAAATATAATAATTTCAGGAATTATATTCTTATCCTTTTTTTCTTTCAGATTAATTAAAGAGCGTTTAATGTTTGAATTTAAAATAAAAGGAGAAAGTAATATTGGTCACACTGTAATTAATAAAAAAGATGTTGGCTCAAATGTTATAAGCATGAAAGAAGCCTGGTGTAATAAAAAATTTAATCAAACTGATTATTTCTCAGGATCTTCATTTAGAGTATATCAAACAAGATTGTTTTTAGATTTTTTGAAAGAAGAAAAAATATTTTGGACAGGATTTGGACTTAATGCATCTTATGACAAAATTGAAAAAAAAGGTATATATTATAATGTTTTTCAAGGAAATGATGAAATTGAAGGCTATCAAAAAAAGAATTTTCACAATCAATATATTCAGGTTTTCGCAGAATTAGGTGTAATTGGATTTGTGATTTTAATAATAATTTTATTTATAAATCTTAAAAATGCACTTAAACAAAAAGATTTTATACATATTGCTTTTGCAATTCTAATGATTAGTTTATTTTTGACGGAATCTTTTTTATGGAGACAAAGAGGTGTGGTCTTTTTCACTGCATTTTATTGTTTATTTAATAACACAAAAAGAGTAAAATTAAATAGATGAAAAGAATATTAATTACTGGTGCAGCGGGGTTTTTGGGCTCTCATTTGTGTGACAGATTTATAAAAGAAGGTTATTTTGTTATCGGAATGGATAATCTAATTACTGGAGATTTAAAAAATTTAGAGCACTTATTTAAAGATAAAAATTTCGAATTTTACCATCACGATATTACAAAGTTTGTTCATATACCTGGGGAACTTGATTATATTTTACACTTTGCTTCACCTGCAAGTCCAATTGATTATTTAAAAATTCCAATTCAAACTTTAAAGGTAGGTTCTTTAGGAACACACAATCTTTTAGGTTTAGCTCGAGTTAAAAAAGCAAGAATTCTTGTAGCATCTACTTCTGAAATTTATGGAGATCCTTTAGTACATCCACAAACGGAAGAGTATTATGGTAACGTAAATACCATTGGACCAAGAGGAGTTTATGATGAAGCAAAACGTTTTCAAGAGTCAATAACGATGGCATATCATACTTTTCATGGAGTTGAAACACGTATTGTAAGAATTTTTAACACTTATGGGCCGAGAATGAGATTAAATGACGGTCGTGTAATTCCAGCTTTTATTGGGCAAGCTTTACGTGGAGAAGATTTAACTATTTTTGGTGATGGAAGTCAAACAAGGTCTTTTTGTTATGTAGACGATCAAGTTGAAGGAATTTATAGATTATTACTTTCAGATTATCATTTACCAGTTAATATAGGAAATCCAGATGAAATTACTATAAAAGATTTTGCAGATGAAATAATTAAGTTAACTGGAACTAATCAGAAAGTGGTGTATCATCCTTTACCAATGAACGACCCTTTGCAGAGACAACCAGACACAACAAAAGCAAAAGAAATATTAGGTTGGGAAGCAAAAGTTTCAAGAGAAGAAGGTATGAGAATAACTTATGAATATTTTAAATCTTTGTCTAGAGGAGAATTGACGAAAGAAGAACATAAAGATTTTACAAAATACATTCACTAATTCCATGAATAAAGGAAGATATTCAAAATATATAAGACCTCTAAGTATCTTATTGGATATAGTGGCTTTGTTGGTATTATTCCCTTACTTTTTTAAGGGATTAAATATTGACTATCTTGTTTTTGGTTTTTTTCTATTTATATCATGGTCGCTTGTCGCTTTTTTTATAAGGTTTTACGAAGTTTTTCGATTTACAACTCCTGTTGAAATATTAAGTAAAATTGTAAGGCAAGCTGTTTTTTTTACATTATTAGTAATTGCTTTTTTTCCTTTTTACAGGAAAGCTATCTTCAGTGTTAAGGCAATTTCTTTATATATTCTCACGTTATTTTTAATAATTATTTTATTAAAAACATTGCTTTTTTATTATTTAAAAAAATATCGTTTATCAACGGGTAATAACTATAGAAATGCTATTATTGTTGGTTTTACAAAAGAAGCTATCAATTTAAAAAACATCTTTGAAGAAAGAGTTGATTATGGTTATAGGTTTAAAGGTTTTTTCTCAGATAAAAAAAAGAATGAAAATATTATAGGTAAAACGGAGCTAATACCTCTTTTTTGTATAGAAAATAAAATTGACGAAATCTATTGTTCTTTAAACGAAATTTCAAATGAAAAAATGAAAGAATTGATAGAATTTTCAGATGAAAATAGAATCGAAATTAAATTTATTCCTGATACAACAGCAATTTTCTCTAAAAAATTCAGAACAAATTATTACGATTTATTTCCAGTATTAACATTACAAAAAACACCTTTACACCATCCAACAATTCAATTAATTAAAAGGATATTTGACATTTTATTTTCACTTGTCATAGTTGTTGGAGTTTTATCTTGGTTAGCACCAATTTTAGCGATTTTAATAAAACTAGAATCTCAAGGACCAGTTTTTTTCAAACAAAGTAGACCAGGAATCAATGAAGAAGAATTTAGTTGTTACAAGTTTAGATCAATGAAAATAAATGGATTAACTGAAACAGAAGCATCAAAGAATGATCCTCGAGTTACTAAAATAGGTAGATTTATAAGAAAAACAAGTATTGACGAAATTCCACAATTTTTGAATGTTCTAAAGGGAGAAATGTCTGTTGTTGGCCCTAGACCTCACTTATGGTCACAAAATGTTGCTTATGGGAATAAGATTAAAAAATACATGGTTCGTCATTATGTAAAACCAGGAATCACTGGTCTTGCTCAGGTAAAAGGTTTCAGAGGAGAAATTGAAACAGATGAAGATATGATAAATAGAATTAAATTTGATGTTTTTTATATCGAAAATTGGTCATTCATCATGGATATTAAGATAATTATTCAAACTGTTGTAAATATTTTTAAAGGAGAAGAAAAAGCATACTAATGAATAACTTAGTATCCATAGTAACTCCAACGTTTAACTCAGCGAAATACATTGCTGAAACTATTCAATCGGTTCAAAAACAAACTTATAAAAATTGGGAAATGATTTTGGTTGACGATTGTTCATCAGACAATACTGTTAATTTAATCAAAGATTTTATTGCAAAAGACAACCGAATACAATTGCATCAATTGACTTCAAATTCTGGACCAGCAGTAGCTCGTAATAAAGGAATTGAAAATGTATCCGGAAAATACATGACGTTTTTAGATGCAGATGATATTTGGTTCGAAGATTTTATAGAAAACAGCATCAAAACCATTCAAGAAACAAGAATTCATTTTGTGTTTTCATCTTACAAACGTTCTGATGAAAATTTAAATTTCATTTATTCTGATTTTATTGTTCCTCAAAAAGTAACTTATACAGATATTCTAAAATCAAATTCAATTAGTTGTTTGACTGCTTTTTTGGATATTGAAACTTTGGGCAAAAAGTCAATGCCTTTGATAAGAAAACGTCAAGATATGGGTTTGTGGTTGCAGTATTTAAAAGAAATTCCTTATGCTTATGGCATTCAAGAACCTAAAGCTATTTATCGCATCAGAGAAAATTCACTTTCCAGAAAAAAATCAGATTTGATTAAATACCAATGGCAATTTTATAGAGAAGTGGAAAAATTAAACTTTTTTCAATCTGTATATTATATGCTACATTGGATGTATCGTGGTTTTATGAAGTATAGAAATTAAAGCATGGATTGAAATTGCTTCAATTTTCCACGTTTACTTCTTTCCAAAAATGTTTTTCGTGTAAAAGTAAAGTTCAAATTAGGTTCTAAATATAATTCTATTGCTTCTTCTATTTTCCTAATTTGAGTTGAAGTTAAATCAAATTCACTTACATATTCAACGTAAAAAGTATCTATTTTAGTCTGTTTTATTATAAACTCTTTTACATTTCCATCGTCTTCAATGATACTTTTAGTAACATAATAGAAAGTTAAACCTGGAGATTTTTTTCCGCTTGGCAAAATCGCAACATCATTAGTTCTTCCAATTAATTTTTTAAGAATAGGTTTTCTAAACGTACTTTTTTCATCTAAAATTCCAATATCTCCAATCTCATATCTTATAAAAGGATGAGCTTTGTTGTATAAAGATGTAATCACAATTTTACCTTCTTTTCCGTTTGGAACAGGTTGATTATTTTCGTCCAAAATTTCAACGAATAATGTTTCACTGTTAACTTGCCATTCACCTTTTGTGTTTTCAAAAGCAATTAAATCTAATTCAGAAGCACCATATTCATTCACAATTGGAATACCAAATTGTTTTTCCATTAATGTTTTGTCTTCTTCAAAAAGCATTTCAGAAGTAACCAAACATACTTTTAATGTTGGACAAATTGTTTTTAAAACAATGTTTTTTGACTGAAGAAATTTCGCAAATAAAACAATCGAACTCGTATAACCATTAATGTAATCAAAATTTGATTTCTGAAACTTCCTCAATACTTTTTCTAAAACATCATCAGATAAATCAAAAATTGAGAAACGATATCTGTTGCTTAAAAAATCCTTTAAACGTTCTTTTTTATGGCCAATAAAATCCAAAGGAATGCCATAAAAACGAGCTTGATAACTGGAATTAATATCAATGCCATACCAACCAAAACGATAAATGATAGAAGCCCAAGTTAAGGCATGACAAGCTTTGTCTTTTGCGAAAATAAAAGGATCACCACTTGAACCAGACGTTTTATTGACAAAAACTGTTTTTGTAGAATACCCATTTGAAAGTCTATCTTCCAAAGGTTGTTGCAAATCTTTTTTGGTTAAAACGGGTAAATCATTCCAGATTTCAATTTCAGATTTTCCAACAAGATTTTTATAAAATAAATTATGTTGAAGATGAAAATTTACAATTTCATTGCGTTTTTCCATGACATAATTTTCAAATTTATCATCAGAAATGGCTATAATTTTTTCAAATTCAGCTTGAGCTTTCTTTATAGGAAAACCATTTATTCGCAATGAAAAATCAAATAATTTAAACACGATTTGTAAATTTTACCAAAAGTAATAATTCTAAAACTTTTTAAACGAAAATTATATTTTAAAAACAAAACAAAGTATTTTTGCCAAAACAAACTACAACACAACAAAAATGAATATTTTACTTTTAGGATCAGGTGGAAGAGAGCATGCATTAGCTTGGAAAATGTTACAAAGCAACAAATGTCAAAATTTATATATAGCTCCAGGAAATGCTGGAACAAGCCAAATAGCAACAAATATTGAATTAAATCCAAATGATTTTGAAGCTATAAAAAAAGCAGTTATTGAAAAAGAAATCAATATGGTTGTGGTTGGTCCAGAAGATCCTTTAGTAAACGGAATTTATGATTTTTTTCAAAATGATGAAGAACTAAATCAAATTCCAGTAATTGGTCCTTCAAAAGTTGGTGCTCAATTGGAAGGAAGTAAAGAATTTGCCAAAGAATTTTTAGTAAAAAATAATATTCCAACAGCTAGATATGAAAGTTTCACAGCAGAAACAGTTGAAAACGGTTGTAAATTTTTAGAAACGCTTGAATCTCCTTACGTTTTAAAAGCAGATGGTTTAGCAGCAGGAAAAGGTGTTTTAATCTTAAATGATTTAGAAGAAGCTAAAGCTGAATTAAGAAGCATGTTAGTTGATGCAAAATTCGGAAATGCAAGTTCTAAAGTTGTGATTGAAGAGTTTTTAGACGGAATTGAATTAAGTTGTTTTGTTCTAACTGATGGAAAAAACTACAAAGTACTTCCTACAGCTAAAGATTATAAAAGAATTGGTGAAGGAGATATAGGTTTAAACACAGGTGGAATGGGAGCAGTTTCTCCAGTACCATTTGCAGATGCTGTTTTGTTAGAAAAAATTGAAACTAGAATTGTAAAACCAACGATTCAAGGTTTGCAAAATGAAAATATTGATTACAAAGGTTTTGTATTCATTGGACTTATAAATGTTAAAGGAGAACCAATGGTTATTGAATATAACGTAAGAATGGGTGATCCAGAAACAGAGGTTGTAATGCCAAGATTAAAAAGTGATTTAGTTGAAATTTTTGACGCGATAGCAAAACAAGAATTGGATAAAATTACTTTAGAAATTGACGAAAGAAGTGCTACAACAATCATGGTTGTTTCTGGTGGTTATCCTGAAGATTATGAAAAAGGGAAAGAAATTTCAGGTTTAGAAACTATTGAAGATTCTTTAGTATTTCATGCGGGAACAAAACTAGAAAACGGGAAAGTAGTTTCAAACGGAGGAAGGGTTTTAGCCATAACATCCTACGGAAATTCGTTCGATGAAGCCATAAAAAAATCTTATCAAAACATAAATAAATTACATTTTGATAAGATGAATTATCGAAAAGATATAGGATTCGATTTAACCTAAAAACGAGTGAGCTGTTGTATCATCGTTGTCTTCACCATTGTTTTTGAAGATGTTTAATTGCTTAGTCCAATAAACTGTTGCAACTATACAAACAATAATGAATACCCAGTTTAATATGTTTGCTAACCACCAATTTGTTAATTCTAATTCTCTTAACCAGTCCATTGGTAGAAACAAAAAATCAACAAATAGACTCTGAATTCCTTCAAAAAATGCTTTCATTTTTTTAATAGTGTTATATTTACATCACAAAAGTATAAAATATCTTTATGATAGCAAGTGTTTTTAATAAAACAAGACCAATTAATTATCTTTTATTAGGAATAATTTCATTATTTCTATACGTTTTGTACCAATTTAAAGAGACAAGTTGGACAAACGATGGTTGGTTAATTGCTCAAAAAATAGGCTTGTTTTTCCTATTGGTTGCTTCTTATTTTTTACTTAATTTTTTGACGTTGAAAAATAACTTAACGAAATCAAATAATTATGCCATTCTTTTATTTTCCATTTTTTTGATTTTTTTTCCCTTAATTTTCAAAACTCCGAATGTTATAATTGCTAATTTTTTATTGTTATTGGCATTAAGAAGGTTAATTGCTCTTCAAAACTTAAAGAATATAAAGGAGAAAATATTTGATGCTTCTTTTTGGATTTTCGTTGCTGCATTATTTCACTTTTGGTGTATCTCCTTTATCATTTTAGTTTTTATTTCTATAATTTTTCACGTTTCAGGAAATTATAAAAACTGGATTATTCCTTTTTTAGCATTTTTTGCTGTAGCAATGTTGAGTGTTTTATTAGATTTAATTTTAGACAATAATTTATTAGCAGATATTTACAGAGAAATAAAAACGAGTTTCAATTTCAGTTATTTTGAAAATATCTATCAAAATATTGCTTTAGCTGTTTTTAGTTCAGTTGCTTTATTATTCTTTTCAACACAAATTACGGAAGTTCAGAATAAACCCTTAAATCAACAAGCTACTTACAAAAAGATATTATTTGCGTTTATCTTAGGAGTAATGATTTACATTTTATCCAACCACAAAAACAACAGTTATTTGATATTTAGTTTAGCACCAATTTCTATTTTGGGAGCTAATTTTATTGAGAAAATTAAAACTAATTGGATGAAAGAAACGACTATATATTTGTTAGTTTTTGTTTCTATCACATTGTTTCTTTTGCAATTATAATTTGTTTCCATAAGCCAAATCACCTGCATCTCCTAAACCAGGAACAATATAATTTTTGTCATTAAGCTTTTCATCACAAGCAGCAACCCATAAATGACAATTTTCTGGAAGGTTTTCTTCTAAATAAGCAATTCCTTCTGGAGCAGCGATAACTACAGCAATGTGAATTTCTTTAGGTTTTTGTTCCAAATGCAATTTATTTAAAACAGCTACTATTGATTGTCCGGTTGCTAACATTGGGTCAATCAAAATCAAATTTTTATCTTGAAATGAAGGAGCAGCTTGATATTCCACTAAAATTTCAAAAGCATCATCGTTGTTATAATGATGTCTGTAAGCAGAAACAAAACCATTTTCTGCATCATCAAAAAAATTCATAAACCCTTGATGCAAAGCCAAACCAGCACGTAAAATAGAACATAAAACAACATTATCTGCAATAGTTGTCGTTTCTTTAATTCCTAATGGAGTTTGCACATTGATGTCTTTATACTCTAAAGTTTTGCTTAATTCATAAGCCATAATTTCACCAATTCTTTCAATGTTTTTTCTAAAACGCATGCTGTCTTTTTGGATATTGACATCTCTTAATTGCGTTAAAAAATGATTTAAAATGCTGTTTTCTTCAGAAATATAATGAATGTGCATTGGAATATTATTTAGATTTTCAGGTTAAAAGTATAAAAAATCTCTATTTTTGTACAAATTAACACCATATAATTATGTTTGCGAAATTTGCATTTACCATTTTTGAAAAAAGTATCAATGATTATCATGTGCATGATAGTGTAGATCAACCCATTAACAATCCTTATCCAAAAGACCAAATTGAGCATTTATTATATGCAAAAAACTGGGTAGATACAGTGCAATGGCATTATGAAGACATCATCCGTGATCCACAAATTGATCCAGTTGCAGCCTTGACTTTAAAAAGAAAGATTGATGCTTCTAATCAAGTTCGTACGGATATGGTTGAATATATTGACAGTTATTTTCTTCAAAAATATAGTGATGTTAAAGTAAAAGATGACGCAAAAATCAATACAGAAAGTCCAGCTTGGGCAATTGATCGTTTGTCAATTTTAGCGTTGAAAATTTATCATATGAATGAAGAAGCTACAAGAACTGAAGCTTCAGCTGAACACAGAGCAAAATGTCAAGAGAAATTAAACGTTCTTTTAGAACAAAAAAGCGATATGTTTTCTTCAATTGACCAATTAATTGTTGACATTGAAAACGGAGACAAATTCATGAAAGTGTACAAACAAATGAAAATGTACAACGATGATGAATTGAATCCTGTTTTATATCAAAATAAGAAATAAGCATTTTTTTAAATGCCTAAAACCAAACACATATTAGTAATAAGGCTCTCAGCTATGGGTGATGTCGCAATGACAGTTCCAGTGTTGAGAGCTTTTTCTATTCAAAATCCTGAAGTAAAAATTACAGTGGTTTCTCGTCCATTTTTTAAACCATTTTTTGATACGATTCCGAATGTTTCTTTTTTTGGAGTGGATTTAAAGAAAAAACACAAAGGATTTTTAGGATTACTTCGTTTATTTTCAGATTTAAAAAAGTTAGAAATCACACATATTGCTGATTTACATAATGTGTTGCGTTCAAAAGTAGTTCGAAATTTATTCGCATTAAGCGGAAAAAAAGTGGCTGCAACTGACAAAGGTCGTGCTGATAAAAAAGCCTTAACTCGAACTGAAAATAAGATTTTCGAACCTACAAAATCTATGTTTGAAAGACATGTGCAAACCTTTAATAAATTAGGATTTCAGGTTGATTTATCTAATCCAAAATTTCCTGAAAAAGCAGTTTTGTCTAATTTTATTTTGAGTAAAATAGGAGATATTTCTGGGATGAAATTAATTGGAATTGCACCTTTCGCACAATATGAAAGTAAAGTCTATCCTTTAGATTTAATGCAAAATGTGATTGACGAATTAGCGAAAAATCCAACTCAAAAAATCTTACTTTTTGGTGGTGGAAAAGAAGAAATTCAGAAACTAAATCAATTACAAAACAATCACCAAAATGTAATTGTAGTTGCAGGAAAGCTAACTTTTGAAGAAGAATTACAATTAATTTCAAACTTAGATGTAATGCTTTCCATGGATTCAGGAAATGCACATATTGCTGCTATGCTTGGAGTAAATGTCATTACACTTTGGGGAGCAACTCATCCTTACGCTGGTTTTAAACCTTTTAATCAACCTATGGAAAATTGTTTGGTTTCAGATAGAGCCAAATATCCTTTGTTACCAACTTCTGTTTATGGAAATAAAATTGTTCCTGGTTATGAAGATGTGATGCGAAGTATTTTGGTTGAAGAAATAGTTTATAAAGTCCAATCTAAATTAGTAAATTAGACAATTCAGAATCTAAATTCTACAGTTCGTCCTAATTAATTATTGCATAGATTCTAATAGTTTTATGTTTGTTCTATAAAATTAAAACATCATGGAACAAGTCATTAAAATCTTCATTTATATTCATGCTTTTTTTGGAGGAATTGCACTTTTATCTGGTTTAGCGAGTATTTTATTTGTAAAAGGAAGTCCAAATCATAAAAAATCAGGAAAAATATTTTCTTATGGAATGGTAATTAGTTCCTTAATTTCTTTACCAATTTGTTGGTTACCCAACCACGAAAATAGCTTTCTATTCTTAATCGGAATTTTTACAATCTACTTAGTAATTTCAGGAAACAGAGTTTTACTTTTTAAAAAGAAAAAAGAAGCTAATATTACTGATAAATTGATTTCAATCATCATGTTTTTAGCTTCCTTATTAATGTTATTCTTTGGGACTTACTTTATTCTAAAAAATAATTCAGGTGGAATTTTATATTTGTTTTTTGGATTAAGCGCTTTTTTGATTTCAATAAGAGATTTCAAATTTTACAAGAATATTGATAAAACAAAAATTCTACCTTTTCATATTGGAAAAATGGCAGGAGCTTATATAGCTTCTATCACCGCTTTTTTAGTTGCAGGATTACGTTTTGAAGGATTAATCTATTGGATTTTACCTTCAATTGTTGGAATATTTTTTATAATGTTTTGGATAAAGAAAACTAAAAAAACGTAGCGTTAAGTATTTTCACTAATCACTAATCACTAATCACTAATCACTAATCACTAATTAAACATCATCATAATCTACAAAAATCTCAGTAGATGTTGGATGTGCTTGGCAAGTTAATATTAATCCTTCAGCAATTTCACCATCAGTTAAAATAGTGTTTTTCTTCATTTCAGCAGTTCCTTTTGAAACTCTTGCAATACAACTGCTACAAATTCCACCTTGACAAGAATATGGAGCATCTAAACCTTGTTTCAAAGCAGCTTCTAACAACGTTTGTTTCTGACTCATTTCAAAAGTAGCTTCTTCATCATCCACTAAAACCGTAATTTTAGTATGACCTTCATGAGAAATTACAGCATCATTTTCAGTAGTTGGAGTTGAAAATAATTCAAATTTGATATCTTTTTCGGAAATATTATTTTCTTTTAAAGTGTCAGAAACCAAGTTGATCATGTCTTCTGGACCACACAAATAATATTTTGAAAACACTTTTTGAGAATGTTTATTTTTAGTGATAAAGTTAACAGCAGCTTTGTCAATTCTACCAAAAAGTTCTCCTTCAACATTAATTTTACTGAACACATAATGAACAAATAATCTACCTACATATTTTAAATGTAAATCATGTAATTGTTGGTGAAAGATAGTTTCTTCATTGTTTTTATTGCCATAAACCAACACAAAAGTACTATTTGGCTCTTCTTCTAAAACCGATTTTAGGATGGACATAACTGGAGTAATTCCACTTCCAGCTACAAATGCAGCATAATTTTTTTGTTTCTCAAATTTTGGTTCAAAAGTAAATTTTCCTTCAGGAGTTCCTACTTCTAGTAAACCACCTTCTTTCAAACTTTCATTAGCAAATTTCGAAAAGAAACCATCTTTAACAGCTTTTACAGCAATTCGTAGTTCACCACTTTTTGGACTACTGCAAATCGAATAAGCTCTACGAATTTCTTGTCCATCCAAAGTTAGTTTTAAAGTAACATATTGACCAGCAATGAATTGGTAATTTGACTTTAATTCTTCGGGAACATTAAATAAAATTGAAACTGCATTTGGAGTTTCTCGTTTGATTTCTTTTATAGCTAATTTATAGAATGCTGACATGTTGGTTTCTTTTTTACAAAAATACTACTTCTAAAGAAAATAGAGAAAAGATAAAAGAAAAAAGAATTTGAAAAATTAATACATAAGATTCTAATGTATAAGAATTTTATGTATGTTTGTAGTATCAAATTTCAATATCATGAAGAATTCGCAATTGTACAAAGGAAGTTTAAACACCATAATCATGAAGCTATTAGAAGAAAATGGCAGAATGTATGGTTATGAAATCACTCAAAAAGTCAAGGAAATTACTAAAGGAGAATTAAACATCACCGAAGGAGCTTTGTATCCAGCTTTACATAAATTAGAAGCTGAAAATTTATTAGATGTTGAAGTTGAAAAAGTAGATAATCGATTAAGAAAATATTATAAATTAACTGAAAAAGGTACAAAAGAAACCGTTAATCGTTTGTCTGAATTAGAAGAATTTATAAAAAACATGCAAACTATTGTGAATCCTAAATTGAGTTATTAAGATGAAAATCACTAAACAAAACATACAATTTATAGATAATTATCTCAAAAGGAATAATGTTATTTATTATGACATTCGCATGGAAATGCTTGATCATATTTTAAATGGAATTGAAAATGAAATGAAAGAAAAAAACATTGGATTTTATGATGCTTTTAAAATTTATATGCCAGTTCACAAAGCGGAAATATTAAAAGCTAATAAGCAATCTTTAATAGATGGAACTAGCCCTTTTTTGAAATCTTTGACAAATTCTTACAATCTTTTTGTTGCTATTTTTACTATTTTACTTTGTACTATTTTCAAGGAAAATATAATTGCACTCAATTCTGTTTTTTGGATTTTAATGCTTTTATATTTAATTATTAGAACTTTAATTTATTTTATTAATTCAAGAAAAAGATATTTTGTTCTTGAAAAATCAGGCTTTATATTAAATTTCATTTATTTTATTAATCTGATATTAAATGGCTTTGGAAATTCCTTTTTTGGAGAATTTCATGGTAAAATTTATACCGTTGGTTTAGTAATATTTCTAAGTATTTCTTTTTTCATTTATTACATAAACACAATAATTAAGTTTAATAAATCTAATAAAATGCTATTAGCAAAATGAAACTAAACGAAGAACAAATAGAACGTTTATACCAATTCACAAGACAACACTATGTAGAATGGTACGATTTGCAAACAGAATTAGTAGATCATTTGGCTAATGCAATAGAAGAACAATGGCAACAAAACCCAAAATTATCTTTTGAAGAAGCTTTACAAATTGAGTTTAAAAAATTTGGTGTTTTTGGTTTTATGGATGTAGTGGAAAAACGACAAGCAGCTTTAAACAAAAAGTATAATAAAATTGTTTGGAGTCATTTTAAAGAGTTTTTTTCAATTCCAAAAATTATTGGTACAGCATCAGTTTTTATAATTTTAGTTCTAATAATGCTGAAATTTGAATTTGCACACATTGTTGTCATTTCTTTATTTGTGATTTCGACAATATTTTTCTTTGTAGGAATTATAAAATTATCAATAAGAAACAAAAAGCAAAATAAAATTTCAGGAAAAAGATGGCTGTATAAAGATATAATTTATGGTTTAGGAACTTTTGGAGGATTAAGTTATTTGCCAATTCAAATAGCTCTTCAATTATATGATAAAATAAATTTTTTAAATTTGATTTCTTCAGTGATAATAAGTATAACAGTTATATCAGTTTTTCTGTTTAACTATATAGTCTTATTTATTATTCCATCAAAAGCAGAGGAATACTTAAAAGAAACTTATCCGGAATATGAATTTGCAAATACTTTGTAACAAATTTGCTTTCTTAACAACATATAACCAACAACCACAAACCATTTAACTAAAAACCATGATAAAACAATTTCTACTTTTGGAATGGAGAGCTTTTATTAGATCAGCTTCATTTTCAACCAACTTGGCTTTAAAAATTTTAATGGCTTTTGGAGCTTTGTATTTTATGGTTATGTTTATTGGATTAGGAATTGGTTCTTATTTTATTCTTGAAGAAGCAGGATTAAAGCCCTTTCCAACAGTAAACAAATTCATAATTTACTATCTAGTGTTTGATTTATTATTTCGTTTTTTTCTTCAAAAAATGCCAACATTAGCAATCAGACCTTTTCTAAATCAAAACATTAAAAAAAATAATATTGTTCACTTTACACTCAGTAAAACCATACTTTCTTTTTTTAACTTTATTCATTGGTTTTTCTTTATTCCTTTTACTTTGGTATTAATTAAAGAAGGATTTAATCCATTAAGTTCTATTTTTTGGGGATTAAGTATGTTGTTGTTTGTATATGCAAATAATTTCATAGCCATTTTAATTGATAAAAAAGACAGTATATTTTATACAGTAATCGGAATTTTTGCTGCTCTAGGATTGTTACAATATTACAATGTATTTGATATAACAAATTACACCAATTCATTTTTTGAAGGATTCTATAATTTAAATTATTTCATTCTGATTCCTCTTTCAGTTTTGATTGCGTTGTATTATTTTACATTCCAATTCTTTAAATCTAACTTATATTTAGACGCTGGTTTGGCAATCAAACAAACGGATGCAACTACAGAAAATTATACTTGGTTAGATAAGTTAGGAAGTGTTTCAACTTTTATAAAAAATGATATTCGATTAATTAGAAGAAATAAAAGAGCTAAAACTTCGGTTTTAATGAGTTTTATCTTTCTTTTTTATGGTCTTTTGTTTTTCACAGGAGGAATTGAAGCTTACGATAATCCATTCATGAAAGTATTTGCTGGAATATTTATTTCGGGTGGGTTTTTATTCACATTTGGACAATTTGTACCAAGTTGGGATAGTTCATATTACCCTTTAATGATGACACAAAACATCACTTATAAAGATTATTTAAATTCAAAATGGTGGTTGATTATTATTGCAACAATTGTTTCAACATTATTATCTTCTTTCTATTTATATTTTGGATGGGAAGCTTATTTAGCAATTATAGCTTGTGCAATTTTCAATATGGGCATCAATTCACATTTAATTTTATTAGGTGGAGCATTTATAAAAACACCAATAGATTTGACTTCAGCAAAAGGAGCTTTTGGAGATAAAAAAGCATTCAACGCAAAAACCTTTTTAATTTCTTTACCAAAAATGCTTTTACCCATTGCATTATATAGTTTAGGACACTTTTTATTAAGTCCAATTTATGGATATGTTTTTATCGTTTTAGCCGGAATTATCGGTTTTGCCTTTAAAAACAAAGTATTTCAAATGATAGAAAGCATCTATAAAAAAGAGAAATATGCAACACTTCATGCATACAAACAAAAAGGATAAACCCAAAACCAATCGCCAATTACCTTTCACCAAAAATAAAAAAAATGATACACGTTTCAGACCTTAAAAAAACATACAACGGAACTACCGTTTTACATATAGATCAATTAGACATTCCACAAGGACAAAGTTTTGGTTTAGTGGGAAATAACGGTGCTGGAAAAACCACTTTTTTCAGTTTATTGTTAGATTTAATTAGACCTACAACAGGAAAAATCACTTCAAATAATATTCAAATCAATGTAAGTGAAGCATGGAAAACTTTTACATCATCTTTTATTGACGAAAGTTTTTTAATCGGATATCTTACACCAGAAGAATATTTCTATTTCATAGGAGAACTTCGAGGTTGGAACAAAGCAGATGTTGATGCATTTTTAAAAAATTATGAAGATTTTTTCAATGGAGAAATTCTAAACAATAAGAAATACTTAAGAGATTTATCAAAAGGAAATGCAAAAAAAGCAGGAATTGTTGGAGCATTAATTGGAAATCCAGAAGTTGTAATTTTAGATGAACCTTTTGCTAACCTTGATCCAACAACCCAAATTAGATTAAAGAAAATCATCAAAGCTTTAGCAGAAGACAAACAAACAACGGTTTTGGTTTCTAGTCACGATTTGCAACACACGGTTGAAGTTTCAGACAGAATTGTTGTTTTAGAAAAAGGAAATGTTGTGAAAGATTTAGTGCCAACAACTGAAACCTTAAAAGAGCTAGAAGCATTCTTTTCTGCTTAAGCTAAAACATAAATTTTCATTGGGTTTAACCCAAATAAAAAGAAATATTTTCATAATTCTAAAAAAAACGTATTTTTACGAGTTCATATACTAAAAACGTATTTTTACAGTTATGAATTATAAACTATTTTTACTTTGAAAATTAATACATACAAATATATTGGTGTTATTTCATTTTTACTTCTAATTATCTCTTGTTCAACCAAGAAAGATAGATTTGTAAACAGAACCTTTCATGCCAAAACTGCCAAATATAATATTCTATATAATGGTGACGTTGCTTTGGAAACAGGCCTGAAAGACTTGGGAACAACTTATCAAGATGATTTTTGGGATGTTTTGCCAGTAGAATATCTTCAAGATAGTGAAGAAGATATGCTTCCTGGAGAAGAAAAAAACCCTAATTTTGAACGTGCTGAAGATAAAGCTATCAAAGCCATACAAAAACACTCCATGAATATTGGTGGTTCTGAAAAGAACTCTCAAATGGACGAAGCTTATATTTTACTTGGAAAAGCACGTTATTATGACAACCGTTTTATTCCTGCTTTAGAAGCTTTTAATTATGTTTTGTATAAATATCCAAATAGCGATAAAATCTACGAAGCTAAAGTTTGGAGAGAAAAAATCAACATTAGATTAGATAACGACCAAGTTGCTGCTGACAATTTAAAACGTCTTTTAAAAGATCAAAAAATAGAAGGGCAAGATTTAGCAAATGCTTCTGCAATGTTGGCTCAAGCTTACATGAATTTGGGAGTAAAAGATACTGCTTTAGCGGTTTTAAAAATTGCTAAAGAAAAAACAAAAATTAACGATCAAAAAGCAAGATATACTTTCATCACAGGACAATTATATGAAGATTTAAAATATCCTGATAGTGCAGCAATGGCTTACAATGAAGTTATTGAAATGAAACGAAAATCTCCAAGAAAATATACAATTCAAGCTCATGCAAAATTAGCTCAACAGTTTGATTATGAAAAAGGAGACACTTTGGTTTTTCTTGAAAAATTCAATAAACTTTTAGAAGATAGAGAAAACAGACCTTTTTTAGATGTTATAAACCATCAAATTGCTTTGTTTTATGACAAACAAAAAAACGATAACCAAGCAATAAAATATTACAACAAATCATTAAGAAAACAAACGGCAGATAAATACTTAACTGCTTCAAATTATAGGAACATTGCAGAAATCAATTTCTATAATGCAGAATATTTAAAAGCTGGAAAATATTACGACAGTACATTAACAAAGTTAAACGATAGAACGAGAGAATATAGAGCGATTGCCAAAAAGAGACTAAATCTTGATGATGTAATTAAATATGAAGCAATTGTAACTGCTAATGATAGTATTTTATATGTTGTTTCACTTTCTGAAGATGAAAGAAATGCATACTATGCAGATTATATTGAAAAACTAAAAGAGCAAGATTTAATCAAACAAAAAGAAATGGAACGATTGGCTTTAATTGAAGAAAACAAAGCTAATAACGCTGGTGGAATTTCAGGAGGAAAAGGTAATAATCTTTCAATTTCAGGAGAAGACATCAACACGGCAAGCAGATCTAAATTTGCACCACCTTCAATTGGAGGAAATGATAATCAAACAAGTAATTTCTATTTTTATAGCCAAACCAATTTAGCTTTCGGAAAATCAGAATTCAGAAAAAAATGGGGAAAAAGAGAGTTGAAAGACAATTGGCGTTTTAGCAAATTATCTAACAACAATTCAAATTCAGAGGAAGAGGAAAATGCTATTGCAGAAAAAGAAGAGGAAAAAGTTGCAGATAATCCAGCTTATAAAGTAGAGTTTTATACTAGCCAATTGCCATCTGACCAAAAAGTATTAGACAGCTTAAAAATTGACAGAGATTTTGCAGATTACCAATTAGGTTCCATTTATAAAGAGAAGTTTAAAGAATATCAATTAGCAGCAGCAAAATTTGAAAAGCTTTTAGGTAATCAACCAGAAGAGCGTTTGATTTTACCATCAAAATATAATTTGTTCAAAATATATGAAATCATTGGTAGTACAAAAGCTAATGATATAAAACAACAAATTATTGCAGAATATCCAGATAGTAGATACGCTCAAATAATTCAAAATCCAAATCAAGAAAACGAGGACAATCAATCTCCAGAAGCTGTTTATGCCAAATTATATAAAGAATTTGAAGATGGAGAAATTAGAGAATCTTATGTAAAAGTGAATGAGTTTATTGACTTATATACTGGAGACGAAATTGCTCCAAAATTTGAATTGCTTAAAGCACAAATTACAGCTCGTTTAAAAGGATTAGAAGAATACAAAAAAACGCTAAACTTCGTGGCATTAAATTATCCGAATGCAAAAGAAGGAAAAGAAGCAGAGAGTATTTTATCTAAAAACATTCCTAATTTAGAAAAACTAGAGTTTAAAGAAGAAACTTCAGGTTCTTGGAAAATAGTTTTCCCAAAAGACTATATGTCAACAGCAGAAATTGAAGCTTTATATGTAAAACTAGATAAATTTATAAAAGACAGAAGTGATGTTTTGGTAAAAAGATCAAATGATGTGTACAATGAAAAAACAAATTTTATTGTTGTGCATGGTTTACAATCTAAAGAATCAGCACAATCCACATTGTTTTTACTAAAAGACTATAAAGATTACAAAGTAAATGATGAAGCCTATATAATTTCATCAGATAATTATATGATTGTCCAAATCAAGAAAAATTGGGATAAATTCATAGCATTAATCAAATAAATCATGTTTGACAAAAAAACAAAACCAGCAGAAGGTCTATTTGGAAAAATGAATAGAATAGCTGAAGGAACACAATTAAATGGAGATTTAGTTTCAGATTCTGATGTTAGAATTGATGGAACATTAATTGGAAACATAACCCTTAAAGGAAAATTAGTTATTGGTCCAAACGGTTATGTTGAAGGAAATGTAAAATGCCAAAACATAGATGTTGAAGGTAAATTTCTTGGAAAACTAGAAGCCATTGAGTTATTAAACATCAAATCTAAATCTAACATCAAAGGAGAAGTTATTGTTGGAAAATTAGGAGTTGAACCAGGAGCAAGTTTCACAGCAACATGTAGCATGAAAGGTTCAATTAAAAACATCAACGAAAAAAATGAATCCAAACAACAAGAAAAAACAGCCTAATAAATGGTTAGCGCTAATAAATATTCCTATTCAAATGGGAATAATTATTTTTCTTTTTTCTTTTTTTGGTAAATGGTTGGATGAAAGATTTCCCAACACTTCCAATATATATATAAAAATTTCTGTTTTATTAGGAGTAGGTCTTGCTCTATATAATGTAATAAGACAAGTTAACCAACTTAACAAGAATGATTAAAAATTTCAAGTTTTTAAAAACATTACTGCTTATTGCTGTACCAGCTTTTGTAATTCATTTTTTAATTTTTCAAATTCCTTTTTTGAATGAAAAGCAAAGCACCTTTTATTATAGTATACCTATTTTATATTTGCTTTATTTTATTTTTTCAAAAGTGACTTTGTTTATTTTAGATGTCATTGCCCAAAAGAGTTTTGAGAATGTAGGATTCACTTTTTTATTTTTAACATCAGTACAAATAGGATTATCCTATCTAATTATTAAACCAATTTTAGAATCTCCAGGAGACAATTCTGTTGAAAAATGGAATTTTTTTGTAATAATGTTTCTTTTTTTAGCAATAGAAGCCTTCATAACCATCAGAATTTTAAATAAAAAGCATTAAAAACAGAATTTCTTTAATAATTATGATGTTTTTTTTTTTAATTCATTTGCCATATTAATAAAAGTTGTACTTTTGCACAAAATTTAGAAACCTAAGAATTTAAGTTTAAAACAATATGGTGATTTCAAGAAAAACACTTAATGTGCTAGTAGCAATTGCATTTGCAATGTTACCTTTAGTTGGAACAGCAAATAATCCTTCAGATTCAACAGTATTTGCTCATAATGAAGATGTTGCTCATACAAATGAACATGGTGCTGAAGAATCTTTAAGTAAAAAAGACAAGGTTGATGCTTACATTCAACACCACTTACAAGATGGTCACGATTTTAATTTCTTTTCTGATGAAGAAAAAGGATTACATTATGGTTTTTCTTTACCAGTAATTTTATGGGATAATGGTTTACAAGTTTTTTCTTCTTCAAAATTACACCATGGTGAAGCTGTAGCTGAACATAATGGGAATCATTACGTTTTACACCACAGTAAAATTTATAAAACTGATGCTAAAGGAACATTAAATTATGATGAGCATCATCACCCAACGAATGTTAGACCATTAGATTTTTCAATCACTAAAAATGTAGTTTCAATGTTGTTTACAGCAGCATTAATGTTCTTCATGTTTTTAGGTTTAGCAAAATCGTATAAAAAAGGAGCAATTCCTACAGGTTTTGGAAGAGTTTTAGAACCGCTTATCATATTTATTAGAGACGAAATAGCTATTCCAAATATTGGAGAAAAAAAATATAGAAAATACATGGGTTACTTATTAACGGTGTTTTTCTTTATTTGGATCTTGAACTTATTAGGAATGACTCCACTTGGAATTAATGTTACAGGAAATATTGCAGTAACTGTTTGTTTAGCAATTTTCACTTTCATTATTACACAATTTAGTGCTAACAAAGATTATTGGAAACACATCTTTTGGATGCCAGGAGTTCCTGTTCCTATGAAAATAATATTAATGCCTATTGAATTATTAGGTACATTAACAAAACCATTTGCATTATTAATTCGTTTGTTCGCAAATATTACAGCAGGTCACGTAGTAATCATGAGTTTGATTGCAATGATTTTCGTTGGAAAAAATTTAGCGGCTGATTTACCAATATCACTAGGGTTAACGTTGTTTATCTCTGTTATTGAAGTTTTAGTTGCGTTCTTACAAGCGTTTATTTTCACAATGTTATCTTCTTTATTTATTGGAATGGCAGTTCAAGATCATCATCATGATGAGCACCACTCTGAAGATTTATTAGGTGAGCATGACAATGCAATAGTTTAATTTTAGAATTTTTTGTTTAATTATATAAATCAATTTTTATGTACAATTTAATTGGAGCTGGATTAGTAGTAATCGGAGCAGGTTTAGGTTTAGGTAAAATCGGTGGATCTGCAATGGATGCTATCGCTCGTCAGCCAGAAGCTGCTGGGAAAATTCAAACTGCGATGATTATTATCGCTGCTTTATTAGAAGGTTTAGCATTCGCTGCTTTAATCTTAGGAAAATAATAAAGAGAAAAAAAACAATTACCTGCAACGGTTGGTTGCAGGTAATGTTTTAATGTTTAAACAAAATTTAATATTATATATTTAAGATGGATAAATTAATTAACGATTTTTCATTTGGTCTATTTTTCTGGCAATTAATTATTTTAGTTGTTTTGATTTTATTAATGGTTAAATTTGCTTGGAAGCCTATCATGGAAGCTATAAATTCCAGAGAAGAAGGTATTTCTAATGCTTTATTAGCAGCTGAAAATGCTAAGAAAGACATGCAAAACTTAAAAGCTGATAATGAAAAATTATTAGCTGAAGCTAGAGCAGAAAGAGACATCATGATTAAAGAAGCTCGTGAAATCAAAGAAAAAATGATTAGCGATGCAAAATCTGAAGCTCAAGTTCAAGGAGAAAAAATGATTGAACAAGCAAAAGCAACAATTGCAAGTGAGAAAAATGCTGCCATTGCTGATTTAAAAAATCAAGTAGGTACACTTTCTTTAGAAATTGCTGAAAAAGTATTAAAAGGAGAATTAGCTAACAAAGAAGCTCAAACTAAATTAGTTGAGACGATGTTAGGTGATGCCAAATTAAACTAATTATTATGGCAGGTACAAGAGCAGCTATTCGATACGCAAAAGCTATACTTGATATTGCACAAGCAAACAATAACACAGCAAACGTTGCTAACGATATGACATCGATAGTGAATGCTGTTAAGGATAGTAAAGAGTTGAAAAACTTTTTGCAAAGTCCAATTATTAAAGGAGAAGTAAAACATTCTTCTTTAGTAGCTATTTTTGCCGAAGCACAAAAAGAAACAAAAAGCTTATTTGAATTACTTTTGACAAACAAAAGATTTGAGTTATTGCCAACAATAGCTTCAGATTTTAAAGCATTAGTAAATGAATTAAACGGTGTTGAAATTGCTAAAGTAACAACAGCTTTTCCTATCACTCCAGATTTAGAAACTAAAGTTTTAGCAAAAATCAAAGAGTTTTCAAATAAAACAATCACTTTAGAAAACATTGTAGACGAATCTATTATTGGTGGATTTATTTTAACAATGGGTGATCAACAATACAACGCTTCTGTGTCAAGCAGATTGCAAAATTTAAAAAGAGAATTTAGTTATTAATATTTATTGCACTTCAAGAGTGTACAAATTATAAATAAAATGGCAGAAATAAATCCAGCTGAAATTTCAGCAATATTAAAGCAACAATTATCAGGTTTTGAATCTGGTGCAACGTTAGAAGAAGTAGGAACAGTTCTACAAGTAGGAGATGGTATCGCACGTGTTTACGGATTGTCTAATGCACAATATGGTGAGTTAGTTCAATTTGATAACGGTTTAGAGGCTATCGTTCTTAACTTAGAAGAAGATAATGTTGGTGTGGTACTTTTAGGACCATCAACAGGAATTCGTGAAGGTTCAAATGTAAAAAGAACACAACGTATTGCTTCATTAAAAGTTGGTGAAGGTATTGTTGGACGTGTAGTTGATACATTAGGTAACCCAATCGATGGTAAAGGACCAATCGAAGGAACTTTATATGAAATGCCATTAGAAAGAAAAGCTCCTGGAGTTATCTTTCGTCAACCAGTAACGGAGCCATTACAAACAGGTATTAAAGCAATTGATGCGATGATTCCAGTTGGTAGAGGACAACGTGAGTTGGTAATTGGTGACCGTCAAACTGGAAAAACTACAGTTTGTATTGACACTATCTTAAATCAAAAAGAATTTTACGATGCTGGTCAACCAGTATATTGTATATATGTAGCAATTGGACAAAAAGCTTCAACTGTTGCAGGAATTGCAAAAACATTAGAGGAAAAAGGAGCAATGGCTTATACAACTATTGTTGCAGCAAACGCTTCTGATCCTGCAGCAATGCAAGTTTATGCACCGATGGCTGGAGCATCAATCGGAGAATATTTCCGTGATACAGGTCGTCCTGCATTAATCATTTATGATGATTTATCTAAACAAGCTGTTGCTTACCGTGAGGTTTCTCTTTTATTAAGAAGACCACCAGGACGTGAGGCTTATCCTGGAGACGTATTCTACTTACACTCTCGTTTATTAGAAAGAGCTTGTAAAGTAATCGCTAATGATGAGATTGCTAAAGACATGAATGATTTACCAGACGTATTGAAACCAATCGTTAAAGGTGGGGGTTCATTAACAGCTTTACCAATTATTGAAACACAAGCGGGTGACGTTTCTGCATATATCCCAACAAACGTAATTTCGATTACAGATGGACAAATTTTCCTTGAGTCTGATTTATTCAACTCTGGAGTTCGTCCTGCAATTAACGTAGGTATTTCTGTATCTCGTGTTGGAGGTAATGCACAAATTAAATCAATGAAAAAAGTAGCTGGTACATTAAAACTAGACCAAGCTCAATATAGAGAATTAGAAGCGTTTGCTAAATTTGGTTCTGACTTAGATGCAGCAACTAAAAACGTAATTGAAAAAGGTAAGCGTAACGTTGAAATCTTAAAACAAGCTGTAAATGATCCATTTACAGTAGAAGATCAAGTTGCAATTATCTACGCTGGTTCTAAAAACTTATTAAGAAATGTTCCTGTAGAAAAAGTAAAGGAATTCGAAAAAGATTTTATCGAATATCTTAACGCAAAACATAGAGATACATTAGATGCTTTAAAAGCAGGTAAATTCACAGATGAAATTACTGACGTTTTAGGAGCAGCAGCTAAAGAAGTTTCAGCAAAATATTAATTTTAGGTAATTGGTTTTAGGTGATAGGTAATAGTATTTACCAATCACCTATAGCCTATAACCCAACACCTATATAAAATGGCAAATTTAAAGGAAATTAGAAATAGAATTACTTCCGTTTCGTCTACGATGCAAATTACATCTGCGATGAAAATGGTTTCTGCAGCAAAGCTTAAGAAAGCACAAGATGCAATTACAGCTATGCGACCTTATGCCGAAAAATTAACGGAATTATTACAAAACTTAAGTGCAACTCTTGAAGGAGATAGCGTTGGAAGTTTTGCAGATCAAAGAGAAATTAATAAAGTTTTAATTGTTGCTATTACTTCAAACAGAGGTTTGTGTGGTGCATTTAATACAAATGTTATCAAACAAGCTATTCTTGCAGGAAATTCTTATCAAGGAAAACAAGTAGATGTTTTTGCCATAGGTAAAAAAGGAAATGATGTTTTAAGTAAGAGTTTCAATGTAATTGAAAACAAAAATTCAATTTTTGATGATTTAACGTTTGATAATGTTGCTGCTATTGCACAAGTTTTAATGGATAAATTTGAAGCTGGTGAATATGATAAAATTGAAATTGTTTACAATCAATTCAAAAATGCAGCTACTCAAATTGTACAAAGAGAGCAATTTTTACCTTTAGCACCAATTACAGGTGGTGAAGCAGTTTCATCTGACTATATCTTTGAACCTTCAAAAGAAGAAATTGTGTTAACTCTGATTCCAAAATCATTGAAAACACAATTATACAAAGCCGTTAGAGATTCATTTGCCTCAGAACACGGAGCACGTATGACTGCTATGCACAAAGCAACTGATAATGCAACAGATTTAAGAAATCAATTGAAATTAACTTATAACAAAGCTCGTCAAGCGGCAATTACTGGAGAAATTCTTGAAATTGTTGGTGGAGCAGAAGCGTTGAATAGTTAGAATTTCTTGAAAATATTCATAAAAAAAGAGTCAAAGTAATTTGGCTCTTTTTTTTATTTCTAGCTTATTCGTTTAAGTGTTCCCAAATGAAACTGTAAAATTCTGCATCTTCTTGTACACTTTTATCATAACTTGAGATCTTACCATAGTGACCAGCTTTGCTTTTTACATTGAGATAAATTGGATTCTTTTGAGCAGATCTATTTTGCAACTTTGCTGCAAATTTATAGGAATGAACAGGAGGAACCCTATCATCATTTTCTGAAGTTATAATCAAGGTTGTTGGATAATTTACATCTTCTTTTATGTTGTGATATGGAGAGTAAGTCAATAATGATTTAAATTCATCTTCATTTTCGGGATTTCCATATTCGTCTAAATGAAATTTTCCTATAGTATATTGATCAAATTTTATCATATCAAAAACACCTACTTTTGGCACTGCTACTTTAAATAAATCAGGTCTTTGCGTCATGGCAACACCTACAACTAAACCACCGTTTGAAGCTCCAGTAATCGCTAATTTATTTGGAGAAGTATATTTTTCACTAATTAAAAATTCGGCAGCATCAATAAAATCATTAAACGAATTCATTTTTTTTAAACCCATTCCATCTTTGTGCCATTTTCTACCTTTTTCTCCACCACCTCTAATTTCTGCATAAGCATAAACACCTCCTTTTTCAAGAAAATGCAACAAACCAACATCATAACTTGGACCACTTATAACACCAAAACCACCATAAGCTTCCAATAAAGTTGCATTATTTCCATCCAATGAAGCTCCTTTTTTGTGAATAATGGTTATAGGCACATCTTTTCCATCTCTACTTTTATAAGTTGTGGATTTGGTCTCAAAATGATCAAAAGGAAACAAAGTAGGCTTTGGTTGAATAAAGTCATTATAATACACATTTGAATCACCTGTTGTAATATTTAGCTTGTAATTTAAATAGGAAATGGTATATGAATAAAAAGTAACATACAATTCATTTGTTTTGTTATCTAAAAAGCGAATATTAAAATTCATCCCCATTGGAGCTTCAAACTTTCTTACAAACGTTCCATCATAATTGTGAATATTGATGTAATTTTTTCCTAAATGTTTGTATTTACAGATTATGTACTCACTTTTAAAATCAACATCTACTAATAAATGAGAATATATCTGAGGTATTATTGAGACAACTTCACTTGGGTTATTTATATTAAATGACCTAACATCACCCCAATCATATTTTTTGTCACTAAAATAAACATCATCTCCTTTTGAATATAGATAGGAAAAATGATCTGGAGTAGGAACAACAAATTCTTTCAATGTAAAAGTCTCATCTGATAAATCAATGTAATGATAAGCTCTTTTGGTTTCTTCTTTATTAGTTTCAAAAATGAATAATTTGTTTTCCCTTACAAAAAAATTAAAATTACTTTCATCATTGGTAGTGTCAAATATTAAAGCATCCTTATCCTGAATCTCTCCTAACTTATGATAGAAGAGCTGATAAGTAGAATCTTTGGCAAAAAAATCACTGTTTGAATTTCTCTTGTAAAAAACACCTTTGTCATCATTCCAAGAAGCATTTGAAAATTTAATGTCTTTTAATACATCATCTAAATTCTTTTGATTTAAGATATCAACAAATCGAATTTCATTTCTATCGCTTCCGTTTAAACTAATTTTATATGCTAGAAATTTTGAATTTTTAGAGGGATAAAAACCGCTCATAACAACATTGTCATCTTTATAGATAGCAAAAGGATCAACCAATTGTTTTGGCATATCATTTAGTTTTTCCCTGTAATGTAAAACATAGGGTTTTTTCTTGTCTAATCTATAATTTGAATAGAAATATTTACCATATTTAGAAGGTAATCCATTTGTAGATAAATAATTATAATCTTTTATTTTAAATAAAAAATTAGTGGCTTTTGTAACTTCTTTTAAATGATTTTCAGAATATTCATTTTGTTTTTTGACCCAATTTATTGCTTCATTAGAATTTACATTTTCTAACCATGCATAATCATCGTCAATAGTAATATTGTGTTTAGTGATTCTAGAAATAATTTTGTTAGCGGTAGGTCCTTGAGCATTTGCCAAAGTAATAAACAAGACTGAAATAATAAACGAGTATTTTTTTTGCATAAGTTTTTATAAAAAGTTAAAAATATTCCTTTTTTAAGAAGTACACAAGAACTTAATTTATATAATTTCAAATTGATATATTTGTTTAAACCAAAAACTATACAATGCAAAAATATATTTTCTTCTTTTTTGTCTTCATTGGATTAAATGTTAATGCTCAAAATCTCCAACTAGAGCAAATTATGAAAGGTGATGAATTTATTGGTAATCAACCCGAAAATCAACGTTGGTCAATAGATGGTTCCACAATTTATTTTGATTGGAATCCAAATAATGAAGTAGGGAATAGCACTTATTATTGGAATTCTTCAGTAAAAGAACCTCAAATTTTAGAAGATTTAGATGCGGAAATAGACGATTCAAACCAAAAAGAATATGAAGTTGTTTATTATACCAAAGCAGGGAATCTATATGCTTACAATAGAAAAAATAAAAGAAGTAAGAAAGTAATTGTTGGTACAGATCGAATTTATAATGTGGAAAGAAGTAATAATCCAGATGTTATTTTTTATCAGCAAAGTCGAAATGTTTTTCAGTTGAATATCAAAGATTTTTCAATAACCCAATTAACCAATTTTAAAACCGGAAGCGAATCCGAAAAAAAGAATCTAACTGAAGATTATCTACAAAAACAACAAGCTGAATTATTCCAATTTGTAAGAGATAACAAAATAAAGGATGATTGGTATGAAGCTAAATATGAAAAAAACAAAGAGGCTTTAATCAAAGAAATCTACTACGGAAAGTCTGCTTTGGAACAACTCAAACCTTCACCTGACGGAAAATTCGTTACATTTAGATTATCAGATTATGAAACTCCAAAGCCAACAAAAGTAGAGCATTTTATTACTGATGATGGTTATACTTCTAACAAAACAGCACGTTCTAAAGTATCCATAGACAATCTCAGCAAACACCAAATGGGAATTTATAGCATTGAAAAAGACACCGTTTATTATGTTTCTTTTTCCAAATTAACTGGAATTATGGATTATCCTGAATATTATCAAGAATATGATGATTTAAAAGATAAAGAAAAGGTTGAAAAAGCAGTGGTAATGGTTAGTCCAATTTACAACAAAACTGGAACAAAAGCAGTTTTTGAATTACGAAGTCAAGACAATAAAGACAGATGGATTGTTCAATTAAACTTAAATTCAGGTGAAATTACAGAATTAGACCATCAACATGATGAAGCTTGGATTGGTGGACCAGGTATTCCAAATTATTCTTTTGGTGGAGGAAGTTTAGGATTTTTAAAAGATAACGAAACGATTTATTTTCAATCAGAAACAACAGGATTTTCGCACTTATATACATTGAATTTGAATTCTAAAAAGAAAATCCAACTCACATCAGGAAACTGGGAAGTTAGAGATGTAAAGCTTTCACAAGATTTAAAAACATTTTACATTACCACAAACACCCATCATCCTGGAAATAGAGAGTTTTATAAATTAGATAGCGAAACCAAAAAAATGACACCCATTTTAACCAATGATGGTGCTTATGAAGTGGAATTATCTCCAAACGAAAAACAACTTTTAATTCGTTATTCGTATAAAAATAAACCTTGGGAATTATATTTAGCAGAGAATAAACCAAATCCAACCCTAAAACAAATTACGTATTCAACCACAAAAGAGTTTGAAGCTTACGAATGGAAAAATCCTAATGTAATAACATTTAAGGCAAAAGACGGAAATTCTGTTTATGCAAGATTATACGAACCAAAAGCAGCAACCAAAAACAAAGCAGCTATCATTTTTGTACATGGAGCAGGTTATTTGCAAAATGCTCATAATTATTGGAGTTCCTATCACAGAGAATTTATGTTTCACAATATGTTAACGGACTTAGGCTACACTGTTTTAGATATTGATTACAGAGGAAGTGATGGATACGGAAGAAATGTTCGAACAGGAATTTACAGACATATGGGTGGTTTAGATTTGTCTGATCAAGTAGATGGAAAAAAATATTTAGTCGAGAATTTAGAAATTGATGCCAATCGAGTTGGAATTTATGGTGGATCTTACGGTGGATTTATAACTTTAATGGCTTTATTAACTGAACCTGGAAAATTTAAAACAGGAGCAGCTTTGCGTTCAGTAACAGATTGGGCACATTATAATCAAGGTTATACAGCTAATATTTTAAATTTCCCAGAAACTGATTCTATTGCTTATAAAAGAAGTTCACCCATTTATTTTGCCGAAAATCTTCAAGATAAATTATTAATGTTACATGGAATGGTTGACGATAACGTGCAATTTCAAGATGTAGTTCGTTTATCGCAACGTTTTATTGAATTAGGGAAAAAAGATTGGGATTTAGCCGTTTTTCCAGTGGAAGCACATGGTTTTAAAGAAACTTATTCATGGGTTGATGAGTACAGAAGAATTTTAGATTTGTTCAATAAAAATTTATTAGAAGAATAATGCAAATTCTTGAATTAACAACCAAAGAAGCCATGTTGGAACAACTTCCAATAATTCAACAATTGTATACCGATTTTACTTTGGAAAAATATGAATCGCTTTTGAGTGAGATGTTACCCATAAATTACAAACAAGTAATTGTTCAAGAAAACAATGAAACTATTGGTTTGGCAGGATTTTGGATTGCCACTAAATTATGGTGTGGAAGATATTTAGAATTGGATAATGTAATAGTTCACCCAAATCACCGTTCTAAAGGTGTTGGTAAAATTATTACAAATTATTTGGTCGAAAAAGCCATTAAAAACAATTGTACAATGGCTGTTTTAGATGTGTATACTGTTAATTTTGCTGCTCAAAAGTTTTATATGAATCATGGATTTGTACCCAAAGGATATCATTTTGTAAAAGATTTAAAAGAATGAAGATGAAAATTTCAGTTGTATTTATTTTGTTCTCAATAGTTTCTTGTTCTTCTTCAAAAGAAGTTTCACCTAATTTATCTGATAACATAGAAAGTGTTTATTACCAAAAATGGATGGCTGGAGTTCAAGGTGGTGGAAGCGGAATAAACTTTCATGTCAATCTAAATTTACCTTTAGAAGAAAATTCTAAATTAGAAAAAGTTCAATTTGATGTATATGAAGTTGCTTTTGAAAAAATTTCAGAAACAGAATATATAGCAAAAATAAACACACATCAAAACGATTTAATTTTAGATGAAAATCCTGAAAAAGAATATGGAAATGAAGCTTCAAAACTGAATTTAAAACCCAATGAAGCAAATTTGATTTTTAGAGTAAACAAAAAAGTAGTTATTAAAAACATCCAAAACGTTAAAGAAAAATCAATGATTGCTTATCCATCGATGGAAAGACAAAAGAATTAATTACTTTTGCTTCAATATAAAAAACCACAGCTTTGAGTGTATATAAAAGTCTTTTTAAACAAACTGCAATTTATGGCTTAGCAACAGTTTTGCCTAGAATGGTTAGCTTTATTTTAGTACCCTTATATACAACTCCAAATGTCCTAAAAAACCCTTCCGAATACGGTGAAATTTCAATAATATTTTCATGGTTAGTTTTATTTAATGTAGTGTTGTCTTATGGAATGGAAACAAGCTTTTTTAGATTTTATTCTAAAGTTGAAGATTCTAAAAGTGTTATAAGTACTTCTACTATATCTATTTTTTGGTCATCAATTGCTTTTTTAATAGTAGCCCTTTTAGGAAGAAACTATTTGGCAGCATTATCAAAAATAAATGTTGAATATATCATTTATACCATTTGGATTTTATTTTTAGATGCATTGGTCATCATTCCATTTTCAAAATTAAGAGCCGAAAAACGACCAATGTTTTACGCAGTAATCAAGATTGGAAATGTATTGATTAATCTGGTTTTAAATTTGTTCTTTTTGTTATGGTTACCCAAATTAGCAGCCAACTCACCAGACAGTTTTATAAGTACAATTTATTTCGAAAATTTTCAAATAGGATACATTTTTGTAGCGAATATCATTGCTAGTTTAGCAACGTTTTTAATGCTTTCTCCAAATTATCTAAAAATGAAATGGCAATTTGACAAGGTACTTTGGAAAAAAATGATGCAATACAGTTTGCCAGTAATGGTTGCAGGAATTGCCTTTGCCATAAACGAAACATTTGATAGAATCCTTTTAGAATGGATGCACGTTGATTTAAGAGAAATTGGTGCTTATTCGGCTTGTTATAAATTAGCTTTATTCATGACCTTATTTGCAACAGCTTTTAGATTGGGAATTGAACCTTTTTTCTTTAGTCATTCTTCTAATGAAAATGCTCCAAAAACATATGCAGAAATCACTAAATATTTTGTGATATTTGGTTCTATAATTCTATTAGTTGTAGTTGTTTTTGCAGATGTTTTAAAAATATTTATAGTAAGAGATTCTTCATTTTGGGAAGCCATGAAAGTGGTTCCATTAATTATTTTAGCTAATCTATTTCTAGGAATTTATAACAATTTATCGGTTTGGTATAAACTAACTGACAAAACCAAAATGGGAATGTACATTTCAATAGTTGGAGCAATAATTACATTAACCTTAAACTTTTTATTAATTCCAATTTGGAGTTATATGGGAAGTGCCATTGCAACCATATCAGCTTATGGAACAATGATGTTCATTTCTTATTATCTTGGAAATAAATATTATCCTATTCCGTATGATATGAAAAAGATATTTGGGTATTTAAGTATTTCTATAGTTCTCTCAGGCTTATCTTTTTATGTACCTATTTTTAGAAGTACATTTATTTTTGGAATTGTTGCCATTTTATTTTTTGCTTACTTTATTTATAAAAACGAAAAGGCTACAATTTTAAAAGTTTTTAAAAGAAAATAAAAAAACCTCATTCATATAATCTGAATAAGAAAATATAAATGAGGTTTTAAAATTTAAATTTTATTTCTTCAACACATCTTTAATCCCATTCAAACCCTCTGAAAATTCAGACAACAACACAATTACTTGTGCCATTCTATCATCGCCACCAACACCTTTTAAAAGTTTATTTTTCACAAAAGTCGTTTTAATTTCTTCCCAACGTTTTTGCTCTTCTTCATTTTGAATTTGCATCAGTTCTTTTAGCTTTAACAAATTAGCTTCTGCACCATTGGTTAGTGTTTGCGATTCGTTTTGATAATGATTCAAAACAATAGCTTCAACTTCTTTTTCCGTTAAAATAGGCTGAATTTTTGCCACTAACTTATTCATATCACGATAAGAACCTTGTAATTTAAAGTTAGGTTCATTGCGATAATCATCAGACATAGCTGCCGATTTTATGTAAAGTGCATTCGCTTTTAAAACTGTATCTCTCACTAAAATAATTTTCAATAAAACTTGTTTAAAGTCTTCTATCTCTTGAGAAGAAAAGTTGCCTTCTAAATCATAATTGGTATCATTTTGTTGAATAGCATCATATAATTTATATAAATTTTGATATGATGGTTGTGTTAAGCGAACCATATATTCATTCGACATTAAAGCATTTTCAATTAAACTCAATTCAAATAAATCACCTCTTGAACCTGAAATATCTCCTAAATTATAAGTATCAGCTCTATTAGCCAACATATCTGGAATTTGAAATTTATCACCACTTTCTGTGTAAGGATTTCCAGCCATAACCAAGCAAAAACGTTTTGAACGTAAGTCATAAGTTTTAGCTTCACCATTATAAATTCCTTCAATTTTTCGTTGTCCATCAGCTAATGAAATAAATTTCTGTAAAAATTCTGGATTACAATGTTGGATGTCATCTAAATACAACATCACATTATCACCCATTTCAAAAGCAAGATTTAATTTTTCTAATTCTTGTCTTGCTCCTGCATTTTTAGCTTCACTTGGATCAGTCGAAGTAATTTCATGACCAATAGAAGGACCATTAATTTTCATAAAAACCAATCCCATTCGGTCAGCTAAATATTCCATTAATGTTGTTTTTCCATAACCTGGAGGCGAAACTAATAACAACATTCCCATTCTGTCAGTTCTCTTGTTTTCACCAATTGACCCTAATTGTTTGGCTAAATTGGCTCCAATTAATGGAAAATATACATCATTAATTAATTTATTTCGTACAAATGAGGTTAACACTTGACTTGTAAATGTGTGTAATTTTACTTCTTTCTTTTTGTTTTCAACCCAATGCTTTTTAAGTTGCTGTAATTCTAAGAAAGCAGGTTTTAGTTTAGAATGAAAATAATCCAATCGAGCCGAAAATTCGTAATAATCTAAAGTATAAGTAAGGTTACTTTCTATAGATTTCAAGCCTGTTATTTCAACAGATGAATTTACTTTTACAATTTGTTTCTTGTGGTAATTCTGTGTCAATATAAAAGCAGTTACTTCTTCCACAAACCTTTGAGATATTGTAATATTTTCATCGATTAAAAATGTTTTTAATGCGTTTTCAACAATGTCATAACAAGCAGAAGGATAATTGTATAAATCTTTTATTTGATTGCTAAAAACAACATCTTTCCCTTTTTCTTTCAAACTTTTAAAAAAGCGTTCGTAAACATCTGCAGCAATTTTTGAAATGGAAAATGCTTTTCGGTTTTCTTTTTTCAAATAAACAGCAGCTCTGTATGCAGAAACATAATCAAAACCATCAAATGAGCTATTAAACTCTTCAATTTTTTGAGACAATCGTTTGTTCAAATACTTAAATTGCTCAGAACTTGAGAACGTTTCTTTCAACAAACTTACAGCATCAAATTGTTTTTCATAAAATTCTTTGTCTTCTTCATTAAGAAAAAACCAAAACAATTGAGCTAATGCTCTTTCTGAAGGAGTGTATTTTAAAACACCTAATTCGTTATTAATTTGTTGCAAATTTTGTAAAATCAACAATGCATCAACATCATGAACACCTTTTACTAATCCTTCTCCAAAATGAGTTGCCATGAATTCTTGCACTCTTTGCAAATTCAACGATTCAGGAACAATACTTTCTTGTTGTAAGAATAGTTCCCAAGCCATGTATTCAAAGCGTTTTACTTTTTGATTTTCCGAAATAAACTCTTGATTCCAAACCTCTTTGTATTGTTCAATTTCTTCAAATTCAACGGGTTGGTAAAAATTTGTTCCTGTTAAATGATAAAAGTATTGTTGGTCTTTTAAAACCAAAGTCAAGTCAAGTTTTTGCTTGTTGACAGCAAATTTATGATCACCAAAAGCAATTACTGCATCACCATCTTCATAAATTTCATTTTTATCTTTTAATTTTCTTACTGATTCTTGTTGGGCTGTTTTAAGTAATGTATTTACTTCTTCAGCTTTATTGGTATCGTTTAAATCTTTTAACTGATTAGCAATGTCACGAACCTTTTCAATCATTAAATCAGATGCAAAATAACCGTTGATTTCGGTTTCTGTTTCAAAGGAAGCTGCTTTATTTTTGACACTTTTTAAAATGCGTTCAGCCGATTGAAACAACATGGTAGTTCGTTTGTTTCTAGTTTCGGTAAGCTGAACACTTTTACTCTGAAAATGACCATAAACTTCTTCACGTTTTTCGCTGATTTGTTGAATAAAATCATCAAAATCAACAAACTTAGCTTCCATTTCTTCTAATTGAATGGATAATTTATTTAAGAAATCATCACATTTTTCAGATGTATTTGCTAATTCTAAAAAGTTGATAACTGTTTGGTCGAAAAGGGTAATTTGTGCTTTAAAATCAGCAGAAAGTTCTTTTCCAGAAATTTGTCTTTTCTTGTTATTTAACTCAATGCGTTGCTGATTGATTTGAGCAAAAATCAAAGAAATATTTTCAATAATTTGAGTTGAATGCGAAGCGTCTTCAATCTTTAAATTATTGACGATGTCTACTAATAATTCTAATTGCAACGCTAATTCGTCAATGTCTTTTTCAAGCGTTTTGGCATCAATGGTTTTTTTAAGATCTGCTATTTGTTTGTTAATCAAAGTCACTTTTTCTTGATAAGGAACTAAAGCATTGTCTTGTAAAAGAAAAGAAACACAAGCATTGGAAAGTTCGTCAGCCCTTTCTTGTAATTGTTTTTCTAAGGATTCAATTAAAACAATATCTGCATATTTTAAATCTTTAGCACTAATTAATTCACCGCGTAAAGCTCTAATTTGAGCTAAAATAGTAATAAATTGATCTAGAGAATTATAAGAAATAACATTTGTATCCGATAAAATATGTTCGCACTTTTCCTTTAAATCAGCTATGGTTTGCGCTGTTTTATTTTTGACTTCTTGTGCTTTTTCAAATTCGTTAATCGCAGCATGTGCAATTTTTCTAATTTCGAGTAAAGGTTCATTTAATTGATGAATTTCCTTTTCAGCCAAGAAATAATAACTGTCTAAAATTATTGTTGCTTGTTTAACAATGTCATTATACAAACCAGAATATGAATCTTTTTTGGACAACAAAATATTCAGCTCTTGACATTCAGCCATTACACGAACTAAATCTTTATTTCCAATTTTGTATAATAAATTTGATTTTAAAGCATCATCAATAGTAACTTCTTTTGTAAAAGGTGTTTGCCAAATTTGAATTAGATGATGTTTTGTTTCTTCGTTAGATTTGAAATAAGCTAATTTTCCATTATCAAACAACGTAAATCCATTACAATTGATTGGAGTTTCTATGGTTTGTTTGATGATATTATATGGAATCAATAAATAATCATGTGATTGCTCATCATAAAAAACAAACATGAAGTTTTCTCCATTAATTCCAAGGATTCTTCGGTTGAAATATACTGGTTTGTCTTCAGAAGCGATTACTTTTATTTCACCCGTTTGCAAAGCATATCCATTGGGATAAATTACACCTTGGTTTTCAGGTAGAAGAATTATTGAGTATTGAAGCGAATCAACACGTGCAACTTTCTTTTCCTTATGGTTATAGATAAAAAAACGTTCAGCTTCTTGATAGGGTTTTATCTTAAAAATAACCAAATTGTTATAGTCGAAATAATGAATTTCAGCATCATCTAATGTTTGATCTTTATGAATAACATCTTCTGCATAAATTCCTTTTCCTGAACTAGTATTGTCTTCAATTTTTATAGTAATATCTCCACCAATAGCTTCTACAAAGACCTTGTCCGCTAATGAAACGTGTGGATGACTTCCAATACGTTGCATGTCTCGCGTTACTTTTGTCCAAGTAAATTCTTGTTGATTGGGATATTTTACTTCTGCAGCACTTCTAGCATCTACAAAAGTTAATGTATCATCTTTTATTAACCATTTAAATGCTTTTATATCGGAAGGGCTATTTGATAATTGAAAAACAAAATATAAATAGTTTTGCGTAAGATGAAAACGAACGAAAATGGTATTTCGGTAATATTTATATAAATTTCTGAACTCTTCTATAAAAGTTTCATCCTCAATAAATTCAATGGATTGTGGTTCAAAACGATTATCTTTTAATAAATAAGCTGAAAAAACATCATTTAAATTTATTTCTGTTCGTAATCCTAAATGCGTGTTGTGTCCAACCAAACATAATCTTCCCAAAGAAAAGATATCTTTTATGTTACAGTTTTGGTCTGTAGAAATACGTTCATTGGCAATAAGTGAAAAATCAACACCTCCAAAAACCTTTTTTCGATCTTCATTTAGAGATTGAATGCGTTGAATTAAATCTTCTTTTTGTTCATCCAATCGATTTTGAATGATTTCGTATGTACCCGTATTTAATTTTTCGTTACTCATTAATTTTCGGTAAAATTTTTAAAAGTCTTTCTTGTAAAAACTTTAATTAGCTTTAAAATGAAGGGAAAGCAATTGGAACTAAAATAATTCCCTACTCAATTGAAGTAGAGAATTATTTTTTAGTTTACAATGTATCTATTAAATTTTACTTCAATGGTTTGTTATCAATACCTAAATGTTTAGCCATATCCATTGCTCTTGATAAGATACCTTGTTCTTTATCATTGGCAACACCTTTTAATTGAAAAATTAAAGAAGCTACACTCAAGTTTTTGATGTCTTCTGATGAAATTTTATATTTCTCAACCATATTCATCACTTTTCCGATAAGATTTTCATCACCATCATGGCTTAATAATGCTTCTTTCACTATTTGAGCATTTTCACTGTGTTGAATGAATTTGTCGATTCCTTTACCAGCAGAAACTTGTCTAACCACATTGTCGAAGAATGAATTATCACCACCAACAATGTCGATATTTGCAGTTTTAAATGCTTCCGCTAATACACTTGCTTGTGCTTGAGCAATGTCTTTTTGTATTGAAATTTGAGCTAATTCTACTTCTTTTTCTTTGGCCAATGTTAATCTAAACTCTTCATGCTCTTTACCAGCATCGTTTAGTTTTTTCATGGCTTCAGCTTTTTCAGTAATTCCTGCAGCTTCAGCAAATGCTTTTTCTTTGATTACTTCAGCTTCGGCCAAACCTTCTTGTTTATTAGCTGCTGCTTTTTTCTCAATTACGTTTGCTTCAACGAATCCTTGTTTTTCCATAGCTTCAGCTTTAGCATGCATTACTTGAGCTTCAGATAAGCCAACAGTAGCTTCTTCTTTTGCTTGAGCTTCCGCGATAATTTTACGAGCATCAGCTTCTTTTTCGGCAGCATCACGTTTTGCTTGTGCTTCAATAACGTATTTTTGAGCATCTTTTTCAGCTGATTGTTTACGAGCTTCAGCAGCGCGAGTTAGAGTGATTAAGTTCTCTTCTGCTTCACGAGAAGCCACAATTAATTGAACTTGTTTCTCTCTTTCTGCACCTTTTAAAGCTTCTACATCTAAAATATTTTGTTGTTCTTCTACAACCGTTTTTTCTTTAACTAAACGTTCACGAATTACATCTTGAATATTTTTCTTTTCAACTTCGACTGCTTTATCTTTTTCAATATCAGCTAATGCTACGACTCTCTCTCTTTCTGTAGCTTCTAACATTCGGTCTTTTTGAACTCTTTCTGTTTCAACTAACTCAGCTCTTTCTTTATTTTTTGCAGCAATAACAACCTGTCTAAGTTTGTTTTCTTCTGCTACTTGAAGTGTTTCTTCAGTTGCAATTCGAACTGATTCTGACTTTAGTCTTTCTTCTTCTGCAACTTTTAAAATTTCTGCGTTTTCTCTAGATTGAATATTTGCAATTTCTCTACGTTGTTGTTCTTCTTTTTCGGCTAATTGCTTTTCTAATTCAAGAATAGTTTCTCTTGCTTCAACATCTTGTTTTTTGATGGTTTTTTCTTCATCTCTACGAACTAAATTGGCTTTAATATTTTGTGTTGCGGTTAGTTCAGTGATTTTTTTGATACCTTCAGAATCTAAAATGTTGTCTTTATTTAGATGCTGTAGAGAAGTTTGTTCTAAATAATCAATCGCACAATCATCTAAAACATAACCATTTAAATCTGTTCCAATGATATTCAGAATTTCTTGACGGAATTCAAGTCGAGCTTCATATAACTCAATGAAATCAAATTTTTTACCAACAGTTTTTAAAGCTTCAGAAAATTTAGCTTCAAATAATTCTCTTAATGTTCCAATGTCAGATGCTCTTTGACAACCAATAGTTTGTCCTACATTAACAATATCATCAACTGATTTATTTACGCGTACAAAGAATGCTACTTGAATATCTGCTCGCATGTTATCTTTGCAAATCAATCCATCTTTTCCTTCTCTGGATATTTCTAATTTTTTTACAGAAATATCCATGTATTCTAAGCGATGAATAACGGGAATTACTACTCCAGCATTAAAAAAGACTTTGGCTCCACCATATCCAGTTCTAAGAAGAACAACTCCTTGAACAGTTTTTTTGTACATGGATAAAACCCAAAATACTAAACCTAAAAAGGCAATTATAATAACTGCAATTGTAACGTAAAATGTAGTCATAAATTTTTTGTTTAATTAAATTAATTTGATGTTAAAGGTATTTAAATTTCGTAAGATTTTTCAACAAAGTAGAATTTTTTATCTGGGTTTTCATCCACAATACAAGCTTTTTCTCCTACTTTTAAAAATGACCCATCTTTGCTTTTCACTAAAAGTTTAATAGGATCTTTATTGATTACTAATTCAAGCATTCCTAATTTGTCGTTTTCAATGGTTGATTTGAGCACACCAACTCTTCCTAAATAATCATAAGCAATTTCTCCTTTATGGTTAATTTCTTTAAAAATTGGTTTTAAAGGCATACTAAGATATTTAGTTAAAAATAAACTCGCTACAAAAGCTGGAACTATTGTTATAAAATACATCCAATAAGGCAAAGCAATATAGTAACTAATATTAACATTTATTAGCCAAGTAAATAATAAGACCAGAGTTATAAAAAAGGTAATAGGTATGATATCCAAATTTAAAAATTTTAAAAATTGAATAAACGATGATGGATCGTTAGGAACTTCAACCATTCCATCAGGAGCGTCAAAGTCAGCATCTACATCTGCATCAAAATCTATATCATAATCTCCTACACCTGTCACCATAGTCATAATCCAATAAAAAACACTTAAAATCAATAAAATTGATAGTATACTATTGGCTGGATTAAAGGAAACTTCTATTAACTCGTCTAAATTCATTATTAGTTAGCGTTGAATTGTTCTTTTAATTTTTGTAATTCACTTTCTGCATGTGCATCTGAAGTGTCAACAGCAGCATTTATTTCTTGATCGATACTTTTTGAAGCATCAGCAATATGACTGTAAGCATCGGCTAAAGCCTCTTGTTGCAACACTTTATCTTTCATTTTTTCTAGCATAGAAATAGTGCTGTCAGAGTCAATTTGAGTCATTTTTTTATTAATATCTTGTGTAGCTTTACTTACCTGTACACGAGCTCTTAATGTTTTTAATTCACCTTCCCATTTAGAAATTGTGGATTTTAAAGTGTTGATGTTTATTTGCATTTTCTCAACATCACTTTCTAACTTTTGACGTTCTCCTTCAGCTATTTGAGCATCTAACAAAGATTGTTCTTTCTTTTTTAATGCTTCTTTAGCTAATCTATCTGCATCTTCAATAGGCATTTCTTCTTTTATACCTTTTTGTACTAAAAGCATAGCCTTGTTCTGATAATCACTAGATTGATTTACCAAAGCTTCTTGTTCATTTTTTCTACGAATGGACAAAGCTTTCACTTGAGCTAAAGCTTGAATACTTTGATCCAATTGTTCTTTCATTTCGCGAATACCTTGTTCGGTCATTTTTATTGGATCTTCTAGGCTTCCAATGGCAGAATGTGCTTCTGCTTTTCCTATTCTAAAAAGTCTTTTAATAATGTTCATAATACATAAAGAATTACAATGTTAATACTACGTTTTTTTTTCGAATTATTTAAAAATCATAAGTAATATTTTAGTTAAAAAACAAACTATATGAAAAATAAAATATACCATATTGATTCTTAGTTTTTTATTTACTAAATGATATCATTTCTGTAGAATACTCACTAATCAATAAACTAAGAGAATTTATAGTTGCGATTAGCTCATTCTGATCTAAGTTTTCTGTTTGTAATGTATCTCTAAAAATTACCTTTTCTCCAGATTCATCTAAAACAAAAGCACCGTGAACAATATCTCTGTTTTTAATCAATAACTGTTTGTGTACTTCTTGCTGATTATTTTTGCAACGAAATAAAAATTGTTCAATAATTAAAATTTGTGGTGCAATTACAATCATCATATTTTTAATTCCTTCGTTTTCTTTTTCAATAATAAAGGACTGATGCTCTTCATTTTCTAGCTGAATGTTGAACTCTAATTCGAGCAGCCAATTCTTTACATTAGAAAACAATTTTAAATGTTCCATAAATTGATGGTTAGGTTAGTTATAATAACAAATGTAAATAAAAAATCTAATATTGCAAATATTTTTAGCAAAAAAATGATAATAACTTTGTATATTTGTAAAAAATAATAGCAAAATGACATATTTTGGAACCAATTTAAAGAAAATAAGACAGATAAAAGGATTAAGTCAACAAGCTTTTGCAGAACTTATTGATTTAAACAGAGGCGTGATTAGCTCATATGAAGAAGGACGTGCCGAACCAAAGATTGAAACTCTTTTACGAATTGCAACTTATTTTGGCATTCCAACCGATGATATTATTTCAAAACCACTTACGGTTAATCAATTATCTAATTTTTCTTTAATTGAAGAAAGTATTTCGGCTATAAATGACGAAAAAGAACCTAAATTACAAGAAATCACTTCTAATGGTGATTTAAAAGATGTTGAAATGCAAAAAATATTTGCACATTTTGATGTTATATATATAGTAGATGAAGATTTAGCAGCAACAAGTATTTATGTAAAAGAGGCTGTTTTGTTTTTAAAAGAAATTAAAAAAGCAGAAATAACCACAAATGACTACCTGATTTTAGAAAAAGGAAAGGTTTCAATTTCAGATATTTTTGTTCCCAATTTAAAAAATTATGAAATTGTCGGTGTTTTAGGAAGTAACTTAAATATGGATCAAAACACAATTTTAAAACGATTAAATTTACTTGAGAAAAAGGTTTTTGGAAAATAATCCATTTTATTTGTTTTAAATCTCTTAACAAAAATCTAAAACCGACTATTTATCTTTATTTTTTTTAACTTTGATGCTTATAATTAAGAAGTAAAAAATTTGAAAATAATTTATTTTCAAGAAAAAAGTTAAAATGAACATCAAAATAATCAACAAATCCCAGCATTCACTACCTAATTACGAAACAATTGCTTCAGCCGGAATGGATTTGCGTGCTAATATAACAGAACCAATTTCCCTAAATTCTTTAGAAAGAACCATAGTAAAAACAGGACTTTTCATTGAATTACCAATTGGTTATGAAGCACAAGTTAGACCAAGAAGTGGTTTGGCTGCTAAAAAAGGAATCACAGTATTAAATTCACCAGGAACAGTTGATGCAGATTATCGTGGAGAAATCGGTGTAATTTTAGTAAATTTATCAAATGAACCCTTCGTAATTGAAAATGGAGAACGAATTGCTCAATTAATCATAGCCAAACACGAAAGAGCCGAATGGATTGAAGTGGAAGAATTATCTGAAACATCTCGTGGAGAAGGTGGTTTTGGTAGCACAGGAGTTAAATAGTAATCAGTATTAAGTAATTAGTTGGCAGTTTTGTCTTACTACTTAATACTCAAATCTTAATACAAAACACATGAAAATAATAGTACCAATGGCAGGTCGTGGTTCACGTCTTCGTCCACATACATTAACAGTTCCAAAACCATTAATTCCTGTTGCAGGTAAACCTATCGTTCACAGATTAGTGGAAGATATTGCAGGAGTTTTAAACCAAGATATTGAAGAAGTAGCATTTATCATTCACGAAAGTTTTGGTAAAAAAGTGGAAGATGAATTAATTGCAATTGCTCAAAAATTAGGAGCAAAAGGAACAATTTATTATCAAAATGAAGCCCTTGGAACTGGACATGCAATTATGTGTGCTAAAGATTCGCTTTCTGGACCAGCAGTTATTGCTTATGCAGATACTTTAATTAGAGCAGATTTCGATTTAGACAAAAATGCAGATAGTGTAATTTGGGTAAAACAAGTTGATAAACCAGAAGCTTTTGGAGTTGTAAACCTAAATGATAATGGAGAAATCATTGAACTTGTTGAAAAACCAAAAGAGTTTGTATCCGATTTAGCGGTTATCGGAATATACTATTTCAAAGATGTAGCCGTTCTTAAAAATGAATTGCAATTGGTTATTGATAATAACATCATTCATGGTGGAGAATATCAAATTAATGATGGAATTAAACAAATGATGGTAAAAGGCATGAAATTTGTACCAGGGAAAGTAGATGATTGGATGGATTGTGGAAACAAAGATGTAACTGTTGATACAAACACAAGAATGTTAGGGTTTTTGCACAATGATGGAGATCATTTAATTGATTATGATGTAAAACAAGAAAACTCAACGATAATTCCTCCTTGTTACATTGGTGAAGATGTAGTTTTAATTAACGCTACAGTTGGACCAAATGTATCTTTAGGAAAAGGATGCCACGTGATTGATTCAACGATTAAAAACAGTTTGATTCAAACACATGCTCATATCAAAAATGCCAATTTAGACAATGCTATGATAGGAAATCATGCTTCATTTGATGGTAATTTTACTAGTATTAGTATTGGAGATTATTCGGTTTTAGAATAAAAAATAACTTAATGAATAAATTTATCACATTTTCTATACTTTTTATAGCTTTTGGTTATAACCAAGTATTTTATGCTCAAGATATTCCAAACCCAGAAGAAATTGCTGCGGTTGATGATGCTTTTGAAAATAATTTTTATGATGCTTTAACTCAAAAAGCCATTGAAAATTACGACAGAGCGATAGTTTCTTTGCAAAAATGTTTAGATAAAGATGCCAATAATCCGGTTATTTATAATGAACTTGGTAAAAATTATTTTGCACTAAAACAATACGCTGAAGCACAAAATGCCTTTCAAAAAGCGGTTGATTTAAATCCAAAAGAACGTTGGTATTGGAATGGTTTATATGATGTTTTTTACGAAACCAAAGATTATAACAATGCTATCAGAATTGTAACAAAATTGATTGAATTCAATAAAGATTTTCAAGATGATTTGGTCTCGTTGTACATGTATACCAATCAAAAAGATAAGGCTTTAGCTTTGTTGAAAGATATGGAACAAACGACCAATTTGTCCCAAACCATGGAATATTACAAGTTGCAATTGGAAAGAACTCCAGAAGTTAATAAACCAGAAAAACAAGATTTAGAAAAAGCAATCAAGAAAAATCCATTAGTAGAACAAAATTATATTGATTTAATTTACCAATATTCAGAATCGAACAACGAAGAAAAAGCCTTTGAAGTAGCTAAAAAATTAGCCGAAAACATTCCAAATTCAGATTGGGCTCATGTAAGTTTGGTCAAATTTTATTTGAATAATAATGATGGTGAAAATGCCTCTAATTCTATGTTTAAAGTTTTAGAAAGCAGTAAGATTGACAATAAAATCAAACACAGAGTTTTCAATGAATTCTTAATATTTGCTTCAAATAATCCAGATTTTTCAAGCAATTTAGAGAAAGGAATTACGTTATTAGATGAAGACAGAAGTGTAAATGTAAGTAAAGAAGTAGCAAAATATTTTCTAAAGAAAAACAGATTAGACGAGTCTATTTTCTATTTTGAAAAAAGCATTGCAAACCAACCAGAAGATTTTGAGAGTTTTGAATTTTTAATGCAATTATTAATGCAGAAAAAACAATACGAGAAAGTAGATAAATATGCCAATCAACAATTAGAACTTTATCCTACTCAAGCGAGTTTGTATTATTACTCTGGTGTAGCATTATTAAATTTAAACAAAACTAAAGAAGCTATTTCTAAACTGGAAGAAGGTGTTGATTATGTGGTTGAAAATCCAACATTAGAAAAAGAATTTTACACACAATTAGCTAATTCTTACGAAAAAACAGGAGATTTAAAAAAGAAAGAAATGTATTTATCTAAAATTCAAAACGTAAAATAACAATGAAAAAAGTCTTTCTATTTGTATTTCTTTCTGTGGTATTGGTTTCGTGTAAAACAACACAATTAGCTTCAAACGCTAAAGCATCTAAAGGTGTGAAAGTGGAAGAAATTGTTAAAGGACACAATGATAATTTTAAAGAATTTTCTACGTTAAGTATTAGAACAGATTTAAAGTATCAAGATGTAAAAAACAAGCAATCGATTAGTGCTGATATTCGCATAAAAAAGGATGAAATCATTTGGATTAACATTAAGTTTTTAGGATTTCCTGTTGCTAAAGCTTTGATTACACCAGAAAAAGTAAGCTATTATGAAAAAGTAAACGGAACCTATTTTGAAGGAGACTATATTTTATTAAGCAATTGGTTAGGAACCGAATTAGATTTTCAAAAAGCTCAAAATCTTTTGCTAGGAAAAGTATTAACCGAAATTTCAAAAGAAGAATATGTATCAGAAATTGTAAATAACATGTATCAACTTTCTGAAAAAAAACAAAATAACATTCAAAAACAATATACTTTTGAAGCTGGAAGGTTTTTATTGAAACAAGAAATAATAAAACAGCTCTCAGACAATAAAAATCTAGAGATTAATTATGTTTCACACACACTTGTAGATGATACTGTTTTTCCAAAAGAAATGAGTATCAAAGCAAGTCAAAAAAACGAAGTTTCCATAGATATTGAATATAAAAAAGTAGACATCAATCCAGAGCTAACTTTCCCTTTTTCAATTCCAGATGATTACGAACAAGTTGAGATTAAACAACAATAATAGATGAAGTCAAAAATAGTTATTATAGCATTCCTTTTATGCAGCACATTTAGTTGGGCTCAAACTTCTAAGCAACTAGAATTAGAGGCAAAAAAAGAAAAAATCATTAATGCTATTCTTCAATACAATGGTTTGTTGAATATTGAAAAGAAAAAAGAAAAATCGGTTTTAACAGAAATCAAAGAAAAAGACGCAAGAATTCGTTTGAGTGAAAAACTAATTTCTACTAATGAAACCCAAGTAAAATATATTGCCAACGACATTGCTAAAAATCAAAAATTAATAAAAAGCCTAACCAAAGAGTTAGAAATTTTAAAAGAAGATTATGCAAGTATGATTGTGAAAGCATACAAAAGTCGTTCACAAAGCAGTAGAATTATGTTTGTCTTGTCTTCTCAAAATTTCTATCAAGCTTACAAGCGAATTCAGTACATGAAACAATATGCAGGTTTCAGAAAAGCACAAGCAGAAGAAATTAAGATTAAACAACAAAAACTAAATCAAGCAATTGTAACGCTTCAAGCAAAAAAAGAACAAAGAGAAAAAGTAATTGCTCAAACAGCTAAAGAAAAAGAAGAGTTAGAAAATCAAAAGCAAGAAAAAGAAAAACTGGTTAAGATTATTCAAAAAGACAAAAAGAAATATTCAGCTGAAATTGATAAAAAAGAGAAAGAAAAAAGAGAAGTAGACAGACAAATTAAAAAGACAATTGCAGATGCAATTGCTGCTGCCAATAAAAAAGCCGAAGAAAAAGCAAAAGCTGAAGCTAAAAAGAATAATACTTCTACATCTACAACAAGTACAACAAAAACAACACCAGATGCAAGTGTAAATAGTTCAAAATTCATTCTAACAGCTGAAGGAAAAGTAGACTCAGACAACTTTAAAGCAAACAAAGGAAAACTTCCGTTACCTGTTGAAAAAGGATATATTTCGTTGCCTTATGGTGATCAACCACATCCAATTCATAAAAACCTAACAACACATAATAGTGGTGTTGAAATTACCACACAACCAGGTGCTTATGCAAGAGCCGTTTTTGCTGGAGAAGTTATTCAAGTGCAATCAATTTATGCTAATAATTACGCGGTTTACATCAGACATGGTGATTATATTACTTTGTATATGAATATTGAATCGTTGAGTGTTGCTGTTGGTGATAAAGTTTCAATCAAGCAAAAATTAGGAAAAATACATACCAATTCAGATGGTAAAACAACCATGAAGTTTATTGTAACTCAAAACACAACAACTTTGAATCCTTCTAGTTGGTTGAGTTTGTAATGTCTTCCAAAAATATTTAATTAGAAAACCCTTTTAGAGTTTCAAACTCAAAAAGGGTTCTTTTTTTATAATAAAATAACTTAATTGGACTATTCCATAAACAATGCCTTCAATTCCGTAGCATCATTAGGTTTCATTTTTCCAGCTAATACTAAACTCAATTGTTTTCTTCTCAAAGCACCTTTAAAACGTTCAATTTCTAAATCAGTTTCTGGTATAACTGCTGGAACTTGAACAGGTCTTCCAGAATCATCAACAGCTACAAAAGTATAAATAGCTTCATTGGCTTTTGAACGATTACCACTTTCTCTATCTTCTACCCAAACATCAAGAAAAATTTCCATAGAAGAATTAAATGATCTCGAAATTTTTGCTTCAACAGTCACAACGCTTCCTAAAGCAATAGATTTATTAAAAGCCACATGATTTACACTTGCAGTTACCGTAATTCTTCTACAATGACGTCTTGCAGCAATACTAGCAGCTCTGTCCATACGAGCTAATAATTCACCACCAAATAAATTGTTTAACGGATTTGTTTCACTAGGTAAAACAAGGTCAGTAAGTATAGTTAAGGATTGCGAAGCTTTTCTTGGTTCCATTCTTTTTTTTGGCAAAGATAAAGGAAATTAGCTATTTTGTAATTAAAAAGTTGTTAAGAAAAATTAGTCAATCAATAACCAAGCTTGGTCGTTTGTCGTTTTTCTTAAATTATCTAAAAACAATTTTGCTTCATTGTATTCTAAAAAGCTTTGAAAATACACAGGGTTCATTCCATTGTTACTTTTTGGGCCTAATTCAGCTTTGAAACCTTGCTTAATTAAATCAGTGTAAGCGTTTTTAGCATTTTGTTCATTACTAAAAACACCTGCTACAATATGATAAGGATAGTTTTTTGTATCTTCTTCTATGGCAACATTTACAGCAGGAATAGAAGTGTCAATAAAAAACGTAGCTTCCTGAATTTTATCATGAACTTTATCTTGTACTGATTTCTCAACCATCAAAGTTTGTTGTTCAATTTGATTGTCATAATAATATTTATAACCAACAGTTCCTGCTAAACCAAAAAATAAAACAGCTGCAGCAGCATATTTTAAGTAGGAATAATTCCTTTTCTTTTCAGGAGTGAAAATTATTGGAGCAACTTCTTCTAATTCTTCCACTACTTTTTTCAATTCTTCTCTTTTTACAGTAGGAGAAATGAAATTAGATAGTCCAAAAGAACTTGTTAGATAATTAGTATTGTTGATTGGCTCAAAAAACCAAGTCATTTCACTAGAAAGTTTAATATTTCCAATGTTTTCAATTGACAAAGTTTCTCTGTTTTGTAATTTTTGCATCCAGACAGCAACTTCCTTTGTCAAATTAGAAACAGCTTCTTCGTAAGAAATTTTCTCTGCTAAAGCAATATGATTGGCCAATAAACCATCATTATTCTTAATATTAGCATTGAAAGAAACCACTTTTCTAGGTGGATTGAATGTAACAGCACTACCATTTAGTTGTGCAGACTGAATTTCGGTTAAAAAAGCACCAAAACCAGGAACTGTAACGCATTGGTAACGATACAACAATGAAGAAATGTGACTGTTAATATTCATAAGAGCAAAGAAAAAATTTTAACGCATTAAAGCAAAATTTATCTGACTATATTTATTAACATTCGCTAAATTATTTTACAAAATGTTTATTAACAATGTGTTATAACTTCAAAAAAATATTTATTTTTGAAGCCAATTTATTCATATGAGCCAAACAGAATTATTTTATGCCTTATCCTTACTACAAGTGGAAGGAGTTGGAGATGTCATGGCAAAGAAACTCATCAACCAATGTGGTTCTGCCGAAAACATTTTCAAAGAAAAGAAAGCTACACTTCAAAAAATTGATGGAGTTGGAACTTCTATTCTCAAAAATCTCAAAGATAAATCCATCTTTAATAAAGCTGAAGCCGAATTAAAATTTATCGAACAAGAAGATATCCAGACTTTATATTTTCAAGATAAATTATATCCAGAACGATTGAAACACTGTTTTGATAGTCCTTTAGTTTTGTTTCAATCAGGAAATATTGATCTACAAAACCGAAAAATCATCAGTATTGTTGGAACACGACAAATCACAAGTTACGGAACAGAATTTTGTAAAAAATTACTAGAAGATTTAGCACCTTTAAATCCAATTATCGTGAGTGGTTTTGCTTATGGAGTTGATATTGTAGCCCATCAAACAGCTATGGATTTAGGTTTGCAAACGATTGGAGTTTTAGCACATGGCTTAAACCAAATTTATCCAAAAGTCCACAAAAAGTATGTTGCCAAAATGGAAGAAAATGGTGGTTTTCTAACCGAATTTTGGAGCACTTCAAATCCAGATAAAGAAAATTTTGTAAAAAGAAACCGAATCGTTGCTGGAATGTGCGAAGCTACCATTGTAATTGAAAGTGCAGAAAAAGGAGGTTCTTTAATCACAGCCAATTTAGCCAATGATTATAATAGAGATGTTTTTGCTGTTCCAGGTCGAACTTCTGATAAAATGAGTCAAGGTTGTAATAATTTGATTAAAACCCAAAGAGCCAATCTACTTTCAAGTGCTGCTGATATAGTTTACATCTTAAATTGGGAATTAGAAAACGATAAAAAGGAAACTAAAACCATTCAAAAACAACTCTTCGTTTCTCTTGAACTAGAAGAGCAAAAAGTATATGATTATCTTTTAAACAAAGGGAAAGAAGAAATGGATATCATAGCTTTAGAATGTGATTTTCCAATATTCAGAATTTCATCTATTTTATTAAACATGGAATTAAAAGGAGTCATAAGACCATTACCCGGAAAAAAGTTTGAAGCGATTTAAAAAGCCTTCACATTTTATTAATTCATTTTTAAAAATTAAAATTGTAAATTAGGGTCAAATTTAATTTTCATGTACACCTTACCAAAAATCGAGCGTTTTAATCAAAACGTTGCTTCAAAATATAATATTTACAACAGTGTTTTTATCACTTTACCTTTTGACGAAATAAACAACACTGGTGTTCTCTTGCCTTTATTTGCTGAAGTTTGTGAAAACGGCTTCAAAAACCATCACAGTCCAGAAGAGATTTTTGACACTTTTGTAGCTAAGTATTTAGATAATCCAACTCAAGAGGAAAAGGAATCATTAATGTTTAGGTTTATTCAATATATCGAACGTCAAGTGGTGCTTTTTGATGCGATTGAAGATGCTGCATTTGCTGTGGTCAATAATTTGGAAGGAAAAGGTTCGTTGCGTGACATGAAGGAAAATGCAGAACAAAAAAACAGGCAAGAAGAACTAAAAACTTTTTTAGAAAATTTCAAAATTAGAACAGTTTTAACAGCTCATCCAACGCAATTTTATCCAGGTTCAGTTTTAGGAATTATTACCGATTTGACAGAAGCTATCCGATTAAACGATTTAAATTCCATCAAAGAATTATTGGCTCAATTAGGAAAAACACCTTTTATCAAACAAGAAAAACCAACACCTTATGATGAAGCAGTAAGTCTTATTTGGTATTTGGAAAATGTGTTTTATGAAACAGTTGGAGCAATGATGCAATACATTCAGAAAAACATTTTGGATGGAGAAATGCCTAAAAATGACATTTTAAATTTAGGATTCTGGCCTGGTGGAGATAGAGATGGAAATCCGTTTGTGACTACTGAAATCACATTGAAAGTTGCAGATAGATTAAGAACTTCTATTTTAAAAAGTTATTATTCAGATATTCGAAAACTCAAAAGAAAATTAACTTTTATTGGTGTTGACACTATAATTGCTGATATCGAAAGCAAATTATATCGTTCTGTTTTTTATTCTCAAGGAGAAATTTTCATTTCACTAGAAGAATTGAAAGATAAATTGGAACAAATAAAAATGTTGGTCATAAACAAGCACCAATCGCTTTATATAGATGAAATTGACTTATTGTTGAATAAAATTAATCTATTTGGTTTCCATTTTGCGACTTTAGATATTCGTCAAAACAGTAGAATTCATGCTCGAGTTTTTGAGGCTATTGTTTCCAATGAAAAAACCATTTTTCCAGAAAATTATCAAACACTAACAGAAGAACAAAAACTACAATTTTTATCTAACGTTTCTTCTGATTTAGAAGTAGATGATTTTGAAGATGAAATTGCAAAATCTACAATTGGATCTATAAAAGCCATGAAAACCATTCAAGAAAATAATGGTGAGAAAGCTTGTAATCGTTATATAATTAGTAATAATGAAAGTGCTTTGCATGTTTTTGAAACTTTGAGTATGTTTCATTTATGTGGTTGGCAAAATCCTACCGTTGATATTGTGCCTCTTTTTGAATCGGTTGAAGATTTGGAGAAAGCTGACAAAGTCATGGAACAATTGTATACAAATCCAACCTATGCCAATCATTTGAAACAAAGAGGAAACGAGCAAACCATTATGCTAGGTTTTTCTGACGGAACAAAAGATGGTGGTTATTTGATGGCCAATTGGGGAATTTACAAAGCCAAAGAAGCTCTAACAGCTATTTCTAGAAAATTTGATGTGAAAGTAGTATTTTTTGATGGTCGTGGTGGACCACCTGCTCGTGGTGGTGGAAAAACCAATAAGTTCTACGCTTCACTTGGACCAACAATTGAAAACCAACAAATTCAATTGACGGTTCAAGGACAAACGATTAGTTCTAATTTCGGAACGTTGGATTCTTGTCGTTATAATTTAGAGAATTTATTGAGTGCTGGAGCAAGCAATCAAGTTTTTACTAAAACCGAAAATGAGTTGACTTCAGCGGAAAAAGAAGTTTTGCAAAACCTTTCAGAAATCAGTTATAAAAAATATGTGGATTTTAAGAATCATGAGATGTTTGTGCCTTATTTGGAGCGAATGAGTACGTTGAATTATTATGCAAAAACGAATATTGGAAGTCGTCCATCCAAAAGAAACCAATCGGATAAATTGAATTTTGCGGATTTGAGAGCGATTCCTTTTGTAGGTTCTTGGAGTCAATTGAAACAAAATGTTCCAGGATTTTTTGGAGTTGGAACCGCTTTAAAAACCTATGAAGACAACAATGAGTGGCAAAAAGTTTCCGACTTATACAACAATTCCTTATTCTTTAAAACGTTGATTGAAAACAGTATGATGGCATTGAGCAAATCATTCTTCCCCTTAACTGCTTACATGAAAAATGACAAAGAATTTGGAGATTTTTGGCAATTGATTTACACCGAATTTTTAGAAACCAAACGTTTACTTTTAAAACTATCAGGTTACAAAGAACTAATGGAAAATTATCCAGACGGAAAAGCCTCAGTAGAACTTCGTGAGAAAATTGTTTTACCACTTTTAACCATTCAGCAATATGCTTTATTGAAAATAAAAGAATTAAAAGAAAGCCCAAACCCAGATGAAAAGCAAATTGCTATTTATGAAAAAATAGTAACACGTTCGTTATTTGGAAATATTAATGCTAGTAGGAATTCGGCTTAAAATAAAACATGAACAAAGAGATTCTGAAACAAGTTCAGAATGACAAAAGACAACTTGAGCAATAAAAAACAAAATCAATAATTACGACAAATATAAAACTTTGTCAAGCTGAACTTGATTCAGCTTCTTAAACTATTATGATTAAATTAAATGAAAAAGACACTCTTTTTATTTCTTTTTTTCACTTTGTTTAGTTGCAAAGAAAAAACGTATGAAGAAATAGAAGCAGAAGTTCTATGTGATGTTTTGCCTGAAGTTGCTAAATATGAATTGAATTACTCATTTCATTATTTATATCCTCCACCACCACCTCAAGCTTATGGTTTAGATTCTTTAAAATTAAATCAAAATCAAATTGATAGTATTAATAAAGATGAAATAAAAAGATGGAAAGAATTGAGAATTGAAAATAAGAAGGTAATAAATAAAAAGCTTTTAAAACTTAATGAATATAAAAAAGTGACTTTTGGCGTTTTAGATACATTATATCCAATCAAAAGATTAAAATCAGATGAAAATCGTTATGAATTTGATTCTTTAGAGGTTAGAGGTTTATCTGAAGAGGAATTTGCTAAATCAAATCTTAAAATAAATTTAGTAACAAGAAAAAATACTTTCGAGGGAGAAGATAGAAATTCAGATAATCCTTTATTATTTCTTACCAGAGTACTTATTAATAAAAATAAAAAAGTTGCTAAATTTTCAGTTTATAAATATTATGGTGGTTATGATGTAATTTGTGTTTTCTCTCAAAAAAAGCAAAAATGGGTTGTAAAAGAATTTATTAAAGAAGAAGACTAAGCTTGAGATTCTGAAACAAGTTCAGAATGACAAAAAATAGCGTAAATAATTACTACAAACATGAATCTTTGTCAAGCTGAACTTGATTCAGCTTCTAACTAATACCCCAATTTCTCTCTGACTCTTTGAATAACTCCATTAGCCACAACACTTGCTTTTGCAGCTCCATCTAGTAATAATTTATCTACTTCTTCTTTGTCGTTGATGTAGTAATTGTATTTTTCTCTTACGGTTGCAAATTTTTCTACAATTAATTCAAATAGAGCTTGTTTTGCGTGTCCGTAGCCGTAATTTCCACCTAAATAATTGGTTCTCATCACTTCTGTTTGTTCTGCTGAAGCTAATAATTTATATAAGGTAAAAGCATTACAAGTATCAGGGTTTTTTGGTTCTTCAAGTGGTGTGCTATCGGTTTCAATACTCATGATTTGTTTGCGTAAGGCTTTATCATCTAAAAAAATATTGATGTAATTGTTTGCCGATTTACTCATTTTTCCACCATTTGTCCCAGGAACAATCATTGTGTTTTCATCAATTTTTGCTTCTGGTAACACAAAAGTTTCTCCCATTTGATGGTTAAAACGAGAAGCTACATCACGAGTAATTTCTAAATGTTGCAACTGGTCTTTTCCAACAGGAACAATATTGGCATCATACAATAAAATATCAGCAGCCATAAGCATTGGATAGGTAAATAATCCAGCGTTTACATCTTCTAATCTATCCGATTTATCTTTAAATGAATGTGCTAATGTCAAACGTTGAAAAGGAAAGAAACAACTCAAATACCAAGATAATTCAGTAGTTTGAGGCACATCAGATTGACGATAAAAAGTAACTTTATTCACATCTAAACCACAAGCCAACCAAGCTGAAGCAGTACTATACGTGTTTTGACGAAGGGTTTCTCCGTTTTTGATTTGCGTAATAGAATGTAAATCTGCAATGAATAAAAAAGATTGATCATCACTTTTATTAGTCATTTCAATTGCAGGAAGAATTGCACCTAATAAATTTCCTAGATGAGGTGTTCCTGTACTTTGTACACCAGTTAATATTTTTGCCATAATATGCTGAATTTATTTCAGTATCTGTTCTTTTGTACAAAAGTAAGGTTTTGAATTAAGATTTTAAATGTATGGTTTAAGATTTTTTATTTTCAGTACATTTGAGAAAAATTAGTACAAAAAGAAAATTTTATAATGAAGATTTTTAAAATAGTATTTTGGGTTTTGTGGCGAATTTGGTTCTATGTTTTAGTATTAGTTCCAATTTTAGTTTTATTTCCTTTTTTAATCCTATCTATTCTTAGCGAAAAAACATATCCTCAATTTTTTTGGTTGGCAAGACTTTGGGCCAAATTCATTTTGTTTGGAATGGGTTTTTATTATAAAATTGAAAAAAGCCAAGAATTTGAAAATGGAAAAAGTTATATGTTAGTTGCTAATCATACTTCCATGACAGATATTATGTTGATGTTGGCTGTTGTAAAAGATAATCCATTTGTTTTTGTAGGAAAAGCAGAATTAGCTAAAATTCCGATTTTTGGATTTTTCTATAAACGTACTTGCATTTTAGTAGATAGAAGCAATAGCAAAAGTCGTTTTAAGGTTTTTGAAAGGGCACAGCACAAAATCAATCAAGGATTAAGTGTTTGTATTTTTCCAGAAGGTGGTGTTCCTGAGGATGAATCTGTTTTGTTAGATGAGTTTAAAGATGGTGCTTTTAGATTAGCTATTGAACATCAAATTCCGATTGTTCCTATGACTTTTGTAGATAATAAAAAACGTTTTTCTTTTACTTTTTTAAGCGGAACTACTGGAAGAATGCGAGTGGATATTCATCCATTTATAGAAACCAAAGGATTGAAATTAGAAGATAAAGCTATAATAAAAAATCAAGTTAGAAATATGATTTTGAAGGATTTGGAATCTTATCAAAAATAAAAAAGCACTCGTGGCTGGAGTGCTTTTTCAGCTTCATCTTTAAAAATTAAAGAATGAAACAACTTAACTAAACAGAATTTTTTTAACCAAAAAAATTAAAACTTAAACGATATACCTGAATAAATCCCTATAAAATAAGGTTTAATATTATTAGAGTTATCAGTATATGTGTTGAGTTGGTATTTGAACATTGGGTTTATATTTGCTTGAAATGATTTTAAAAACGTGTAGCTAAAACCCATTCCAAAATTCGTACTGTAATGAATATTATTCAAATTTGTAGCCGAACCAATTTCCATTTCCATGTCGTTTGAAATAATAGAAACACTATTGTTATTTAAAAACAGTGTACTCATTCCTCCAATTACATCAATCGCAAATCTTTTATCAATTAATTTGTAACTCAACTCAAGTGGTACTTCAATATATCCTAATTCTTGATTTAAAGCCCCATTGTATTTTATAACCTCACTACCATAAATACTGGCCTCTTTAAGATTACCTTTTGATTTATTTTCAATATTTATTAAATCACCTCTTTTATTTCTACTTAAATTATCTATGGGCACAGGATTATTTCTTTGATAAAATAAAATATCATTTGTATTAGAATTAAAGTTCAAAGTATTTATTCCAGTTCTAATACTTATTTTTTTGTTTATGGCATAAGAAACACCAAGACCATAACTAAGATTAGAATTGTATCCTTTTTCATTAGAATCAAACTTTGTGTCAAGAGTAGAGTTCTTTGATGTAGAATTAAAATAAACGGGCGAAGCATTGCTACTTACAGCCCATCTATTTTGCATCTCTTTTTCTTTTTCCTCAACATTTTTTCCCACCTCTTTTTCTTTAAGCAATTGCTCTAATTCATTAACTTCTTCAGAAATTTTTGAAACTAGAGAACTATCTTGAGTTGTCATGCTTGTTTTTTCTTTAACAACAATCGAACTATTTTTATCATTTGAAAGTTTATTAATTTTATTAAAATCAATTTCATTTTTTATTAAATCCGAATTTTTACTTTCATCATTATTTTTATCAAATTCAACTATTTTATGGTTGCTGAAAATTGAATTTTCTTTATATCTTGGATTTGTGTTAATCTTGATTTTATCTTTATCAATACTGTTTGAAGCGGTTAAAATATTTTCTTCTGTTTCAAAGTAAGTATTCTTTTGTTTTTTATTTTTGAAAGTATTAGCGTTATTATCTTTATCACTTTCAGAACTAATAGCTGCTTTGTTAGAATTGTCAATTTCTGTTAAAACACTATTTTCATTATCTAAAACAGTATTATTATTCTCATTTTTTTCTATTGTATAAGCGTCACTCTGATTTGGAATTGAATTATTTTTATCATCAACAACAATAGAATTATCATCAGTTTTTAAGTCAACATTTGAAGGTTTTATAAAAAGAGAATAAATAAAGAAGCCTAATATCAATGAAGCTGCTATGCCAGAAGCTTTAAACCAAAAAGGAATAATTCTTCTCTTTTTCTTTTTTTCTTCAAGTCTTGCTTCAATGTTTTTCCAAGCCATCTCTGGTGGGGCAACTTCAAAGTCTTTAAACTTTTCTTGAAATAAACGTTCTATATTTTTCTGTTCTTTCATTTGGTCTTAGGAATTGACATTTGATTATTCAATTCTATTTTTTCTTTCAATATTGCTTTAGCTCTTGCCAAATTAGATTTTGATGTTCCAATATTTATATTCAACATTTCAGCAATCTCTTTGTGTGAATAATCATCCATTACATAAAGATTAAAAACTAATCGGTAGCGATCTGGTAACTCCTGAATAATTCGAGTTAAAAAATCTAATGTTATATTTTCTTCTTCTGATTCAACTTCAACTTCTTCTGGAAAATTTTCAGAAACTATTTCAAAGATACTTTGACTTCTATATTGTTGTAAAATGTAATTTATTACAACCCTTTTGGCCCATCCTTCAAATGAACCTTTATGTTTAAACTGATGAATTTTGTCAAACAATAATAAAAAACCTTCTTGTAAATTATCTTGAGCCTCTTCATAACTTCTCGAATACTTCAAACAAACAGCAAATAATTTTGGGGATAACAGCCTATATAATTGCTCTTTTGCTTTCGTATTGTCTGTAGTACATTCATGTATGAGTTGCTCTATTAACAAATTAATTTAAGATTATTGTACGTCTATATCATATTCTAAAAAAGTATAATTTCCGTTTTCATCTATACCAGACCAAAATCTGAAATGATATAGACCTTCTTTGAGAGGTTTAAAATTTAAATCTACATCATAACTTTCTAGACTTGCATCTATGCAGTTATTTTCATTTAATTTTATAGCTTCAATACTAACTGTTCTAGTAAATTCATCAGTGTATTGATAATTAAAGCCATTAAAAAGATGACACGTTGTTGGTCTTCTATAAGTTAAGGTAATAAATCCTTCTTCATTTAATGGCCAGTTATCAGGAATTACAACCGATTCAATGGGCAATGAAACTTGTTCAGATTTTGGCTCATCATCTAAAGAACAAGATGTCAAAGCAAAAATCGTTACCAGAAAAAAAACTATCTTCTTCATTTTTATAATCATCTTATATAGTTTAGATGTATAATTACTTAAAAGGTTGCGTTAAAGATAAAAAAAAGCCCGAAATTTTTTCGGGCTTTTTGATTATGATTTGTTTTCTGCTAAATACTCTTTAATTTTTTGTTCTAGTTCATCCATTAACTCTGGATTGTCTTTTATCAGAAGTTTAACAGCATCTCGTCCTTGACCTAGCTTAGTTTCTCCATAACTAAACCATGAACCACTTTTCTTTACAATTTCATATTCTACAGCTAAATCTAAAATTTCTCCAACTTTAGAAACTCCTTCTCCGTACATAATATCAAATTCAGCAGTTCTAAATGGTGGAGCAACTTTGTTTTTAACGATTTTTACTTTTGTTCTATTTCCAATAACGTTTTCACCATCTTTAATTTGAGTTGAACGTCTAATGTCAATTCTAACGGAAGCATAAAATTTAAGTGCATTTCCTCCAGTTGTTGTTTCTGGACTTCCAAACATTACTCCAATTTTATCTCTTAATTGGTTAATGAAGAAAACCGTACAATTTGTTTTATGAATAGTTCCTGTTAATTTTCTTAAAGCTTGAGACATCAAACGAGCATGTAATCCCATTTTAGAATCACCCATATCTCCTTCAATTTCACTTTTTGGAGTTAAAGCAGCAACAGAGTCAATTACAACAATATCAATTGCTCCAGAACGAATTAAATTTTCAGCAATTTCTAACGCTTGTTCACCATTATCTGGTTGAGAAATAATTAAATTATCAATATCAACTCCTAATTTTTCAGCATAAAAACGATCAAATGCATGTTCAGCGTCAATAAAAGCGGCAATTCCTCCTGCTTTTTGAGCTTCAGCAATGGCATGTAATGTCAAAGTCGTTTTACCAGAAGATTCTGGACCATATATTTCAATGACTCTTCCTCTTGGATAACCATTAACTCCTAAAGCAATATCAACTCCTAATGAACCTGACGGAATTGACTCTACTTCTTCAACAGCTGAATCTCCTAATTTCATTACGGTTCCTTTTCCGTAGGTTTTGTCTAATTTATCTAATGTTAGCTGTAACGCTTTTAATTTGGCTTCTTTATCTGAACTCATAATTGCATATATTTTTCGTAAAAATACTTCTTTTTTTTGGTGTGCCAAAAATTGTTAATATGTTTTATTTTAGGACACAAAATTTGATTTTTAAATCATTTTTTTACCTTTGCAACCAAATCCTTCCATTTAGGATTTAAAAAAATATTTTCTCACTTAAACGTTTATAGCATGCAACTGTATAACACCTTAAGCGCAGAAGAAAGAGCTCAACTTATTGATGAAGCAGGTAAGCAACGTCTTACTCTTTCTTTTTATGCGTATGCCAAAATTGAAGATCCCAAAAAATTTAGAGATGATTTATTCGTAGCTTGGAATGCGCTTGATGCACTTGGCCGAATTTATGTTGCTCATGAAGGAATAAATGCTCAAATGAGTGTTCCTGCAGATAATTTTGAAGCTTTTCGCAAAACGCTAGAAGTTTACGATTTCATGAAAGGTATACGATTAAATGTAGCTGTAGATCAAGATGATCATTCATTCTTAAAATTAACAATCAAAGTTCGTCATAAAATTGTGGCTGATGGTTTAAATGATGAGACTTTTGATGTAACCAACAAAGGAGTTCATTTAAGAGCCAAAGAATTCAATGCAATTTTAGATGATCCAAACACAATTGTGGTAGATTTTAGAAATCACTATGAAAGTGAAGTTGGACATTTCAAAGGAGCTATTACTCCAGATGTTGAAACTTTTAGAGAAAGTTTACCCATAATTAATGAACAATTAAAAGAATTCAAAGAAACTAAAAACCTTGTCATGTATTGCACTGGAGGAATTCGTTGTGAAAAAGCAAGTGCTTACTACAAACATCAAGGTTTTAAAAATGTATTTCAATTAGAAGGAGGAATTATTCAATACGCTAAACAAATTAAAGAAGAGAATTTGGAAAGCAAGTTTATTGGAAAAAATTTTGTTTTCGATAATCGTTTAGGTGAAAGAATTACAGATGATATAGTTTCTCAATGTCATCAATGTGGTAAACCTTGTGATAATCACACTAATTGTTATAATGATGGCTGCCATTTATTATTTATTCAATGTGATGAATGTAAAGCTGCTATGGAAAATTGTTGTTCTGTAGAGTGTCAAGAAATAACCCATCTTTCTTTAGCAGAACAAGTAAAATTAAGAAGCGGAAAACAAGTTGGCAATAAAGTCTTCCGAAAAGGAAAATCAGAAAAATTAAAATTCAAACATTCTGGAGAACTAAGCGATACACCACTAGCTATTGTTAGTAAAACTAAAGATATTCGTCAAAAAATAAAAACAAAAAAAGTTTTAGTAGGTAAGACAGAACATTATTATGTAAAAGCTCAAGTTGGACTTTTCATAATTGAAAATCTAGAAATTAAAACGGGAGATAAAATCTTAATTTCTGGTCCAACAACAGGAAATCAAGAAATGCTTTTAGAAAAAATGTTTGTTAATGGAAAAGAGGCTACTGAAGCTAAAGTTGGAGATAAAATCACTTTTGAAGTACCTTTTAGAGTAAGACTTTCCGATAAATTATTCAAAATTTTGAATTAAATTTTAACCATTTTTTCAAACAAGATTTTAGAACACTATACTTTATAAAACCTATTTACGTTTAAATGTAAGTAGGTTTTCTTTTGGTGTAAATATTTAGCGTTTTACTATATATAAAATTATAGTATCTTTACACTCAAAATACACTTTTGACAAGTAGTTCCGAATAAGGAACAATCAATATATATACAAATTATGGCATGTACAAACTGTTCTACGGGTGCTAAAGATGGCACACCAAAAGGATGTAAAAATAATGGTACTTGCGGCACCGATAGCTGCAACAAATTAACAGTTTTTGATTGGTTGTCTAACATGGCTTTGCCTGGTGGTCAAGAACCTTTTAATGCAGTTGAGATACGTTTTAAAAACGGTAGAAAAGAATTTTTTAGAAACACAGAAAAATTAACGCTTTCCATTGGAGATGTTGTCGCTACAGAAGCTTCTCCAGGTCATGATATAGGAATTGTTTCACTAACAGGAGAATTAGTTAAAGTTCAAATGAAGAAAAAAGGTGAAAATCCTGATGGTGATTTAGCTAAAATCTATAGAAAAGCAACTCAAAAAGACATCGATATTTGGTCTGATTGCCGTGAAAAGGAAGAAAAAATAAAAGTAAAAGCAAGAGAAATTGCCATTAATTTAAAATTAGAAATGAAAATTTCTGATATTGAATATCAAGGAGATGGTTCAAAAGCCACTTTTTATTATACAGCAAATGACAGAGTAGATTTTAGACAATTAATCAAAGAATTTGCGCGAGAATTTAGCATAAGAATTGAAATGAAACAAGTTGGATTTCGTCAAGAAGCTTCAAGACTTGGTGGAATAGGTTCTTGTGGTAGAGAATTATGTTGTTCTACATGGTTGACAGATTTTAGAAGTGTAAATACTTCAGCAGCTCGTTACCAACAACTTTCTTTAAATCCTCAAAAATTAGCAGGTCAATGTGGAAAACTTAAATGTTGTTTAAATTATGAATTAGATACTTATTTAGACGCTTTGAAGCACATTCCAGATATGGATACCAAATTATACACAGAAAAAGGAGATGCATTTTGTCAAAAAATTGACATTTTCAAAGAATTAATGTGGTTTTCTTATGCAAATAATTCAGCACATTGGCATGTGTTACCAGTAGCTCAAGTTCAGGAAATTTTAAAGATAAATAAGAAAAAAGAACGTGTGTCTTCTCTTGAAGAGTTTGTAGTTGAAACAGCTCCACAAATAGAAAAAACATACCAAAATGTTGTAGGTCAAGATAGTTTAACACGATTTGATCAACCAGTCAAAAAGAACAAAAACAACAATAAGAGAAAGAAGAATTTTAAAAAGAAGCCAAATGAACCTAAAAAGAAATAGTGTTTTGCTTTTATTTTTTATCGTGATTTTTACTTCTTGTGACGATAAAAGATTTTTTGATGAATATGTTAGTCTTGATGGAAAATGGACTACAAAAGATCAAGTTGAATTTTCGTTTGAACAAAAGGACACTATCAATTTATATAACATGTTTGTGACGGTTAGAAACAACAATGATTATCCTTTTAACAATTTGTTTTTGATTGTAAAAGTAAATCAACCTGATAATGTTGTAAAAGTAGATACACTAGAGTATTTAATGGCTAACCCTGATGGGACTTTATTAGGTGAAGGAATTACCGATACAAAACACAATAAGCTTTGGTTTAAGGAGAATTTTAAATTTCCAAAATCAGGAAAATATTCAGTTTCAATAACACAAGCCAATAGAGAAACAGGCAAAGTTAAAGGAGTTGAAGAATTAGAAGGAATTACAGAAGTTGGTTTTAGAATTGAAAAAAAATAATATAGAATATGGCAACTGCAAAAAAGAACAATAAAGAGAATTTCTCAGATTATATAAGAAAGTTTTGGATTCTTTTTACCTATGGTATAATTGCCGTAGTAGCCTTTTTCTTTTTGGCTTCATGGGGATTTTTTGGTGAAATGCCTTCTTTTGATGAATTAGAAAATCCAAATTCAAATATTGCCTCAGAAATCATTTCTTCTGACGGAAAAACCATTGGAAAATTTGCGATTCAAAACAGAATACCAGTAAAATTTAAAGACCTTCCTGAAGATTTAGTTAATGCTTTAGTTTCAACTGAAGACGAACGTTTTTACGAACATTCAGGTATTGATCCAAGAGGAACAATGCGAGCAGTGCTTAAATTGGGAAGCAATGGAGGAGCAAGTACTATTAGCCAACAGTTAGCCAAAAATCTTTTTCATGGAAGTGATGGTTCAAGAAATATAGTTGTTCGTATTGTTCAAAAAGTGAAAGAATGGATTATTGCTGTTCGTTTAGAAAGACAATATACTAAGCAAGAAATCATTGCTATGTATCTTAATCAAGTTGATTTCGTTAATAATGCAATAGGGATTTCATCAGCATCTAAAATTTATTTCAACAAAAAACCAAAAGATTTAGCAACTGAAGAAAGTGCAGTTTTAGTTGGAATGCTTACAAACCCTTCTCGATTTAATCCAAATAGATTTAAAGAAAGAGCCACAAACAGAAGAAACATTGTTTTAGGACAAATGGTTAGAAACAAGCATCTTTCTGAAGAAAAATTTGAAGAATTAAAAGCAAAACCAATAAAACTTGATTTCAAATTAGAAAACCATAATGATGGAATTGCAACTTATTTTAGAGAATACTTACGTGATTATTTAAAAAAATGGACCAAAGAGAATCCAAAACCTGATGGAACAACTTATGACATTCATAAAGACGGTTTAAAAATTTTCACGACGATTGATTCTAAAATGCAAAAATATGCAGAAGAAGCAGTTGCTCAACATTTAAAAAATCTTCAAGCCAAATTTTTCGAAGAAGCTAAAGGAAAAAAGAATGCTCCTTTTGTAAATTTAACAGATGAAGAAACAAATGGCATTATCAAAAGAGCCATGAAAAATTCTGAACGTTGGAGAATTATGAAAGGTGATGATAAAACAGAAGAAGAAATCTTAAAATCATTTGATGTAAAAACCAAAATGAAAATTTTCACATGGAATGGAGAAAGAGATACAGTAATGACTCCAAAAGATTCAATTATTTATTACAAACATTTCTTGCAAACAGGTTTTATGGCAATGGAACCACAAACAGGTTATGTTAAAGCTTGGGTTGGAGGAATAGATCAAAAATATTTTCAATATGATCACGTAGGTCAAGGAGCAAGACAAGTTGGTTCTACATTCAAACCATTCGTTTATGCAACAGCTATTGACCAATTAGGAATGTCACCATGTGATTCAATCATTGATGGACCATTTACAATGCCAAAAGGAAAATGGGGAATTACACAATCTTGGTCACCAAGAAATTCAGATGGAAAATATAGAGGATTAATCAATTTAAAAACAGCATTAGCCAACTCAGTAAATACAATTTCTGCAAAGTTAATGGACAGGGTTGGACCAGAAGCTGTTGTAAATATGGTTCATAGACTAGGAGTTTCTTCAGAAATTCCAGCAAGACCAGCCATAGCATTAGGAGCTGTTGAAATTACTGTAGAAGAAATGGTTGCTGCCTTAAGTACATTTGCCAATGAAGGACAATATGTAAAACCTCAAATTATTACTCGAATAGAAGATAAAAACGGAGTAGTTATCTTTGAAAGTATGCCAGAAACAAAAGATGTAGTTAATAAGGAAGTAGCCTATGCAGTTATAAAATTAATGGCTGGTGTTACTGAAGGGGGAACAGGACAACGTGTTAGAAGAGGTGGAGCAGGTTTTATGACCTATAATTATAACCTTCAAAATGAAATTGCAGGTAAAACAGGAACTTCTCAAAACAATTCTGATGGATGGTTTATGGGAATGGTTCCAAATTTAGCAGCAGGAGTTTGGGTTGGAAACGAAGACAGGTCAGCTCACTTTAGAAGAACATATTATGGTCAAGGAGCAACGATGGCTTTACCAATTTGGGGAATTTTTATGGATAAATGCTACAAAGACAAATCATTAAATGTTTCCCAAGAAAGATTTCCAAAACCTGCTGATATGTCAATAAAAGTGGATTGTTGGAGAGCCAAAAAAGAAATCGATACGACTGAAACTTTAGTTCCAGATATTGATGAGTTACAATTTTAAAATTACAGAAACACCTTTGAAAGAAGGTGTTTTTTTTATACTTTTAAGCAAATTTTAGAACAATCATGATTAATAGAAAAGTAAATAATGTTCAAGAAGCATTACATGGTATAAAAGACAATATGACTATCATGTTAGGTGGTTTTGGTCTTTGTGGAATTCCCGAAAACAGCATTGCCGAATTGGTAAAAATGAATGTTTCAGGATTAACTTGTATTTCAAATAATGCTGGAGTTGATGATTTCGGATTAGGATTATTGCTGCAAAAGAAACAAATTAAAAAAATGATTTCATCTTATGTTGGAGAAAATGCTGAATTTGAACGTCAAATGCTTTCAGGAGAATTAGATGTTGAATTAACACCTCAAGGAACCTTAGCTGAAAAATGTAGAGCTGCTCAAGCAGGAATTCCAGCGTTTTTTACACCAGCAGGTTTTGGAACTGAAGTAGCAGAAGGAAAAGAAACCAGAGAATTTAATGGAAAAATGCACGTAATGGAATTAGCATACAAAGCTGATTTTGCTATAGTAAAAGCATGGAAAGGTGATGAAGCAGGAAATTTAATTTTCAAAGGAACTGCTAGAAATTTCAATGCTGTTATGGCTGGAGCTGCAAATATAACAATTGCTGAGGTAGAAGAATTAGTTCCAGCAGGCACATTAGATGCAAATCAAATTCATATTCCTGGAATTATGGTAAATCGTATTTTCCAAGGAGAAAAATTTGAAAAAAGAATTGAACAAAGAACAGTTAGACAGAAATAATTATGGCACTAGATAAAAATCAAATTGCAATGCGAATTGCAAAAGAAGTAAAAGACGGTTACTATGTAAACCTAGGAATTGGAATTCCAACTTTAGTAGCCAATTTTGTAAGAGACGATATTTCAGTCGAATTTCAGTCTGAAAATGGAGTTTTAGGGATGGGACCTTTCCCTTTTGAAGGAGAAGAAGATGCAGATATCATTAATGCAGGAAAACAAACCATCACAACTTTATCAGGAGCAAGTTTTTTCGATTCAGCTTTTAGTTTTGGAATGATACGTTCTCAAAAAGTAGATTTAACTATTTTAGGAGCCATGGAAGTTGCTGAAAATGGTGACATTGCTAATTGGAAAATTCCAGGTAAAATGGTAAAAGGAATGGGTGGAGCAATGGATTTAGTCGCTTCAGCAGAAAATATTATTGTGGCAATGATGCACGTTAATAGAGCTGGAGAATCTAAACTTTTAAAAAGATGTTCACTTCCTTTAACAGGAGTTGGTTGTGTTAAGAAAATTGTAACCGAATTAGCCGTAATTGAAGTAACAGATAAAGGATTCAAATTACTTGAAAGAGCACCAGGAGTTTCTATTGAAGATATTAAAAATGCTACAGAAGGTACATTAATTATTGAAGGAGATATTCCTGAAATGATTTTAAATTAAAAAAGAAAACCGATTTTATCTAAATCGGTTTTTTTATTCTTGGATGTTGTGAAATTTATTAAAAGATATTTTTCGACTTTTATAAATGGTGTCTTTTGGAGTAATATATGTTTCTATCCATTTATTATTTATAAATTTAAAATGAATTGAATCTGATAACTCTTCAACTCCTATTTCTTCATTTGAAGTAGATTCTTCATTAGGCCAAAAGTTAGTTTTTCTTGAAATAATAAAGTTATCATCTATTTCAAAAAATTCAACATTACTACCCCAACCTCCGTCAAACATAGTTTCATAATCATAAATTAAATTAAAAGTATTGTTTTTAATGTCAAATAATAAATGTTTATGAGCATAACCACAAGCAGGATAACCGTTACTAATTGTTAAAAACGAAGAATATTTAGAAGTTTCCTCATATTTAAAACCTGATTGTGCATACCATTCTCCATTTTCTTCAAACAAATTCTCCAAAGTAAAATGTGCTTGTTTAACTAAAGAATCATTTCTATAAAAATCAAACCTATAGTCACCATTTAAAATGGAATCTTTGGTATATTTTTTCCCCAATAATTGAATTAAAACCCAATCATTTTCGATTAAATCTTTATCTAAACTCAATTTTAAGGTATCTGTTTTTAAAGAAATTTAGTTGGTGAATATTTCTAATTTATTTTCAGATATAATTTCTGATTTTACTTTTTTGTTTTCATGATAAGAGCAAAGAATCAAAACACAAATTAGATAGAAATATTTCATAATTTTTTATTTTTGATTACTCAAATATTCCAACAAAACTTCATTAGCATTTCCAAAGGTAGGATGTTGGTCTGATAAATTCACGATTCTTTTTTTGTTTAATTTATAGGTCAAATCAAATTCAGTTGTAAATAAAATAACTGATAAAAATGGATTATTGATAAATGGAAGTAATCTATCAAATGCTTTTTCAATCGTATAAATTTCAAACAATTCTTCTTTTTGAAACCTGAATTTCAATTCTAATTTCAATATATCTTCATCAATAATTGGTCTGATGTAAATGTTTTTTAATTCAGTATTTCCAATGGTTTTTGCAAAAGTCAATTTCGCAAAAGTGCCATCAGCTAAACTTGCTTTAAATTTTGAATAAAAATCTTTGAAAGAATCGGTGAACATATTTATCATTTTATATTAAAAAAACCAACTTGCCACAAAGATAGCAGTTATTACACAAATTAAGTCAACAAGAAGCATCATCCATAATGTGTAACGAGTATTTTTAATATTAACTGAACCAAAATAAACAGCAATTACATAAAATGTCGTTTCAGCACTACATTGAAAAATACAGCTCAAACGTCCAGCGAAAGAATCAGGTCCATAAACTCGCATAGCATCAATCATAAATCCACGTGAACCACTTGATGCAAATGGACGCAACATAGCAACTGGTAAAGAATCAATAATTTCTTTATGTACACCTAAATTTGAAAAAACAAATGCCATTCCATAACTAATCAATTCAAAAAGACCACTGTTTCTAAATAATGAAATCGCAACAAGCATTCCCATTACATAAGGAAAAATCATCACACCAGTTTTTAATCCATTATTAGCTCCAACCACAAAAGTGTCAAATAAATTAGTGTTTTTTGCAACAAATTTTTTCTCATTGATGAAAGAAAAAATCAAAGTGAATCCAATAATTGCTAATAATAAAACTCCAGATAAGTTAGCCGTAAAATAATTTTTACCAATTAAATCTAATGTGTCAACATAAAATAACAATCCGATAATAGCTCCTATCAATCCCATTAAACCTACAACTAAAGAAGCACTTTTGAAATTGATTCTTTGCTTCATACCAACCAAAAGAAAAGCTGCAATTGTTCCCACAAAAGATGTAATTATACAAGGCAACATAACATCAGCTGGATTTGCGGCATTTTCAGCTGCACGATATCCAATAATTGAGGTTGGAATTAGAGTTAAACCAGCAGCATGCAAACACATAAACATAATTTGAGCATCACTAGCTTTGTCTTTATCAGGATTGATTTCTTGTAGTTTCTCCATTGCTTTTAATCCAAAAGGTGTTGCAGCAGAATCTAATCCAAGAAAATTAGCAGCAAAATTCAAAGTCATATAAGAAATGGACTCATGATTTTTTGGAATTGAAGGAAATATTTTTGAAAAAACAGGACTTAAATAACCTGCTAATTTTTCAGATGCACCTGAAATTATAAGCAATTCCATTATTCCACAAAAGAATGATAAATAAGCAATTAATGGAAGTACTAAATCAAGCAAACTGCTTTTTGCCATAGGAAGCAAACCGTCTGATTGTTGTTTGCCACTATAAACTTTTACGGTTTGTTTGTTGTAAACATAAGTAGTGTCAGCATCAGTTGTAATATTATTTAGAATATAATCCTTGTTTTCAGATGCTTTTAAACTATCTTGAATAAACTTTGGAATTTCATGTAGATATTTTTCACTAATTAAAAGCTGCTCACCTTGTTTTCCGTTTAAGACATAGTCAATAGAATAATATTGATTTGTAAATAAACCTACAATTATAAAAACAATTGAACTAACAAATATTACGAGCCAAAATCTGCTTAAAACCATAAATCGAATTTTTGTAAAAGTAGTAAATCAATTGCAATTTCAAGAACAATGTTAATTAATAGTACTTAACTAATGCCTTTTGTCTAATCCCTTATCTCTAATTTTAAACATGCAAAATCTCATCATCCACCAACAAATCTTCTCTTCGCATTTTTAAGAATACTTGAGCTACTGCAATTACATCTTTTTCACAATAGGTTACAATTCTGTCAATGTCATTTTCTATGTAAAAAACTCTTGCAACTTCGCTTCCATCAATGTCATCTTTTGGAGATTGAATGCCTAAAATTTTAGTAAGCAATTTTAAAGAAGTAAAGTGTTTGTAATCACCAAATTTCCATAATTCTAATGTGTCCAAATGAGGAACTTCCCAAGGTTTCTTCCCAAAAAGATTAATTTTAGAAGGCAAAGCAATACCGTTGATTATCATTCTTCTTGCAATAAAAGGAATATCAAATTCTTTGATGTTATGACCACACAACAAATGTGCTGTTAAATTGTAGTTTTCATTTAATAAGTTAGAAAAATCTTTTAATATTTGTTTTTCTTCACCAAAAAAAGAAGTTACTCTAAAATTTCGTATATCACTTTTATTGTTAAAAAAACCTACTGAAATACAGATAATTTTTCCAAATTCAGCCCAAATTCCAGCTTTTTCATAAAAATCTTCTACTGATACTTCATCTCTTCTTTGGTATTGTGTTTTTTGTTCCCAAAGTTTTTTGGTTTCTTCATCCATTCCTAAATAACTAGTTTCTTGAGGAACAGTTTCAATATCTAAAAACAGAATATTGTTGAGGTTTACTTTTTCAATCATGATTGCATTGATTTTTTTATATTTTCTATATTCTTTTCTCTATGTTCTATTTTCTCTTCTCCAACATTTTATATGCTTCTTCCACATAAACATACAAATCATTACTATGTGGATCAGTTTCGGTTTGAAGACCTTTTAAATGACCCAAACGCACAATAATCAAATCATCTTCAGGAATCACAATTACAAATTGACCTAAATGTCCTCTCATATAAAACAGCTCTTTTCCATTAATAGTATGCATCCACCAACCATAACCATATTGTGGACTACTTTCAAATCGTGGTGTAATGCATTTTTTTACAAAAGTTGAATCCAAAATTTGTTCACCATTCCATTTTCCGTTTTCTTTATACAATTTTCCAAAACGAGCAAAGTCTCTTGCATTGCTTGCAATACAGCAATAAGCTTTTTCAATTCCGTCTGGTTCGTGATCCAATTGCCAAAGTGCATCATTTTCAGCACCCATTGGTTGCCAAAAGTTTTTAGAAACATAATCAGATACATATTCTCCTGTTGCTTTTTCAATACACATGGCAAGCAATTGAGTTGCACCACTTAAATATTTGAAAGATTGACCAGGTTTTTCATTGATTTCTAAACCTAGAATGACTTTTTTCAAATCATCATCAAAATAAGCACGAGTTACGATTGAAAAAGGACTGTAGTATTTTTCGTCCCAACTCAGCCCTGATGCCATTGATGATAAATCACCAACAGTAACATCTTTTGCATATTTTCCTTTTAATTCAGGAAAAAAATCAGTTACTTTTTGGTCTAAACTTTTAATTTTTCCTTGCATTATTGCCTTTCCAAGAGCAGCTGTAACGACACTTTTTGCCATTGAAAAGGAATTGGATTTTGAATCTTTATCAAATCCATCAAAATAACTTTCGTGCCAAATACTATCATTTTTAATGATTACGTAGGCAATAGTTTGAAGTTCTTTGTGAGTCTCTGCTAAAGTTGGAGTTGCTTCAACAGAATTATAATCTTTGGCAATATTCCAAGGTTGAGCTGTTCCTTTTTTAATTTCTCTATTTGGGAAATGGGTATAATCTTCTAAAAAAGCAGTGGTGTATCCTCTAAAATAAATGGTTCTAACAGCTCGAAGTAAGTAATCTACATCAAAAATGTACATTAAAATGATGATGCTTACTAAAACAATAGCAAACCACTTGAAGAATTTTTTGAGAAATTTCATTTTTAAATTGTTTCCTACGAATTTAATGAAATTTCTTTTCAAAAAAGAGAATTGAAATCAGATTTTAAAACAAAGATTGTTGTTTCACAGGATTTTCATGATCTAGTAACCATTTTTTTCTCCACAAACCACCAGCATAACCTGTTAAAGAACCATCAGAACCAATAACCCTGTGGCAAGGAACAACAATCCAAAGTGGGTTTTTTCCATTGGCATTGGCAACAGCTCTAATAGCTTTTACATCACCAAGTTTAATAGAAAGTTCCTGATATGAAGTAGTTTTCCCAAAAGGAATGTTTAACAATTCTTGCCAAACTTTTTGTTGAAATTCTGTTCCTTTTGGATTTAATTTGAAGTCAAATTGTGTTCGTTTTCCTTCAAAATATTCTTGAATTTGTTTTACAGCTACTTGTAATATGTCAGGAATTTTTTTGCTTATTTTTTGCTCATCATCAAAAACATGGATTTCTGAAATGCCTTTTTCATCACCAACTATTTGTGTAAATCCTAAATGAGTTTTAATAATTGCAATTTCCATGAAGTAAAAATAACAAAAAACCACCAGTTTTCACTGATGGTTTTTTCCTTTTAAAAGATGAATAATAAAAGTTGTTGTATTTTTTATTTAGTTGGCAATAGTTTTGCTATCTTGAGCTGGAGCTGCAACGGCTTCAACCTTACCTTTTATTGTTAATGATTTTGGCAATTCTGAATCACTAGTTGTTACAGTAATTGATTTTGCAAAATTTCCTGGAGATGCAGCATTATAAGTTGCAGCAACCATTCCTTTTTCTCCTGGTTTAATTGGAGTTTTTGTATAGTTAGCAGCAGTACAACCACAAGAAGGTCTTACGTTTGTAATTAAAACTGTTTCTTTTGAAGTATTTGTAAAAGTAAACTCATAAGTTGCTGGTTTACCTTGGTTTAATGTTCCAAAATCGTGTAAATCTGTATCCCATTTAAGTAACGATGGAGTTTGTTTTGTTAAAACTGGTGTTGCAGCTTTCACTTCTGGTGACTGAGCAAATGAAGCAGCTGAAATAAATAAGGCTACGATTGCTAATTTAATTGTTTTCATAAATATGTATTTTTTAAATTGTTTAATGTTTTACCTTTACAAAACTAAATTAATTTTAAAATGCTTTTGTTAACCACTTTTTAATGATTGTTAATGAGTTGTTAACAGTGTAATTATTGTTCTAATTTTGTGCTAATATAGCATCAATTATGAGACTAACACGATTTAATATTGTAATATTTATAGGTTTCTTAGCCATTGTAGGTGTAATTATCATGCAATTGTTATTGTTAAACAAAGCATTGAAATTTGAAAAGAAAGAACTAGAAAGTAAAATCTTTTTTGCACTTCAAGATGTTGTGGAGCGTATTTATTCAGACAATAAATCTAGCATTACTTTTAATAATCAAATTAAAAAAGTTTCTGATGACTATTATATTGTAAATGTTGATGATGTTTTTGAAAATAAGATATTAGAACATTATTTAAAGGTAGAATTTCAAAAAGTTAATATTGATTTAGATTTTGAATATGCTATTTACAATTGTGGTACAGATAAAATGGTTTATGGAAACTACGTTTCTTCCACTGGAAAAACTCCAGATAAATGTGAAGAATGTTTTTCAACAAACAATGACTTAATCTATTATTTTGCGATTCGTTTTCCTGACATCAACAAAACATTTTATGGAAATTTGCAGCAATATTGGATTTTTACATTTGTGCTGTTTTTGGTTCTTATCATTTATGTATATTCAGTTTTTTTGATGTTACAACAAAAAAGATATACAGAATTGCAAAAAGATTTTATCAATAATATGACACATGAATTCAAAACTCCTTTGTCTTCTATTTTGATTGCTTCCAACTTTGCCAATTCTCAAAATGAAATTAAAGACAACCCAAAGCTTACCAAATACGTTCAGATAATTATCAATCAAAGCAACAAATTAAATCAACATATTGAAAAGATTTTATATGTTGCCAAAACCGATAGTAATCAAATTTTACTTGAAAAGTCTACGGTTGATTTAGAAAAAACAATTGATTTAGTCAAAGAAAATATTGTACTAAAACACCAAAAAGAAATTAATTTTAAGATTGAGTTAGACAAAAACTACAAAATTAGAGCTGATGAGTTTCATTTTTATAATATTATCTATAATATCATTGACAATGCTGTTAAATATGCTGGAAAAGATATTGAAGTGGATATCAAAGCCAAAGAAACTAACAAAGGATTATCGCTAAGCTTTTCAGATAATGGAAGTGGAATTCCGTTAAAAGATTTGCCTTTTATTTTCGATAAATTTTATAGAGTCACTCGTGAAGATAATAAAGATATTGAAGGATTTGGAATTGGACTTTCATATGTAAAAAGAATTTGCGATTTGCACAAATGGAAAGTTTCTTTGAAAAACAATTCTGGAAAAGGAGCAACAGTAAAAATTTTAATTAATAAAGAAGACATCAAAAATGGATAAAAAGCGAATTTTATATGTAGAAGATGATGAAACATTAGCTTTTTTAACAGCTGATAATTTAGAAAACCATTTTGAAGTTGTACATAGTAACAATGGAAAAGAGGCTTTTGATCTTTTTTGTAAAGATAATTTTGACTTATGTGTGTTAGACATAATGCTTCCCGATATGGATGGATTTGAAATTGCAACCGAAATAAGAAAAAGAAATCAAGAAATTCCTATTATTTTTTTGAGTGCTAAAACCATGAAAGAAGATAGAATTAGAGGTTTAAAATTAGGAGCAGATGATTATTTAATAAAACCATATTCTATTGAAGAACTAATTTTAAAGATTGAAATTTTCTTAAATAGAAGTCAGAAATCAGTTGAAAAAACTATAAAAACATATCAATTTGGTTCGTTTGAATTTGAACCTGAAAATTACCAATTAAAAAATAGTGAAAAAGACATTACGTTAACCGAAAGAGAAGCGGCTTTGTTACAATTGTTTTTAGACAATCCAAACACAGTTTTAAAACGTGAAAAAATCTTAAATGCTCTTTGGGGAACCGATGATTATTTTATGGGAAGAAGTTTAGATGTATTTATTTCTCGTTTGCGAAAAATCATAAAAGAAGAAACCAACGTTAGAATTGAAAATATTCCAAGAGTTGGTTTTAAATTAGTTGTTGAATAAATTAAAAACTCAATATATAAGTTTCAAGGGCTTTTAATTCTTCATCACTCATGCTTTTTGTGATGGCAAAGTTGGCTTTCATCACTTCATACTGAGAAGGATCAACAATTGGTTTTCCTTCTTCTTTTAAGAAAGCAACAATACTGGCATTTTGTTCTTTGTAGATTTTAGAAATGTCAGCTAAACTCGGACCAATTATTTTTGCATCAGGTTTATGACATGCTGTACAAGTTCCTTTGCCTTCAAAAATCGTTTTTCCTTCTTTTACTAAAGAATTTAAAGTGTTTTCTTCAGACGTAGCTTCAGTTGTTGAGTTTTCTTCAGAAGAGATGCCAAAATCTTCTTTGGGTTTTTTATCTCCACAGTTTACAAAAGTTAAAGCCAAAACAATTACAAATGCGAATTTTAAATAAGATTTCATTGTGGTTAAAAATTTAAAATTATTTTCAAATTTACAACTTCTATAAGGTTTACAATGTGATAAATGTCACATAAAAAACTACCAACCCACATATTTTGGAGGAACAATTTCGTTTAAATTAAGATAAACTATCAATTGACCACGATGATGTGTCACATGATCTTGAAGCAAGTTTAAAATCTGTAATTTTGTTTTTGGACCGGCAAAAAATTCTGCTTTTTGATTCAACGATTCAGGTTTTGTGTTTTTAACTATTTCAGTTACATCATTAAATGATTTTTCTAACATTGAAATAATTTCATCTTTTGAATAAACGTTTTCATCTTTCTTTTTCTCAAATTTTTCAGAAGTAAAATACGTTGTTCCTAACCAATCCATATTTCCTTTAATATGAACTAACTGTTCTCCAAAAGACATTTCTCTTTCAGTTGGCTTGAAATCATATTTATCTTCAGGCATAGCTTCCGCAATTTCAAGTAAATAGTTTTTTGAGTTTTCCCATTTTTCAAGAAATGCATCGATTGTTTCGTTCTGCGAAAATCCTGCAAAAGAAATTAATAGTGTAAATAAAAAGAATATCTTTTTCATTATTTTTGATTTAATAGTATAGCAGCTTCTTTGGCAAAATAAGTAGAAATTAAACTAGCACCAGCTCTTTTGATACACATTAATTGTTCCATCATAGTTTTGTCGTTATCAAGCCAACCTCTTTCGGCAGCAGCTTTAACCATTGCATATTCTCCAGAAACATGATAAACAGTTACAGGAACATTCACAGCATTTTTTACTTCTCGAACGATATCTAAATAAGCAATTCCAGGTTTTACCATAACCATATCAGCACCTTCTTCAACATCCCAAATGGCTTCTTTGATGGCTTCAATTCGATTGGCATAATCCATTTGATAGGTTTTCTTGTCTTTCGGAACTTCAACTTCAGCATCTTTTGGAGCCGAATCTAAAGCATCGCGAAAAGGGCCATAAAAAGCAGAAGCATATTTAGCCGAATAACTCATAATTCCAACATTGTGAAATCCTGCTTCATCCAAACCTTGACGTAAACGCAAAACTCTTCCGTCCATCATGTCACTTGGTGCTACAAAATCGGCTCCAGCTTTAGCATGAGAAATAGCCATTTTTACCAAAGCATCATTGGTTGCATCATTTGCTACATCACCATTTTCAATAATTCCATCATGACCATAAATGGAATAAGGATCAAGAGCAACATCTGGCATCACAATCATTTCCGGACAAGCTTTTTTGATGGCTTTGATAGCAGTTTGCATTAATCCATTATCGTTCCAAGCTTCTTTTCCGGTGTTGTCTTTTAAAGAATCATCAACTTTTACATAAATGTTTACAGCTCGTATTCCTAAATCGAATAATTCTTTAACTTCTTCAACAGTTAAATCGATAGAACGACGAAATATTCCTGGCATTGAAGGAATTTCAACTTTTACATTTTCTCCTTCTGCAATAAACATTGGAAACATAAAATCAGCTGGACTTAAACTTGTTTCGCGAACTAAACTTCTTATCGATTCGTTTACTCTTAATCTTCTACCTCTGTGTAATGGAAACATAATTTTTCTATATTTGATACAAAGATAAAAATACTAATTCTTATTGAGTCTTTAATAAAACTTAAATTTAAAATTTAGGTATTAAAGTTTCAATAAAAAGTAAAACCAGAACTTTGAAATTATTTTTGTTAAAAATAAAATCATATTTTTGGCCTATGAAAAAAATTTGCGTTTTATTTCTGTGTATTTTCTTATCAAGCTGTTTTCAAGTAACAGAGAAAATAAACCATAAGGCTAATCAAAGTGGTGATTATAGCTTGGTTATTGATTTCTCTGACTCTTGGATAAAAACTAGAGCAGCCATTATGTTAGGTGAAGTTGATGGTGAAAAAATACCAAGTGAAGCAGAAATGAAACAAAAATTAGCTCAATTTAGAAGTGATGCTTCCAAAATAAAAGGTGCTACAAAAATTTCTACTTCTTATGATTTTAGCAATTATATTTTCAAATTAAATTTTAGCTACGATTCTATTGAAACTTTGAATGCAGTTTTAAATACTATTGATAAAGAAACAAAACTTGATCATTTTAAAGAATCAAACGGAAAATTTGAACGAATAGCTTCTTATCCTATTCCAGAAAAGCTAAAAGAAAAAGAAGACAAAAAAGAAGATTTGCAAGAAGCAAAAATTACGGCTGTTTATAGTTTTGACAAAGAAGTAAAAACGGTTCAAAATGCCAATAGCAAATTATCAAAATCAAAAAAAACTGTTTTTTTGAAACATAATGTTTGGAGTGTTTTAAATGACAACAGCTTGATGAATAACACAATTAGTTTTACACCTTAATATTTAACATGAAAAAATTCTACGCTCTATTATTGTTGGTACCTTTCTTTGTTTTCAGCCAAAACAACAAAGAAAATTATGATTATTTTGTTCAGTTTAATACGAATCAGTTTGCTAAAAAAGTAAATATTGATAGTTTGTTTAGTCACAAATTATTCAAAAGTTTTAACAAACAAAATTCAGATTTTAAATTAAAAGATTTTGTTTCTCTTTTGGATAAATCTAAAAACGCAACAATTCACGGAACATTTAAAGACAGTATTTCTTATACCCAAATTACGCTTCCAATTGTAGATGAAAAGAAAACTACTGAATTAATACAACGTATGATTCAGAAAAATCAAGCTTCAAAAAATGATAAAATTGTAAAAAAATCTAACTATTCAATGTATTCACCAGCAAATGAAGATTACTCGTTGGCTTGGAATAAAAAAGTTTTGGTTATTTATGTTAGTTATGATACTAAGCCAAAGAATTATTATAGAAATAATCCTTACGGAGAAGCTTATGAAGTTGAAGAAACTGTTTATGATGAGTCTTATGATGAAGAAGCAATTGAGGTTGAAGAAGTGAAGATTGAAAGTACAGAAATCTTAGAAGAAGATTATGATGCTGTTGAAGTTGTTGAAGTTGAAGCAGAAGAAATGGAAGAAGACTATGATGATTATTATGACGATGAGTACTTTAAAAAAATGAGAGAGGAAAACGAAAAAAGAATAGCAGAAGAAAGAAAATTAAAACATGAAAGACAATCTGATGAAATTGCTAAAATGTTTAAAAAAGGATTAGATATACCAACTTCTTCAAAAGTAAACAAAGAGGCTGATATTTCAGCTTGGATGGATTATCAAGCTTTGACTGGGAAAATGACTTCTTTGTATGCTTTTTTTGGTAAAATGACTCCAAATGCAATTCCTTATGAGTTAACTTATAGTGTAAAAGGAATGAATATGGATATGTTTTTTGAAAATGACAAAGCTAGAGTTACACAAACACTTGAATATACAGAGCCTTTAGCAAATGTGATGAAAAAAGTGATTTCAAGAAAACCTAACGAGAACATTTATAAGTATTTTCCAAAAAATGAACCTTTAGGATATTTTACTTATCACATGAGTACAGCAGAAATTCTAAAAAATTATCCAGCAATTATTGAACAATCATTTTCGGCTTTACCTATCGAGAAAGAAGGAATTGATATTGTAATGGATTTGATGACAACCATTGTTGATGAAGAAGCTACAGCAACCCTAATGGATGGAGATTTTGCTATGTTCTTTCATGGAATGGAGAAGTTTAACTACACTTTTAAAACGGTTGAATATGATGATGATTATGAAGAGATTGAAGTGGAAAAAACCATTGAAAAAAACAAGCCAGTTTTTTCAGTGATTTTAACATCAACTCATCCAAAAATGAGCGAAAAATTATTGAAATTAGGATTAAAGAAAGATGTATTGGTACAAGAAAACGGAAATTATAAAATAAAAGGTACGAATGAATTTGGAGATATGTTTATCATGAAAGAAGGTGATGTCCTTGTCTTTACAAATGGAATAAACTACTTAACCAAAGGTTCTCCATCGGATTTTTCTAAAAGAATGGCAAAAGAATCTGCGGATTATTATTTTTCAGGAAACTTCAATATCCAAGATTTTATCAAAAGTTATATGTTAGTAGAGGATTTTGGAAGAGATACTGCAAAAGCATTGCGAGTAGCAGATCAATTTAGAAATATTGAAATGAAATCATCCAATAAATTAGATGGAAATACCATGAAAGTAGAAATGAATTTGAATTCTAATTTTTCAAACAAAAACATTATTTTACAAACCTTAGATTTAATTGATTATATGAATTAATCTAATGGAAATTGAACTAAATAAGAGCAGTAGTTATTCAATTACTGCTCTTTTTTTTAAACCCATTCTTTAGGATTCATTAGTATTTGAAGTAGCTTTTCTTCTTCGCTTCCTTTTTCAGGATGATGGTCATAAATCCACTGAACATGTGGTGGCAAACTCATTAGAATACTTTCAATTCGACCGTTAGTTTTTAGTCCAAAAAGTGTTCCTTTATCATGAACTAAATTGAATTCTACATAACGACCACGACGAATTTCTTGCCAATTCTTTTGAACATCTGTATAAGATAAATCTTTGCGTTTTTCAACAATTGGTAAATAAGCACTCAGGAAACTATTCCCAACTTCAGTCACAAATTTGTACCAATCTTCCATTTTCATTTCAGAAGTTTCTTTGCAATAGTCAAAAAATAATCCTCCAATTCCACGTGCTTCATTCCTATGAGCATTCCAAAAATAATCGTCACATTGTTTTTTGTATTTTGGATAAAATTCAGGATTATGTTTGTCACAAGCGGTTTTACAAGTTTGGTGAAAATGAGTAGCATCGTCTTCAAACAAATAGTATGGTGTTAAATCTTGTCCACCACCAAACCAACTGTTGATTATATTTCCATGATCATCATACATTTCGAAATACCTCCAATTAGCATGAACAGTTGGTACCATTGGACTTTTTGGATGAATAACCAAACTCAATCCACAAGCAAAAAAATCTGCTTCACCAACATTAAAAAGTTTTTGCATAGAATCAGGCAACTTTCCATGAACAGCCGAAATGTTTACTCCACCTTTTTCAAAAACATTTCCGTTTTCAATAACACGCGTTCTTCCACCACCACCTTCTGGTCTACTCCAAAGATCTTCTTTGAAATAGGCTTTTCCATCTATAGTTTCTAAACCTTTGCAGATTTGGTCTTGTAAATTTTGTATGTATGCGTAAAATTTATCTTTCATGTTTCTCTCTCCTGCAAGGTTTTCAAAACCTTGTAGGTGTTTTTTATGTTATTTCTTCTTAAAATATACTGCCCAGTTTTAAAAAACTTTCAGGAAATTAAACTCTATTCAAAAGTATATTTTTCTGTTAATTTATCATTTCTTTCATTATGACAAAAAATAAAATTATCCTTTCCTCCAAATATATCAAGAACTGTTTTTCGTTCAATTTTAGTTTCTTTTTCTAATAAAATAGTTTGATATGAAGAAAACACAAATTCTTTAAAATCCATATCTAAATGATGTTTAGGATTCATATGAACATAAATTATTAAGTTCTTCAAGTATTCTTCATTTTCTAATCGAATTCTTTTAAAATGTTTTTCAAAAAGACTTCCTGTTCTACCAATATGTTTGTTATATGCTTTTGCGTAAGAGTTAAAAAAATTAGAAAAACTTTGTGTAACAATATCAGGTTCAGAATTTATTTTTATAACTAAATGAAAATGATTATCCATTAAACAATAAGCATAAATTGAAATTTGATTCTTTAAATATAACTTTAATTGTTTTAAAAAATATCTTTTATTATCATTGTTAGAAAATATATTAGTAGCATTTATTCCTTTGTTATAAACGTGATAAAACCTGTCTTTTTCTAATACTTCTAACTTCATTTATTAACTCATTATACCTACAAGGTTTTGAAAACCTTGCAGGAAATCAAACTACTGTTTATACTCTTTCACAGCTTCCACAAAGGCCTTAGCATGATCAACAGGAATGTTTGGTAAAATTCCGTGACCTAGATTTACAATGTAATTATCTTTTCCAAAATCATCTATCATCTGATGTACCATTCTCTTGATAACTGGAATTGGAGATAATAATCTTGATGGGTCAAAATTACCTTGTAAGGTCTTCTTTCCACCAGTTAAATATCTTGCATTTCTTGCTGTAATAGTCCAATCTACACCAATTGCTGATGCTTTTGATTTTGCCATTTCGTCTAAAGCAAACCAACAACCTTTTCCGAAAACAATCACTTTTGTTTCTGGTGCTAAAGCTTCTACAATTTGATTCATGTAATTCCATGAAAATTCTTGATAATCTGCTGGAGAAAGCATTCCACCCCAAGAATCAAATACTTGAACCGCATTTACACCATGTTTTACTTTTTCTTTCAAATATAAAATGGTTGTATCTGTGATTTTTTGCAACAATAAATGAGCCGCAACAGGATTTGTAAAACAAAAACCTTTGGCTTTATCAAAACTTTTAGAACCTTTTCCTTCAACAGCATAACAGAAAATTGTCCAAGGTGAACCTGCAAAACCAATTAAAGGCACTTCATTATCAAGTTTTTCTCGAGTCATGTCAATAGCATCCATAACATATCCTAAAGTTTCGTTGATGTCTGGAATAAAAACGTTATCTACATCCGAAGCTTTGCGAATTGGATTGGGTAAAACTGGTCCAATTCCGTCTTCTAGTTCCACATCAATACCCATGGCTTGAGGAATTACTAAAATGTCTGAAAACAAAATAGCAGCATCAGGGTTGATAATTCTAATGGGTTGAACCGTAATTTCAGAGGCTAATTCTGGAGTTTTACATCTGGTGAAAAAATCATATTTTTCTTTGATGGCCATAAATTCTGGTAAATATCTTCCAGCTTGACGCATCATCCAAACTGGTGGTCTTTCAACAGTTTCGTTGTTTAATGCTTTTAAAAATAAATCGTTTTTAATCATTTTTTTTAAGTTTCAAAGGAACTAAGTAACGTAGTTGCTAAGTTTATTTATAATATTTTAGTACTTCTTCAATTACATTTTCAACAGTTGGTTGTGATGCAATTTTTATATTTTCTGTTTTATGTTCTAAGGCTTTTGCGGTTGTGGTTCCAATGCAAAAACAAGTTTGATTTTCTAGTTTATTTTTTGTCAAATAACTATCAACGGCTGATGGACTAAAAAATAATATTCCATCAATTTTTGAAGTTACTTTTTTTGGATTTAAAGTTGTTTCATAAACCACAACTTCATTCCATTTTATATTGTTTTCATTTAATAAATCAGGTAAAGTGTTTCTTCTGATATTTCCTGAAAAAAAAGTAAACGAATTATTTTTATATTTTTCTACAATTATTGAACCCAAATCACTAGCATAATCAGCGGTTTCTTGAACTTTAAAATGATTTTTTTCAAGAAATTTTTTGGTTTTTTGACCTACACAGAATATTTTTTTCTCTTTAACTTGACTTTCTACTTTATGTTTTAAAACACTCTTAACTGAGTTTTTACTAGTAAAAATTACAAATTCGTTTATAGTTTTTACTTGAAAATCAATACTATTTGTTTTGATAAACGGCTTTTCTATTACATTAAAACCAGCATCAGAAAGTCTTTTTTTTGTTGCTTTTTCTAATTTTTTTGTTGAAAGAATAGTTTTCAAAATCTATAATTTTATTTCGCTTTCTTCTTGGTCTTCACAATAGTATGAAATGTCTTTATTGTTTCCATAAACGACCAAAATATCACATTCTTGCAAAACAGTTTCTGGAGTTGGACGACCAATAGTTTCTTTTACAATAGTTTTTTTACCTATTAAATTCTTTTTTTCTCTTTTTCTAATAATGGTGATTAATGTCAAATGATATTTGTCTATGTCATTTAATTCAGCCAATGTTTTTCCATGAAATTCTGGTCGAGATTTTACTTCCGAAATGGTGTAATTATTATCTAATTGATAGTTTTCTAAAGTAGTTTTGAAATTGATTTGCTTAGTTAATCTATCTGCAGAATCTTGTTCAGGATGAATAATACTGTGAATTCCCATAGCTTCCAAAACCGTATCGTGAATAGGAGATAAAGCACGAGAAATGATTTTTACATCCGATAATTTTTTAATAATGGCTGTTGTAATAATAGCAGCACCTTCATTTTCTCCAATGGCTACAACAACTTTGTCTGCATCTTTTAATGGAACAGCATCATAAGCCAATTCATTCGTAGAATCCATACAAATTACATGTGAAATCTTGTCTTTAACCAGATTTACTTTGTCCATTTGTTTATCGATTCCAATTACTTCGTTGCCTGTTTCTGTTAGTGATAACGACAATGACATTCCGAAATTTCCTAATCCAAAAACGATTACTTTCATTTTGTATAGTATTAATTTATCAAAATATTTTCTTTTGGATACTCATAAAATTGATGATTCAATTGACGAAGTATTCCAACCATTAAATTGAGCATTCCAATTCTACCAATAAACATAGTTGCAATGATTACATATTTACTTGGCTCTGTTAAAGTAGGTGTAAAATTTAAACTTAACCCTACCGTACTGTATGCTGAAAAACATTCAAAAACAACAGTTAAAACTGGAGTATCTTTGGGTTCAAATATCAACAATGCCATAATTGCAATTCCAATAACAATTAAGGAAATACATAAAATAGCAAAAGCTCTAGAAGTAGATTCACTTGTAATTCTTCTTCCTAAAATTTGAATTCTAGTTTTTCCCATCGCTACGGCAAATATATTTAAAGTTGCTAATGCAAAGGTACTCGTTTTTATTCCACCACCAGTTGAAGCAGGTGAAGCTCCAATCCACATTAAAAAAATTATGAACAATAATGATGGTACAGTAAATTTTGTAAAATCTACAGTATTAAAACCAGCGGTTCTTGGAGTTACTGCATTAAAAGCAGCATTAGTTATTTTTCCAAAAGAGGTTTCATGCATAAGCAAAGTGTTGTTGTATTCTGAAATATATAAAAACACAAAACCAACAATCAGCAATACTAAAGTAGTATAAAGAACAAGTCTAGTATTTAATGTAATTACTCTAACTTGTTTATGAATTCTGTTTTTATCAAATAACTCTAAAACAAACGTTTTAAGATATTGATAGAAGTTAAATATAATATTATGACCTAATCCTCCAAAAATAATCAATATCATAATAATCCATTGAAAGAAATAATCAAATCGAATGCTATCATCAAATAATCCAGCTGAGAAGATGGAGAAACCAGCATTACAAAATGCAGAAATGGAATGAAAAATAGAAAAGAAGAATTTACTAGTTACTGCATCATTATCTAAAATTGAAAAATAAATAAATATTGCACCAATAAACTCAACAGAAAGTGTGAAAATCACAACATTTAAAGCAGCTCTAAAAACATCTTTTAGACCTTCTGTAGCAATAAAATCTTTTGTATTAAGACCTTCTTTGAACGATGAACTTCCTCTAAAAAAGAAAGCAAAGAAAGAAGTAAATGTTAAAATACCAATTCCACCCAATTGAATTAAAACTAAAATAATAGATTGCCCAATTATGGTAAAATCTTTTGCAGTATCAACAACGGCTAAACCAGTAACACAAACAGCACTTGTAGCCGTAAAAATAGCATTGGTAAATGAAATTCCGTTAGTTGTAGCACTTGGTAGCATTAGTAAAAAGGCACCAGTTAAACCAAGAATCATAAAACTTCCAACAAAAACAATTGCTGGATTAAAATAGATATCATAAATATGTCTAACTAACACCAAAAGTCGTATTAAAAAGTAGAAAATTAATCCACCTTCTAAAATTGGTTTTACTTTTTGCAACATATAAGGAATGCTATAATCTAAATGCACTAGTGCAGTTAATAAAGAAGCAAAAAGTATGGATGATAAAAGTATAATGTTTGCAAAAGCAACCTTTTTATTACTCTTAAATTTATATTTGATAAATTTAAAAAGATTAAATCCTAAAAGAGCAAATGATAAAATAATTAAACCAATTACATGAGGAGAATTATAATTTTCTTCAAAATCATATCCAAAATCAAACACGATAAACAACAAAACAATGATGTCAAAAAATCGGTATAGGTAATTGAGTAATGATTCTTTTTCCATTTTAAGAGTGGTTATTTCACTTTTAATTCAGCTCGAAGTTTGTCCATTAAAGATTTTCCTCCGTTTTCTAAAATTTCTTTGGCACATTCCTGACCAAAATTCAAATAAGAATCAAAATTACAACTTTTTTCAATGGAATACTTTTCTTTTCCATCTAAAGAAAATAAAACACCTTGAAATTCAATTTGTTTACCCTTTTTAACTGCCAAAGCACCAATTGGAGCAGTACAACCACCTTCTAGAGTGCGAAGAAATTGTCTTTCTATAAAAGTGCAAATTTCAGACTCTTTATGGTTTAATTTTGCTAAAGCTTCTTTTGTAAATTCATCATTTTCCATTGCTACAACAACCATTGCTCCTTGAGCAGGAGCTGGAATCATCCAATCTAAATTTAGAAAAGTATCTGGTTTTAAATTAATTCTTTCTAAACCAGCTGCTGCAAATATAGCTCCGTTCCAGTTATTGTCTTTTAACTTTTGCATTCGAGTATTTACATTTCCACGTAAATCTTCTACTTGATGTGTTGGATATTTATGCAACCATTGCGCTTTTCTTCTTAAACTTCCAGAAGCAATTGTACCTTCTGAATTTAAAAAATCAAGATTACCTTTGTGTACTAAAATATCTAATGTATTGGCTCTTTCTAAAACTGCTGCTTGAACAATTCCAATGGGTAAAGTTGTTGGCACATCTTTCATGGAATGCACAGCAATATCAACGTCACCTTTTAGCATGGCAATGTCTAAGGTTTTGGTAAAAATTCCTGTAATTCCTAATTCGTATAAAGGTTTATCAAGTATAATATCACCTGTAGATTTTACTGCGATGATTTCAGTTTTGTAACCTAATTCATGAAGTTTGTTTTGAACTGTGTGAGCTTGCCAAAGAGCTAATTCGCTGTCACGTGTTCCAATGCGTATTTTTTTTTCAATCACTTAGTTGTTTTTTCTAAATTATAGGTAAGAAGATTTAAAAAAATATTTTTTCTTGTTCTAACTTAAATACTTTTTCTATCCATTCAATACCTTCATCCATTGAAGAATCTCCATCTTTTAAATGGTTTACAAAATGATTTGTTATCTTTTGGATAATTCTATTGCTTATTAATTCTGCTTGTTCTTCGTCAAAGTTAGGTAATTTTTTTCGTTGAAAATTCAATTCACCTTCTTTAATAGAATTCAATTTTTCTTTTAATGCTATAATAGTTGGGGCAAATTTTCTGTTTTTCGTCCAAGATAAAAATTCTCCTTTTATTTCATCAATAATAGCTTCAGCATGAGGTATATGTTGTTTTCTTTTTTCTAAAGTTTCATCTGTAATTTGAGATAGATGATCTAGATGAATTAAAGTAACTCCTTCGATTTCTTGTACATTTTCATTTACATTCTTTGGAATAGATAAATCTAAAATTAAAAGTGGTTTTTTTAAATTTAAAAGAGTTTTGTCAATCGTAGGATTTTGAGCTCCAGTAGCTACAACAACAATATCAGCTTTTTGTAATTCAACTTCTAAATCTGAATAGTCTTTAACAATCAAATTTAATTTTTCCCCTAATTTTTCGGCTTTGTCTTTTGTTCTGTTAATTAAAGTGATATGCTCATGCTTAGTATGTTTAACTAAATTTTCGCAAGTATTTCTACCAATTTTACCGGTTCCAAATAATAAAATGTTTTTGGAAGAAATATCTGTTACATTTTTAATAATATATTGAACGGAAGCAAACGATACTGAAGTTGCTCCAGTTGAGATATCAGTTTCTGTTTTGATTTTCTTACTAGCTTGTATTACTGAATTTATTAATCTTTCAAGAAAACTATTAACTAGTCCATTAGATTTGCTTTCAACAAAAGCAGTTTTTAATTGACTAATTATTTCAAAGTCACCAAGAATTTGACTGTCTAAACCAGTTCCAACTCTAAACATGTGATTTACTGCTTCTTGATTTTTGTATATATAAGCTATATCTTGAAACTCTTCTACTGTTCCTTTACTGTTTTCGCAAAGTAATTTAATAAGTTCATACGGATGATTTGCAAAACCATATATTTCAGTTCTATTACATGTTGAAGTAACTATTAACGACTCAATCCCTTCAGCTTCAGCTTGAATTAATAAAGTAGATTTTGCTTGTGAGTTTAAACTAAATTTTCCTCTCATAATTGCATCAGCTTTTTTATAACTAATACCCAATGCATAAAAAGAAGTATGTTTTGCCATTCTAAAATTTTCCATATTTATCCTTATTCTTAAAGATTCAACAAAATTATCTATATACCATATATAAAAGTAACGCTTGAAGGACTTTTTGTATCGCTTAGAGATTATTTTGAAAAAAAAAGTTATTAAAAAAAAATTACGCATGAATCATTATAAAATAAGGAGTTTTTAACTTCATTATATAGAACAATTCTAAATAAACACATTTGTTTTTCTTTTATTTATATACGAAAAAATATCGCTAAGAGTTCTATTGAAGAGAAAATAATTTTATTCTTTTTTATAATGTATTAAATGATTGATATTTAAGTACATGCTTATTTTAAAACAAAAACGCTGTCTTTGAGACAGCGTTTTGTGCTTTCCAAAAAATGTTAATTTTGGACAATTGGAGATCTCAATGATTCTAAAACATCAACGATATCTGAATAAAGTTCTGTATTAGAAGCAACACCATTTGCGTTAGCTGCAGCACCAACATAACCAACAAATTTTGTGTAGTCATTATCTGTTGATTTTACACCCATACGAGCATTCACAGCTGGATCGTGAGCAGAAACCATATCTAAACCTGAATATGTATTAACTGGATTTGTTCCACCTGTGTTAAATGAAAAGAAATCTGTTAAATTATCCACTAATATTGCTAGGTTAGTTGTGTTCCCATTTCCTACTTCTGCTAAAACTGGTGCAAAATGTGCTCCAAGATTCCCAGAAGCATTGTCTTGAACGTCTGCAACAATAAGACCTACTGTTGAGTTAACAACTTTACGGAAAGACAAACGTCCTTGTTCAATCATTTGACCAGCATTGTCTGGGTCAGCAACTAAAGTTGTTCCTCCTAAACGATCATAAATTGAAGCTTCAACAGGTGGATCAACAATTACTACTGGATCTGGATCATCATCTTTGCTACAAGACATGAATGTAGCTGATGCAATAAGAATTACACCGAGTGTAATTTTTGAAAAATTTCTCATACTAATAAAATTTAAGGTTAATTAAAAAATTGATTTATAGATTTAGACATTTTATAACTAAAACTATTTTGGTCTACAGGACATACTTCTTTATTAGCTAAATTAGCTGGTAAGATATATCGCTCTGCTTCATAAGGTCTTTTTTCCATTAATTCGTTGAAAACTTTTTCGGAATTTGTAATTGAGTTGTTGTGAAAGTATACTACAACATTTCTTTTTACAATTATGGAGTCGGTTGTTATACCTTTTATTGTTCTTAAATCAGCACAAATTTGTTTGGCCTGAATAGAATCAATAGTTGATTTAAAATCAATTCGACTAACTTGTAAATTAGCATTTTCATATACTGCTGGTTTAGCGGTTATAATATGAAAAAGTAAAATAGCAATGAATAATACAAATATTCCCACTATTATTAAAAGCCCTTTTTTAACTGTTTTATTTAATTTCATAAGATTGTGTTTTAGTATCATTTACGGATTAGTTTTTTAGACGGTTTTAAATTTTGTAATAAAAACATCAATTTAGAATCATTTTAAATACTTTAGTGCTTAAATATTTAAAAAACGCGTAGTAAATTAAAACCAAAATAGACATCTGCTTTTGTCCAATCTCCTGTTGTTTGAGCAAGATATCCTGCTTCATGAATTCCTTGCGAACTAGTAAAGTGCATTTGAAAAACATGTCCACCTGTTTCTAAATCAAAGCCAATTGATAAAGGGTTCTTGTAGATAGAGTTTGATGCCCTATTTAAGTGAGCGGCATAATCAATATTTAGAGACCATCGTTTTGAAAGCTTGTAACGACCTCCAGCTCCAATTAAATACTGTGTATTGTTTTGCAGGGGATTATCCACAAAATTTTCATGTAAAAATGTTGGAGCAACTTCCAGTGAAAGTTTTTCAGAAAATTTTCTAGAAACTAATAATTGGGCTACATAACTTAATCGATTGTCAAATTTTAATTTTGGGTAAAGACTTTCTTTTAAGGTATTATTAATTGCTAAACTTGTAAATCCAGTAAAAGTTACTGGAAAACCTTCATTAACTTGGTTGATAAGTGTATATTTTGTGGAAAAATCATAGGCTAACTCACTTCTTGCACCACTAATTGTAAGCCAATCGGTTAAACCATAAACAAATTTTAATTGGGTATTGGCATTATCTAAACCATAAAAACCTTCAAAATCATCTTTTATAGAACCAAATCTATGGGCTACAATAAAATATAAATCACCTTTGGCTGCTAGTTTCGTTGATTCTAGGTTAACAATTTTTAGAGCTTTAAATGTTGAAGATACTTTTTGATTAACAGAAATGCTATCTAAACCTTCTAATAAATCTTCTTGTGAAAAAGTGAATAAAGGAAGTAAAAATAAAAATAGTGTAATTTTTTTCATGATATAATTTTAGCTGAAGGGTTATTTATTGTGTAAGAAAGCATTGGTCCATTTTAAACTCTTCTAATAATTCATCATAGCCAAGAAAGCGTCCTTTAATTTTTAGTTTTTTGCCTAAAACAATTTCTTTAGCTAAACTGTCATTAAAGCTTGCAAATATTTTTTCATCAAGAACAATAGCATTATTATCAGTATCGATACTTGTAATTTGCCCATTAACTTCAATAGTTTTGTCCTGATATTTTTTTAAAGCTAAACTGTCGTTGATGGCAAACTCATTTTGCAACTCAGACACTTTAATTGTATGAGCTGATTTTTCATTAGCAATATCTCTATGATCTTTATAGGCATATAAATAAACTGAAATTGCAATAGCTGAAAAAATCAAAAAGCCGAAAAGTATTTTTTTGTTCATGATTGCTCTTTTTAAAAGGTTCAATTCTATCTACGTTAAAAGGACAAAGTTGGTTTTACATTTAAAAAAACTATAGTTAAGATTTTAACGTATATGATTTTACTTAATTTTATGATTTACGACTTGTAGAATTTTATTTAAAAAGCGAATCAATATAAATTCAAAACCAATAAGATGAATTCAAAAAAACGCATTGCACTTTTTTTATTTACAGGACTATTATTTGCTTGTTCAAATGATAATCCAGAAACTTTAATAGATAGTACACCTATTTTAGAAGAGATAACTTATTCAAAAAATATTAAGTCTATTATAGATAATAATTGTATTTCTTGTCATGCTCAAGTACCTATTAATGGAGCACCAATGTCTTTGGTGACTTATGAACAAGTAAGAAATGCTGTTCAAAATAGAGGATTAATCAACAGAATTTCATTAGATAATGGTAATAGCTTGTTAATGCCTCAAGGTGGTCCAAAATTACCACAATCTACAATTGATTTAGTGATTAATTGGGAACAAGACGGTTTGTTAGAATAAAAATTAAATATAAAAATCATGAAAAAAATAATAATAGCACTATTTTATGTTTTGAACGTTAGTATATGCATGTCTCAGGAAAAAATGATCAGTAAATCTGCAGTGGTTACTTTTGAAGCATCAGTTCCTTCCTTTGAAGAAGTAAAAGCTACAAACAGTAATGTCACCTTTGTTTTAAATACCAAAACAGGTGAAATTGCAAGTTTAGCACTCATGAAAGGTTTTAGATTTAAAGTTGCTTTAATGGAAGAACATTTTAATGAAAATTATATTGAAAGTGACAAATATCCAAAAGCTATTTTTAGAGGTAAAATTGAAGGATTTGACGTTAATGCTTTGACAGATACTTCCAAAGATTTTGTGATTAATGGTAAACTTGAGCTTCATGGCAAAACAGTTGCAATAAAAACTAATGCCAAAATGAGTAAGTCATCTAGTGGAATTAGTTTGCAATCTAATTTATCAGTTAATGCAAGTGATTTTGATATTTCAATTCCTTCAGTAGTAAAAAACAAAGTGTCAAATAAAATTAACATTAGTATTTCTGCTAATTTGAAATAATGTATCAAAACTTTAAACAAACTATAAATTTAAAAGAAAACAAAGAATAAACCATCAAAATAATTTAATTTTGTAATATGTGGTTGTTTAAAAAAAATAATTACATCAACATGAATAAAGCTTATTTAAGATGGAAGAAGAAATAAAAATTGAACCCGATTTTATTTTATTGCGTTTTCAAAATGACACTGATGAGGTACAACGTTTTGAAAAACAGGTTAAAACAGGATTGATTCAATTTCATTTTAATGTGAAGGGGAAAGGAAAATTTATTTTTAATAATGGAAGTTATGCTTTAGATTTGAAAGAAGAGAAGTCACTTTTATTATACAATCCTCAAAAAGAATTGCCTTTACATTTAGAAGTTGCACCAAAATCTTGGATTATTTCCGCACTTATTTCTATAAAAAAATTCCATACTTTATTTTCTAATGAAGCAGAATATATTCCTTTTTTGAGTGAAGAAAATTTAGATAAAAAATATTATGGTGAAGAAGACATAAGTCCGTCAATGGCAATTGTGTTAAATCAAATTTTTCATTATAACCAAAATACATCTATTAAAAATCTGTATTTAAAAGGGAAAGGGTATGAGTTATTGAGCTTGTATTTTAACAGAAATGAAGATCCAAATGCAGAACACTGTCCGTTTTTAATAGATGAAGAAAACGTTCTTAAAATCAAAAAAGCCAAAGAAATTGTAATAGCTAATATGGCTGAACCACCAGGTTTACAAGAATTAGCAGACCAAGTTGGGTTGAATATTAAAAAGTTGAAAGTTGGTTTCAAACAAATTTATGGAGATAGTGTTTATAGCTTTTTGTTTGATTATAAAATGGAATATGCACGTCATTTGTTAGATAGTGGTTCTTATAATGTTAATGAAGTTGGATTGAAAATTGGTTACAGCACTTCTAGTCATTTTATTGCTGCTTTTAAGAAGAAATTTGGCACCACACCAAAAAAATATTTAATGAATTTGAATTTGAATGTATAAAAATAGTTTAATTTAAAAAATTTCCGTTTTCTCGGAAAATGTATATGAAAAAAGGAGTATTATTAGTAAACTTAGGTTCACCAGAAAGTCCAACACCAAAAGACGTTAAGCCTTATTTAGATGAATTTTTAATGGATAAATATGTAATAGATGTTCCATTTTTATTGAGAGCTTTGCTAGTTAGAGGAATTATTTTACAAACAAGACCCAAAAAATCAGCAGCAGCTTACGCAAAAATTTGGTGGGATGAAGGCTCTCCTCTAATTGTATTATCTAAAAGGTTACAAGAAAAAATTCAAAAGCAAGTTAGTGTACCAGTTGAATTAGCTATGAGATATGGTAATCCAAGTATAGAAAATGGTTTACAAAAATTAAGTGATCAAGGAATTACTGAAGTTTTGTTATTTCCTCTGTATCCACAACATGCAATGGCTTCAACAGAAACTATTTTAGTATTAGCTGAAAAATTACGCAAGGAAAAATTTCCTCATATGAGTTTCACGATAATTCCAGCTTTTTACAATCAAAAAGACTACATCAGAGATTTATCAAATTCAATCAAAAGACATTTAGAAGGATTTGAATATGATCATTTATTATTTTCATATCATGGAATTCCTGAGCGTCATATTCGTAAAACTGACATCACAAAAAGTCATTGTAAAATAGATGGTAGTTGTTGCAACACACCTTCACCTGCACATGAATTTTGCTATCGTCATCAATGTTATGAAACGACAAAACAAGTAGTAGAATTTTTAGGAATTGAAGAAGGAAAATACAGCCAAACTTTTCAATCGCGTTTAGCAGGTGATAAATGGTTAACACCTTATACGGATGTTGAAATTAATAAAATGCCAGAAAAAGGGATTAAGAAATTAGCCGTTGTAACTCCAGCTTTTGTTTCCGATTGTTTAGAAACTTTAGAGGAAATTGCAATGGAAGCCAATCATCAATTTAAGGAACATGGTGGAGAAGAATTTTTAGCGATTCCATGTTTAAATGATGATGATGATTGGGCAAAAACATTAAGCCGTTGGGTTGATCAATGGGCTTTTCAAAATCAAGAACAAACCGTATAATGGCAGTTTCTTCCACCGAATTAGGTACATTAAGTATAAAAGATTTATTGATTAAACAATCAGTTCCTGCTTCGATAGGCATATTATTTATGTCTGTCAATATCTTAATTGACACCATTTTTGTTGGACAATGGATTGGTTCCTTGGCTATAGCAGCAGTTTCGGTTGTTTTACCAATAACATTTTTAATTTCATCTTTAGGAATGGCTTTAGGAATTGGAGGAAGTTCCATTATTTCTAGAGCATTAGGAGCCAATAATCGTGAAAAAGCATTACATACCTTTGGAAATCAAATTTTGATGACCCTTGGTTTGGCTTTAATTTCTGTTTTTGGAGGGTTATTTTATTCGGATGAAGTGCTATTACTTTTTGGAGCTAATGGTGCAATCATGGAACCTGCAAAAGAGTTTTTTATTCCTGTTTTGTATGGTGTTCCTTTTTTGGCTTTATGTATGATGGGAAACACAGTTATCAGAGCAGAAGGGAAACCTAAATTTGCTATGATTGCCATGATAATTCCAGCTTTTAGTAACATAATTTTAGATATTGTTTTTATAAAACTTTTAAATTGGGGAATGTTTGGAGCTGCATTGGCAACTTCAATTTCTTATTTTATGTGTTTTGCTTTTATATTATGGTTCTTTATTTTTAAAAGTGAATTGCGTTTACACCTAAAACACTACTTGTTAGACTTTAAAATCATTTCAGAAATTACATCTTTAGGGTTTGTAACTTTTGCTCGACAAGGTGTTGTGGCTATTTTATCTATCATTTTAAATCATACGCTTTTTGTTTATGGTGGAGAACATTCGGTAGCTGTTTACGGCATTATAAGTCGAATGTTAATGTTTGCGTTGTTTCCAATTTTAGGAGTAACACAAGGTTTTTTGCCAGTTGCAGGATACAATTATGGAGCAAAAAAATATGTAAGAGTTAGTGAAAGTATTTCAACATCTATAAAATGGGCTGGAGTTTTAGCAACCATAATTTTTTTAGTTATTTTAGTTTTAGCTGAACCAATTGTAGCAGTTTTTTCTAATGATGCAGATATTATTAAAGAAACACCAAATGCCTTACGAATAGTTTTTGCAGCTTCACCAATTATTGCCATTCAATTAATAGGAGCAGCTTATTTTCAAGCAGCAGGAAAAGCTATTCCAGCACTTTTACTAACATTAACCAAACAAGGATTTTTCTTGATTCCATTAATTTTAGTTTTACCAAATTATTATGGTATTTTTGGAGTATGGATTTCATTTCCAATAGCTGATATTTTATCTACAATTGTTACAGCCTTCTTTTTAAAAAGAGAGATGAATCGCAAATTAACACACGCACAAGATGGAATATAATTACATAAAAGCATTGCATTTAATATTTGTAATCACTTGGTTTGCTGGACTTTTTTATATTGTTCGTTTATTTGTTTATCATGCAGAAGCCAAACAAAAGCCACAACCAGAGCAAGATATTTTAATCAAACAATATCAATTAATGCAATATAGACTTTGGTATATTATTACTTGGCCAAGTGCTGTTTTAGCGAGTCTATTTGCTTTTTATTTGCTCTATTTAAATCCAAGTTGGTTATCTCAATCTTGGATGCACGTAAAGTTGGCATTTGTTTTGCTGCTATATATTTATCATGCAAAATGCCATCAAATATTCAAACAATTGCAAAAAAACGAAGTCAAACACACTTCTAACTTTTTTAGAATTTGGAATGAAGGAGCAACAATAATCTTATTTGCCGTTGTTTTTTTAGTGATTTTAAAAAGTGCTATCAATTGGATTTTTGGGGTTATCGGAATTTTTGTATTTTCAATTTTAATTATGTTAGGGTTTCGATTCTACAAAAGAATTCGAGAAAAAAATAAAAGCTAATGTAGTTATCAATAAATTATGGATAGAATTTTCAATATAAAACACCTTTCGTTGCGATTAAGAATATTTCTTTCCATGATATTTTTAACAATGATTGCATCTATATTGATTGCTGCAGTTTCTATTTACCAATTCAAAAAAGAAGCTAGAGAATATCACCAAGACAGGTTAGAACGAAAAGAAAATGCCATTGTTGAGCATATAAACTATGTGCTTCAAAACACAACTTATCCTTTATCAACTCAAAATATTCCATTAATTTTCAAAGAAAAAATCTATGAAATATCAGATGTTCATAGTATGGAATTGAATCTATATGATTTAAAAGGTGATTTGCTACTCTCATCTAGAGCAGTTTTTAAACAAGACAAAGAATCACCAAATATCAATTCATCTACTCTTAAAATACTAGAATCTACAGTAGAAAAAAGGTATGTAGAATTTAAAACTATTGATAGTTTAAAGATGCGATATTCTTATAGTTATATCAAAGACAATAAGTTTAAACCATTGGCTATTTTAAATTTACCTTATGAGGAAGATACTGATTTTTATGACAATGAATTACAAAATTTTTTAATTCGATTTGGACAAGTGTATGCTTTTATGTTTTTAATTGCAATTGCACTTTCTTATTTCCTCTCAAGTTATATTACAAAATCATTAAAAGTGATTAGTGATAAAATTAAAGAAACAGAATTAAATCAATTAAATGAGCGTATAGTTTTAGAAGAAGGTAGCAAAGAAATTAATTTATTGGTTCAAGCTTACAATAGCATGGTTGATAAGCTAGAAGAAAGTGCTTCCAAATTGGCTCATAGCGAAAGAGAACAAGCTTGGAGGGAAATGGCTAAACAAGTGGCTCATGAAATTAAAAACCCTTTAACTCCAATGCGATTGACGGTTCAAAGTTTTCAAATGCGTTTTAACGAAAATGATCCTGATGTAAAGAAAAAATTAGATGATTATTCTAAAACTTTGATTCAACAAATTGATACGATGAGTTCTGTGGCTAATGCATTTTCTAATTTTGCATCTATGCCAGCGCAACAAAATGAAACCTTAAATGTGGTTAAAATAGTAGAATTGTCATTGGAAATTTTTAATGAAGATTTTATTCAATTTTCAAGTATTGAAGCTGAAATTATTGCTCGTTTAGATCGTACACAATTGATTAGAGTAATAACTAATTTGGTTAAAAATGCCATTCAATCTATTCCAGAGGAACAAGAAAACAAACAAGTACAAGTTAATGTTTTCAGAGAAAATGAAGATGTAAAAATTACGGTAAAAGACAACGGAAAAGGAATTTCGGAAGAAAATAAGGCTAGAATTTTTGAACCAAAATTCACTACAAAATCAAGTGGAATGGGATTAGGTTTAGCAATTATTAAAAATATCATTGAAAATTATAATGGAACTATTACTTTTGAAAGTGAAGAAAATAGAGGAACAACATTTTTTGTTTCATTTCCAATAACAGATTAAATCATATATAAACTCAATTATCGTTCGGCCTTAGTCAACGGTTTAAAAATTAATAAAAATGGAAAACATTTTAATAGAAAAACAAGAAAACATTGCTATTGTAACCATCAATAGACCTGAAAAATTAAATGCCTTAAACAAAGCTACTATTCAAGAATTGCATGAAGGTTTTAAGTCTTTAAATGAAGATAAATCTGTAAAAGTAATTATTGTTACAGGAAGTGGAGAAAAAGCATTTGTAGCTGGAGCCGATATTTCGGAATTTGCTAATTTCTCTGTTGAAAATGGAGGTTTATTGGCAGCTAAAGGGCAAGAAATTTTGTTTGATTATGTTCAAAATCTTTCAACTCCAGTAATTGCAGCTGTAAATGGATTTGCTCTTGGTGGTGGCTTAGAATTGGCAATGGCTTGTCATTTTAGAGTAGCTTCAGACAATGCAAAAATGGGATTACCAGAAGTAACTTTAGGTGTAATTCCAGGTTATGGTGGAACTCAAAGACTACCTCAACTAGTTGGAAAAGGAAGAGCTATGGAAATGATTATGTCAGCCGCTATGATTGATGCAGAAACCGCAAAAAATTACGGTTTAGTAAATCATGTTGTACCTCAAGCAGAACTGTTAGAATTCACAAAAGGAATTGCCACAAAAATTACCAAAAATTCATCTGTTGCCATTGCAAAAGCTATAGAAGCAGTAAATGCTAATTACGAAGATGGTGTTAACGGTTATGAAACAGAAATCAAAAATTTTGGTGCTTGCTTTGGAACCGAAGATTTTAAAGAAGGGACTACTGCTTTTTTAGAAAAGAGAAAAGCTGTTTTTCCTGGTAAATAATCTAGTTCATGTATTTTTCTTCTAGATTAAACTTTTATTAAATATCATATTATTATATTTTTTTGATATTTAAATATCATATTATTATATTTTTTAATTATTTAAATAATATTTTATTATATTTATTGCTATATTTGTCTTTTAAATTTATATTAAAATGATAAGTAGAGTCCAACAGAATTATTTAGATTCATTGCTTTTTAAGGGAAAAGCAATACTTATATTTGGTGCAAGACAAGTTGGGAAGACATCCATAATGAAAAATACCATAAAAAATCATTCTTTTTTGTGGTTAAATGGTGATGAACCCGATACGCAATTACTTTTAGAAAATATTACTTCGGATAGATTAAATGCAATAGTTGGCTTAAATAAAATTTTGGTTATAGATGAAGCTCAAATGATTCATAATATTGGATTACTCATTAAGCGTATGGTTGATAATTTTCCCGAGATTCAAATCATTGCTTCTGGGAGTAGTGCTTTTGAGTTAGCCGATAAAACCAAAGAAAGTATGGTTGGCAGAAAGGAAGAAATACAATTATTTCCTTTAAGTTTTTCAGAAATGGTTACGCATACTAATTTTGTGGAAGAAAACAGACTTTTACCACATCGATTAGTTTATGGATACTATCCAGAAGTTGTAACTAATATAGGAAATGAAGAAAAAATATTAAATGACTTGGTAGATGGGTTTTTATATAAAGATATTTTAAATATAGAAGGAATAAAAAAATCAGCTACTTTACATAAATTGGTTCAAATGTTAGCTTTTAGAATAGGAAGCGAAATAAACACCACTTCATTAGGCAATGATTTAGGAATTAATCGTTTAACTGTTGAAAAGTATATCGATATTTTAGAAAAAAACTTTATCGTTTTTAGTTTAAATGCGTTTAGTAAAAATCAAGATAATGAACTGAAGAAGGGACGAAAAGTGTATTTTTATGATGTAGGGCTTAGAAACAGAATAATTAAAAATTTCAAACCAATCGAATTGCGTGATGATGTTGGAGCTTTATGGGAAAATTTTATTATTAGCGAAAGGAGAAAGAAATTGAGTTATGAAAATAATTTTTCGGATACTTTTTTTTGGAGAAATACACAACAAGCTGAAATTGATTATTTGGAAATAAAAAATCAAGAAATAGACGCTTATGAAATAAAATATAATCCAAATGTAAAGGTAAAATTCACAAAATCATTTACAAAAAATTATGAACCTAAAACCACAAAGGTCATTCATAATAATAATTTTTGGGAGTTCATTTTATAAAAGTTTCAGTAAAAAAATCATTGAACTGCAAACTACTTACTACAAAGACCCATCCCATTCTGCATAAAATTGTGACAAGAATTTTTCCATAAAAACATGTCTTTCTTGGGCTAATTTTTTACCAGATTCTGTGTTCATTTTGTCTTTTAAAAGCAACAATTTTTCGTAGAAATGATTAATAGTTGGAGCTTCACTATTTTTATATTCTTCTTTGCTCATCTTGAGGTTTGGAGCAATATTTGGATTATAAATAGCTCGGTTCTTAAATCCACCGTAATTGAATGTTCTTGCAATTCCAATTGCACCTAAAGCATCAAGTCTATCAGCATCTTGAACAATATCTAATTCTTTAGAATTAAATTTTCTTTCAAAATTTCCACCTTTAAAAGAAATATTTTCAATGATGTTAAGCAAATGATAAATAGTTTCTTCCTTCACTTTTTCTTTTTCAAGAAATTCTCTGGCTATTTTTGGACCAACGGTCTCATCACCATTATGAAATTTACTGTCTGCGATATCGTGTAAAAGGGCTCCAAGTTTTACAATTTCTAGGTTACACTCTTCATTTTGGGCAATCAAAAGGGCATTTTTATAAACTCTCTCAATGTGAAACCAATCGTGTCCACCTTCAGCATTTTGAAGTTGTTTTTTAACAAATAGAATTGTATTATCTATTAATGACATATAATTAATTTAAAAAAAAATCCAAACTCTTTTAGAATTTGGAATTATAAAAATTCAAATTTTATTGTTTTACTTAATCAAAGCAGGTTGAACCCATTTGAAAACATGACTTTCTTGAGGAATCACAAGTCTTTCTGAAATTCTTGTCATACGAGCAGGCAATTTCATAAGGAAATCTCTAGCTTTTTCTGCTTCGTCAGTAAGATTTGAAATTTTATCAATTTCCCATTTATCAATTAATTTCTGCATAATATCCACATAATCTGCAGAAGTATAAACACCAATTCGTTGTGCTGAATCAGAGAAATTTTCAAAAGCTGAACTTATTTTTTCACCACTTTCTCTTAAAAAACCAGCAGGCATTGTTATTTTATGTTTCATCATATGTTGAAAAGCCAACATCATTTCACTTGGGTCAACTTTAAAAATCTGATTCACAAATTCACTATACGCATGATGATGACGCATTTCGTCACCAGCAATTAAACGACACATTTTTGCAAGTTTGTTATCACCATATTTTTTGGCCATTTGAGCTACACGATTGTGAGAAACATAAGTAGCTAATTCTTGAAAACTTGTGTAAACGAAGTTTTTGTAAGGATCTGTTCCTGTTCCAATGTCAAAACCATCAGCAATTAAATGTTGAGTTGTCATTTCAATTTCTCTCATGTTTACTCTTCCAGATAAATAAAGATATTTATTCAAAACATCACCATGACGATTCTCTTCAGAGGTCCATTGTCTAACCCATTGACTCCATCCATTTCTTCCTTCATTATCAACACCTTCTACTTCCATCAACCAAGATTCGTAAGTTGGTAAAGCTTCTTCGGTAATTGTATCACCTACTAAAGTAACCCAAAAATCATAAGGTAAATCTTTAGCTATTTCTCTTAACTCTCTAACTTCTTCATAGAAATTTTCGTTTTGAGAATCAGGCAATAAATCAGTTGGTTGCCAAATTGTTTCAACTGGAATTAAGTAGTCTTCAACAAAGCTGTCAATTCTTTTTTCCAAAAATTGCATCACTTCTAATCTAACATTTTTTATAGACATAAATTTATATTTTAATAGCGTCAACTATTGTTTTTTCTGTTTTTTCAAAGATTTCTTCAAATGAAAAGTCTGATATTTTTAAAGGTTCATGAATTTGAAAATTTATTTTATTTCCTAAACCTAGAGGGAATTGTCCAAATTTAGTCATTTTCCATGAATTATTAATGGTAATTGGCACAAAGTAAGCATCTGGAGCAAATTTGTATAGCATTTTTAACCCATTGACAGAAAAAGGTTTAGGAACTCCTGTTTTGCTTCTTGTTCCTTCTGGAAAAATCGTTACTGAATAATTATTTTTATTGATGAATTCACCACATTTTTTAATTTCACCTAAGGCTTGTTTTGGGTCTTTTCTATCAATTAATGCCGAGCCACCTTTTCTCAAATTATACGATACACTTGGAATACCTTTTCCTAATTCTTTTTTGCTAATAAATTTAGGATGCCAAGCTCTCATAAACCAAATTATAGCTGGAATATCATATAGACTTTGATGATTGGCAACAATAATTAAAGGAACGTTTTTAGGTAGTTTTTCTCTTCCTTTGAATGAATAGGTCGTGCCTAAAATATGTGTATTTCTAACCAAAAACCAATTTAATACAAAAACACTTATTCTGTGTGCATTGTAGCCAAATAAATTGTAACAAATCCATTGAATTGGATGAAAAAGCACTAACCAAAATAAGAATAGTGCATAATATAAAATAGAAAGTGGATATGAAATTAACTTTTCCATCAAAAAATATTTTGCACAAATGTACTATTATTATCATAAAAAAACACCACTAAACATAGGGATTTAGTATGCTTGCATAGTGTTTTGCTTTTAGATAATTATTGAAAAACTATTGGTTTTGTTGTTTTCGGAATTTTTACAATATGAAACGGATGAGCAACATCAGTAGTTAAGCCAACTTGTAGATTTTCAACATCAACGGTAATATTATTTGAATTTTCTTGAATATTAGTAATATCAATTGTAGTAGTGCTATTTTTGACTTCAATGACAAAAAGAATCATATAGTTTTGAAAATCGATATTAGTTTCAGCAAAAGGAGTGTTGTTTATAACACCAATTGTTGAAAAATTAGTCATTAAAGTTTGCCAATCAGCAGTGTTGGAAATTACAATATTTTCGTTTCCGTAAGTATTGTTGTAATTCAAATGACCTTTTATAATTTGAGTTGGAATTATAGTTTGAGGAGCAACCGTTGCATCATCATCATTGGAACAACTCAATGTAAAAAACAAAATCAGGAATAAAAAAGAAGTCTTCATCATGTTTGGTTTTATATATAAGATGAATGTTTTTAAAAAGGGTTGCGTAAAAATAAAAAAATCCCTAACTAATTGTTTAGAAAGGGATTGATTTTTTTAAAAAATATTAATTAGCAATATTCGTTGTAAGCATCTTGTAAGTTTTCAGCAATTAATTCTGCTGGACGACCTTCAATGTGATGACGTTCTAACATATGAACTAATTCACCGTTTTTGAACAAAGCCATACTTGGAGATGATGGAGGAAAAGGGAACATTTGTTCTCTAGCTGCATCAACTGCTTCTTTGTCAACACCTGCAAAAACAGTAACTAATTTTGAAGGTTTTTTAGCACCTGCTAAACTCATTTTAGCACCAGGACGAGCATTTCTTGCAGCACAACCACAAACCGAATTTACAACCACTAAAGTTGTTCCTTCTGATTGAATTGCATTCTTTACTTCGTCAGCACTATATAAATCTTGAAAACCAGCGTCATTTAATTCAGCACGCATTGGTTTAACCATTTCTTCTGGATACATAATAATTTTGTTAAAAGTTAACGAGTTGCAAAGTTACAAAGATTTTTTGTAGTCTACTCTTTTGAAATCATAAAGATTTGTTATGGTTTAATAGATGAAATACTATCTAAATATTCTGCATAATAAAGCTTTTACAAAAGGAATTTTTGGACATTTTAAAATGACTTTTAAATCTTCAAATAACGTAGTTTCTTCGTCTAAAAATTTTAATATCAAACCCGAATTTTCATCTTGAAATAAACCTGAAAACACTTTTGAACCTATTGAATTGTCTTTGTATAAAACATCAATAAAGAGTAAATCATAAAACCAAAATTTATCTTTTTTATGAAATTTAGTAAAGTCAGAATTTGTTTCTAAAAATGAAACCAACTCTTTTGATTTTTTAGTCACATTTTTAAAAGTGAAACCTGTACTTGCTTTTGTCCAACCACCAGCAGAACCAATATTTATGATGTTTTTTGTATTGTTTTTCCAAAAAGGATAACATGTCATGGGAATATTGCCTTGTTCTTTTTCTACAATTTCATATTCAGTTATGCCTAAATTTTTGATGTATAATTCAATTTCGTTTTCGTATTCTTTTTTAGAAAGTAAATCTTTTGAAAAGAGTGTATATTCTAATAGTGCTTCATTTTTTGAAGTTGGTAAAACATACATAAAACGTGTATTCCCTTTTTGTTTTACTGAAAAATCCATAAAAGTGGCTGCATTTTCATCAAAAACAGACTCTTTACTTTTTATAAACCAACCTATAAAATGCTGTTGTAATAACGGATATTTTTTTTGAGAAGTAACTAAATTTGGATTAAAAATAGAATTAAAAACCTTGTTACAAGTAAAATTATTTTCTTCTGTTTTGACCAAACAATGATTGCCTAATTCTGAAAAATCAATTACTTTTTCTTGTAAAAAATGAATGTTTTCATGTTTTGAAATTTCATTAAAAATGAACTTATAAAAATCTGTACCTTGAATCATTTTATAGTGATACGGTTCAATGTTTAATTGTTTCCTGTAATTTTCATTAGCAAAAAGAGTATTTTTCCATTCTTTATAAATTATTTCTTCAAAATGGTTTGAATCATCCCAAAAACACCAAGTTCTATCATTAGTTTTTTTTGCATCACTATCAATTAGAAGAATTGTTTTGTCTTCTGTTTTTTTTGACAAAATCATTTCATAGACAGTCATTAAAGCTGCTAATCCAGTTCCTGTAAAAATATAATTGAAGTGTTTCATTTTTCAAAGATAGAGAATTTTGACAGTGATAAATATCAATCTAATCTAAATCTAACTCCAAAGAAACCTCTTATTCCTTGATTTGGGCCATAAACATAACTTGGATCAAATGTTAAAGCGTAAGGATTGTTTGGTGTTGCAGTTGCATTTCCATTTGTATCAAAAACAACTTCCTTGTCAAATGGGTCATTTGCTCTAGCAATAATGAATGGATTATTCTTATTTGGTGTCCAATTTAAAAGGTTTTTTATGCCTCCATAAAATTCAAATTGATTGAGTTTTTTATAAGTAAATTGTATGTTTTGAATACTCCAAATAGGTGAATATTCCCTTCTTGGATCTAAATTTCCTAATAAAGGCAATCGCATTGGACCATATAAATTCCCTGTGTAATCAATAGATAAAAACCATTTTGGAATATCGTATGAAATACCCCAAGTTGCACTATATTTTTCTGTTAGAATTGGAGTTGATAAAATTCCGTCTCTTTTTATTTTTGAATCTAAAACAGTAAAACCAACCATTGATTTTAATCCAAAGGGGAAAATGAATTCAACATTTCCTGTTAAACCATAAGTCTTAGAATAGCCATTTAAATTAGTATAAATAATTTGGTTAGGGTTTGTGTCATAATCAGGAAGAATTTGATTTTCAAAATGAGTATACCAACTTGAGAATTCTAAAACAGTATGTGTTCCATTATCAAACTGAAATTTTTTTAAATAATTCAAATTAACATTATAGGAAGTTTCAGGATTTAAATTTTCTGTAATAATTACATCTCTAGAACCAGTCAAAGCAGCATGTTCTTCAGTAAATAAATTAACCACTCTAAAACCAGTTCCTGCATTTATTCTGAAAATATCATTTTTAGTAGGTTTCCATTTATAGGCAATTCTTGGCGTGTAAATTAAACCATGAATGGAATTATAATCTAATCTTGAACCTAATAAAACACTTTGTGCTTCCGTAAACTTAATTTCATCTTGAATGAAAAGGCTACTAATTTTCGTCTTTTCGGGTTCTATGGTTGCAGTTGTGTTGTCATTATAATATTGATACCTAAAAGCTGTTCCCAATAAAAAATCATGCTTTCCAATAGTTTTGTCCCAAGTTAATTGTCCAAATGCAATTTCTTGTTGAGCTAAAAACAAAACATTTCCATAAACAGATTTTTGATCATGATTTGTATAAGAAAAAGAAGCAAACATATTTTCTGAAACGGGTAATTGGTATTTTCCTAAAGCCTCATATCTTGTAGTGTAAATACTTTCACCATAAATTTCATCACCACCTCTAAAATTTTTATTCCATTGCAATTCTCCACCCCAACGATCTTCATAAAAAAATCTTCCAGCAAAACTCAATTCTTTTCCATTTTTTCTATCAATACTAAATTTGTTAAAAACTGAAATTCTATCTTGAAGTGTTACATCAGTGAAATTATCATGGTTGTTGTCAATAAGGTTGTTGTAATTGAAATAATTTATTCCTAAAAGGGAATTTATATTTTTAACAATTCTATATTTTGCACCAATATCTATGTTGTTTTCTAGCCAAGAAGTACTAAAAACATCAGCAAAAAACATTGGAGCTGTTTCTGGACGTTTGGTAATAATATTTATTAAACCACCAACAGCTTCACTTCCATATAAAGATGATGCTGGACCTTTTACAATTTCAATTCTATCGATTAATGAATTTGGAATTCCAGACAAACCATAAACAGTAGATAAACCACTAACAATTGGCATTCCATCAATAGTCACCATTGTATAAGGTCCTTCTAAACCATTAATATGAATGTCTCCAGTATTGCAAATGTTACAATTTAATTGAGGACGAACACCATTCACATTTTGAAGTGCTTCGAACAGGTTTGAAGTTGGATTTTTCTTTAAGAACACTGCTGAATATACTTCAACTGGAACAGGTGATTCTAATCGAGAGACGGCTTTTAATGTTCCGGTGAGCACGACTTCGTCTAAAGTATCAATTTCATCTAACTCACAGTTTACGATTAATTCATTTTGATTGAAAATGGTGATTGTTTTTTTTACAGTTTTTAGTCCTGTAAAAGAAAATTGAAGTGTATATTTTCCGTTAGGAATATTCTCAAAGTTGTATTGACCATTTTCTTGTGTTGTAACTCCTTTGCTTAATTCAATTAAATAAACTGTTGCAAAAGCTAAACTTTCATTATTTGATATAACTTTCCCTGTTATTGAATTTTGGGAAAAAGAGAATATCGTAAATAAGAGTAATATAAAATATTTTTTATTGAACATTAAATTAATTTTTAGACAAAACTAAAAACATAATTACTCGAATCAAAATAAAAATTTATATATTTGCTTAAAACAATAGTTAATGACTACTTCAGAAGAAAATTATTTAAAGGTAATTTATCATTTATCAGTGGTTTCTCCAAAAGGTGTAAACACGAATGCAATTGCAGGAATGCTTGAAACAAAAGCTTCTTCAGTAACAGATATGTTGAAAAAATTATCCGAAAAAGATTTAGTAAAATATAAAAAATACCAAGGTGCTTCTTTAACTGAAAAAGGAACTTTAACTGCAAAAATGATTGTAAGAAAGCATCGTTTGTGGGAAGTTTTTTTGGTGGAAAAATTAAATTTCACTTGGGATGAAGTGCATGAAATTGCTGAAGAATTAGAACACATTCAATCGGAAAAATTAATTAATAAATTAGATGCATTTTTAAATTTTCCTGATTTTGATCCTCACGGAGATCCAATTCCAAATGCAAATGGTGAAATTAAAAAGGTGCAAAAACAACTTTTATCAGATGCTAAAATCGATGTTTCTTATAAATGTGTTGGAGTTAAAGATTCTTCGGCAGAATTTTTACAGTATTTAGACAAACAACAAATTGCATTAGGTTCGACTTTTAAAATTCTAGAAAAAGATACTTTTGACGACATTTTACAAGTTGAAATTAACGGAAAAAAAATTACGATTTCAGATAAAATAGCTACTAACTTATACGTTCAATAATTATGTTTCAAGATGTATTAACTTATTTAGAAAGCATTGACCCAATTTTGGCTGCTTTTTATGCAACCATGTTTACTTGGTTTGTAACGGCTTTAGGAGCCTCATTTGTATTCTTTTTTAAAGGAATGAACCGAACATTTTTTGATGGAATGTTGGGTTTTACTGGTGGAGTGATGGTTGCTGCAAGTTTTTGGAGTTTGTTAGCACCTTCCATTGAAATGAGTGAAGGAGAAGGATTTATAAAAGTAATTCCGGCAGCTCTTGGATTTGCTTTAGGAGCTTTATTTATTTTTATGTTAGACAAAACTTTACCTCATTTACACATTAATTTTAAAGAAACAGAAGGTATAAAATCACCTTGGCAACGAACTACTTTATTAACCTTAGCTATTACTTTACACAACATTCCAGAAGGATTAGCAGTTGGAGTTTTATTTGGTGGAGTTGCAGCAGGAATTCCTGAAGCATCTATTGCTGGAGCGGTTACATTAGCCATAGGAATTGGAATCCAAAATTTTCCAGAAGGAATTGCGGTTTCAATGCCTTTGCGAAGAATGGGAATGAGTAGAAGAAAAAGTTTTATGTATGGACAAGCCTCTGCTATTGTTGAGCCTATTGCTGGAGTTTTAGGAGCAGTTGCTGTGACTTTTTTTACACCAGTATTACCTTATGCTTTAGCTTTTGCTGCTGGTGCAATGATTTATGTAGTGGTGGAAGAAGTAATCCCAGAAACACAATTAGAGAAAAACACAGATATTGCCACTTTAGGATTTATCGGTGGATTTATTGTGATGATGACTTTGGATGTGGCTTTAGGATAAAAACTTTGTGTAACTTTGAGAAATAAATTTTTACTCAAATGAAGTATTTCACACCAATTATAGCTCTATTTATTTTTATAAGTTGTGCTTCAAAACAAGTTATAAATGAAAACGAAATCGTAATTAATTCAACTTCTCTAACTAAAGTTGGGAATGATTATGAAATGAAAATTACCAAAATCCTTTCAGATTCCCGTTGTCCTGAAGGAGTAGAATGTATTTGGGCTGGAGAAGTTCAGTTGGAACTTGAAATTTATAAAAATCAGAAATTTGAAAAAACGGAAACACTTTCCATCAACTATAAAACAGTAGAACAAAACAAAGATTTTTTTGCAAAATACATTTTAATAGATAAAAAAGTAAAAGATATTTTGGTTCAACCTGTAAAAAAAGAAGGTCAAAATATTGAATTGAAGGATTATGTTTTGAAAGTTGAGTTGGAATGTTATAAATAAAATTTACATTTGTATTTAATATAAATTTATAAAATGAAAAAAGCGATTTTTATCACTCTTGTTTTTTTAGCATCAAATTTAATTAAAGCTCAAAATATTTCTTATGGACCAGTAATTGGTTATGCTCTTTATGAAATAGGGAATAATAATGGAAGATATCATTTTGTAACTGATAAAAACAAAACAGTTAATTTTGGAGCCTATTTAGAATATCAATTTACAGATAATTTAGGTTTAAAAACAGAATTAATTTTCAACAAAAAAGAAGCATATTACGAATCATCTTCTTTTACATTTCCACAAGACAAATTTAATTTTTCATTTGTAGAAATAAATCCAAATTTGAAATATGATTTTGGACAAGAATATAGAAAAGGTTTTTATATGCTATTAGGCCCAAAAATTTCTTTTTTAACAAAAATAACACTTGAAAATGAAGATGTAAAAGATGATTTTGAAACTTTTATATATGGAGGGCAACTAGGTTTTGGATATAGAATTTTTAAGTTTATTGATTTGCAAACAAAAATTGAATATGATATTGCTCCCTTTATTAAATTTGATAATGATAGAAAAAGTCAGTTTTTTGGTGCCAACATTTCTTTAAATTTAGATTTAGAGCAATTAATAAATTCAAATTAAAATTTTAATGACAAGCACAATCATCACCACAAGATTTTGATTTCTTGGCAGATTTTTTCCAGAAGAATTTTTTAAGTAAAAACCCAACGGCTATAAAAAGAGCGATGTAAACTAAAATTTCTTGCATTATTTTAAGAATTGATAAGCAATTAAAGACACAATATACGCAAATCCACTCATAAATGCAAGTTGGATTATAGGCCATTTCCATGAATTGGTTTCTTTCTTCACAATAGCTAACGTACTAATACATTGCATTGCAAAAGCATAAAACAACAATAACGAAATTCCAGTAGCAAAATTAAAAACCTTTTCACCTGTTACCGGATTTATTTCGGCTTGCATTCTATTTTTAATGGTTTTTTCCATATCATCATCGTTTCCACCAACACTATAAATTGTCGCTAAGGTTCCTACAAAAACTTCTCTTGCAGCAAATGAACTCACAACAGCAATTCCAATTTTCCAATCATAACCTAAAGGTTTAATGGCTGGTTCAATAGCTTTTCCCACAATACCAATATAAGAGTTTTCTAATTTATAAGTATTGACTTTGGTTTCAATTTCTGAAGGATTCAATGTTGTATTAGAAGCTATTAATTCCTTAGAAACTATTTCTTCAGCATTGTCAAACTCTTTTGTTGGACCATGCGAACCTAAAAACCAAAGAATAACTGATAGAGCCAAAATAATTTTTCCTGCTCCAAAAACGAAAGCTTTTGTTTTTTCTAAGACATTTATTCCAACATTTTTAAACATCGGAATTTTATAGCTTGGCATTTCAACTACGAAATAGGTTTTGCAACTTAATTTTAGAAATTTATCCAATAACCATGAAGAAAATATAGCCATAAAAAAGCCAATTAGATACAACAACATTAGTGTTAAACCTTGTAAACTCAAGAATCCAAAAAGTCTTTCTTCAGGAATTATTAAGGATATTATAATAGCATAAACAGGTAATCTTGCAGAACAAGTGGTGAATGGTGTAACCAAAATGGTGATTAAACGTTCTTTCCAGTTTTCGATATTTCTGGCACTCATTATGGCAGGAATTGCACAAGCAGTTCCAGAAATTAAAGGCACAATACTTTTTCCCGAAAGACCATATCTTCTCATGATTTTATCCATCAAAAACACCACTCTACTCATATAACCACTTTCTTCTAAAATGGAAATAAAGAGAAACAAAAAGGCTATTTGAGGAATAAAAATTACAATTCCACCAATTCCAGGAATAATTCCTTCGCTAATTAAATCAGTAAATTTTCCGTTAGGAAGATGTGTACTTGCATAACTAGATAAATTAGCAAATGATTCATCTATAAAGTCCATTGGAATTGTTGACCATTCAAAAATAGATTGGAAAATAGCAAATAATATAAAGAAGAAAATTACGTAACCAAAAACTTTATGTGTAAGAACTCTGTCCAATTTGGCTTGAATATCAGTTGCTTTAGATTTGTCAATTTTTTGGCCAATTTTCAAGGTATCGTTTATAAATTGATACCTTTTAATAGTTTCTTTTTGCTGCAAACGTTTTAAATCAGAATGTGATTTAGTGAACGAACTTTTAATTTCATTACGTTCTAAATTCAAGAAATTAACATCTTGAGTAATAACCAACCAAAGTTTATAAATCAATTGGTTTGGAAAAGCTTTTCTTAATTTATCAAAATATTCAGGATCTATTGAAGATGCATTTAAACAAGGTTCAACTGAGATTTCTTCATAATTTAGAATCAAATTTTTTAATTCTACAATTCCCAATTTTTTTCTTGAACTAACTAAAGCAATTTTGGTTTTTAATTCTTGTTCTAAAAATGGAATATCAAGCTCAATACCTTTCAATTTCATTCGGTCACTCATGTTGATGACCAAAATTGTTGGAATTTCTAAATCTTTAATTTGGGTAAAAAGTAGTAAATTTCGTTTTAGGTTTTCCACATCAGAAACCACAACAGCTACATCTGGAAAATCTGGATCTTTTTTGTTTAACAATAGTTCAATAACAACATTTTCATCAATTGAACTTGCATTTAAACTATAGGTTCCAGGTAAATCTATAATTTTAGCTTTAACATCATTAGATAATTTGGCAATACCTTGTTTTTTTTCAACAGTTATTCCAGGATAATTTCCCACTTGCTGATTCAAACCAGTAAGTTGATTGAAAACAGAAGTTTTCCCAACATTAGGATTTCCGATTAAAGCAACTTTGATATTTTTTTGAGCCATATTTTAGTTTTGCTCTTTTAAGATGCTAATTTCTTGAGCAGTTTCTAAGCGAATTGCTACATGTGAATCATTAATGGTGTAGTACAATGGATCACCAAGAGGTGCAATTTGAATCAATTCAATACTATTTCCAGGTAAACAACCCATTTCGAGTAATTTTAACGGAATTACGTCAATGTTTACATCGATTATGGTAGCTCTCTCTCCTTTTTTAAGTTGAGTTAAATTGATTTCCACGCTTATTTAGATTGAATTAAAATACAAAAGTAAAAATTTATTACCGATTAATACTGATATTTATCATATTTTAACTTTGGAGGTATTATTTCTCTTTTTCAGCAAGCCATTTTATATCTTCAAAAAGTTGGGTTACATTTTTGGTGCCATCTTCTGTTGGTTGATCAAGGTTGGTTCCGTCATAAAAACCTCTAATTCTACCTTTTTTATCAATAAGTACAAAATTTTCGGTGTGAACCATATCATATAATTCATCAGGTTTTCCTGTTTCAACAGCTAAATAAGATTTTCTTGCGATGTAATAAATGTCTTTTTTATTTCCGGTAACTAAATTCCATTTGTTGTCCAAAACTCCTTTTTCAAGAGCATATTTTTTTAAAACAGGAACGCTATCAATATCAGGAGTTACACTGTGTGAAAGTATCATAACATCAGGTATATCTTTGATTTTATCTTGTAACCAAACCATGTTATCTGTCATAATTGGGCATATTGTTGGACAAGTAGTAAAGAAAAAGTCGGCTACATATATTTTGTTTTTATAATCTTTTTGAGTGATTGTTTTTCCGTTTTGGTTTGTAAACTTAAAATCAGCAATTTTATGATTATAACCTATGTGCTGAATCGTTGTGTCAACTAATTGAGGATTAACATCTTTAGGAGTAAATATTGGAAGTGTTTTTTGTGGCTGTAAAAGATTGTAAATTCCAACAAAAATTAAAATTGAGAGACTCAAAAAGATAAAGATGAATGTTTTGTATTTTTTAATTGTGGAAAGCATTTTTTTTTGCAAAAGTACAAAACCTTATATTAACTATGTTATCTATCTAACAAACAGATGTTAAAAATAAGTTTTTTATAATATGTTTGTATATATTTGTCAATTATTCAAAACTTTACGATGAAAAAAACCATTACATTATTAACTGTGTTAATTTCTTTAATAGGATATTCACAATACAATCCTTCTGCTCCTTGGCTTTTGAATAAGGAACAAGCTAGACAGGGTGAACTTACGATTGAACAATTAAAAGAATCTTTTAATGCATATTGGTTAACACATGATAAAAACAAAAAAGGTTCAGGTTATAAGCCTTTTATGCGTTGGGAATATCATTGGCAAAACAAAGTTGATGAAAATGGAAATAAAATTACTCCAGCAGAAATGTGGTCTGCATTTAATCAAAAGAAAAGTTCAGGAAATACAAATAAAAATGGACTTTCATTGCCGGTAAGTAATTGGCAACCTGTTGGACCATTTTCACATTTAAACACAGGTTCATGGTCATCAGGTCAGGGAAGAGTTAACATTGTACATGTAGATCCTTCAAACTCAAATACAGTTTACATTGGTACACCAGCTGGAGGTGTCTGGAAATCAATAGATTCAGGAGCAACTTGGTTAGCATTATCAGATAATTTACCTCAGATAGGTGTTTCTGGAATTGCTGTTGATTATTCAAATTCTAATACTATCTATATAGCTACAGGAGATAAAGACTCTTCTGATACTTACTCTATTGGTGTTATGAAATCAATTGATGGAGGTTTAACATGGAATACAACAGGATTAACTTTTACAAACACGTCTACATTAGCAGGAGATATTTTAATTCATCCTACTAATAATCAAATTTTATGGTGTGGAACAAGTGTTGGTTTATATAGAACAACTAATGCAGGTGTAAGCTGGTCAGTTGTTCAAACAGGAGATTTTTCTCAAGGTTCAATTCGTTTAAAACCAAATGATCCATCAACAGTTTATGCAGTTTCAAATAATAGATTTTATAAGTCTACAACTACAGGGGCTAATTTCACAGTTATTACAACCGGTTTGCCTTTTTCTTCAGGAAGACTTTTATTAGATGTTACAGCTGCTCAGTCTGACTATATTTATATTTTAAGTACTTTAAGCAATGGAGATTTTCAAGGAATTTATAGATCTACAAATGGAGGTACAAATTGGACAAAAACTTCAGGAACAACTGATATCTTTGATGGTTCTGGACAGTCTTATTATGACTTAGCGTTAGCAGTCTCAAATACTAATGAAAATGAAATTTATACAGGTTGTTTAAATGTTTGGAAATCAACAAACGGTGGAGCTAATTTTACCAAATTAAATAATTGGAGCTCACCTACAGAGGCATCATACACTCACGCAGATATACATTATTTAGGGTTTCATTCAGGAAAACTATATTGTGGTAGTGATGGAGGTGTTTATGTTTCAAATAATGGAGGAATTGCTTTCTCAGATATAACTTCAGGAGCACAAATTAGTCAGTTCTACAAGGTAGCAGTTGCTAAACAAACTTCGGCAAACTTGGTTGGAGGATTACAGGACAACGGAGGTCATGCTTTTAGTTCAGGAGCGTGGAAAAATTACTATGGAGCAGATGGAATGGATGCAGCAATAAGTCCAGTTAATCAAAATTTATATTATGGTTTTATCCAAAACGGAGGTAATATGTACATTAGTAATAATGCTGGTAATTCATTAACTTCAAATGTAAATGCACCTTCTGGTATTAATGGAAATTGGGTAACACCTCTAATGATTAATTCAATTGGTGAGGTGTTTTCAGGATTTAATGGGTTATATAAGTTGAATGGTGCTTCATGGGTTTTGCAAAACACAAATAGCGTTGGTTCAGGAAATCTTGAATTAGTAGCGATTGATCCTTCTGACGACAATATTATGTATGTTTCAAACGGTTCTTCATTATATAAAAGTACGAATAAAGGAATAAATTTTAGTCAAGTTTATACAGCTTCAGGAACAATACGAGCAATTGATGTACATTCATCAAATAGTAATATAGTTTACATAGTAACTTCAGGAACTTCAGGATTGGTTTTAAAATCAGTAAACGGAGGAAATACTTTTACAAGTTTTTCAGCTGGATTACCTAATATAGGCAAGAATACTATAGTACACCAAGGAAGAAATACGGATAATCCACTTTATTTAGGAACAAGTTTAGGAGTTTATTATTTTGATGATACTATGACTGCGTGGGAGCCTTTTGATATTAACTTACCAAACGTTTCAGTTACAGATTTAGAAATTAATCTTGAAGATAATAAATTGATTGCTGCAACTTATGGAAGAGGAATTTGGCAAACAGATATTCCTGTTCAAGTACCAGCTGTAGATGTTAAATTAGTTTCAATTCAAAACCCTTCAATAAATATTAACTGTGGAAACACTATAGCTCCAGAAATTCAGGTTGAAAATAATGGAATGAACACAGTTACTGAGGTTAATGTAAATTTTGATATTGATGGAACTCCTGGTTCGTTTACTTGGAACGGTAATATACTTGCTGGTCAAACGGCAATAGTTTCGTTTCCTTCTCAAACATTAACTCGAGGAGCTCACACTTTAAATGTAAATTCGACAACACCAAATGATGCTTATGCAGACAACAACTCTAGTGTTATAACATTTTACATAAATGATGATGGTGTAATAGGACAAACCAATACGTTTACCAACGTTTCAGATGAATTAATTTCTTACAATGAGGGTTCTACAGGTTCACAATGGGTTAGAGGTGTTAGAGGTTTAGGCTTAATGTCATCGGGAGGAAATACTGTTTACACTACAAATTTAACAGGTAATTACCCTGACGGTGTAAAATCTTACTTAGTATCGCAATGTTACAATCTATCTAATATAACAAACCCACAAATTCAATTTACAATGAAACATCATTTAGAAGAAAATTGGGATATTTTGTATGTTGAATATTCTACTAATTTTGGGCAAAATTGGACACTTTTAGGAGAACAAGGACCTAATTGGTATAATAGTAATAGAACAAATGCAACATCAGGATCTGCAAATGATTGTCAAAATTGTCCTGGTGGTCAATGGACAGGGAATAATACTAATTTAAATACTTATTTTTATCCTTTAAATGCATTAAGTTCTCAACAAAATGTAATTTTTAGAATTGTTTTTCACAGTGACGAAGCAGTTAATCAATTAGGTGTAAATATTGATGATTTTGTGATTACGGGAGTTTTATCTAATACTAATTTTGAACTTAATAATGTCTCTGTTTATCCAAACCCATCAACAGGACTTTTCAATATTTCATTGGGAGATATTGAACCATCCTCTATTGAAGTTTATGATTTAACTGGAAAAGTAATTTTGTCTATCAAAGATATTTCTATTTCAAATTATGAAACAACTTTAGACTTAACAAGTGCTTCTCAAGGTATCTATTTTATAAAGATAAATGATAATAATCAAAATGTAGTAAAAAGAATAATTAAACAATAAGGCCCAACCTAAAGTAAAAATAAAGATGAAAACTAAATTACTAAGTTTATTGATGTTATTAACTTCAATAGTTTTTTTTGGACAAAAAGACAATTCCCAAGAAGCTAAACCACATCAAAAAACATTGAAAATTAATACTATCAATACTAATCAAGAAGCAGCAATAAAACTGTTTTCAAAAGAATATAATTTAAATGAAAACTATTCTTATACTAAATTATACTCAAACAGTGATGAAAGAGGATTGAAACACGAAAAATTTCAACAATTTTATAAAAATATTAAAGTAGAGTTTGGAACTGTTATTACACATATTAATAATGAGGGTGTATATTTTGTAAATGGAGAACTTTATAATGCAAACCAATTAAACATAACTCCAACAATATCTTCTCAACAAGGATTTAGTAATGCTTTACAAAATATTAATGCAACTAAATACATGTGGGAAGATGCTGAACAAGCAAACTTAATGGAGTATAAAAAGCCTGAAGGAGAATTAGTTATATTTCCTAATGTTGTAAATAATGAAATTCATTTAGCCTATAAATATGACATTTATTCTATTATTCCAGTTACTAGACAAGAAGTTTATGTAGATGCTCATACAGGAGAAATTTTATTTTCAAATTCAATAATTAAACATGCAAATACTATAAATGCAACTAAAAAATTAAACAAACCTTTTTCTAAAAAAAACAAAGTAACAAATTTAGCTCAAGGTACTGCAGCTACCAGATATAGTGGAAGTAGAGAAATAGAAACTACTTTATTAGGCTCAAATTATGTATTACAAGATGCAACTAGAGGAAACGGTATTAAAACATATAACTGCCAAAAGGGAGGATATCAAGACGTTGACTTTATGGATAATGATAACAATTGGACTGCAGCTGAATACAACAATGCTAATAAAGATAATGGAGCTTTAGATGCCCATTGGGGAGCTGAAAAAACATATGATTTTTGGAATAATGTTTACAATAGAAACAGTTATGACAATAACGGAGCAATAATTAAAAGCTATGTTCATTATGATGTTAATTTTAATAATGCTTTTTGGAACGGTGTAGCAATGACATACGGAGACGGAAGTGGTTCAGGAGATATTTTAACCTCTATTGATGTTTGTGGACACGAAATTGGACATGCAATTTGTACATACACGGCAGGTTTGGTTTATCAAAATCAATCGGGTGCTATGAACGAAGGGTTTTCAGATATTTGGGGTGCTTGTATTGAACATTATGGAAGAACTGGAGGTTTAACAGCAACTATTCCAAATGCAGTTTGGTTAATAGGTGAAGACTTAGGAAATGCTTTTAGGTCAATGAGTAATCCAAATTCAAAAAATGATCCAGATACTTATTTAGGAACGTTTTGGTATAGTGGAACTGCAGATAATGGAGGTGTTCACACAAATTCAGGAGTATTAAATCATTGGTTTTATATATTAACTGTTGGAGAGTCAGGAACAAATAATGCACCTACTCCTGATACCTATAATGTTGCTGGAATTGGAATGAATAAAGCTTCAGAAATAGCATATATTGCAGAAAGAGATTATCTAACTCCAAACGCTACATATGCAGATGCACGAGTAGCAACAATTGAAGCAGCAAGTTCAATTTATTGTGCTAATAGTCCTGAAGTTATAGCAGTTACAAATGCTTGGTATGCTGTTAATGTAGGAGAACAATATGCAACAGTTTCTGATGACGTTGCTTTGCAAACTATTACTAATGTGAGTACAATTTCTTGTGGAGATGGTCTAAGTCCAATTCTAAGTTTAAAAAATCAAGGGTTAAACAACATAACAAGTATTTCAATTTCTTATACAATTGATGGAGGAACGGCTATAAATCAAACTTGGAACGGAAATTTAGCACCTTGTAATGAAACAACTCTTGCTTTATCAATTTCAGGGTTATCTAGAGGTTCACATGTGTTAGATGTTACTTCAACAATAGTAAATGATGGCAGACCAGAAAATAACACAAAATCAGTTTTATTATTAGTTAATGATACAGGTTTAGTAGGTACAGTAAACCCTTTTACCAATCCATCAGATGCTTTAATTACTTACAATCAAAATGAATCAACTTCAATTTGGGTAAGAGGTGTGAGAACTTTTGGACCTATGTCCTCAGCAGGTAATACTGTTTATACTACAAATTTAACAGGTAATTATGTAAATCAGAAGAAATCATATATTGTTTCTCAATGTTACAATTTAACCAATGTTTCTAATCCTCAAATTAGTTTTGCAATGAAATTTGATTTGGAACAAGATTGGGATATTGTTTATGTTCAATATACAACCGATATGGGTCAAAACTGGTCTGTTCTTGGGCAAATGGATACTAATTGGTACAACAGTGACAGAACCCCACAAACATCAGGAGATGATTGCAATAATTGTGTAGGAGCTCAATGGACAGGAACAGATACTACATTAAAAACATATTCTTACCCGTTGACTTCCTTAGTTGGAGAACCAAATGTGATTTTTAGAATAGTTTTCCACTCTGATGAAGCAGTAGTACAACAAGGAGTAAATATTGATGATTTTGTAATTAATGGTGTTTTAGCAAATGAGAATTTTGAATTAAACGATGTATCAGTATATCCAAATCCATCTAATGGAATTTATAACATTAGTTTAGGAAAAGTAAATCCAGATTTAATTGAAGTATACGATTTAACAGGTAAAATTATTTTATCTAAAAAAGAAATTATACCTTCAAACTTCGAAACAATTATTGATTTATCATCAGCTTCTCAAGGAGTTTACTTTGTAAAAATTGTTGAAGATGACCAACAAGTAGTCAAAAGAATTATCAAACAATAAACTATGAATAATAAAATTTTAAAAGGAAGTATCAGCTTCCTTTTTTTAACAGCAGCATTTTATTCGTGTAAAACGTCTAAAGAAACTTCAGTGAAAAAAGAAGAAAATCCTATTGGAATTAACACATCTTTAATGGATAAAACCGTTAAACCATCCGATGATTTTTTTAGATTCGTTAATGGAAAATGGATTGACAATACAGAAATTCCATCTGACAGAACTCGTTGGGGAAGTTTTGATGAACTTCGTAAAAACACGGATGAAGACGTTATGGCAATCTTAAAAGAAGCGATAAACGACAAAACAATTGATCCAAACTCTGATCAAGCTAAAGCAATCAATTTGTACAAATCTATTTTAGATACAGTTACAAGAGATAAGCAAGGAATAGAACCATTGAAACCATATTTAGCAAAAATTGAAGCTGTTAAATCTGCAAAAGATGTAGCTTCACTAATAACTGAAATGGAAAAAGATGGAAATGGTGTTGGATTTTTTGGCACTTATGTAGGAACAGATGCAAAAGACAGTAAAAGAAATGTGTTGTATGTAGGAACAGGAAGTCTTGGATTACCAGATAGAGATTATTATGTTTCTGATGCTCCTGATAATGTGGAAAAAAGAGCTAAATATGAAGAGCATGTAGCAAGAATGTTACAATTTATTGGTGAAGATGAGACAAAAGCCAAATCTAGTGCAAAAGCAATTTTAGAATTGGAAACTAAGATGTCTACTGCAACTTTAGATAGAGTGGAAAGAAGAGACAGAAGAAAAACTTATAATCCAATGACGGTTGCTGAATTGCAAAAAATTGTACCAACAGTAAATTGGGATTCATATTTCAAAGAAATTGGAATAGGAAAATTAGATTCAGTTGTAGTTTCTCAACCAAAATATCTTGAAACACTTCAAACAGTTTTTAATGAAAACAAGGTAAATGATTGGAAAGAATACATGAAATGGACTTTATTACGTCAATCTTCTGGTGCTTTATCAACTGAAATTGGAGATGCTAATTGGGATTTTTATGGAAAAACATTAACAGGTGCTGTTAAACAAAGACCAGCAGAAGAAAGAGCTTTAGCAACAGTAAATGGAACTTTAGGAGAAGCTTTAGGAAAATTATATGTAGAGAAAAAATTTCCAGCAGAAGCAAAAGCTAAGGCAGAAGCTATGATTGCAAATGTAATGAAAGCTTATGAAAATAGAATTGATAGATTGCCTTGGATGACTAAACCAACCAAAGAAAAAGCGAAAGAAAAATTAAACAAATTGACGGTTAAAATTGGTTATCCTGATAAATGGAAAGATTATTCTGCTTTACAAATTGATAGTCCAGAAAAAGGAGGAACGTATTTTAGTAACATGAAAAATGCTTCTAAATGGAGAAACGATGAAAACATCAAAAAACTAAACAAACCCGTTGATAAAACAGAATGGGGAATGAGTCCACAAACCGTGAATGCTTATTTCAATCCTTCAAATAACGAAATAGTGTTTCCAGCAGCTATTTTACAACCACCTTTTTATGATTATAGAGCTGATGAAGCCGTTAATTATGGAGGAATTGGAGCTGTAATTGGACACGAAATTTCTCATGGATTTGACGATTCTGGTTCAAGATATAATTCGGATGGAAATTTAGTAAACTGGTGGAGCGATGAAGATTTAGCTCAATTTACAGGATTAGGAGGAGCTTTAGCTGATCAATATTCAAACTTGCAACCTTTACCAGGAATATATGTAGATGGTAAATTTACTTTAGGAGAAAACATTGGAGATTTAGGTGGTGTAAATGCAGCTTATGACGGTTTACAAATCTATTTGAAAGAAAATGGAAACCCAGGTTTGATTGACGGATTTACTCCAGAGCAACGTTTCTTTATTTCTTGGTCAACAATTTGGAGAAGTAAAATGCGTGATGAAGCGATTAAAAACCAAGTAAAAACAGATCCTCATTCACCAGGAATGTATAGAGCATATGTGCCATTACAAAATGTAGATGCTTTCTATAATTCATTTGACATTAAAGAAGGAGATGGAATGTACATCGCTCCAGAAAATAGAGTGAAAATTTGGTAATCAAATTATAAAAACAGAAAATCCCGTTCAAAATGTAACGGGATTTTTTTATACTTCTTTTTTAAAATTGTAGTTCAAAACTTCTTCTACTTTTTTACTACTAATTAGTTTTCCAATAGATTTTTTTGAATCATTAAATTCTGGAAGTGGTAAATTCTGTTCAATCGCTTTTTGAGTGTAATATACTCTTCTTGTAGGATGTTGAGGTGCAACTGCATTAAAAATGTTATTAACGACAACACTGTCATGCTGAACTTGTTTCAGCAACTCAATAATGATAGCAATACAATCTTCTTGATGAATTAAATTGATAGGAGCATCAGGATTATCAACATTCGATTTTCCTGCTAAGAATTTTATAGGATGTCTATCTTCACCAATCAAACCACCAAAACGTAAAATTGTAGTTTGAAAATTAGAATTTGAAAGCAATAATTCTTCCGATTGAAGCAACTGTTTAACACTTTCAGAATCTGGATTTGGAATCGAATTTTCGTCAATTGAAGCTATAGGAAATGCATCAGCATAAACACTTGTTGAACTCACAAAAACAACATTCTTGATTTTTGATTTTTCAACTTCAGCAACCAACAGTTTTATTTTTTCTACAAAATTTTCTTTAGGATAACTTCGTAATTTAGGTGGAATATCAATAATTAGAAATTCAGAATCATTTAAAAATTCTTCGATATTTCCAACAATTTCATTTTCAGAAAGTTTAATTTGATAAGGATGAATATTGTTATTTTTCAAATGTTCTAATTTACTTTCAGAAGTTGTAGAACCTTTTACATCATAACCAATTTCAATTAACTTTTTCGCTAATGGAAATCCTAACCAACCTATTCCTAATATGGATATTTTATTTTTCATTCTCATTAAGTGCTTCATGCATTTCCAAAATATTAGTCATGTGATCATAACTAGGAGCGTTTACATCAATTACATGAAAACCTATTATTGACTCTATGTTAGAATATAAATAATAATCGTCTAGTTCTTCTCTTTTTGCTTTTATTTCACAAGCTCTAAAATAACCTTCTCTTGCTATTGAAAGTAATTGAATATAGTCTTTAAATAGAGCCTTTTTTTTCAAATCAATTGTGATAATATAATTTTCATTTTCTAAAATTTTTTCTTTAATATATTCAACTAAAATACTTCTTTTAAAAACTTTGTTTTCAATTAAAATTTCATTTTTATCATTTTGTTTTAAATTAATCCTATTTTTATATTTTAAATAATTATCAAGAATAGAATCATTTTTTATCAAGTAACTACTTCCTTCATATATTCCAACACAATTATCTTGATAATAAGATTTTGAAAACTCTAATTTTTCGGGATAACATGAATAGGTTATTTCGTAATCTGTGAAAGTATAAATCTTTTTTTTAATCTTATATAGAAATTCAATAGGTGTTTTTTCATCTATATTTAGTTGTAAATATTCTTTGTAATGAATTTTATAATATCCTCTATCTTCTGGACATAAAATTATGTTTTTAATTCCTGAAACTTTATTTTTTAAATCATAAATTTCAGATTCTTTTGTTATGTATAATTGTTTTGTAATTGAATTATGATATAAGTTTTCATACATGTTTGACTTTGATAATTCAATATTGTATTTTATATAAACGTTATTCTTTTTTATTTCAGAAAACTTAGCCTCAAATGGAATAATATTTATTTGAGAAAATGAAAAAGCTAAAACACTTATAAATACAAAAGCAATAAAAATATTTTTGAAATAATTTCTTGAAAAATAACGCATACTTTGCCAAGATTGAAGAAATAAAACAAGAATTATTAGAATAAATAAGTAGTTATATTCTTTATAAAAATTAATGAATTCATAGATTGAAAAACTATGATTAATTTCTAGACCAAAACTATTCATGTTAAACATTCCGTACATAATAGAAAGTTTAAAAAACCAATATAGAAAAATCCAAAGTAGCATGTTTTGATCATGAACAATTTTCTTTCTCTTAAATTGAATTTTTTTCTCTAATATTTTTTTGTTTGTATCAAAAACTATTTTAAAAAAGAAAGTTTGACCAATTATTAAAGCTAAAAAAGCATAAAAAAGATTGTAAAATAAAAGCTGGTTAGCTGTAAATTCTAAGTAATTATAGTTTTGCGTAAAAGTCAGTAATCGTAAATAATCTCTTAAAGAAACAGAGAATATATAAATTGAAAAACTCAGTAAAAGGGAAACGAGTAAACCAATCCAAAATCTAAATTTTGATATTATAAATTTATCTCTAAAAGAAATCTTTCTTCTTTCTTCTTGCATCTATTTTCTAAATCTAGATTTCTTTCTTAACCAACATTATAAACTCATCTTCTAACAATCGATACCCTTGATCATACAAAAAGTAATAAGTGTTTCCAGTTTTTGTTTGTAGAATACTAGTAAAAAACTCCATATCAAATCCTTTACTTAACAATTTAGTTTTGGTAGTTTTTCCTTTTCCATCTGGATTTAAGTCACAAAGAATTCTGTAATTTTTACGTAGTTTGTTGTTCACGTTGCGCATCAAATTATTTTGATCTTTGTTCATTTTGTTGTTATAAGCATTGCGACAGCCATCAGAACAAAACTTTTTGTCTTCTCTACCGATGATTTTATCACCACATTCTAAACAGTTTTTACTCATAATTTACTTCTTAAAATTAAAAATCACTTCTTTTTTAGAATCTTCAAAATAAGCGTAAAGTTTCAGTTCGTTTTCTGAAATATATTCAAAAGTGAAATTGTCAAAATACATTCGATTGCCTTCTTTTTTGATGAATCTAAAATCTTCCGATTGATCTTTTTCTTCCCAACCTTTTAAATCTGGTCCAAAATGTTTTATTTGATATAGAAGTGTTCCGTCTTTTTCTACAATATGACCTAATTCATAAAATACTACTTTTCCTTTAACTACTAATTTGAAGTTAAACATCATAGAACCACCAAAAGGAGCACTCCAATTTTCTTCATAAGTTCCACCAAAAGCTTCACCGACCCAGTTACCTTCTAACCATTTTATATCTTGTAAAGTTGCTTTTTCAGAACCTTTTTCATCGTTATAGTGCAATGTGTTTTGGGCAAAACCTAAAGTTGTAAATAATAAAAATAGGAGTAGTTTTTTCATGATTTTTGATTTTAAGCAATTTTCAAAATATAAGGATTGGATTATTTCAGTTTCTTAAGTTGGTATAAATCTTTTCTTCTATCTTTCATGGTTCTTACACTTCCATGCTGGTGCAATTCTTTTAGTAAATTCATATCTACATCAACAATTAAAGTCATTTCGGTGTTTGGAGTTGCTTCCGCTTTGATTCCGTTACTAGGAAAAGCAAAATCAGAAGGTGTAAAAACAGCTGCTTGTGCATACTGAATGTCCATGTTGTTTACTTTTGGTAAATTTCCAACACAACCAGCAATTGCAACATAACATTCGTTTTCAATCGCTCTGGCTTGTGCACAATGTTTTACACGTGTATAACCATTTTGCGTATCTGTCAAAAAAGGAACGAATAAAATATTCATTCCTTCATCAGCCATTAAACGCGATAATTCTGGGAACTCCACATCATAGCAAATTACAATTCCAATTTTACCACAATCAGTATCAAAAGTCTGAATTACATCACCACCTGTAATTCCCCAATGGAAAATTTCGTTGGGTGTAATGTGTATTTTACGATACATTTCGTTTGTACCATCACGTTTACAAAGGAAGCCAACATTGTAAACATGACCATTTTCGATGAAAGGCATACTTCCAGTGATGATGTTTATATTGTAAGAAATAGCAAATTCTTGAAATTTTAATTTAACAGCTTCTGTGTGTCGAGCTAATTCTTTGATAGCTTCTGCTTCCGATAAATGATTGTAATCTGCCATTAATGGAGCCGTAAATAACTCTGGAAATAATGCAAAATCACTTCCATAACCTGAAACAGCATCAATGAAAAATTCGGCTTGTTCAAATAAAGCCTCAAGATTACCCAATGAACGCATTTGCCATTGAATTAAACCCAATCGAACTACACTTTTTGTGGTATTAATTAATTTTGGACTGTCATCATAATAAACGTTATTCCACTCTAATAAAACAGCATATTCTTGAGACTCTTTATCACCTTCCAAATAATTTTTTAAGACACGAACTTCATGAAAGTCATTACTTAATTGAAAGGATAAAACAGGGTCATAAATTTCTTTTTTCTTGACTTTATCGATATAAACTTTTGGAGTTATTTCATCTTTAAATTTTCCGTAATTGGGAATTCTTCCTGCAAATATGATGGATTTTAAATTTAATTGATCACATAATTCTTTTCTTGCATCATACAATCTTCTTCCCAATCGAAGTCCACGATATTTTGGATTTATAAAAACATCAATTCCATAAATAACTTCACCATCATCATTATGAGTTGAAAAGGTATAATTGCCAGTAATACCTTTATAAGTTCTTGTTTTAAAAGCAAAGTCTTCTGTAACTAAAATAGATAAGGCAGAACCTACCACAACTCCATCAACCACAATTACTAGTTGTCCTTCAGGAAATTTTTGTAATAAATTTTCAATCTGATCCTCTTCCCAAAAAGAATCTTCCATTTCAGGATAAGATTCAATCATTGATTTTTTTAATTCTTTATAATCCTGTATTTGTAAATTTCTTAATTCTACAGATTGTATTGTACTTGGCATATTCTATTGATTTTCAACAAATATAGTTAAAATATTATCCGTTTACAAACGTTTACAAATATTTACAGCCGAAAGTAAACAGATAAATACCGAATAAATTTTGAAAGTCATCTAATCTTTGCACTGTCGAAATGAAACACTGACAATTGCAAGTTCAAAATTCAATTTCAAGTTTTATTAGACACGAAAATAAGTATATAAACCATTTAAATTTTTACAAGCCATGAATGCATTAAGAAACAAAGTACAGTTAATCGGTCACGTAGGACAAGAACCAGAAATCAAAACTTTTGAAGGAGGAAAAAAATTAGCAAACATTACGCTAGCAACAAACGAAAGCTACACCAATGCAAAAGGTGAAAAAGTAGAGCAAACAGAATGGCATCGTTTAACAGCTTGGGGAAAAACAGCTGATTTAATAGAAAGCTACGTTATCAAAGGAAAAGAAATTGCTATCGAAGGAAAGTTAACTCACAGAAGTTATGATGACAAGGATGGTGTAAAACGCTACATCACAGAAGTTGTAATTAGTGAGTTACTTTTATTAGGAAAGTAATTTTAGTAAAAATTGCACGGATTTCTTAATTGAAGTTCGTGCAATTCTTTTTTTAACCTTTAAAATTTAAGAGTATGAATATTAGAGTTTTCAATATTAGATTAAGTAAAGAGTTTTGCATAGTTGATCAAAACCGAATGAATGAATTTTTAGATTCTGTAGAAGTCAAATTAACTTCAACTAATTTTGTCACAACAGGAACTACAGATTATTGGTCAGCGGTTGTTTTTTATGACACCAAAAAAAATGTAGAAAAGCCAAATGAAAACAAACTTTCATATGAAGATTTGTCTCATGATGAAAAGCAAATATTCACCGCTTTAAAACAGTGGAGAAATGATTTAGCGATAAAATTAGATTGGGCTCCATTTATGATTTGCCACAATTCTCATTTGTTAAATATTGCTAAAAAGAAACCAGAAAGTAATAAAGAATTATCTTTTGTAAAAGGTTTTGGAGTCACTAAAGCAGAAAAATACGGTGAAGATATTTTAGCTATTTTAAATGCTTTCTAAAATAGTCAAAACTTCTTTTACATTTGAAAGTGCTAAAAAGTTTTTATGTTCAATTTCGAAATCAATTTTTTCGTATTCCCAAGTGGTGTGATACGGAATATGTATTCCAAAACCACCTAAATTTAAGATGGGCAAAACATCTGATTTTAGGGAATTTCCAATCATTAAAATATCTTCGGCTTTGCATTCTAAACGACCAAACATTTTTTGGTAATCTAATTCGGTTTTGTCACTCAAAACTTCAATATGATGAAAATAATGCCCAATTCCGGAATCGTGCAATTTTCTATGTTGGTCTTTTAAATCACCTTTTGTGGCAACTACCAATTTATATTTTCCTTGAAGTTCTTTTAAAACATCTTCTACATTTGGAAGTAATTCAACAGGCTTTTGCAATAAATCTTTACCAATGGTAATAATTTTTTCGATGCCTTTTCCAGAAATTTGGTGATTGGTTAATTCCAAGGCAGATTCAATCATTGAAAGGGTAAACGCTTTAATACCAAAACCATACAAAGGTAAATTCTTAACTTGATGATTCAATATCAAACCCAAAATCTCTTGACTAGAAGCATAATCTTGAAACAATTGACAAAATCGTTCTTGAGCTTCATCGAAATAAGGTTCGTTGTGCCAAAGAGTATCGTCTGCGTCGAAGGCTATTATTTTTGGGTTCATAAGAATTTATTTTACCGCAGATTCGCAGATTTTGATATAATAATCTGCGAATCTGCGGTTGTTTTTTTAAGAAATCAAAGCACCATTCATAACACCATCAGCATCAGGATTTACGAAAACTAATTTACCTTCTGCGTTGTTGGTCATTAAAATCATGCCAGCACTTTCAACACCACGAAGAGCTCTTGGTGCTAAATTCACTAAAACAGTTACTCGTTTTCCAACAACTTCTTCTGGAGAAAAATGTTCAGCAATTCCAGAAACTATGGTTCTTATGTCAATTCCGGTATCTACTTTTAAAACTAAGAGTTTGTTGGCTTTTGGCATTTTTTCAGCTTCTAAAATGGTTCCAACTCGGATGTCTAATTTTGTGAAATCATCAAAAGTTGCCACTTCTTTTTGTGGTTCTGCTTTAGCATTTTCCATTTCGTTTGCTTTTTTAGTCGCTAGTAATTTATCAACTTGTTTTTGAACTTCTTCGTCTTCAATTTTTGAGAAAAGTAATTCGGCTTGACTTATTTCGCTTCCTGCTGGTAATAAATCAGAATTCGTTGAAACATCATTCCAATTCAATTTGCACTGCAACATGTTTTCTAATTTAGTTGCTGTAAATGGCAAGAAAGGTTCAGCCAAGACACTTAGAGCAGCAGCAATTTGCAAAGCCACATACATTTGTGTTTGTACTCTTTCTGGATTTTCTTTCACCATTTTCCATGGTTCTTCGTCGGCTAGATATTTATTTCCTAAACGAGCTACATTCATCATTTCTCCTAAAGCTTCTCTAAAACGATAACGCTCAATAGAACTCGAAATGACTTCTGGATAAGCTTTTAATTCTATTAAAGTTGCTTCATCAACTTCTGTAAATTCAGTTGGACTTGGTACAATTCCATCATAATATTTGTTGGTTAAAACCACAACACGATTGATGAAGTTTCCAAAAACAGCTACTAATTCATTATTATTTCTTGCTTGAAAGTCTTTCCAAGTAAAGTCGTTGTCTTTGGTTTCAGGAGCATTTGAGGTTAAAGCATAGCGCAAAACATCTTGTTGGTTTGGGAAATCTTGTAAGTATTCGTGCAACCAAACAGCCCAATTTTTAGAAGTCGATAATTTATTTCCTTCTAAATTTAAAAATTCATTAGCTGGAACATTATCAGGCAAAATATAACTTCCCTCAGCTTTCAACATGGCTGGGAAAATAATACAATGAAATACAATATTATCTTTCCCGATGAAATGCACTAATTTTGTATCTGCATTTTTCCAATAAGGTTCCCAATCTTTTCCTTCTTTTTCAGCCCATTCTTTGGTTGACGAAATGTACCCAATAGGAGCATCAAACCAAACGTATAATTTTTTGCCTTCTGCACCTTCCACAGGAACATCAATTCCCCAATCTAAATCTCTGGTTACGGCTCTTGGTTTTAAACCATCATCTAACCACGATTTGACTTGTCCTAAAACATTCGTTTTCCAATCGTTTTTATGGTCTTGAAGAATCCATTTTTCAAGAAAATCTTGGTATCTATCTAAAGGTAAAAACCAATGTTTAGTTTCTTTTAAAATAGGAGTTTCACCTGTAATTGTTGATTTTGGATTAATTAAATCTGTTGCATTTAAAGTAGAACCACAGCGTTCACATTGGTCACCGTAAGCTTCAGGATTATCACATTTTGGACAAGTTCCTGTTACAAATCTATCGGCTAAAAACTGATCTGCTTTAGCATCATATAATTGTTCTGTTACTTCTTCAATAAAATCACCTTTATCGTATAATTTTTTAAAGAATTCTTGAGCTGTTTTATGATGTATTTCTGATGATGTTCTAGAGTAATTATCAAATGAAATTCCAAAATCTATAAAAGACTGACGAATAATTCCGTCATATTTATCAATTACTTGTTGAGGTGTAATGCCATCTTTTTTTGCTTTCATTGAAATCGCAACACCGTGTTCATCACTTCCACAAATAAAAGCAACATCTTTTCCTTGTAAACGTAAATATCTTGAATAAATATCACTTGGCACATAAACTCCAGCTAAATGACCAATGTGAATTGGACCATTAGTATACGGTAAAGCAGCTGTGATTGTATATCTTTTTGGATTTGGTATCATTATAATTCTAAATTTGAGTACAAAAATAATTGTTTACAACCGAATTGATGCATTTTAGTTAGAATTATTGCAATAAATCCAATTATTTTTTATCAAATAAGATTGTTACAGTTTTATGAATACCTATTTATGTGGAGATTTTTAAATTAAATATTGATTTCAAAATCGTGATAAGGAAGATTTCTAATTTTGTATTCTAAATTTACTGAAGCTGCGTTGATGTAAATTGTATCTTTTATTTTAGTAACTCCAAAAGCTTCATGTATATGTCCAAAAATGTGATATTTTAAATTTATCGTACATATTTTTTCTAATAAATTTTTGCAACCCGTATTAAAATGAGTTTCCGTTTCATCTAAAATTCCATAGGGAGGTCCATGAGTTATTAAAATATCAGTGTTTGCTGGGATTTTATTCCAATGAAATTCAATTTCTTTACCTCTGTCTCTGTTAAAAGCTAAATTACAGAAAGTAGGAGTTATAGGTGAACCCCAAATTTGTAAGCCTTCAATTTCAATTCCACTGTCATTAAGGTAAGTCACATTTTCTGGAATAATGATATTTTGAAATTGATTTTCAAAAGAAAAATCATGATTACCTGCAATAAAAATTTTATAGATATATTTTTGTTTGGAAAACCATTCTAAAAAACAACTAATTTCCTCCTTATTTCCAAAAGAGCTAATGTCACCTGAATGAATTAAAAGATCACCACCAGTCAACTTTAATTGTTTGTGTTTTCCGTGAGTATCTGAAATTGCTGTTACTTTCATGTAATTTTTCTATAAAATTTACGAGTTTAATTATATTAAAACATCAATTATTGTAATATAAGAATAGTTTTGAAAAGAAGCATAAAATTTAATTCTATTTTATGTATTTTTGAAAGAAATAATCTGATTTATGTATCGATTTATTTTAATAATTATATTGTTTTTTAATATTTCTCATTCACAAAAAATGAAAATTCCACCTTATTTAAAAAAAGGCGACACCGTTGCTATTGTTTGTACAGCCAGAAAATTTTTTCCAGAAGATGCTATTCCTGCTAAAGAATTATTAGAATCTTGGGGTTTAAAAACAAAATTGGGAACAACAATTGGTTTAGATAGTTGTCAATTAGGTGGAACGGATTTAGAAAGAGCGGCTGATTTTCAAAATATGATGGACGATGAAAATATCAAAGCAATTTGGTGTGCTCGTGGTGGTTATGGAACTGTTAGAATGGTTGATTTATTAGATTTTACCAAGTTTAATAAAAATCCGAAATGGATTATGGGTTTTAGTGATGTTACCGTTTTGCATTCTCAAGCTAATGCTGAACGAGTAGCTTCAATGCATTGTATTATGCCTTTTACTGTTCCAAAAGCTTCTGATGAAGTGAAAGAAACTTTGCGAAAAGCATTGTTTGGAGAAAAAATGGAATACATAATTCCTTCAAAACCTTATGACATTCAAGGAAAAGCTTCAGGTGAATTGGTTGGTGGAAATTTATCGATTTTGTATAGTTTATTAGGTTCAAAATCATCATTAGACACTAAAAACAAAATTTTATTTATTGAAGATTTGGACGAGTACCTTTATCATATTGATAGAATGATGCAAAATGTTAAACGAAACGGTTATTTTGAAAACTTAAAAGGATTAATCGTTGGTGGAATGACCGATATGCATGACAATGAAATTCCTTTTGGACAAAATGCAGTTCAAATTATTACTGCAATAGCAAAAGAGTATAATATTCCAGTTTGTTTTGATTTTCCAGCGGGTCATGTTAAGGATAATCGAGCTCTTCAATTGGGAAAACAGGTTGATTTTGAAGTAAATGAAAAAGAAGTCTTTTTAAAGTTCAAAGAATAATTTTTTGGAACACAGATTTAAGAAATTATAGAAATTTATAAAATGTTTTGTAACAAATGTTTAAAAAGAAAACCAATTACTGTAAACTGTAAACTGTAAACTGTAAACTGTAAACTGTAAACTGTAAACTGTAAACTGTAAACTGTAAACTGTAAAACGATTATAAATGGCAGAACATAATGATTTAGGACAATTAGGTGAAGATTTAGCTGTCGATTTCTTACAGAAAAATGGTTATGAAATTTTGGATAGGAATTGGCGTTTTCAAAAAGCAGAAATTGATATTATTGCAAAAAAAAACACTACCTTAGCTATAGTGGAAGTTAAAACACGTTCAAGTTTGGAGTTTGGATTGCCTCAAGACTTTGTAAAACCAAAAAAAATTCAATTATTAGTAAAAGCAGTAAATGAATATATTAACAGAAATGACTTAGATGTCAATGTTCGTTTTGATATTATAGCAATTCATAAAAACAAAGAAAGCTTTACTATTGAACATATCGAAGAAGCTTTTTATTATTTCTAAATTTCTTTTGTTATAATTATAACAATTTGTTTTTTTATATATTTTTGCAAAAAAATAAAAAAATGAAAACAGTATCGTCTTTTGTAGAACACTATTTAAAAACTAAACCATTTTTATTAGGATCCTTGTCTGAAGGAATAATTAATCTTACATCTTTGGCAAGAATCATGATGCCTGAAGTTGAAAAGCAATTAGGTAAAGACATTAAGCAAGGAGCTGTAGTAATGTCTTTAAAAAGGCTTACAGAAGAGTTAGATTTTAAGATTAATCATAGAATTTCTAAAGTAATTAGAAATATAGGTGAAATTACAGTTCGATCTTCTTTGAACGATTACACTTATATGCTTTCAGATACATTATTAAGCAAGCAAGCAGAATTAATTTCAACAATTAATCTACGTAAAGATGTTTTTTATACTTCTTCTAGAGGTGTCAATGAAATTAATATTGTATTAAGTGATACTATGGATTCTGTGATGGAAGAGCTTTTTAAAGCAGAAAAGCAAATTCAAAAAATAAATGATCTATCTTCAATTACCATAAAATTACCACATGAAAATGTAAATGTTCCAGGTGTTTATTACTATATTTTTCAACGTTTAGCTTGGGAAGGAATTGTACTTTATGAAGTAATTTCTACGTCAAATGAGTTTACATTTTTAGTAAGTGAACAGCAAGTTGATATTGCTTTTAGAGTGATTAAGGATTTGAAGAATGTTTAAAAAATAATAAAAAGCATCAATTTGATTTTATGAATGCAGCTATTTTAGTTCCAACTCCAAACGAAGTACCTAAAAGTCTTACCAAACTTTCCAATTCATATATACTACAGTCTTCATTAGCTGTTTTTTCAATCCTAATGTTTTTTTTATTGTATGTGTTACTAATTATAGGATTAGGATATTTGGTTTATTTTGCTTTTATATATGAAATTGAAAATTATAATAAGTTTACAATATTAGGAAAATTAGGTGCTATTGCAGGTTCTGTAATGTTGTTGCTTTTTACTTTAAAATTTATACTAAAATTAAAAAACCCAAAACCAGAAAACAGGATAAAGTTATCTAAATCAAAATATCCTGAATTATTTTTATTTATAGATACAATTTGTAAAGAAACTGGAGCTCCAAAACCAAAATCAATTTATGTAGATCCTGATGTAAATGCTTATGTAGCTTATACAAATGTTTGGATGAGTTTGTTTTTGCCAACAAGAAAAGATTTGACAATTGGATTAGGTCTTGTGAGTACTTTAAACCTTAGCGAGTTTAAAGCAGTTATGGCACATGAATTTGGTCATTTTGCTCAAAAAAGCATGAAAATTGGTAGTTATATTCATAGTGCAAACACAATAATTCACGACATGATTTTTACAAGAGATAGTTATGATGAAATGTTGGATAAGTGGAGAAATTCAGATATTAGACTCTCATTTGCTGCTTGGATTATAACACCTATAATTTGGTTAATTAGACAAGTATTGCGACTTTTTTATATTTTTTTAAATATAATGCATTCTGCTTTATCAAGAGAAATGGAATTCAATGCAGATAAAGTTGCAGTAAAAACTGTAGGAAGTGAAGCTATAGTATCTGGTTTATGGAAACTTGAATTTGGTTTTGAAAAATGGTCAACTATAGTTAATAATGCCTATCATGCTTCTAAAAAAAGTATTTTTTCAAAAAATTTATATGCACACAAAAATGCTTTATTAGAGAAAACAAAAGTAGAAATTGATACTAAATTTAATCAATTACCTCTTGATGCATTGGGAAATAGAAATTTCTTTAGTCAATCAGAGAATTCTAAAGTAAGTATGTATGCAAGTCATCCGCCAAATGATTTGAGAGAAAAAAGTGCAAAAAACCCTTTTATTTCTTGTGTCATAGATAAACGTTCTCCTTGGATACTTTTTAATAATTCTGAAGATTTACAAGAAGAAATGACACAACTAATTTATAAGTTGTATTTAGGAAAAGCACCAGAAAATCCAACAGATTTTTTAACTTTTGAAAAATTTATTGAAGCGGAAAATAAAAATAATAAGTTGTTTGAAGAACTTGAAAACACGTTTGAAAACAGATTTGTAAATATGCCTAAAAAGGAATTCTTTTTAGAATTAGATTCTGAAATTGAGTTTCCAAAAAAGAGATATGAAACTCTTCTATTAGAAATAAAAGAGCTGATGAAACCTGTCAAAGAAATAGAAACTTTAATGATTAAAGTTCAAGAAATGGCTTCAGGAGTTTCTAAAAATAAAACCATTGATTACAAAAATGTTGCTTATAATAAAAAGAATTTACAAACAGTTTTTGATATACTATTAGCAGATCGTGAATTTTTATTCAACAATGGATTTAAAGATTGGGACGAAAAATACTTAAAACTTTTTTATTATTTATCTAAAAAAAATGGAAAAAATACAGAATTGTTAAAGTTATATAATCAACAATGGAGAATAATTGAGTTATATCAAACAATAATTAATACAAAGAATAAGATTATTTCAGAAATAAATGACTTGCAAAGATTAGGAGAAGTTTCACAAGAGATGGTAGATAATTTATCTAATGAAATAAAGAGTTATGTTAGATTTATTAATGAAAAAATCAATAGCTTAGATAGTCTTAATTTTGTACCATTACCTAATATTGAGTCAATTGTTGAATTAAAAGAAGCAATTGCAGAGAAAGGTCAAATAGAAAATCAATTAGGTAGAATATTTGAAAATGGTAAATTTGAAAAAATAATATTCGAAATAGATACTGCTATTGCAAATTGTAATCGAGTTGAAAATAAAAATCTTGAAGAAATTTTAAAAATCCATCAAGAATTGATTAATTAAAACCGTTGCATCAACTCCAAAGCCTTACTAACACTCTTCACATTATCAAAAGTGAGTAGTAATCGCAATCCATTTTTGGTCTCTTTTTCTTTCAACTTACAGATGTTTCCATTTTGTTGCACAAATTGCATCACTTTTATAAATCGGTTTGATTGATAGAAATTAGATTGTTGGTCACTGATGAAATATCCAATCATTTTGCCTTGTTTCATGATTAGTTTTTCGAGTCCAATTCTTGTTGCAATCCATTTTATTCGAACACTATTTAATAGTGCAGTGGCTTGTTTTGGTAAAGCTCCAAATCGATCAATTAGTTTTTGTTCAAAAGCTTGTAACTGTTCTTCGGTTTTTAAAGTGCCCAATTCGTTATACAAAGCCAATCGTTCCGAAACACTATTGATATAATCATCTGGAAACAACAATTCAAAATCAGCATCAATCAAAATATCTTTGACAAATTCTTTGGTTTCAATATCATTATCAGCTTCGTATAAATCTTTGAATTCGTTTTCTTTCAATTCATCAATAGCTTCATTCATGATTTTTTGATAAGTATCAAAACCAATATCATTGATAAAACCACTTTGTTCTCCTCCTAGTAAATCTCCAGCACCACGAATTTCCAAATCCTTCATCGCAATATTAAAACCACTTCCTAATTCACTAAATTGTTCTAAAGCATTGATACGTTTTTGAGCTTCACTTGTCATCATCGAATAAGGTGGCGTTATGAAATAACAAAACGCTTTTTTATTACTACGACCCACTCGTCCACGCATTTGATGCAAATCCGATAATCCAAAATTATTAGCATTATTGATGAAAATTGTATTTGCATTTGGAACATCTAAACCACTTTCAATAATGGTTGTGGCCACTAAAACATCAAATTCTCCTTCCATGAAAGCTAGCATCAATTCTTCTAGTTTTTTGCCATCCATTTGTCCGTGACCAATTCCAACTCGTGCATCGGGAACTAATCGCTGAATCATTCCAGCTACTTCTTTGATGTTTTCAATTCGATTATTGATGAAGAAAACTTGACCATTTCTTTGGATTTCATACGAAATTGCATCACGAATCAACTCTTCACTAAAACGAATTACATTAGTTTCAATAGGATAACGATTTGGAGGTGGAGTTGTAATTACAGACAAATCTCTCGCAGCCATCAAAGAAAATTGTAAAGTTCTCGGAATTGGAGTTGCTGTTAATGTCAACGTATCAACATTAGAAGCAATCGTTTTCAATTTATCTTTAACGTTTACTCCAAATTTTTGTTCTTCATCGACAATCAATAAACCTAAATCTTTAAAAACTACATTTTTATTGACTAATTGATGGGTTCCAATGATAATATCTACTTTTCCATCAGCCAAATCTTTTAAGGTTTCTGTTTTTTGTTTGGCAGTTCTAAATCGATTTAAATAACTTACTGTAACAGGCATTTCTTTCAAACGTTCTGAAAAAGTGCGATAATGTTGGTAAGCCAAAATAGTTGTTGGAACTAAAACTGCCACTTGTTTTCCATTGTCAACAGCTTTAAATGCTGCACGAATAGCAACTTCAGTTTTTCCAAAACCTACATCACCACAAACCAAACGATCCATAGGTCTTTCGTTTTCCATATCAGCTTTTACATCAGCTGTTGCAGTAACTTGGTCTGGTGTGTCTTCGTAAATAAAAGAACTTTCTAATTCTTTTTGCAAATAACTGTCAGGAGCATATTGAAATCCTTTTTCTAGTCTTCTTTTAGCATACAATTGAATTAAATTGAAAGCAATATGTTTTACACGAGCTTTTGTTTTTTGCTTCAAAGCTTTCCAAGCATTGCTTCCAAGTTTATATATTTTGGGAGGAATTCCTTCTTTACCATTAAATTTTGAAATTTTATGCAAAGAATGAATACTTACATAAACAATATCATTGTCTGCATAAGCAATTTTAATAGCTTCTTGTGTTTTGCCTTCAACCTGAATTTTTTGTAAACCACCAAATTTTCCAATTCCGTGATCGATGTGTGTTACATAATCTCCAACTTGTAATGAAGTCAATTCTTTGAGCGTAATGGTTTGCTTTTTCGAATAATTACTCTTGATGTTGAATTTGTGATAACGTTCAAAAATTTGATGATCCGTGTAACAAGTCAGTTGCAATTCTTCATCAATAAATCCTTGATAAATGGGCAACACCAAACCTTGGAATTTGGAATTTGGAATTTCACCATTGGAATTTTCATCAGTTAAATCCTCAAAAATATCTTGAAAACGTGTAATTTGATTACTGTTTGAACAACAAATGTAATTGGTAAACCCATTAAAATGATGTTCATTAATGTCATTCAATAACAAGTCAAACTGCTTGTTAAATGAGGGTTGAGGTTGAATATGAAATTCAAATACTTTCGTTGTTTTGAATAAAGCTGTATTGTTTAATTCAACAATATTAAAGTTAAGAGCTTGTTTTAAAAACTGTTCTTGATTGACAAATAACTCTTCAGGTTGAGCGTGTTTGATATCTTTGGAAAGTTTACCAAAAGCTTCTACTGCTTTGTCAAATAATTTGTCTAATTGGTTGCAAATGAATTCTGAATTTTGAGTAAAAATGACTGTTTTTTCATTAATGTAATTTAGAAATGTTTCACGATTTTCATCTAAAAACTTATTTTCAACATTTGGAATTACAGAAATTTTCTTCAGTTTTTCAACGGAAAGTTGGGTTTCCACATCAAAACTTCTGATGCTATCGACTTCATTTCCAAAAAACTCAATTCTATAAGGATGATCATTCGAAAACGAAAACACATCGATAATTCCACCACGAACCGAAAATTCTCCTGGTTCAGTTACAAAATCTACTCTTTTAAAATTGTATTCAAATAAAGTTTCGTTAATAAAATCGATTGAAAGCTTATCGTTTACATGAACTTTTAAAGTATTTTTTTCTAATTCTTTTCGGGTGACTACTTTTTCAAATAAAGCTTCAGGATACGAAACAATGATAGCAGGTTTTTTTCTGGAATTGATTCGGTTTAAAACTTCTGCGCGAAGCAAAACATTCGCATTATCCGTTTCATCAATTTGATAAGGTCTTCTATACGATCCTGGATAAAATAAAACATCATTTGTATTAATAAGCAATTCCAAATCATTCAAAAAATAGGCAGCTTCTTCTTTGTCATTAAAAAGCAAAAGAAAAGGTAAATCTGATTTTTCAAACAACGCTTGAATAACAAACGAAATGGAAGAACCTAATAAACCTTTGGCATGAATTTTTTGATTTTGTTGTGCTAAAGTTTCAGCAAAAACAGCAATTTTTGCAGATTTTTTATAAGAATTGGCTATATCAGGTTTCAAAAATTATTCAGTTTTAAGAAGTTTTTTTCTTTGAGGACTCTTGTTTTCGTCTTTAAATTGTTGATTGTCTATTGAATCTTGTTTGCGTATTTTTTCCATCATCAACTCAGGACTTGCATTTCTAGTTGTATCTAATGCCTGAATCATATATTCTTCTCCAACTTCTTTTGGAATTCTTTTCTTGATGATTATTTCTTCCCATTGGCCAACTAAAGATTTCATTTCCTCATTGATTTCTGGAATAAGTTCTTTAATTTTATTTTGTGGAACATCAGTTAAATGAATAAAGGAGTCTAACATTTTTATTTTGGTGTCCAAAGCTGCAATTCTGCTTTTTACTTGAGGAATATTAAATTGACTTGGAATATTTAATTGAAGTGAATCAATTTTTGAAGAAATATTCTTTGTTTTTAATTGAAAAGCCGTTAAATTACTTTTTGGCTTCTGATTAATTTCAATAACAAATTGTTGCCATTCGTTCCAATTGCTTACTTCATTTTCTGCAGTTGGTGAAAGTGTAGGAACTTTTAAGTCCCAAATTGAACTTAACAAATTAAAAGTTTGTTTGTTTTTGGCTATAATTTTTTCGTTGTCTTCTTGAGTAGTTTCATCATTACAAGAAATAAACAACAGTGAAATTATAAAAATAAAAATCGATTTGTACATAAATATCAATTAGAATACAAATGTACAAATGTTTAAAAAAGAAAGTATAGTAATTAGCATAAGTTAACACAATTTAGTAAAAAAAGTAATTGTTTTTAAATCAGTTAATTATAGATTGCTAATTATGACATCTTGAATCAAAACCTTTGATTGTGGTAAGTTTTTGAGTTTTTAGTAAAAAATTAGCTTAAAAAATCAAAAATCAACAATTGAAAATAATATATTTGTACCCGTTAATTTAATGACAATATGAAGACAAAAATTTTAATTATTGGTGCTTGTGGGCAAATAGGAACAGAACTTACCAAAAAATTGCGTGAGATCTATGGAATTGAAAATGTAGTAGCCTCTGACATTAGAAAATTAAATATTGATGTTGTCAATGATGGAATTTTTGAAGTTGTAAATGCTTTAGATTATAATCAAATTGAGCATTTGGTGGAGCAATATGAAATAACAGATGTTTATTTAATGGCTGCTTTACTTTCAGCAACCGCTGAAAAAAACCCAGCTTTTGCTTGGGATTTAAATATGAATTCTCTTTTCCATGTTTTGAACATTGCTAAGGCTGGAAAAATTAAAAAAATATTTTGGCCTTCAAGTATTGCTGTCTTTGGGCCAACAACACCAAGTCAAAATACACCTCAATATACGGTTATGGAACCTTCAACAGTTTATGGAATTAGTAAACAAGCAGGTGAAAGATGGTGCGAATATTACAGTCATCAGTATGGTGTTGATGTTAGAAGTATTCGTTACCCAGGTTTAATTAGTTGGGTTTCTGAACCAGGTGGAGGAACAACAGATTATGCGGTTGAAATTTATCATAAAGCTATTACTGAAGGAAAATATACCAGTTTTTTATCTGAAAAATCAGCTTTGCCAATGATGTATATGGATGATGCCATCAAAGCTACAGTTCAAATTATGCAAGCTCCAGAAGAGCAAATTAAAATTCGTTCCTCTTATAATTTAAGTGCAATGAGTTTTACTCCAGAAGAAGTTGCTACAGAAATTAAAAAACATTATCCTGATTTTAAAATGAGTTATGAACCTGACTTCAGACAAAAAATTGCGGATAGTTGGCCAGCAAGTGTTGATGATTCTTCAGCTCGTGAAGATTGGAATTGGCAAAACGATTTCAATTTAGAAAACATGACTACAGAAATGTTCAAAAACTTGAAAGAACACAAATACAACGACTAGTTTTATTTCTTTTTTTCGTTTATTATTTTATCCTCAATGGCTGATTTTATTGAGATTACTTCATTAGTAGTTTCATTAGGAATTGTCATGGAAAGCACATAATGTTTGATTTTCCATTGATTATTTTCTTTAACCAAAACACCAGAACCTCTACAAAGTTTCATTTGAGTGTTTAATAATTCATCAAACCAAGATGTTTTTCCATCTTCCGAAAAATAGATATTTCTTTCAAGAGCAGTAAAATTCCATGCTTTTCCTTTGTCAAAATATGGTTTTGAAAAAGCCATAAATTCTTTTTTGTTCCAATTTTCTGTGGCATCAGTTCCAATGAAAATTCCATCATCAGCTATTGCATCAAAGTAAGATTGAAAGCTAGTTTCTGCAGCATCTTTATGCCATTTGTCAAGAAAAGTATTTATTTTTTCTTTTGAGTTTTCAGTGATTTTTTCTTTTGGTTCAATGCAAGAAACACATAGCAATATCAAGGATAAGAATAGAAAATATTTTTTCATTTTAAAGTTTTAATTTATCTAAAAGTACAATTTTTTTGAAACTTAAAGTAATTTTTTAAAATTTCTCATCATGTTGTGATAAATCTAATCCAACTCTTTCAGAATTATCGGAAACTCTTAAAGGAATTATGCTATTGGTTATTTTGAATAACAATAAAGAACCAAAAAAAGTAAATGATGAAACCAATACTAAAGCTATCATATGATGTCCAAAAATGGTCCACCCACCATGTAAAAGACTTGCATTTTCACCTTGAGCGAAAATAGCCGTTAAAATCATTCCCATAATTCCACCAATTCCATGACATGCAAAAACATCTAAAGTATCATCAATAGCTTTAAGTTTTTTCCAATACAACATTTTGTTGGATACAATTGCAGTAATAAATCCAAAAAAGATACTTTCTGGAATTGTTATAAAACCAGCAGCAGGAGTTATGGCAACTAAACCTACAACAGCACCAATACAAGCTCCTAGGGCAGAAACTTTTCTACCATTAATTCTGTCAAAGAAAATCCAAGTTATCATAGCAGAAGCAGAAGCAATTGTTGTTGTAGCAAAAGCCATTGCAGCAGTTCCATTTGCAGCTAAAGAAGAGCCAGCATTAAATCCAAACCATCCAAACCAAAGCATTCCTGTTCCTAGTAAAACAAAAGGTATGTTTGTTGGAATATGTTCACTATTTTTTCGTTTACCTAATGTTAAAACTCCAGCTAAAGCAGCAAAACCAGCACTCATGTGAACAACTGTTCCACCTGCAAAATCTTTTATGCCAAAGTAAGCACCCAATAAACCGTTTGGATGCCAAACCATGTGGCACAAAGGAGTGTAAATAAATAAAGTAAACAAACAAATAAACAATAAATAAGAAATAAATCGAACTCTTTCAGCAAAAGAACCCGTAATAATTGCAGGAGTTATCACGGCAAATTTCATTTGAAATAGAGCAAAAAGGATGAATGGTAAAGTCGAGGCAAGCTCTTTATGAGGCAAAACGCCAACATTATTAAAAAAAGTAAAATCAAAAGGGTTTCCGATAATTCCGTAGTGTATTCCATCGATAGTAAATCCTATTGAAGATCCAAAAGCCAAACTAAATCCAACAACAACCCAAACCAAAGAAATAACACCTAAGCATATAAAACTTTGAAGCATCGTAGAAATAACATTTTTTCTTCCAACCATTCCTCCATAAAAGAAAGAAAGTCCCGGTGTCATTAACAAAACAAAAGAAGAAGAAGTCAATAACCATGCTACATCAGCAACATTTATCTCAGATTCTAATAAAAATTCATTTTTAAGATTATTTGAAGGTGTCCAAAATAAACTTGTTATGGCTAATAACGATATAATACAGAATGAAACAATCCATCTTTTTTCTATTTTCATAATTTATACCCTTTAATTTTTTAGGGTAAAAATACATAATGCTTTAAAAAAATAGAATTAAACCCTAGTAAAAATAGCGTTAAACTTATTTTTTTAGTAAATTGTTATTAATTGTGTTAGTTTTTGTTTTTTTGATAATTTAAAAAGACTTTTTTTAAAAAAACTATGTCTATTTTGATTCAACTTTTATTTGTTATATTTATAATAGTCAAAAATAAATACCTTTTTTAAAAGACCTTGTGAGTTAATAATAGGTTAATGAATTAGTATTTTACTTGACAATTAATACTTTATAATAATTTTACATTATGTCATTGAAGTCGAGGTTTTTAATTTTAGGCTCTATAATTACTTTAATTGCTATTTCAGCGATTCAAGCTTATTTGATTTATAATACTTATGAATTAAAGAAAAAGACATTTGCAATGGATGCGAGAAATTCAATTGCAAAAGTATATAGCACTCAAGAAGTTGATTCTTTATTTTGGATTTATAGGAATGACTTTTTAGAACAGCTAGGACTTTATGAAGATTCAAAAATCACTAAACCTGAAGTTATTAAAAACCTTGAATCAAAAACAAATGAAGTAAATAAAGCGTTTTTAAAAGTATATGAAGAGGGAATAAAAGAAAATGATATTGAATTTAAAGTAAAAATTAAAATTTCTGTAACAGATATTATTCTTTTAGATAGTTTATCAGCAGTAAATGATGTGTTTTTAGATTCAGAAAAAGATAGTGCTATTTTTATTTTAGGTAATAATTTTTCTAATGAAGATGCAATTTTAATTAATAAAGGTACTTGGCAAAAAGAATTAGAAAATTCAAAGAGCTTTAAAGATTTACACTTTAAAACTCAAGTTTATATGAACCTTGTTGATTGGGAAAGTTTTGTTGTCAAAGAGCTGACCTCATTATTAATAATTTCTATTCTTTTATTTGTTTTTGTAATTGGGTTGTTGTCATATTCTATAAACAACTTAATTAAACAAAAAAGATTAGCCGAAATTAAAACAGATTTTATCAATAATATAACACATGAGTTAAAAACACCTTTGTCAACTTTAGCAATTACAACAAAAACACTAACAAATAAATATGCAGAAGGACAAACAGAAATAGCTAAAGAAACAATCCAAGTAATTGATAGGCAAAATAAACGTTTACAAAATTTAATTGATCAAGTTGTTAATAATAGTATTGGTTATGATGAAATTGATTTGTCATTAAAAGAGTTTAAAATAGCTCCTTTTTTAGAAAAAATTATCAGTGATTATAAAATTACATTAAAAAAAGAAATTGTTATCACTAGTGATTTTGAAAATTTAGAACAAAAAATAATAGCAGATAAATTTTATTTAGGAACAGCAATTTTAAATTTATTATCAAATGCTGTAAAATATGAAGGAACAATAATTAATGTGACTTATAAATATAATGAAAAAACAAAACAACACATCATTTCAGTAACTGATAATGGTATTGGAATTTCAAAAAAGAACCAAAAAATAATCTTTGAAAAGTTTTTTAGAGTAAGTGAAAAAGATACTCACAATTACAAAGGTCTAGGTTTAGGATTGTATTATAGTTCGCAAATTGTAAAAGCTCACAAAGGAGCTATTGAAGTAGAAAGTAAAGAAAAAGAAGGTTCAACATTTAGTATAATTATTCCAAAATAGTAAAAATGAAAAGAATATTATTAGCGGAAGATGATTTTGATTTTGGTGCAGCATTGAAACAATATTTAGAATTGAATAAATATGAAGTTGTTTGGGGGAAAGACGGTGAGGAAGCCTTTGAATTATCTAAAAATGATTCTTTTGATATTGGAATTTTTGATGTGATGATGCCAAAGCTGGATGGTTTTTCATTGGCTGAAAAAATTATAAAACATAACCCTGATTTACCTTTTTTGTTTTTAACAGCCAGAAAAGCTAAAGATGATAGAATAAAAGGATTAAAGTTAGGAGCTGACGATTACATAGTAAAACCTTTTGAGGTTGAAGAATTGATATTAAGGTTGCAAAATATAATAAGGAGAACAGAAAAGAAAAATGCAATTGCAGATGACTTTTTTAAACTTGAAAGTATAGCTATAGGAAAATATATATTCGATATACAAAAATTAGAATTGAGAATTAATGATTTAACTTTTAAATTAACAGAAAAAGAAGCCAGATTGATTTATTTTCTATATGAATCTAGAAACAATTTAATTCAACGAGATGAGATATTATTAAAATTTTGGAATAATAATGATTTTTTCTCAGGGAGAAGTATGGATGTGTTTATAAGCAGAATCAGAAAACATTTCAAAGAAGACGAAAATATAACAATTAAAAGCACAAGAGGCATTGGTCTTGAGTTTATCATTAACAATTAATTAAATCAACTATTAAAATCATGAAAAAGATTATTTTATCAGTGCTATTATTTTCAATTTCATTATTGAGTTTTGCCCAACAATATTTTGGAACAAATACATTTGGTAACACAAACATAGAAACCAATTATGATGTGGCAAAAGACAGTCAAGGAAATGTATATAGTGTTGGTTTTTATTCAGGAACATTGACTGTAGGAACAACAACGGTTACATATAAAGGAGGAAATGCAGACGGATATTTAGCAAAACATGATGCTAATGGAAATCCTTTATGGGTTAAAAGTTTTGGTGGTGCTGCAGATGATGTTGCTCTTGCAGTAACAGTTGATAATGCAGATAATATTCTTATAACAGGATATTTTCAAGGAGCAGGCTCAAATTCTTTTGATGCAGATCCAGGACCAAATGTTTATCCTTTATCTCAATTGGCACCTATATTAAGTAGAGATTGTTTTATTGTAAAATTAGATAGTAACGGAGACTTTATTTGGGCAAAACAAGTAAGTAATCCAGCTGGTGGTGCAGCTAATGAAGATTCTAAAGATATCACAGTAGATTCTTCAAACAATATTTATGTAGTAGGAGGTTTTAATTATGCAGATTTTGATCCAGGAGCAGGTCAGCAAACTATATTAGCTACAGGAGGAGGTAATAATCAAGATGGTTTTGTTTTAAAATTAGATAGTAATGGAGATTATGTTTGGGTAAAAACTTTTAACTCTTCAAGTGCTGTGGTGATTGAATCAATAGATATTGACACAGCAGATAATTTATTAATAGCAGGTCGTTATCAAGGAATTGTTGATTTAGACCCATCAACAACAGTTACAGCAAATTCTTCAACTTCAAACGGAAGCTTTGATAATTTTTTAGTAAAATTAGACGCAACAGGAAATTATGTTTGGGGTAAAGTTTTTGGAGGCAGCGGATTTGACAATCCTACATTTGTTGAAACAACTGGAACAGACGTTTATATTGGAGGTTCATTAGTTGGAAATCAAGATTTGGATCCATCTACAGGAACAAATATGTATACTGTTTTAGGTTCATCAGATGGTTATATATCTAAATTTGATTCATCTGGAAATTATGTTTCTAGTTATGTTGTTGGTGGTTCAACAACTACTGAAAATGAAGAAATGTATAGAATGATAGTAGGACCAAATGGAAATTTATTTGTTACAGGAACTTTTTTAGATACTGCAGATTTTGATTTTGGAACAACTACAGTTAATACAACTTCAAACGGTGGGTTAGATGTTTATATTTTAGAGCTTACTCCATCTATGCAATATGTAAACCACATAACTGTTGGTGGAACAGGAAGAGAAATTTTCCCGAAAATAGTTTTTAATGCAGATAACTCATTATTGTTTTCAGGTTCTTTTATTAGCTCAACTGTAGATTTTAACCCTTATTCTGGTATTGATACAATCAATAATTCAGCAACAAATACTTATGACGTTTTTGTTTCTCGTTTTGAATGGGCAAATATTGCATTACCAACTAATTCATTTCATCAAAATGCAGTAGGTATTTATCCAAATCCAGTAAAAGACATAGTAAACATTAGTAATAATGAAAGTTTTACTTCATATAAGATATACAATACACTTGGTCAAATAGTAAAACAAGGTTCTTTAAATGGTGAAACAATTGATTTGTCTACGATTTCCAACGGTATTTACTCTTTGCAATTATCGGGAAACAATATCAATCAGACTAAAAAAATTATAAAAGAATAATTCTGTTTTTTTATGAATTGTTATAGGGGGAAAAGGAAGTGGAAACACTTCCTTTTTCATTTAAATATTTATTTTTTTAAGAGTATGATTTTCAATTGAAAAATAATGTACTTTCGCACGTTATTTGTCCTTTCAGATAACCTATACAATGGAAGCTAGTTTTGAAGAATTGATTTCAAGTTATATTGATAATAAAGTTGGAATTTCAAAAGATTTTTTAAGTGAATCATTGGCAAATAATCTTAGAGATAGTTTGCTAAACCTTTACAAAGAAGAAGAATTGAAATCGGCAGGAATTGGTCATTTTGGTACTTTTGCTAAAAACAAAGAAATTCGAAGTGATGTTATTTATTGGTTGGATAAAGAAAATAATAATCCATATGAATTAGAATTCTTTGCACTTATTGAAGATTTTATTGCTTACCTGAATAAAGAATGTTTTACAGGAATAAAAAGTTATGAATTTCATTATGCATTATATAAACCAGGTACTTTTTATAAAAGACATTTGGACCAATTTCAAGACACTAGCAATAGGCAATTTTCAATGATTACATATTTAAATGTAGATTGGAAAGAAGGTGATGGTGGAGAATTAAAGATATATGATGGTGATAATTCTCAAACCATAAGTCCAACGAATAGAAAGACTGTTTTCTTTAAAAGTAATGAAATGGAACATGAAGTTTTAGAAACCAACCAAATGCGATTGAGTATCACAGGTTGGCTTCGTAAAGACCTTATTGAGGTTATCGTTTCATAGCAAAATGAGCTCTAAACTCTCTTGCTTCATTATTTTGATTGAAATAATTTACAACAAACCAATAATCAGTTGATGGTAAATCATAGCCATCTAATTTTCCGTCCCATCCAAAACTAGATGTTTTAAATTGCTTGATAAATTTACCATAACGATCAAAAATTGAAACAACAGCGTTTGGATTATTTCTTAAATCCCAAATATTCCATGTGTCATTATAACCATCTCCATTTGGTGTAAAGAATTTTGGAAATTTTAAAACGGTTGCAGTCACAGTTATATCATTGCAATTTCCTAAGACATCTCTAACATTAATAATATGTTCACCAGAAGAAACATTGTTAAACACATTATTTTCTTGAAAATTTCCAGAATTATCTAATTGATATTCATACAAACCATATCCATTCAAAATATTTATAGTTATAGAGGCAACATCATCAAAATCGGAAGACATAACTGCTTCTGCTATTGCGTAACTTGATTGAAGTACTTCAACAGTTGTAGAATTATAATTACAATTTGAGCCAACATCTGGAGTAAGTTTAATAGTTTCAATTGTATAAGTTCCAATTTCAGTAGCGTTGTAAAATGGTCCCGTATGAACTAAATTGTTATTAAAATACCAATTTACTGTAAACATCAGAGGATTAAGATTTGTATCGATAAATGCAGGCTGAATTATATCATTTGTAATTGGGTCAACACACATATAAGCATCTTCAATATTTAAATCTAACAATGGATAAATTGTTAAAGTAAAAGATTTTTCATCTGAGCAATTTACATTATTAAAAGCTGTAGCATAAACGTAAATAGTATAAGTTCCAGCAGTGTCAAAAGTATAATCTGTTGGATTTATGACATCAATTCCATTTGGACTTAAATAATAATTTACATCATAAACAGAATTATCTAAAGCAGGTAAAGTATATGCTCCACATTTTACAACATTTGAAAAATTAGGTAAAATAGGAGTTTGTGAAATAGTTATAGTAAATGATTCTTCATCACTACAAAAAGTTCTTCCACCATTTTGAGCATAGACAAAAACAGTATAAATACCAGGAACATTAAACGTAAAATCTGATGCAGCTAAAGGGTCAATTCCTCCAGTTTGCCAAAAATAATTTCCAACAGATAAAGTAGGTAATGTATAACTATCACATGCTGCAATGTCTGAAAAACTTCCAACATCAATACCTAGAATGTTAACTTCAAAAACAGTTTCAGCATAACATCCATTTGCATCTAAAGCATCATTAAAAATATAAATGACTTGACTTGTTTCAATAGATGTTCCACTTGGGATTATATTACCGTTTCCAGCAGGTTCTGTGTGATAGGTTCCATTTGTTAAATTTGGTAAAATAAATGGGTCACAAACAAAAATATCAGTAAAATTTTCTACTGGAGGCAAAGGAATTATTTCAACAGTAAAAGAAGTTTCATTTGAACACCCATTTAGTATGTCATAAATATAAATAGTTTGGTTTGTAGAAATAATATCCCCTGCATTCAACATAGTTCCTCCACCATTTGTTGCAGTATAATAATTTCCACCAGTTAATGTAGGCAGTTCATAAGGATTATTTGCACAACGAATTACATCATTAAGGTTGTCAACCATTGGCTTAGGTTTAATTGTAATTGGTAATGTAAAAGTTGATGTACAGTTTGGAGTTGTTGTTGTACTAGCATAAACATATATTGTTTGTGAGCTTGATATTGTTGTACCATTAGGAATAATGGTTCCTTGACCTCCAATTTGGGTATAATAATTTCCAGCATCCAAAACGGGTAAAATATAATCTCCGCAAGAAACCACAGGATTAGGTTGATTTAAAATAGCTACATAAAAACTACTTTGATTAGTACAAACACCATCATCAGCAAAAATAAAAATAGTAGCAGTTGAACTTATAACATCACCAGCAAATAAAGCTGTTCCTCCACCATTTGTTGCAGTGTAATAATTTCCGTTTGTTATGGGTTGTAGTATGTAAGCTCCACATGTAATTACATCGTTTAAGGTGTCTACAATTGGTAAAGGATGAATGGTTAAAGGAAATGCATCATCTCTACAAAAAACACCGTCTATTTCAACATAAAAATATATAGTTTGATCCGTTGTAATTATTGTTCCTGAAGGTATAAGAGTTCCAGATCCATTTGGTCCTCCAGCTTCAGTGTAAAATTCACCAGCTACTGGAGTAGGAACTATAAATTCACCACAATGTTCAAGACCAATATCGTATTCGTCCATAAAAGTGGCAAGAAAACTTGTCTGATTGGTACAACCATTAGCATCTGGACCACTAAAAATGTAATAAGTACCTGTTTCATCAATTATATCATTTGGATTTATTTGATTTCCAGTTCCATTTGGACCATCATAATATGTTCCGTTTATTAATGTTGGAAGTGTGAAATTTTCACAAGCAATAACATCAGCTAAAGAATCGACAGCTGGCAATGGATTTACGACAATTTCAAAGCTTGTGACATCATAACAATTAGGATTTGTATTACTTTCGACTCTAACCCAAATTGTTTTAGGAGAAGTAGCTGCTGTAATTGTAGTAGAACTATTTATATTACTAGTGTTGTTATTTGCATCAGCTTCAGAATTATAAAAAGTAATGTTTAAATCGTTTGGATTTTGACCGTTCAATATTTGAATATTTTGACTGGTTAAATTAACTGTTAGAGTAGGAGATGTATTGCATAAATTGATATTACTTGGTTGATTAGCTAAAATAGTAGGAGTTACTATCAAGTCAAAAGTATATTGTGCATTACAAATTGTGTTAGAACTAATGTTTAAGAGTTTTATATAAATAGTTTCATTTCCACTACTAATGTAAGAACTTAAATCAGAAGATGGAATAGGATTGTTAGCATTAACATTTGCAAGAGAGTTATAGTACAATACTTGGTATTGGTTAGGGTTAATACCTAAAGCAGCAGCATTATTTTCAGTCAAGTCATATGTATAAGAACCTGAGTTATCATTGCATAGGTATAAATCAACTGGGTTTGTTACTTGGAGGTCACTAAAAACAATGGTATCAGTCATTTGACAAGTAGTACCATCTTTAACAACAGTTACTGTATAAGTTCCAGGTTGAGTAATTGACAAGGTGTTACTTGTTTCACCAGCAAGTATGTTTCCATTTAATGTCCAAGAGTGTGAAAATTCAGATACATCTAGATTAGTTGTTATGGTTGTATTGTTTCCAGAACAAAGACTAGCATCAGGTCCTAAGTTGACAGTACTGTTAAAACTTCCTGCAGAAATAAAAACTGCAGAATCATAATCAGCGTCATTATAATCACCAATTACAAGTTTTATTCTATAAGGATTGTTAGGTATTGTTACAGCAGAAGCATTGAGAATTTTTGTAAACCCTCTCATGTTTAAACTTGAAGTAGCTGGGTTATTTACATTATAAATATTAAATAAACTAGGGTTTACTGAACCACAGGAAGAGTTATAAATACTATTTCTAATATCTTTTACTGAAATAGGTGTGTTTGTTCCTGGAATAACAGCAATATTAGTGGTTACACCTGTAGTTAAATCGGTTAAAAGAAAAGCAAATACATCACTAAAACCACATTGAAACTCACCATATTCATTGGAGGCAAATAAGAATCTAAAATTAAAGTTGTTTGAAATAGGAATAAAATCAAATTGTAAGTAAGCAACATCAGTCAAAGTTGAAGTTTGACCAGAACTATTGGATATATTTTGTAAATCAGGGTCACTATTTGAATTGATTTGACTGCTTAAATCATTTCCCGTATAAATACCTTGCGAATGTTGAGCAATTCCATTTCGGATGATTATTCCTTGATTAATAGGAAATGTAGAGCCATTCTTATTAAAATAAGCTACAGATTGACCTGAAGAGTAAGAAACGTTAGTGGGTGAAATACAAGAATTGGTTACTAAAAGATTGGCTAAATCTGTAGCGGAGTAGGTATTGCTGTCAACAGAAATTGTTTGACTATGACTTATGAGCGACCATAAGCATAATACAAAGATTAATTTTTTCATAGTTTGGGGGCTTTATGAAAATGATTAACAAATTAAAAGACAAATATATACAAAATAAATTAACATAGTTAAAAATAAAAAAAACCTAACATTATACTAAATTATGGAACCAATTGTGTTTTATAAATAAACAGTTAATTTTATTAAACGCGGATGTGATTTTAACTATCTTAAAATCTTCATTAAATATTAATTAGGGAATGGATTAGACCATTTCATATTGGTATATACATCTGTCCCAGATAAAGTTTTTAAAAAAGCAATAACAGCATTTACTTCTGCTTGAGTTAAATTTAGTTGTTGTCCAATGCCATTTGGAGTTAGTCTTGGATCTAAGTTGTTATTTCCAGGAGCAATATTAATTGTTCCGTAGTGTCCTACTGCTGCTTGTAAAGTTGTGATACCTCCAGTATGCATCATAGGCCCATTTAATACTCCATCCATACGCATTAAATTTCTCAAAGAAGGAGCTTTTGTATTTGTAACATCAATACCTGTTTGAGCAATAGTTCCTATAATACCATTATTTTTACTAGCAGGATCTATGTCAAATTCAGGAGCTCTATGACAACCAGCACAACCTAGACCACCACCAGTTCTAGAACCTGCAGAATTAAATACAGGAGGAGCTAAAAATAAATTTTTGCCCTGATTTTCTTGTGCTGTAAAATTATTAAATGGAGCACCATCGTTTGGAGCATTTGCTCTTCCAGTATCATATTTTGAATCAAAGGATTGAATGCTTCTAATAAATTGGGCAAGTGCTTTTTGAATTTTTACTTCTGATATTTCTTCTGTCCCATATGAAAATTTAAATAACTCTTTGTAATAATTAATTGCTCCTAATTTTATTAATAAATCATCAAAAGATAAATCACCATTTAGGCCACTATAACCCATTTCTCCATGATCTTTGATAGGCATAGTAGTTTGTTGTTCTAAATTTAAAGCTCTTTCATCCCAAAAAAATCGAGTTTCTGTAGCAAATCTTGTATTTATTAAACGCATCGAATGCCTGCCCGTAGAGCCATTTACTCCTACACTTGACACTGATGTATCGCTAAAAGCAAATTCTTGTTTATGGCAAGAAGCACAAGCAATGGTGTTGTTACTAGATAAGTTTTTATCGTAAAATAATACTCTACCTAGTGTAGCAATCTTATCATTTATAGTATTCTCAGTCGAATTGTCTTTGGTAATATAGGATGGAATATTCTGATTAGCATAATTGTATAAATTATTCAAATCAAGATTTGTTCCAAAAGTATTTGTTACATTGGGATAAGTATCTGTTGAAATTGTTTCGTAATTATCATCTTCATTGCATGAAAAAAGTGTAATAACACAACACATGCTCATTATAAAATGAAGTTTTTTCATAAGGTTAGTCTTTAGTAATTAATTGATAAGACTTTAAAACTTAAAAAAGGTTTAATACTCTTTTTAAAACATTTGCTCTTTATTGTATTTAAAGTAAGTTAAATAGATATAAATTTAAAGAATTACTCATGTTTAAAAAACATAGAATTGTTATAGGTATTAACGCTTACCTCGTTATCAATATTTATTTATATTATTTTTTAGACTAGTTAAAAGCTTGTTTTTTTCTCAATTAAAGTGAAGAAAATCTGTACTTCATGATGATAAACAATTAATATTATAACCCATTCATTACAAATAGCATTTATTCTTTGCTTTCATTAGAAGGAGTTTTTTACAAAACCTCAAAACCCCAGTAACCATTAGACACAAAAAAAGCCTAACATTGCTGCTAGGCTTTTAAAGCTCCCCCTCTTGGGCTCTACTATAAATTTGTGAATCCTTATTATATCTACATTCATACTTTTTTTAATATTACCTGTACTCGAATTGTATGCCTTTTTTTAATATATTTATACATTTCACTTTTAAATATACATATGAATTTACCAATATCAAAAAATTTACCAATAAATAAGTTGGCTTCTGTTTTTGGAAGTACTTCTGCATCATATAAATTTTATTGGTTGATTTCTCTTATAGAATTAATTGAAGAAGGGCATGTAGAAATTCCTAAAAAGAAAATATTTACAAGAATGATTGTTAATACTTGGTATACTATAAATTATTTCCAAGTTTCTTTTGGTCCTCAAGATAAATTACAAATAGCAGTAAAAAATATTTTAGAAGAAGAAAATTTACAAAAAAACGAGAAGAAATTAAATCTACAAAACCATATAGAAAACTCTAAAAATAAAATAACAATAAAGGAATTACTCCATTTTGATAAAAATGTACCACATTGGTTTTTATCACCATGGTATCCTAAAAGAGATTTTGAAACTAACAGTCAACAAAAGAGTAGAATTTATAAAGAATCACAATCATTCAGTAATGATGTATTATATGCTTTACACAAAGATTATATTGCGGTAAATCCAATTTGGCTAACTTATCTGAAATCCAATTCAAAAGTATTAAAAGATTATTGTTATTGGAATTTATCATTGTTTCTTCAAACTCGAAACCCAAATGTACCTGATATACCAAATAAGATTATAAGACTTGCAACTAGAAATAGTTTAACTAAGCAAACTAATGAATTTTGGAAACTAGTTTTTAAAGAATTAGGTTCAATAAATTGTATTTTTACGGGTACAAAATTAGTTTTTAATGAAAAAAATTATGCATTGGACCATTTTATTCCACATGCTTTTGTTTCTCATGATTTAATTTGGAACTTGCTACCAATTGAGAAGAAGTTTAACTCTCATAAAAGTGACAAATTACCATTATTAGATAAACACTTTGATAATTTTTTTGAATTACAAAAGCAAGCTTATGAAATTGTTTTAAATCAAAACCCCAAAAATAAATTTTTAGAAGACTATTTAACAATCTTTCCAGTCCATAATAAAAGTAATGGATTTCAATATCTACGATTTAGAGAAAATATAGAACCATTGATAACAATAGCTCATAATAATGGTTTTTTGTATATGGAATGATTTTGAAAATCTAATTGTTTTTAAATTTTAGATAAAAAATTTTATTTAAGCTTTGGCTAAACTCATTAACCTAGGTTAATAAATTTAGAACTATTATTAAATATTACTATAATTCTTATTATTTAAAATGTTTGTCTATGCTGTTATAGTGTATTGTATTTTACCTGTAATATTTTAAAGTTTAATGTTAAACTATTTAAATACCTATTCCTTCTTTTTATTCTTGTTTTTTAAATAATAGCCTAAAGTTATAATACCTAATGACAGAATAATATTAAATACATTTGCATTATTTCCTCCTTTGCTTATGTAAAGCAATCTGCCTATAAAAATGAATATTCCAAAAATTAGTAATATCCAACCTAGTATTTTCATAGTTTTATATTTTTTAAATTAATTGATGAGAATTTAATTCTCCTTTAGTCTATTTTAATTAAGAATTTAATTCTTTTGTATGGTTCATTTTGAGTAATTAAAACTAGCTCTAGTAAATTAGTCTCTATAAATTCAGTATTACTACTATACTCTTGTTTTGTTATCTTACTTAGCTCATGGTATAACTCAATAAATACACAATCATTATCTCTAGTAGAGCAAACACAAGGAAAAGGCTTTTCATTTCTATTAATCAACTTATCCCATTTTCTACAACTAGAACTATTAATTGAATTGAGAAATTCATTTTCATATTTCATTAGCAACGAATGTACATGATTTAACTCTAAAGGTTTTTTTAATTCCTCAAGTTCTGAAATAATGTTTAAGGTCATATTATTAACATATTGTAAAGAAGTTTAATAACCTCATTGTTACTTTTATTTCTCCTAATTAATCTCAAATCTAAAAAATGGTCAGAAGTAAAGTTTAAACTTTCATAACTGTAATAATTGTTTTCAAATTGAATTTCTCCATTTCTGTTAATATTTAGCTTGCCGTCATATATACCTCTAAAATCATATGCTTTTTGTATTGGATTATCAGAAATTATCCTGCCATACTTATTTACTCCTTTTTCTTTATCTATATAAAATGACAAAATTTCAAATTTAAAATCAGGATTATTGTTTTCTATTACTTTACTAAATAAATTATTCAATAATGAATTTTTTAATTCTGTATCAATGTCTGTGTTAATCCTCCTTATAAATACTGAATTCTTTAAAAAATCAATTTTTCTCATATTATAAATTTTAATTGTTAGTAACAGCAACTTGTCATATATGGCATTAACTTACAAACATATAAATCTTTTCTTGACTTGCCAAATATGTCAAGTATGGATAAGTCAGAATTATTAAAAAATGTAGGTAAGAATGTTCAAAACTTAAGGCAACTAAAAGGATTGTCTCAAGTAGATTTAGTTGGTAAAATTGAAGGAAATATAGACACAACAAATATTTCTAGGATTGAGTCAGGTAGAACAAACCCAACAATATATACTTTATATAGGATTGCTAATGCATTAGAATGTTCATTAGAAGATTTAGTTAAAAATGATTGACCAAAAATCAAAATTTAGCTATAATAATATATCTCATAATCCTATTTTAAATTTAAAATCTACTAAAATGCATACTATAAGCATTCAGGTACAACAACAAAAATAATACATTTATAATATTCCTTCATCTGAAAAGCTAAAGTAGTTTAACCTAGATATAATAATGTGGTCTAGTAATCCAATGTCTAGTAAATTAGAAGCATCTTTTAATTTTTTTGTTATAGCTTTATCAGCTTCACTAGGAACTAACTTGCCACTTGGATGATTATGCACTAATACAATACTAGATGCATTGCATTTTAAAGCTACACCTAGGATAATTCTAATATCTACAACTGTTCCTGAAATACCACCTTTTGACATTTCATAAATACCTAAGACAATATTAGCTCTATTGAGTAATATTACTTTTACTTCTTCCTGATACTCAATAATATCTAAATCCCATTTTTTTATAATCACTGAATACATAATTTGGCTATTAGTGACTTTAATTTTATCTGGGTTAGTATTTGAATAGGAAACTTTAATTTCTGCTACTTCCATAAGATTAAAAGAAGTAACAAAGTGATATAGTTTTCATAAAGTATAACCAGTGTATAATAAGTCCATATAAATATTTAATTCATTCAAGACTAATATTTACTAAACTGATTTACCTAGGTTGCTTTAAGTTAAACTTTGTCACTTTGTCACTATTAAATTACATTACAAATTCTTCTTTTGCATGTCCATTCTTAGAGAAGATATTCTCATCAGCAAGAAGCTTTTGAATAGCTTTTTCTTCTCTAGAAGCTTCATTAGGTTCATAAACATATTTATGGCTTAATATAATAACCTCTCCTGTCTCTTTTACAACATACTCATAAGGTTCACAATCTAATCTAACAACATTACCTGGCATTTCTGTACCAATAAGAGCTTTACAAGTTTGCTCATCAAATGTTGATGAAATAAATGCTTTTTTAGATGTAGCATAAAACTGATTTGAGGCTTGGCTTTTTACCATTTCTATTCCTCCTGAAATTTCTAGTACAAAGAATGCTCTACCATCCTCTACTTGTCTTTGTTTGTAGTCAATAATTCTTACCATTGATTTAATTTTTTGAGTTGAACATTGCCAAACTTTAAACACATCACTTAACAAAAAGTTACAACTATCACCTTGAACTTTAGGTTGCTTAAATTTTACATGATTAATATAAGGCACAAGAAAATCTTTCTTGCTCCCAATAAGTGGGGGTGTTTAGTATTTTTTGCGTGATACGGGGGGATGTTAGGAGGACCTTTGCATCAGAATAATATTATTATTTGTGAAATTTTTTACAAAAAAAATATTAGCTATAAGTGGTATAAATTGTCTAATTTTATCTTTTAAACAAAACCTCTTAATTATTTATTATAAAATTATTTTTGGATGAATACTGTAAAAATTGGAGATGATTTTGAAAAAAAGTCATATTACATCATAGAGAATGCTCTAAATAATAAAGAATTAGGCTTAATACCTGAATATTGTAAAGTATTTAGAAAAAAGGGATATTATTCATCTAGAAGAAAAAAAGAAATAGTATTTGATTTATCAATAGAAGTAACACCACCTAATGCTGATAAGCCAACATTACTTTATTTGATTGAATGTAAAAATTACTCTTCATCAATTCCTGTAGATGATGTAGCACTTTTCGCGAAATATATTAGTGAGGTTCATGATTATACAATAAAAGGAGTTTTTATTACTAATAACAAGCTGCAAAGTGGAGCAATAGAAGAAATAATTTCACATGGTATGATGCTAATTGAAGTTGATAATGAAAACTATAATATTGTTCATTATAAAAATGAAAAACAAGAGAATAAGCAAAATGATTTTGACAAAACTATTTTAGCAGCAATACAAAAGGCATTATTGCCTACAAAAATCGAAGGATTAAATAAATTATCTTCCAAACAAATAGATACAATAGCTTCAAATCTTATTAAAGAATTTAATCCTAATATTTTGAATTATGCGCTTTTAACTCCTTTAAATCAGATACTTGATTTTCTTGGAAGTAAATATAATCTAACCTTTAAATATTCTGATTTACACGATGAATTAAGTAATAAAATTTTAGGCTACTTTGATTCTGAAAAAAATGAAATAATAATAAACTTTAAGGTAAAAGATACCCCACGAGAACCATTTATTTTGGCTCATGAGATAGGTCATTTCATTTTGCATAAAAATTTAAAAGTCAATAAAGTTGTTTACAATAATTTTAAAGATACAAGCTTTAATTTTTTTGAGCAAAGTTATGTTTTAAGAAATCCTAAAAACTGGATTGAATGGCAAGCAAATTGTTTTGCATCTAGCTTATTAATGCCTGAACTTAGTTTTAGAGCAATTTTGATTTTGAATCAAAAAGATTTGGGAATTAGTAAAGCAGGAAAGATTTTTTTAGATAATCAAGAATGTAACAAATCTGACTATAGAGAATTAATAAAAAGATTATCTAGTCATTTTAATGTTTCGAAATTAAGTGTTGAATACAGATTAAATGATTTAAAGTTGATTGAAAAACCAGTTTACAATGCAAGCACTGAAGGTGAGAAAGAACTTTTAAGGACATTATCAATTTGGAGAGCAAAAGATAATTGGTAAAAATAAATATGATAAAGTAAGAATTATGCTCATAAAAATAGAAAAAAAATTCACTGAAAAACATATAGATGAATTTGTTAATTCAATATACAAAAATCTTAAAAGAACTCCAGACGACAACTATTTATTTGACTTGACTGAGACTGAATGGATTTCAAATCAAAATCTACTATTGTTTTCTGCTTTTTTAAAATATTTCTACAATAAAAAAATTCAATTTAGAGTAATTTTTAAAAAAGAGGGTGTTTCTTCAAATGAAATTAATGATAGAACCAAACTTCAAATTATTCAATTATGGGAAATTTGGGAAATTTATTCAGTTATTAATGAACAAGATTATTCAACATATTTTGATTTAAATCACACAATAATAAATCAATATAAAAAAGAATTATCTTCTAAAGGAAAGTATAATGAAAAAAGTAAAGAGCTGTACAATAGATTTGGTATTACACCCTTAATAACACTAAGCAAAATAAATAATTACAAAGATGATGAATTACTTGAACTTGAAATAAATCCAATATATCAACTAAATAGTGTTATTGAAGAGAAATTATTAGAAAACAATTGTAAACACCCATTCTTGAATAACACTTTAAGTGCAATTATTACAAAAGAGTTATATGAGAATTTTTTAGATCATTCAAGCAAAACATTATTTAACATTGATAAGGATTGGGCTTTTATGAGTTTGGCACTTCAGCAAAAACAGAAAGTAAATAATCAATCAATACTAGAATTAAATTTTAAAGAAGAAGAAATTCCAGAGACAATCAATTTTTTCAAATCAAAAAGTGAATTCAAAAATGATTCTTTTATTCAATTCTCTTTTTTAGATTTTGGAGATGGAATTCCAAATACCCTTAGAGACCAATATATTATATCAAATAATATTAATTCTGATAACTTATTTCATGGCATAAAGGATAATGAAATTTTAAAATATGCTTTTAAGCATAATTCATCAAGAAATCCAATTCTTAATATAGATGATAAAGTCAATATGTTTATTCCTAGAGGGCTATTTGATTTATTAACAATTGTAAGTAGATATAAAGGGCTGATAGTAGTTAGGAGTAATTATGGTAAAATATTTTATGATTTTAGTAAAAACCAAGATTTTGAAGAGGCATACAATGAATTTGGTAATGAAACTAATTTTTTTCCAGGCACTTTTATATCTATTTATCTACCATCTTTAGTTGATGACACGTCATTTGACAGATCAGCAATCAAACCTAAATTTGAATTTAAAACAGATGCAGTTGAAGAAATCAACAACATAAACATTTACACAATTTTTAAAAAAATTGACCCAGAACAAACCAACTTATACAATAATTTAATTAAACAACTAAATTCTAAATTATCAAAAAAGACAGGGCATAACACTTTAAATTACATAAGTTTTCTTGGTTGTAAAGATGAGAGAATTATAAAAAAATCAATCTTTTTTTTACTAACAGATTACAATGTAAATATTCACAATAGTATTGTTGTGCTTCATCCACCAAATAAAGATTTAATTAAAACAATAAATGATGAAATTATAGGATTAAACAAAGTAATAAAAGATTTCAAAATACATCCTATACCATTTATCTATTTAGATAAAAAAAATAACAATGTTAATATTGAATGGGTTGGGATTTTTGATGAAGAAGATAAATTAAGATTAAATGAATTTTTATTGGAAGGAGTTTTACTTCCTAAAACCGACTTTAACGATGTTGATAATATTTTTGGAAATTTACACTTTCAAGATAAACATGGAAATATTGATTCAAATATCCCGAAAATTGAAACATTTTTAAATTATTATTCAAAGTTCGAAAAAATAGATGACATTCTAATTGAAGACATAATAATTGAAAATGACTGTATAAAAGAAGATGGATTATATTTATGCAATGGAAACTATTATCAAAACAAATTTCTACAATTAATAGATGTTTTAAATAACTATACTGATTGTAATGAAATAACAAAACTCCTTTATCAAAAAATAGAAGCAATTACGATTGAAAACATAGAAACAATAAACTATATAGCAATTACATCAAGTAGCCATAAAATACTAAGATCTTTAATAAAACAGGGATATATAAAAGAAGACCTATGTTTATTTTATGATAGTTATATTTCATTTGAAAGAGATATCAAATCAAATGAAATTAAAAAAGATTCAGATTACATATTAGTCTGTGATGCAATTTCTACAGGAAACTTAACAATAAGAATTGAAAACATTATTAAAAACGCAAATTCAAAGCTCATTAATGTTGCTGTCATTGCCAATACTCTAGATAAAAATTTTGAAAGTACAGAAAAATTTATTGATAATTTCAAAGACCGATTAGTTCATCTATTTAAGTTTCCAATTGAAAAAAAGAGAAGGCATCAAATTGACAATAAAGATTCATTTAAGAATGTAATCAGAATAAACCCATTTACAAACATTCCTATTACTTTTTCTGAAAATCTAACATTGAAAGAAACTATATTGTTAGAAAACTCAGAGTTCATAGATTACATAGACAATGAAGATATTAGTATTAATTTCAAAATTTTCAACAATCTAATACATCCTTTCTTTTTCAATTTAAAGAATATTTTAAAAAATGAAAATGAAAAAATTGATTCTAAAAGCAAATCTTTGTTAGATGTTATTTTTAATAAGTCATTGAAAGAAAAGATTGAAATTAATGACAAATTAAAAATATTTTATCCTAAAAATTCTGATATTAAATCTTTAAATTTTGATAAATTCACCAGTAGAATTTTAAATAACCAATCTATAGACATATTTGAGTTAGAAAGATTTAATACTGATGAAGGTTGGAAATTTCCTCATACAACTGATTTTTATTCAAATGTTGTTAAAAATAACAATGTGTTAATTTTTGATGATGGTTCTTGTACTGGAGATTCTCTTCTTCAAATGATAAATGAATTGACCATATTTCAGCCCAAAAAGATAGACTTATTATGCATTGTAGGAAGAGTAAATGACCACAAAAGAGAGTTTTTTTCAAAGATTGATTATCTTAAGTATAATGAAAGAGACTCAGTAAATTATGGAAAAGTAGAGGTAAAAATATACTTTGCATCACATTGGCATATTTCTACTTTTTATTTAAATAACTCTCCATATTCAAATGAAATTGCTTGGTTAAAAGATTTGTTAAAAATTCAAAATACTCCTTTGAGTATAAAAAATATTGCTACGAGAATTTTAGAAGAAATTTCTCCGAAAAATTCAATTATTAATGACTACAAATATTTCCCTAAGAATAAAGAATTAAATACAGTTCCTAAAAAAGACTTAATAATTGTTAGAAATGAAATAGGAAAAATTATTGGATATAGATTTTATAAAGAAAGTTTTAAATGGTTTAATGAATTTATTGCAAAATACGAATCAAATATTAAATCAATTGACAGAACAAAAGACATTGAACTACTTAGTATGTCCTTACTTTATGAACCATATTTGTATGACAAAATTTCAAATATACTTCCTGATATTAAAGAAAAAGTTGAAGAGTTTGTCGACTCAATAATATTTGGAAATCCAAGAAATAAAGGTAGAAAAATTAACATTCAGAAAGATTTATACTATGATTGGTCAGAAAACAAAAAAGATATCATACATTTATTTTTCATAGTTTATAAAGACGAAAAATTAATTCAAAAAATTAATTCAAAAACATTTGAAGATTTATTAAATTTTTCAAAAGATACGTTTAAAAAAATTAATCCAATTAATTATCTTTTTTATAAGTTTTTAAGACTCTTTCCGATTAACTCTTCAGAAATTCCTAATAAAAAATCCATAAGTATTTTAATGGATTTTTTCTATAAAATTATAGAAGAGAAAAGCTTAGACAACAAATCTTTGATGGAAGTCAAAAGATTTTATTCTTACATTTCAACATTACCTTCAGGAGATGATTTTAAATCTCAAATTCAAAAAATCAAATCAATTTATTGGGAAAATGACCAACCAAAACTACATGATGAACGTGGTGCATATGGAGTTAATTTCTCTATTACAATTACAAACTTAAGAGAATTAAGTGATTTATGTAATGTTAAACAACCTTTAAATAAAGAAAAAATTAACCTCGTAAGAGAAGGTTGGTGGAATATGAAAAATACATTATTGAATCCTTTAATATCGTTTTTTAGATCTTTTGAGGATTTTTTCAAACCTTACCCTTATATGATTTATTATAATCAAATTGAAGGCAAAGAAACTTCATTAGTAAGTCTTTACTCATTTATAGATGATTTCATATATAATTTAGAACAAAAAGGAAATGATATTGACAATTTCAATAAATCATTACAATATTTAGGAATTATTAATGACAAATTAGGTAGTGAAAGTGAAGAATTTAGAGATTTATTTAAAAATTCAAAAATTAGATATAAGTTATTCATAGAAAAATTAAATACTCAATTAGAGGTGTTGAAAAACAAAATAATTATAAATAATGATTTAGATATAGACTTTGAAATTAATATCCCTGAAAAATACATTGATAAAATTGTTTTAAAAGAAATCATAGACAATTTAAAATTCTATAGTGACGAACAAAAGGAAATAGTAATTAAATTTACTAATGAAAATAATCATATTGAAATCAATATAATTAATAACTACACAACTAGAGTAAAAGAATTTTCAAGTAATGAGGGGATAAATTGCTTAAAACAATTATCTGAAAGTCCACTGTTTAATTTTCAATATGATTATAAAGTTAACATTTCAACAAAAGAATTTTTACAAAATTTAAAATTTAAAATATGAGCTCACAAGAAGTAATATTATTTGTCTTTGATCAAAAAGAACATTACGAAAAAAACCTCAATAATCTAGGAAAAGATTCTTTTAAAAAAACAATTAGAATTGACAGCTTGTCTTCTTTTGAAAGAGAATTAAACCTATTGGATAAAGAAGCACAAATTCACTTAGTGGTTCATATCTTTTATTCAGACAACATTGCTGGAATACAACAATTTATATCATCTGGAATTAGAGAAAACTACCCTCTATTAGACACTCGCTTCATATCAGATGGAACAACTTCAATTATTAATGAAAAAATTTCTGAAAAAGAATTTTCTTCTATTGACAAAGATTATATAGAAAAAAGACTTCAAAAGTATTTTTCTGTTAGACCAAGTATAGAATCTGAAGAAGTGAAAATATCAAAAGTTAAGGAACATTTGAAACTTGAAAACAATCAAATTGATTATAATTTTGATGACGTGAACTATGTCATTATCACAGCTTTAGAACAAGATGAAATGGAAAAAGTTTTACCTTTAATTCAAACATTAAAAACAATTGAAAATAACAAACATCTTATAGAATTAGGTTTTTTTAAATCCAGTCCTGATAAAAAAGTAATATATGCTTCACAAATTAATACTGGAATGGTAGATGCCGCAATACTTGCTACAGAGTTGATTTGTAGATACAATCCAAAGTTTTTAATAATGACAGGGGTTATGGGGGGTAAACCAAAAGATACTCTCATTGGAGATGTTATTATAAGCAAAAAGGTTTTTACTATTGATAAAGGTAAATTAACAGAAGAAGATTTTAAAAGAGAGATTGAATCAGTTTCAACTGAAAGTTCATATACAACAAAAATAGAAAGAGATAAGAAAAAAATAATTGACTTTATAAAGGAGAAAGATGAAATTAATAATACAGAAGTTAATATACATTGTGAACCAGTTGCATGTGTTAGGTCTGTAATTGATAGAAAAGGCTTTTTTAAAGATGACATTTTAACTGTTGATAGAAAAACAATTGGTCTAGAAATGGAAGGATATGGGATTGCAAGGGCTTGTCAAATAGTAAATAATGGGCAAACTACTCCTTTAATAATAAAATCAGTTATGGATAACACACAAAGAAAGACTGATGGTGCAAAAAAACTTGCTGCTTGGACAAGTGCAAAAGTTTTAGAATATATTATAAAGAATGATATAATATAGATTGAATATGGCTATTGAATATCTAGACTTAAAAACAACAAATAATCCTCTTAGAAGAAACTATACTATTTTAGAAAGTAATAACGAGATTGGTTATATAACTGCTAATGTTGGATATGAAAATATATTAATTGCTACAGTTAATATATTTCCTGAATTTCAGGGTAAAGGAAAAGGTTTTAATGCATTCGAAAAAATTTATAATGAATTAAGCCAAATTGTACAAATAGAGACAATAAGAGGTGTTTGGTGTGTCTCTGAAGAATATAACCACTGTGAAAATGGAATGTCTACGAATTTAAATGAATTTCAAAAACATAGACAAACTAAATCTGATGAGGAAAGTGCTTTTTTAACACCTACAGGAAAATGGGTAAGAAAATTAGGTTTTAATAAAATAAAAATTAAAAGCATTTCTCTTGAAGAAGTGATAGTAGATTTTTCAAGATAAAATTAGTTTATATTTATATAAAAATAAACTCAATTTTGGGAATTATAAACCCAATCCCAATTAAAGGATTGGGTACTTCTCAACTCAAAAACCAATGATAGTTAGAGCTACCATTTAGTGCTTTTAACAAGCTATTTGAAAAATCAAATGCATTTACATTTCTATCAAGAAAAGTGTCAATATAACTTGATTTATTAGCCTGAGTGAAGAGATTATATACATTCCATAAGTTGACATCACCTTGTTCATTTCTGCTAAAACTAGAGTCTTCATAATAGTCTTTTGCTATTGTACTAATTTGACCATCATTAAAACTTAAGGCTGGAATTTTTAATCTATCTGCTTTAGGTAAATGTTGATACAATCTAGCTCTTCCTAATAGAGTAGCAAATTGATGTTCTGTTAAAGAATGTTCAGAAAGTTGCTTCATTTCTTTTAGTTGCTTTTCTACATTAAAACTTTGCAGTACTTCTAAAATTTTACTTTGTAATTCTTCATATGAACTAACTCGCATTTCTTCCACATATCCATCACTTGACACAGCTAGGTTACAACATACCTTTACCTGAAAGCCTATAAAAAACTTAAACTTTTCAAAAGATTTTTTGTTATATAGATTCTCTAAATTATAGCTCCTAACACCACCAATACATAAAGCTATTTCATTACCATTGATAGTTTCAACAATACTAGGTATTCTTATAATGAATGCCATTCTTTCAAAGTATTGTGTTCTTTCGTGGTCTAATAAATCCTTTACATTCTTATGTATTGCATCAGGAGTTCTACCTTTAATTTGATGTGATACTCTGACTTCTGGTTCATCAAATATGTGATTTGGAAATACTCTATTTGCACAATCTTGAGTAATATTAATAAACTCTTGGTGTGCAATAGTTCTCTCATTGTCTTTAGAAAATACTGGTATAACACAATCATTCTTTAAATGTGCTAGGTTAATAGCACTAGTATTAGCTTCTATAAAAGGTTTAGGAATAAATAGTGGCTTAGAACTATTAACATTTTCATACAGTATGTCTGTAGTGTTTTTCTCAAGGGCTACAGGTTTAATTTGTAATCCTTTATCTTGGTTAATTTCAAAGATGGTTGTTTCCATTGGAGCTAAAATTTTGTTGATTAGTTAATCCTTCTAGATGCTTCTTCTTTTCAATAAATTGAGATTTTAAAGTCTCTTGATAATTAGAATTTTCATTGTATAATTTTGTCAATTCTGATATAGATAATGTTCCTTCAATTTTATCAAGCATTTCTTTTATAGAAGTGGGTTTTAAATTACACCAATCTAAAATTCTTTTACCTGTGGCACTTGTAATAACAAACTCTGGCTTATTTGCAAATAGTGAAGTTCTATCTTTACTAGCTCTTACTAAGTGCTTATCATTAATAAGCTCAAAGTTGACTGTTAACTCATACTCAAAACCCTCACGAGTTATTTCTTTAGTACCATGTTTAACTACTTTAGACTTTCCATTCATATCAGATTCCATACTATAGTCAATCTTTCTTCTAACTGTAGTTATTATGTGACAGCTTGAATTCAAAATTTTGTCTATAAATGCTTGATGTCTTGGAGTAACAATTGCCCAATCTTGCCATCTTCCACCTAGTTTCTCATGTATTTCTAAGCACCCACCTGCACCATTCCATTCATGTGAAATACTATCTATTATAATTACTGAAATATTTGATTTTTCACATAACTCAATAGCTTCAATATATCTTTCAGGTGTATAAGGTGATTCTAAATCAATAACATTATAGTTACCAATGTCTGAATACAATGAAGCAGATGAATTTTCAGTATCTATAACTGCAATTTTATTCCAGTCTTGAGTCATTCCAAATGCTAATAATAATGCAGATTTAGTTTTTCCAAATCCACTTGCTCCACTTAGTCCTAAGCGTAGCTTTACTTGTTTCCTTTCGGATTGTTTTAATTTCATAATTTTATTTTTTATTTATGGATAAAAGAAAAAGCAACTAACATTATTATTTGTTAGTTGCTTCTAAAGTATTGTAATTGTCAAAAAAACATAAATTATTATAAAAACCTTACAATTTGGTTTTTACACTATATAATAAAATGACCAAATTGTAAGGTTTTTTAAATTTTGGTAGCTGCTTTTTTTAGTGACTCAAATTCATTTTTTTTAACTTCACTTTCCCAATAAGATTCTGGAAAATTAGTTTCATCAGTTGGTATTAAATTTAAAATTGATTTATGATTAGGAATTTCAATTTCTTCAATTATTTTAACTCTAGTTTGTAGACTATCTTCATAGACGTAGCTATCATATAAAATAAAGAAATCATTAAGTAGATATGAGTAGAATGATTTAACTATTTTAGAAAATTCATCAGTTCTTAAATAAGCCCGTTTAAATTCAAAAACATCTTTGTTTATAAAAGAATCTAAATTAATTAATGTTTCGTACATAAAAATAAAATCTGATTTTTCATGTTCTAAAATAAATTCCTCTTTAGGAGTTGAAAAAACATATTTACATTCTTCCCCCTTTTTTATTACAGTTAAAGAATTTGCTATTATTTTTTGTCTAAAACTGTCAAGAATCCTATATGCTTTTATTAAATCTTTTAAATTTGATTGATAGTTTTCGCATTCAGGGAATAAATAATTTGAATGACTTATACAATTCCTAAAATATTCACCTCTAGTATATTCATCATCAAAATAATAACCTTCATCATGAAATCTTTTTATAAATTCTAAGTTATTTGGATAACACTTTCTTTGTATAAAAGCCAAAAATTGTTGTTCAAAATTCTTTTCACTGAACGAAAATATTGATTTTTTTTTGTTACTACTATCAATATAAATCACATTATAATTTGAAAAAATTTCATTCTTAAGTTGATGGTAAAAGTAATTATCACTAATTACTTGATTGAAAGAATTAAAAAAATCTATATCACTAAGGTCACAATATTCTTCATTAAAGAATTTTTCTAATCTCCATTGGATTTTAGTTTCTTTAAAATAAAGAATTGGTTTTGTTTTAATTTCTTTTAAATTACAGTTGATAAACTGATTAGTAAAAGCACAATATGTGACATAAGATGATAAATCTTTACCAAAAAATTGATAAGTTGAATATAGATACTTTTCTCCTGTGTTTAGTTTAAACATTTTTAACTCTTCAAAATCTAATCTAATTTTATTTTCTCTGGATGTGCTTCTTACTTTTTCAATTTCATTTATTATATTTTCTTTTAAAGTATTATTGTAGAATTCATTTATTAAATCTTTTTGAGAATTTATAGATATATAATCTGACTTTTGTTCGCTTTTTTTATTACAAACTTCTTCATAATACATAATAAATTTTTCTTTCTGAATTTCATTAAAATGATTGATTGAATCATAATTAAAGCCTATTGGTGGAGGTAACACAATGTGAATTTCTCCTAGATTTTCTTGAAAAGTATTTCTTTGTCTTGCCAAAGCCTGAATAATAGAATTAACACCATCAGTAAAAATTCCTGAGCTATTTTTAAATTTTCCCTTTCTTCCAATTGGAGGCATAATGACTATAAATGCATGATTCTCTTTGCTTATACTAATGCCAGTTTTAAAATTAGTGCCAACATTACATTTGTCTTTATCAAATCTATTTGTAGGGTTTTTTGTGCCTGAATTTTGATTGTTGTCAAGTTCTGAAACACAGTTTTGAACTTCACCATATTTCTCAATTAATAATTTTCCAATTCCAGAGTCAGTTTTTGTGCATATGTCATTCCCAAGTATTCTTGAAAATGATAAAATATCTATAGCTTTGTTTTTTAGGATTAGACTTTCAACTAGATTACAAATGGAATTATTGTCATGTTTATATGTTTTTGCTGGATTAAAATGTAAGTATAAATCACTTTGTTTTTCAGGGAATTTAGTTCTTTTAGATTCGATAATTTGAATAGTATTATCAGTTAATTCAGCTAAATATTCAATTACAATTTTTGATGCTTCATTAAAAGTAGCACTTATGATAAGATTCTTATGAATTACATTTTTCCATTTCCATAAATTAAATATATATTTTTCTTTAAAGTTTTGAATTGTATCATGGATTTCATCATATATAAAAATTACTTTTCTATTATCTTCACTACATTTTTTAGTTAGATAATCTAGATAATTTCTTTTATTTATTTCATTTATAAATTTATCTTCACCGGGATTTCCTAATAAACCATTTGCTGTAATAATTTGTATTTTTGAATTCCAAGCATCAATATGGGTTTGTCTTCCAATATATTCATATCTATATATTTGCTCCTCTGGAATTCCTTTAGAAATTATATCATCTAAATATTGTTGTACTAAGCTTACATATGGAACAGCTACTACTATTAAATAATTATTTTCATTATCATAGTAATCTTTTATGATTTCAATTATTGAAAAGGTTTTACCTTGACCTACAGCTGCATTAATAATAACAGTATTTTTTTTATCATAATCAATACAAGATTTTAAGGCTTCATTTATATAACCATTACTATCAGGTTCAATGATTATTTTATTATTGTCATTTTCAATAATAAAATTTGGGAAATCTTCAGGGTTAATTTCCTTAAACTCTATTGGAAACTCTATAAATTCTGCATTTGGTAAATCCATTTTATTTTGGTTAAATTAACTGTGTTGTAAAAATATAACAACACAGTTAAATAACTAGTATCGTCACTTTAGTTTTTTTGCTAAAGTTTTAATGTGTTCGCTAATTTTACTTTGAATTACCTTACCATAGCTTTCTTGTGTTATAATCATATTAGAATGACCAAGTAGTTCTGATACTATCTCCATTGGAACATCATTATAGAGAAGAACAGTAGATGCAAAAGTTTTTCTTGCTGTATGATGAGTTAGGTTTTTATCAATACCAACAATAAGAGCTATTTCTTTTAAATATGAATTAAACTTTTGGTTAGAAACAATAGGCAATAATCTATTTGTCCTAGGTGAATGGCTTTGGTATTTATTTAATATACATGTTGCTGTTGGGAGTAGTGGTATAGAAATTTCTTTACTTGTTTTATCTCTAGTCATCTTAATCCATTTAAGCCCATCAAATCCATTTTCTAAATGTTTGTTTTCAAGTTTAGACATTTCATTATAAGGTAAGCCTGTATAGCAACAAAATATAAACATATCTCTGATAGTCTCCAGTCTCTTTTGTGAAAACACATGATTTTCAATTAATGATAATTCCTCTGCTGTTAAAAAAACCACACTTTTGATAACTCTTTTAGGTTTATGTTCTGAGAAAGGAAAATCACTTATTAAATTATTTGTGACAGCCATTTTAACCACTTTTTTAAACCTTTGTAGAGCTTTGTTTATAGTAACTTGCTTTTGTGACTTTTCAGTCTTTAAATAGTACTCGAATTCTATTATAAATGAATAATCTAAATCTTTTAATAAAACATCGTTAAGATTGTACTTGTGTTTAATAAATTTTTTTAAGTCATTTAAGATGTAGTTAAATTTATTCCAAGTAATTTGCTTTATTTCAATTCCTATAAGTTTATTATATCTATTCAAATAATCATCATAGTGTGATACTATTCCAATGCTTTCTTTATTAGGTTTGCCTTTATACTGATTATAAATATCATCAGTATTAAAATCACTTCCTTGGATTTGGAGTAATAAAAAAGCCTGATTAATTTTATTTTTAATCAGGCTTAATTCATTATTTGTAAAAGTATTTTCTTCATTTGGAGGTTTAGCAATTTGTTGCTTACTGCTCCAGTGATTAGGATTAATAAAAAATCCTGTTGAAAATTCATGTCTTTTTTTCTTATAGGTTATTCTACATCTTATAGGACACCTACCTGACTGGTTAACTCTACTTTTTGAAAGTAGAAATGTTATGCTAATTTTAATAGGATTCATATTGATTTAGATAAAAAAATTAAAACTTAGTGTGTTTTTTGAGTATGCACACCTTTTCTAAAAATTGCACACCCAATAGTATGCCTTTTTTTGTGTAAAATTTGGAAGAATAGGTTTTTGAATTGAATAAGGTATTTTAAGTAATACCTTGAAAAGACTAGGAAAAACTAGAGCATAAAAAAAGCCTAACATTTCTGCTAGGCTTTTAAAGCTCCCCCTCTTGGGCTCGAACCAAGGACCCTCTGATTAACAGTCAGATGCTCTAACCAACTGAGCTAAGGAGGAAACTATATATCTTAATTTATGAACGTCTATTTTAGAAAGGTTTTATCCTTTTTTGCGAGTGCAAATATAACACACATTTTGTTACTTCCAAACTTTTTTATAAAAAAAATTAAAATAATTTATCGACGATTAATTGGTATATATCTTTACCAAAAGTTAAAGCCATCAAAGTCAATAAGATAATCATTCCAAAGGTTTGAACTCTTTCTGCAGCTTTTACACTTAAAGTTTTTCCTGTAATCATTTCTACTATCGTAAATAAAGCATGTCCACCATCTAATCCAGGAATTGGCAATAAATTTATAAATGCTAAACCAATTGAAAATAATGCTGTAAAATTCCATATGAACTCCCAGTTCCATTCATCAGGTAAAATTCTTGCAATTCCAACAGGACTTTTAACTTGTTTGTAAGCTTCCGTTTTTGGGCTTAAAATCAATTTAAATTGTTTTACGTTGTAAACTAGTAATTGCCAAGCTTCTTTTGCAGCAGCAGGAATAGCTTCACCAATACTTAATTTGTTGTTAACCATATAATCGGTCGTATCAGCTGGTTGATATATGATTCCAATTTCATTTTTTTCATTAGCAATAGTTTTTACAGCTAAAGTTTTTCCGTCTCTTAAAATATCAAGAGTAATTGTATCCTTTTTTTCTTGATCTAAAACTTCTTTAAAACTGAAGTAGTTGTCATAGTTTTTTCCGTTAACACTTTTGATTATATCTCCCTTTTTAAAACCAGCGGAAGCAGCATTTGATTTAGGTACTATTGAATCAATCTTAGCCAATTTTGGCATAGCAAAAGCAAATCCTTTTCCTTCTTTACTAATGATTTCTCCTTTTTGTTCTTCAGTTAAATCTAGCTCTATTTTTTTTCCTTTACGATCTATTTCAATTTTATCACTTAATAAAACATCAATAACCATCCAATTGAATTTTGGTTGTAATTTTCCGTCAACAGCAATAATTTTATCACCATTTTCAAAACCAACACTTTTTCCTACATCACCAAAAGCTAAACCGTTTTCTTGAATTAATTCTGTCGAAACATATTTTTGTCCAACTGTTGAAAACATAATTAAATAAATCATCCAAGCTAAAAGAATGTTTACAATAATTCCTCCTAGCATAATAATTAAACGTTGCCAAGCTGGTTTTGCTCTGAATTCCCATTCTTGTGGTTCGCTATTCATTTGTTCTGTATCCATACTTTCATCAATCATACCTGAAAGTTTTACATAACCACCAATAGGTAACCATCCAATTCCCCATTCTGTTTCTCCAATTTTTTTCTTAACTAAAGAAAATCCTGCATCCATAAAAAGATAGAATTTTTCTACTCTTACTTTAAAAATTTTGGCTGCTATATAATGACCAAACTCATGTAAAATGACTAATACGGATAATATAAATAGAATTTGTGCTACTTGAATCATTGTTGTGCTTTATTTTATAAGCGACAAAAGTAAGGTTTTAACCTTACTTTTGACAATTATTTTTTAAAAGGGTTTATTTTTTTAATAGATTTTTAACTACTATTCCTTCATTAGTATAAATTCTAACTACAAACAGTCCTGTTGACAAATCTTCAATCGAAAATTGAGAGGTTGTTTTTTGCGAAATTAATTGTCCTAAAGTATTATATAATTCTACTTTTTCAACAACAATTCTTTCTGGAACGATTAATTCTACAAAAGATGAAGCTGGGTTGGGAGCGAGAACAATATTTTCTTGTAATTCAAAAGATGAATTAGGTAAAGCTGTTGTATTGTTCTTAGATATAAGATGTTTGTTTGGATCAAATTCAATACCTGTTGCAGTAAAAGGTACATTTACGATAAATTGTTGCCCATTTGTTGTGTTTTCTAATCGTGCATCAAATACTTGACTTCCAGCACCTGTTAAACGAACTTCAATTGGCATTTCAAAATAAGTGACACTAGGGTGAGATTGCGTTTGATTAACAGTGATTTGAATTTGACTTGGATTTATTTGTGTTGCTGAAATTGAATAAGTTGGGTAACCTTGATTGTAAATCCAATCTCCAAAAAATTCGGTTAACGAACTTCCGTATACAGCTTCTAAGTGAGCTTGTAAATTAGGAGTCAAAGCATAGGCATAAGCTAAATTTGTATCATTCAAGTAATTTTGTAACGCTTGAAAAAACATAGTATCTCCCATTTTCCAACGCAACATTTCTAAAACCATGGCTCCTTTGTTATACGATAATCTACTATTAAATATCCTGTTTACATTTTCAGCCTCAGTAGCTGTTAAATATACAGCTCCACCAGGTTGAGAAGTAATGCTATTAATCATATTGTTTTTATCAGCTACAAAAGCAGTATTTCCGTCTAAATTTTCAATGACTAAAGAAGCTAAATATGTAGCAAACCCTTCATTTAACCAAATATCTCTCCATGAACCACAAGTTACTTTGTCTCCAAACCATTGATGTCCTAATTCGTGGGCAATTAAACTTCTACTATACGCTCCACTACTATTTGCTGTCATAAAAGAAACAGTTGTGTGTTCCATTCCACCACCCCAACCAAATTGGCAATGTCCATATTTTTCGTTTCTAAAAGGATAAGGTGTAAAAGTAGCCTCATAGAAATTCATAATTGTTGGAGTAATAGCTACACTGTTAATATTTGCAGTAGCTGTTTCTGGATACATGTAATTTATAATTGGAAAAAAAGGACTACTTGTTGTTCCTAACCCAGCTTGTTGAGTATGCGTTTGATAATTAGTAACAGCAATAGCAATTAAATAAGCAGGAATAGGATATCCATGATGAAAATGAGTTGTTTTACTAACTCCATTTGTTGTTTGACTAACTTCTAATCCGTTAGCTACACTTGTATATTGAGAAGGTGCAGTAATATAAACATCTATTGTATTAACTTTATCGTTCAAATCTTGTTTACAAGGCCACCAATCTCTAGCTCCAAAAGGTTCAGATAACGTCCACATTACAGGTGTTCCATTATGTTGTGTGTTAACAAATGAACCAAAACCACTTGGGTCTGGTGGACCTGCATAAGTAATTACAACAGTTGCACTAGTTCCAGTAGTAATTGCAGTTGGAAAGTTAATTACTAACTCCTTATTTGTATTTTGAGTAAAAGTCAAAGGTTGATTATTTCGAGTAACTGAAGTAACGGTCATTGAATCGCTCATGTCAAATGTTATGGTTGGCATATTTGCTAATGCAGTAAAAGTAGTAGTTACAATTCCGCTAATGTTAGAAACTGCTGGGTCAACAGTAAAACGTAACTCATGATAAGTAATATCATAATTTTGAGTATTTGGATTTACAGTTAGATTTTGCATTTTAGCTGCTGATTTCATTTCGGCTTCAACCATTTTTTCAAATTCAGAATTAACAGTTTGTGCTAAAGATATCGAGCTAATAACCAGAAGTATAGCAAGTAATATTTTTTTCATTTTTTTCATTTTTTTTCCAAAAGTAAAGATTTTTTTCTAAATTTTTTTTTTGCTCAACACATTATTAACAAATGAAAAGAAATTTAACAACTGTTTTATCCTATTTTTAGCATCTAAACATTCTATTTTATACATTTGCACACTTAAATATTTAACTATGTTACAAATACAATTTATTAGAGAAAACAAGGAAGAAGTTATTGCTCGTTTAGCCAAAAGAAACATGGATGCAAAATCTATTGTTGAAGATGTAATTAACTTAGATGAAAACAGAAGATCAACTCAAGTTGCTCTTGATACAATACTTGCAGAATCCAATAAAGTATCCAAAGACATTGGTGAATTAATGCGTAATGGTGAAAAAGCTAAAGCTGAATTGCTAAAAAGTAAAACCACAGAATTCAAAGAGCAAACTAGAGAATTAACTGAAAAGTTGAATGAATTTACCGCTCAACTAGAACAAGAATTATACAAATTACCAAATCTTCCCGCTGATATAGTTCCAAACGGGAAAACAGCAGATGATAATGAAAATATTTTTCAAGAAGGTGATTTTCCAAAATTACATGAAGGAGCTTTACCTCATTGGGAATTAATAAAAAAATACGATATCGTAGATTTTGAATTAGGAACTAAAATTACAGCACCAGGCTTTCCAGTTTATAAAGGAAAAGGAGCTAAATTACAACGTGCTTTAATTTCATATTTCTTAGATAAAAATATTGATGCTGGTTACCAAGAATATCAAGTACCTCATTTAGTAAATGAAGCATCAGCTTATGGAACAGGTCAATTGCCTGATAAGGATGGTCAAATGTACCACGATGCAAAAGATAATTTATACTTAATTCCAACAGCTGAAGTTCCTGTAACAAATATGTTTAGAGATGTAATTCTTCAAGAAAATGAATTGCCAGTTCTTGCAACAGGTTATACTCCTTGTTTTAGAAGAGAAGCTGGTTCTTGGGGAGCACATGTTCGTGGTTTAAATCGTTTGCATCAATTTGATAAAGTTGAAATTGTAAGAATTGAACATCCAGATAATTCTTACGCAGCTTTAGAAGGAATGGTTGAACATGTAAAAGAGATTTTAAAAGAGTTAAAATTACCATTCAGAATTTTGCGTTTATGTGGTGGTGATATGGGATTCACTTCTGCTTTAACGTATGATTTTGAAGTGTATTCAACTGCTCAAGAACGTTGGTTAGAAATTAGTTCTGTTTCTAATTTTGAAACGTTTCAAGCCAATCGTTTAAAACTAAGATTCAAAGATAAAGATGGAAAAAACCAATTAGCTCACACCTTAAACGGAAGTTCATTAGCCTTACCAAGAGTGTTAGCCGGAATTTTAGAAAACTATCAAACACAAGAAGGAATCGTAATTCCAGAAGTATTAAGAAGATACACAGGATTTGATATCATTGACTAATAAACGTTAATCTTTATAAAAACAATGTACTAAATTGGCATAAAAAATGTTACTTTAGTACATTATTTGTTTCTAACTACTTGTATGAAAAAACTTTTTATTCTTTTTTGCTTCTTATTATCAGGTTTGGTTAATGCTCAATCTGAGCAATTGGCCTTTAACTATTTTGATAGAGGTGAATTTGATAAAGCCATTTCATTGTTGGAAGAATTAGTTGTTAAACAACCTGGAAATTATGCCTATTTTCAAAAAATGGTTGCATGTTATCAGCAATTAAAACAATACGATAAAGCTGAAAATGCTATTTCGAATAAATTGAAAACTTCTAAAATGCCTAATCTTTATGTAGAGTTAGGGTATAATTTTCAATTACAAAAGAATGAAACAAAAGCTAGTGAAAACTACAATTTAGCAATTGAACAAGTAGTTTTACAATCTAATTATGCTTATTCTGTTGCAGCTGCTTTTGAACAAAAAACACTTTTAGAATGGGCTGTCAAAGCTTATGAAGTGGGAAAAACGGGAAATCCAAATCTAAATTTTGATTACCAAATTGCCTTATTAAATGGACAAATGGGAAATTTAGAAATAATGGTGAACAAATTATTAGACTACTCATTTAGTAATCAAAACAACACAGCACTTGTTCAAAATCAATTGACTCGATTTATTAGTGAAGATACCGAAGGAAATTTTACCAATTACATAAAAAAAGCACTTTTAATTAGAGTTCAAAAAGATCAAGATATTTATTGGAATGAGTTTTTGAGTTGGTATTTTGTGCAACAAAAAGAGTATGGAAAAGCATTTGCTCAAGAAAAAGCAATCTATAAACGTAATCCTGAAGGGTTTTACAACATTGTGAATCTAGCCAAATTTGCCATGGAAGAAAAAGAAAATGAAACGGCAAAAGAAATTTTCCAATTCATTTTAGAAAACACGCAAGATTACGGATTACAAATTCAAGCACATGATTTTTTAATTTCAATGCAGATTGAAGAAGCTTCTGAAAAAGAATATCCAGCCATTCAACAAACCATTGAAGATTTAGTAAAACAATATGGAATTTCTCCTTACACATTAGATTTACAGCTATTATCTGCAAATTTTGATGCGTTTTATTTGAAGCAATTCTCAAAAGCAAAAGCAACTTTAGAAAATGCCTTAACTTTACGATTAACACCAAGACAAGAAAGCGAAGTTAAAATGGAACTAGCAGATATTTTAGTGTTGGACGAAAAATTCAATCAAGCTATTTTGTATTATGCTCAGATTTCCGAGACATTGAAAAACGATGAAAAGTCACATGAAGCAAGTATGAAAATGGCAACTACAAGTTATTACAAACAAGATTTTGATTGGGCTTTGCAACAAGTAAAAGTGCTAAAACAATCTTCAAGTTTATTAATTGCTAATGATGCTATTGAAATGTTTTTATTAATTAGTGATAATTCAGCGGAAGACAGCACAAGAGTTGCATTAAAAGCTTTTTCAAAAGCAGATTTATTAACTTATCAAAATAAAAATGAGCAAGCCTTACAAGGATTTAAAGACATTCTTGAAAAATACAAAGGTGATGCAATTGAAGAAGTAACTCTTTTTAAAATTGCACAGATTTACGAAAAGAAAAAAGATTATGCCAATGCTTTAGCCTATTACAAAACTATTTTAGATACACATTTAGATGGAATTTATGTAGATGAAGCACTATTTTATTCTGCAGAAATTTATCGTAAATATTTAAATGAAAATGACAAAGCAAAACCACTCTACGAAAAAATGATTTTTGAACATGCTGATAGTATTCATTTTACGGAAGCTAGAAAACAATTCCGTTTACTTCGAGGAGATTCTATATAAATTTAAATACCAAATTCCAAAATGATAATTTATAATGTAACAATAAATATAGACCATTCTGTGCATAACAAATGGTTACAATGGATGCAAAACAAGCACATTTCAGATGTTTTAGCAACAGGTTTATTTAACAATGCAAGATTCGTAAAAGTACTAGTTCAAGAAGATGAAGGAGTCACTTATTCTGTTCAGTTTTTTTCAGATTCAAAAGAAAAACTAAACGATTATTATCAAAATCATGCACCAAGATTAAGACAAGAAGGTTTAGAACTTTTTGGTGATAAAATGCTAGCTTTCAGAACTGAACTTGAAGTTTTGAGTGAACATTTTCATAGCGAAAATTAAAATTTCTAACTTCTGAATTCTAACTTCTAAATTCCACAAATGTCAGTAAAAGCAAAAAAACACTTAGGTCAGCACTTCTTAACAGATGAATCCATCGCACAAAAAATTGCTGATGCTATGACGTATTCTGGCTATTCCAAAACAATTGAAGTTGGACCAGGAATGGGTGTTTTAACCAAATATTTATTAGAAAAACCTACCGAAACTTTCGTTATAGAAATCGATACAGAATCAGTAGAATATCTGCAAACTCATTATCTTAATTTAGCCAATAATATTATTTCTAAAGACTTTTTGAAGTATGATTTAAATGAAGTTTTTAAAGGAGAGCAATTTGCTATCATAGGAAATTTTCCTTACAATATATCTTCGCAAATTGTTTTCAAAGCTTTGGAAATGCGAAATCAAGTACCAGAATTTGCCGGAATGTTTCAAAAGGAAGTAGCTCAACGAATTTGCGAGAAAAAAGGAAGTAAAGTTTACGGAATTCTTTCTGTTTTAACACAAGCTTTCTATGAAGCAGAATATTTATTTACAGTTCCACCAGATGTTTTTAATCCACCACCAAAAGTAGATTCAGGAGTTTTGCGTTTAACGCGAAAAGAAAATTATACCTTACCATGTGATGAAAAATTATTTTTTCAAGTAGTAAAAACGGCTTTTAATCAAAGACGTAAAACATTAAGAAATAGTTTAAAATCCTATGCTTTTTCGGATAGTTTAAAAGAAGATGTTATCTTTGACCTTCGACCGGAACAACTTACGGTTGATCAATTTATATACATTACTCAAAAAATAGCAGCCGATGGAGTTTAAAATCAGCAAAGAATTTATTGCTCAAATAGAGCAACTTATTAGTGAAAATAAAGAAAAAGAATTACATGATTTGCTTCTTGATATTCACTTTGCTGATATTGCCGAAATTATGGACGAGCTTGATAGTCATGAAGCTAGTTATATTTTCAACGCATTAGATTCTGAAAAAACGGCAGAAATTCTTTTGGAATTAGATGAGGATGTTCGTGAAAAAATTCTTCGAAACCTTTCTCCAAAAGAAATTGCAGAAGAATTAGATGAATTAAGTACGGATGATGCTGCCGATATTATTGCCGAGCTTTCTCAAGAAAAGAAAGAACAAGTAATTTCGGAATTAGAAGATGTTGAACATGCCAAAGACATTGTTGATTTATTGCGTTATGACGAAGATTCTGCTGGTGGTTTGATGGCAAAAGAGTTAGTAAAAGTCAATGAAAATTGGAACGTGCTAACTTGTGTAAAAGAAATGCGAGCTCAAGCGGAAAACGTAACTCGTGTTCATTCTATTTATGTAGTTGATGATGAAAACCGATTAAAAGGAAGATTGTCCTTAAAAGATTTATTAACTACTTCTACAAAAACTCCAATTAGTGAAGTTTATATTCCAAAAGTAGACTATGTAAAAGTAGACACAGAAAATGTTGAGGTTGCCAGAATTATGCAAAAATATGACTTGGAAGCCATTCCTGTTGTAGATGAATTGGGTAGATTGGTTGGACGAATTACTATTGATGATATTATCGATGTAATCAAAGAAGAAGCAGACAAAGATTACCAATTAGCAGCTGGTATTTCGCAAGATGTTGAAGCAGATGATAGTATTTTAGAATTGACTAAAGCACGATTGCCTTGGTTGGTTTTAGCGCTTTTTGGAGGATTTATTTCTGTACATGTTTTAGGATTATATGAACCAGCAATGGAAATTCATCCAGAATTATTCTTTTTCACACCACTAATTGCAGCAATGGCAGGAAATGTCGGTGTTCAATCTTCAGCAATTATTGTGCAAGGTTTGGCAAATAATGCTTTGTCAGGTTCTCTTTTTAATCGATTGTTAAAAGAATTATCATTAAGTTTATTGAACGGTCTTATTTTGGCAATCTTATTAATAGCAGGTAGTTATTTTCTACTTAATATTGATGTGAAAACTGGAATTACAGTTTCTTTAGCCTTACTTTCTGTTATTATTATGGCTTCATTAATTGGTACTTTTATTCCAATTATTTTAGATAAATATGGAGTTGATCCAGCATTAGCAACTGGTCCGTTTATCACAACCAGTAATGATATAATGGGAATTATTATCTTCTTCTCAATTGCTAAAGCTATTCTGGGGTTTTAATCACAATTTTCAGGAATCACAATTTCTTTTTCAATTGGTGTGATTTTTTCCAAAACCCATTTATCAGTAACTTCATTTTCCCAATTAGTATAAAATTTTATTTTAATAATCCCATTAGGAATAATTTTCATATCTGTTTTCCATTCTTCATATACAGTTTGAAAATCAAAAAAAGGTAAAAAAGAACTACTGTTTTTATCTACTATATAATGAAACTGATGAATTTTTTCCCTTTTTTGATATTTTAAACTTTTATTAGATTTAATGACATAATGATAATGAGAAATACCATCAATAATTGTGTCTTTTAAGTTTTCAAAATAATAGTCTTCTACTTTATCCTTAAAAGGATATTCTCCAGATTTTAAAAGAGCTTCACATGTAACAGAAATGGATTTTGTTTTAATAAATTCACTTTCATTTATCTCAGAAATAACTCTAGGCTGCTCATTTCCATTCATATCTCCAAAATGAAAACCAATGTTCAAGCTGTCTTTTTTATAAATAAGAATATAGTAGTTATTTGCTATAGAATTAACAAAATAAGTTGGATTTGAAAGCAACTTGGTTGAATCAATTTTATGTTTATATTCTAATTTATAATCAAATTTGTATGTTTTTTGAGCATAAAATGCTTGACTTAAAAGCAGTAGTAAGAATAGTTTTTTCATTTTTTAAAAGTAAAGAAAAATAATATTTCTATAAAAGTTTTAGAAAAAAATTATCTTTATCTTTTAAAACATATCTATGTCACCAAACAATATAAAAATCCTTCACATTGATTCAAATAATCCTTTATTGTGGAATCAACTAGAAGAATTAGGTTTTCAAAACGAAACTGATTTTACTTCAACAAAAGAAGAAATCGAAACTAAAATTCAAAATTATCACGGAATTGTAATTCGAAGTCGTTTTAATATTGATAAGACTTTTTTAGATAAAGCTACGAATCTCCAATTTATTGCTAGAGTTGGAGCTGGTTTAGAAAGCATCGATTGTGAGTATGCAACTTCTAAAAACATTCATTTAATTGCTGCTCCTGAAGGAAATAGAAATGCTGTAGGAGAACATGCTTTGGGTATGTTACTTTCTCTTTTCAATAACTTAAATAAAGCCAATGCTGAAGTCAAAAATGGACAATGGAATAGAGAAGCTAATCGAGGTCATGAATTAGATGGAAAAACCGTTGGTATTATTGGATATGGGAACATGGGAAAAGCTTTTGCTAAGAAATTAAAAGGTTTTGATGTAGAAGTTTTATTCTACGATATTCAAGAAAATGTAGCAGATGCAAATGCAAAACAAGTCAGTTTACAAGAACTGCAAGAAAAAGCAGATGTATTAAGTTTACACATTCCTTGGACACCAGAAACAGATAAAATGGTAAATGCCGAATTTATTAATTCTTTTCAAAAATCATTCTGGTTAATCAATACAGCTCGCGGAAAAAGTGTGGTAACTTCTGATTTAGTGGAAGCTTTAAAATCTAAAAAAGTTCTTGGAGCTGGTTTAGATGTTTTGGAATACGAAAAATTGTCCTTTGAAAATTTGTTTGATGAGGAAAGTAAAAATGAAAGTTTTGACTATTTGCGTGAAGCGGAAAATGTTTTGTTAACACCACATATTGCTGGTTGGACTTTTGAAAGTCACGAAAAATTAGCTCAAACTATCGTGGATAAAATCAAGGCAATTTACTTTAAGGAAGAGATTTCTAAAGTAGAAGAAAAAAGAGTTACCGGAATTGGTGGTTTCTTTTTTAAAACTAAAAATCCTAAAGAATTAAAGGATTGGTACAAAAATCATTTGGGTTTAAATACGGATGATTATGGTTGTACTTTTTGGTGGAATGATGAAAAAGGCAATAAATGTTCCACACAATGGAGTCCATTTAAAAACAATACCAATTACTTTGAACCCTCACAAAAACAATTCATGCAGAACTTTAGAGTTAATGATTTAGAAAACCTTTTAAAAAAATTAGCACAAGAAGGTGTAACAATTATAGATGAAATGCAGACTTATGAGTATGGAAAGTTTGCTTGGATAATTGACCCAGAAAACAATAAAATTGAACTTTGGGAGCCAATTGATTCAGCTTTTCTATAAAAACTAATCATCAATCACTAAAAATCAACCGAAATGGAAGTAATCAACTCTTTTAACAACAAACCCAATATTCCTTATTTTAAAGTGGATCCAATAGTAGTTCTGCTTTTAGGATTTTTCACTTGTGGTTTATATTTAATTTATTGGAATCTAAAAATTTCAGAAGTTATTAATGCAGCAAATGAACGTGAAGTAATTTCACCTGTTGTAGCAATTTTAACCAGTTTTTGTGGTTTAAGTTTCTTTTTTTATTGGTTAGTAGGAAGAGATGGTTTGCCAAAAATTTATGAACTAACCAATCAACCTCAAAAAGATGATTCGGTATTATTGTTAGTTTTAGGATTCTTTTTTCCAATGATAACTGCAATGATTGTTCAATCAGAAATCAATAAATTATACTAATCAAAAACTTTATTAGAAATAGAATTTATGGAATTATTGGTGCTCTTATAGTACTGATAATTCCTTTTTTTTTAGGACTTCAAAACCATAATCATTCACTTGATAAGGAACAATCGCTTTGTCCACTTAAAATGCTTACTGGTTTTCCTTGTCCTTCTTGTGGAATTACAAAATCAATAGTTTATTTGTATGAAGGAGATATTTTAACAAGCTTGAGCTATCATTTACTTGGACCAATAGTAGTTTTCTTTGCACTTTTTATAATTGTACTTTTTTCAATAGAAATAAGAACAAAACAAACTTATTTTAGAGAATGGTTTTTAAACAGAAAATTTGCTTATGCTTTGGGTGCTTTTTTAATAGTTTATCATACGATTAGATTAGTGTTTTTTATAAAAGAAAACAGTTGGGATTCTATTGTTGAGCAATCTATTTGGTCTTAAATTATTTAATCATTAATTCAGAATTTACAGTCCATAGTCCAAAATATGGGTTTTTTGAATCCTTTCTTTTTAACAAAATTAAAAAAGGCTTATCAAAAATTAATTGTTTTGGTTTAGGTTTTTCTTCTATGATTTCTTCAGCAGCTTCAACTGCAACTTCTACTTCACTTTCAATTTCAGCTCCGCTTTCATCTAATATAAAAGCAGTTCTTTGTATGATTGATTCAATTGTATATTGACTATCAAATCCATTATAGATGTTTCCTTCTAATTTTGGAAAATTAGTTTTAATATTAAAATTGATTTTAGGAATGATTAACTTATCTTCTTCTCTGAATTGAAATTTCCAATAAAGTTTAACGTTCTGCTTTTGAATGTTAGCTAAATCGGTTAAATTATCAATCTCTTGAATCATTTCAAAAAAAGAAGCGAATTTTTCTTCTTTTTTAAACAAAATTATTTCATGATTTTCATCTTTTGGGAGTAATTTTATTATGAAATTTTCATCATTTTTATAATAAATAATTTTTACAGAATTTATCATTTCAAATTCATCATAACCACTTAAACCAAACGACTTAACAGGTGTTTTATCAAATGTTAATTTTTTTTCATAACTATTCAATTTAAATTCAAACGGTAATGACTTTTTAAAAAACACATTTGCTTTTATTGTTTAGTCTTCAATTTCGATAGAAGATTCATATTCATCTCTATTTAAAACATCAATGTAAGTTTTTGAATTATTTAAGAGTATTAAATCACTATAGTTTTTATTAATTTTCGTGGGTTTTCCCGTTTCTTGTAAAATTTCATTCCAAGCAAAAGTAAGAGTTGCACAATAAACCGCGTTTTTATTATTTGAGAGATGATTTTCTAAAGTTGGTAAAAATTCAGTTTTTGGAAATTCGGATAAGTCTTTAACTTCATCAAAAATCCTTCCTTCTTTTTTACAAGAAAGTATAGAAAAGTAAAATAACAAGGTTATAATTATAATTTTACCATTCATATCAATCACTTAAAATTCTTCTCCTTTTTCTCTAATTCAGCTTGAAATTCTTCCATAACTGGTTTTACAGTGCTTTCAGGTAAATCAGCAATTCGGATATACATTAAACCATCAACAGCATTGTTGAATAATGGATCTACATTAAAAGCTACTACACGAGCATTTTGTTTGATATATTTCTTAATTAAAACAGGCAAACGAAGATTTCCTGGTTCAACTTCATCAATTATTTTATCAAATTTATTCAAATCAGATTCGGTTTCATTAAAAACAAAATCTTTATCAGCATCTTTAAGTTTAACTTTATATTCTTTTTTAGGATGAATATATTGCGCTACATAAGGATCATAATAATGTGATTTCATAAATTCAATCATTAACGATTTAGAAAAATCAGTAAATTGATTGCTAATACTTACACCACCAATTAAATATTTATGTTCTGGATAACGAAGCGTTGTGTGAACAATTCCTTTCCATAACAAGAATAAAGGCATTGGTTTTAGTTGGTATTCTTTTGTAATGAAAGCTCTACCCATTTCGATAGAACTATGCATCATGTCAAATAATTCAGGTTCAAATCGAAATAATTCTTGCAAATAAAAACCATCAATCCCATATTTTGGATAAATATGAGAACCTAATCCCATTCGATAAGCTCCTGCAATTAATTGAGTTTCACTGTCCCACAAAAACATATGATGATAGTATTTATCATATCTATCTAAGTCAATTGATTCATTTGTACCTTCTCCAACTTCTCTAAATGTAATTTCACGGAGACGACCTAGTTCATGTAAAATATTTGGAATCTTATCAGCAGTGATAAAAAACACTTCATAATTTTTACTTTGTAACAAACGGCAATCATTTTCCTGACAATAAGCTATTTCTTCTAGAATTTGCTCATGATTAGCAGGTAAAACAATTTGTTTTGGAGGTTTTGGTGTTGAAAGATTTAAATTAGGAGCTTTTAAAAACGAACTTTCTTTTTCAAATGAATTAGAAAGCATATAAGTTTTTCTTCTTAGAAATTCTCCAAAAGATTGAGTAGTTTCAAATTCGTTTTGTTCATTAACCGAAATAGGTTTCCCAATACGAACTTTAATTATCCTGTTTTTTTGCGTTAATACTTCACTAGGTAATTTGGCTGTTCTAAATGTTCCGCTAAGTTTTGATAGTATATAAAAAAATGTACTGTTTTTAGCATGAAAATAAATAGGAACAACAGGTACTTTTGCTTTTTTAATCAATTTTAAAGCACCTTCCTCCCATGGTTTATCAACAATCAAAGTGCCATCTCTATATGTAGAAACTTCTCCAGCAGGAAAAATCCCTAATGGCTTCCCTTCACTTAAATGACGTAAAGTTTCTTTTAAACCAACTACACTAGATTTAACATCCTTATGATTTTCAAAAGGATTAACTGGCATAATGTAGGGTTTCATTGGTTCAATTCTATGTAATAAAAAGTTGGCTACGATTTTAAAATCAGGCTCTCTTTCTAACATAAGTTTCAACAACAAAATACCATCAATTCCACCTAAAGGATGATTAGATATAGTAATATAAGAGCCGTCTTTTGGAATACGTTTTAAATCTTCTTCAGGGATTTCAAATTTAATTTCCAAATCATCTAATAAACCATCTAGGAAATTAATTCCACTTAGATGTTTGTTTCGACTATATATTTTATTGAGAGTAGATATTTTGGTTAACTTCATTAGCAACCATCCTAAAAAAGTCCCAACAAAACCATATTTGTCTAAGTTAATAGCTTTCGCTACTTCTTTGGCAGAAACTAATCCCATTTATTTTGTTTGTTTTTTGTGCAAGAAACAAAGATAAACAAAACAAATTAAATCAAAACCTTTAAAAAAAGTAGATATCAACAAATAAGAAACGCTTCAAAATTGCTAATAACGATGTTAATAAATATATAAAGGAGTTTACTATTCCATTAGCTTTTTACTACTTTTGAAAGAAATAAAATAAAAGCATGAAAATAATCTCTTATAATGTAAACGGCATTAGAGCAGCTATTAATAAAGGATTTATAGACTGGTTGCAACAAGCAAATCCAGATGTGATATGTCTGCAAGAAATTAAAGCCAACGAAGATCAAATTCCAACAGAAGAAATAACTAAAGCAGGTTATCCTTATCAATATTATTTTTCAGCTCAGAAGAAAGGATATAGTGGTGTAGCCATTTTAAGCAAAACAAAACCCAAACATGTTGAATATGGTTCAGGAATAGAACATATGGATTTTGAAGGAAGAATTCTTCGTGCTGATTTTGATGATGTTTCTGTCATGAGTTTGTATTTACCTTCAGGAACAAATATTGATAGATTAGATCATAAATTTATGTTTATGGATGATTTTCAAAATTATATTGACCAATTAAAAGTTACTTTTCCATATTTAGTTATTTGTGGAGATTATAATATTTGCCATGAAGCTATTGATATTCATGACCCTATTAGAAATAAAACTGTTTCAGGATTTTTGCCAGAAGAAAGAGCTTGGTTAGACAAATTCATGAAATCAGGATTTATTGACTCATTCCGACATTTTAACAAAGAACCTCATAATTATTCTTGGTGGAGTTACAGAGCAGGAGCAAGAGGTAACAACAAAGGTTGGAGAATTGATTATTGTTTGGTAAATGAATCCATGCAAAATAGATTGACAAGAGCTTTAATTTTACCAGAAGCAAAACATTCTGATCATTGTCCCGTTCTAGTAGAAATAGATTAAATTTTTCAAGTTCAAATTTTAAAATAAATAACAAAAATGATAAAAAAACTTGCCCTAAGTTTAGTAGTTGTTAGTTTAACAACTTCTTGTGTTTCTAAAAAAATCTACAATGATTTAGAAAACAAATTTGCCGATTTGAAAAAAGAACGCAATAATTTATATGATGAAAATACAGCCTTAACAAAAGACAAAAATGCTCTCGACATTCAGGTTAAAGATTTGCAATCTCAGTTAGACAAAACAAAAAACGAAAGAGATAAATTAGCTACAGATTATGCAGCTACAAAGAAAAACTATGACAATTTAAAAGCTTCTTATGATGCTTTAGAAAAAGATAGTAACCAAGCTTTAGCAGCCAATATCAATAAAAATAGAGAACTATTAGCAGAATTAGATGCCAAACAAAAAGTTTTAAATGCTGAGCAAGACAGATTGAATAAATTAAAATCTGATTTAGAAGCCAGTTCAAAACGTTTAAACGAATTAGAAGAAATGATTGCAGCTAAAGATGCTGGAATGAAAAAACTAAAAGACAATTTGTCTAAAGCTTTGAATGCTTTTGAAGGAAAAGGATTGACAGTGGAACAAAGAAACGGAAAAGTATATGTTTCTATGGAAAACAAATTGTTATTCGAATCAGGAAGTTGGACAGTTGGAGCTGAAGGTAAAAAAGCTGTTGTAGCTTTAGGAAAAGTACTAAGTGAAAATCCTGAAATTTCTGTTTTAATTGAAGGACATACAGATAATGATAAATTCTCTGGAAGTATTGGTTCTGTGGAAAACAACTGGGATTTATCTACAAAAAGAGCCACAGCAATCGTAAATATTTTAGCAGAAAATAAAACAATCGACAAAAAGAATTTAACAGCAGCTGGTCGTGGAGAATTTGCTCCAATGGCTTCAAATGATACTGCAGAAGGAAAAGCAAAAAACAGAAGAATTGAAATTATATTAACACCAAAATTAGATGAGATTTCTAAGATGTTAGAGGATTTGAATGATTAAAAGTTCAGTTATAGAAAAAATAAAAACATCAATTTTTGACAAATGTGATTTTGAGGTTTCTGAACTTCTTTTAGACAAAGAATGTAAAGAATATGATGGCTGTGCTTTTAAGTTAAATGATAAAAATATTATTTTTAGAAGTGCTAAAATCACACCAAAAAAAGTTGGACAATTTGTAACTTTCTGGAAAAGAAATAAAGAAGGAATAACCGAATCTTTTTCTGAAACGGATACATTCGATTATTATGTTATCAATGTTCAAACAGAGCATAAAGTTGGACAATTTATATTTCCAAAGTCAGTTTTGATTGAAAAGGGAATTATTTCAACTTCAAAAAAAGAGGGCAAAAGAGGTTTTAGAGTTTATCCAATTTGGGACAAAACAATGAGCAAACAAGCTATCTCAACTCAAAAATGGCAATTGAATTATTTTTTTGAAATGAATGACAACTTAGATTTCAATTTTGTAAAAAAATTATATTCAAATTAAATAAGAAAACCTGTTTGTAGCAATACAAGTAGGTTTTCTTTTTATAAAACTTAGTTACTTTGTATCTTAGCAACTTTGAAACTTATTAAAATGAAATACACTACACTTCCAAATACGAATATAAAAATCAGTAAAATTTGTCTGGGCACAATGACTTTTGGTAATCAAAATACTGAAGCAGAAGCTCATTCACAATTAGATTATGCTGTTGAAAGAGGCATCAATTTTATAGATACAGCCGAAATGTATCCAATTGGTGGAAATGCTCAAATTTTTGGAAGTACAGAAAGATATATTGGAACATGGATCAATAAAATTGGTCAAGCAGAAAGAGAAAAATTGGTTATAGCGACCAAAATAGCTGGACCAAATCGGGGCATGGAATATATTCGTCAACCGTTAGATTTTTCTAAAAAGAATATTATTGATGCTGTTGAATTAAGTTTAAAAAATCTACAAACGGATTATATAGATTTGTATCAAATGCATTGGCCTGAACGTGTTATGAATATGTTTGGACAACGAGGTATTCAAAAAATTGATGAAAATTGGCAATATTCTATTTTAGATATTCTTCATGTTTTTGATGGTTTGATTAAAGATGGAAAGATAAAACACATTGGAGTTTCAAATGAAAATCCTTATGGTGTGATGCGTTATTTGATGGAAAGTGAAAAACACAATTTACCAAAAATTGCAACCATTCAAAACCCATATTCTTTATTAAATCGATTGTATGAAGTGGGACTTTCAGAAATTTGTATGCGAGAAAATGTGGGATTATTAGCTTACTCACCTTTAGCTTTTGGATTTTTAACTGGAAAATATTTAGAAGGTTATCCAGAAAAATCGAGAATGAAAGTTTTTCCACAGTTTACAAGATATACCAATGGAAATTGCTTTAAAGCCACAAAATTATACAAAGATTTAGCTGAAGCTAATAAAATGACTTCAAGCGAAATGGCTTTGGCTTATGTAAATCAGCAACAATTGGTTACATCAACAATTATCGGAGCAACTTCATTAGAACAATTAAAAGCTAATATTGATGCTTTTGATATTGTTTTATCTAAAGATGTTTTATCTGAAATTGAAAAGATTCAGGAATTGATTCCAAATCCTGCTCCTTAAGATTAATGTTCAGTTTTTTTAGCAGTTTTCTATTCCTTCACTAATTTAGAAGTAAAATCATTTCCATCAGTTGTCGATACATTAACAATATAAATTCCATTGGAAAGTGAACTTACATCAATTGTATTAGAAGCACTTTGAGAAACTTCTTTAGAAATAAGCAATTTTCCAGAAACATCAAAAATCTGAATTTGTTTAGCAATTCTGCTAGTAGAACTTAAAAGTGTAAAACTATTTTTCACTGGATTTGGATACAAACTAAAACCAGCCTTTTCAAAACTAGTAGTTGAAGCAGTTGAGGTGTCAATTATTTTGAAAATGGTATTTGAATTGGTTATATACAATTCACCATTCATATCTTCTCCGAATGAAGTGAAGTTATTGTTTCCAGAAAAGTAAGGTGTGTAAGTTATTGCTCCAGTTGTAGTATTTGTATAACCAATTCGGTTTTCGCAATAATCAGCAAAGAAATATTTATTTAAAAAATTTGGATAGGCTGTTCCAGTATACTCATAACCACCAGTTATAGAACATCCTTGTGAATGTGTGTATTGTGTAAGTGGCATTGTCATAGTCCCAATAGGAGCACAACCAGAAGTATTATAGGCAACATTTCCTTCATAACATCTCCAACCAAAATTTAACCCAGCTGTTAAAGGATTTGATACTTTATTAATTTCTTCAATATTATTTTGACCTACATCTGCAATCCATAAATCACCGTTTAATCTGTTGAACGAAAATTTCCATGGATTTCTTAGTCCAATAGCCCAAATTTCATCATTACCAGCAATCCCAACATAAGGATTTGAAGCTGGAGAAGTATAAAATGGAGCAATGGTTGTATTTACATCAACTCGAAGCATTTTACCTAAATTGGTATTAATATTTTGTGCTCTGTTTTCAGGATCACCACCACTTCCACCATCACCCATTCCTATGTATAAATAACCATCTGAACCAAATCTTAAACTTCCTCCATTATGATTAGAATAAGGTTGTGATATAGTCATTAATATTGTACCTGAAGTATTTGCAATATCAGGATTTGATGAGTTTACAGAATATCGGGCAATTACAGTATTTCCTGAGGTATTAGTATAATTCACAAAAAAATAACCATTGGTTGTATAATCAGGGTGAAAAGCTAAACCTAATAATCCTCTTTCACCACCAGAAGCAACTAAACTTGTTAGATTTAGAAAAGGAGTTGAATTTATTGTTCCATTTGCATTTAAAACACGAATTAAACCACCTTGTTGCACAACAAAAAGTCTGCTATCACCAGCATGAGTAATCTCAACAGCTCCAGAAAAACCTGTTGCAAAAGATTGAATAGCTATGGTTTGAGAAAAGACAACAGAAGAAGCAAAAGCTACAATTAATAATAATAAATTTTTCATAGTTTCTCTTTTCTTGTAAATATAAAGAAAAAACTATAAAAAAACGACTGAATGTTCTAATTTTCAGTCGTTTAAAATTTTTAGTTTAAAAATTATAAGTTATCTATAATTTTATCTTTAGGATATCTAACTTTGTAACTGATCCTGATTTTCTTGGTTTCATTTGGTGCGAGTTTAAGTTCCCAAGTCATTACACCAGTTTCTTCATTGACTTTTGCTTTATCTTTTTCCAAAACTTCTATGGTAATTTCTTTATCAGTACTAATAGGATATTGATCTTTTAAAAGCATTTCTATAGCTTCTTTTTTGTTATTTCTAACCGTAATATCATAAGTAAACGTTTGTTCTTTATAGGATGATAAGAATTTTGTGCCCGATTTATCCGTCACTTTTTCACGTTTGATCGAAATCTTTTTGTCTCTTCCCATAGACAAACTCAACGTATCTGCTGTTTGATTTGGATTAATAAATGTTTTTCCAACATACATGCCTTCAAAAATGATATTGGCTTCTCCAGGCAATAAATTGAATTTAGAATAATCATTAATTTGAGCCAATAAGAAAGCTTCTTTTTCTACTCTTGGAACAGCGTAATATCTATAAGAAGCTGGTAGTTTTATTTCTTTCAGAGCAACACTATGTGCTTTTCCATTCGATAAAATATCATAAGGAATGTCTATGTCAAAAGATACGTTTAGTTGGTTTTCATTTACAGTTGTGTAATTTGAAATGGTTGAGTCTTCCATTTCATCAGCTTGAACTTTTAATCCAGAAACTTTTCCTTGTATTCTATTCATTGTTGCATTTTGATTTGAATAACCATAAGCAACCATTGGATTTCCATATCTCAAAAACCAGGCTTGTAAAATTGGCGCTTCATTATTCTGATTTGGATTTCCACTTGATAAAGTCAGTTTTACTTTTTTCCAGTCAATTCCTGTGTTTTGAATTACTTTTGCTTTGTACATCATGTTGATAGGTTCTTTGATGTTTTCAGCACGTAAATCATAAAATGGTTGCCAAGAAGCGATGTTGGTCATATACTTGATGTCTAAATTCACATTTCCAGCCACTTCATTCATTACTTGAAGAATTAATTTTCCTCTTGAAGTTTTTTCTTCATTTTTGGTATTGATTTCCAATTTTGAATTGAGTTTAGCCAATTTCTCATTCAACTTATTTTCTTTTTCTTGAAAAACTGTTATTGCGTTATTCAATTCAGTTCGTTTTGCTTTGTAATAATCGACTAATTTCATCAATTCTGTAACACTTAAACCTGAATTTTGTCCAGCAACTTGTTGGTTTTTGTCCAATAATTCTATAGTTTTTGAATGAGAAATTTTTTCAATCTGAACTTTTTCAATTTCTTTTTTTACCAAAGTAATACTATCTCTTACTTTTTTGATAGTTGGATTGCTTTCGTCAATTTCATATTCAGAAATATAATTTTGAGTAAACTGAACCGAAAGTACAGTCAGCGAACTTGGAGCTCCAATTTGAACCGTATTTTCATTCAAATAATCCGCTACATTTTTGATCACAATTTCACTGGTTCCTTTTGGAAGAGTTAATGAAGTCGATTGCGAAAGTTCAGCACCATTGGTATAAACGGTTGCTGCATTTACTTTTGCTGATGTAAAGATTGGTTTTTGAGCCAATGCAATTACTGAAGTAAAAAGCGTTAGAATTAAGAGTATTTTTTTCATTTTGTATTGATTTAATTTATTTTCTTTAGATAGTAATTCGTTTTTCTAAACCAACTGGTTTGATTTCCATTTGGATAACTATGAATAAATTGTAGGGTTATGTAATTGTTTTTTAAAAATATTATGGCCCATTTTCCATTCATTGAAGCACCTCTAGGTTCAACTTCAAGTTGAGAAGGAAATTGGTCTAAAACGAGTTCTTTTTGATTTGAAATTTTAAAAATATAAAGTAACTCATCATATGAAACACTATTGTTTTTTTTACCAATATATAATTCATTAATGTTTGTTGAAAGATTTGGTAGCCTTTCGACCCAACCCGTTTCATGCAAATACAAAAGTTCCCATTTTGAATCCACAGAAATGGAATCAATATTTGAAGTTGTCGAAATTTCTTTAATAATTTCAAAATGTTTTTTTAAAGAATCCTTTTGAGTTTCTTTTGTCAGTTTATGTTCAAATAAGAATTTCTCTTCACTTTGATTTTGCGAATGAGATATAAACGCAATAAGAAACAGCATTGCATTGAGTATTTTTTGCATGAATTTAAAATTTAAAGTTAGGCAATCTCTGGTATTTATTGTCAATGTATTTATAGCAACCTTCTGAAGTTATTATTTCGTTTAAAGAATAGTTGTTTACCAAATCTCCTTCACTTGAATATTTAGCATTTGAAATTATAATTTCTGCTCCCTGAAATTTAAAATCACAAGAGAAGTTTTGTGAACCTCTTGATTTTTCAGGTTTTTTATATGCATCAAATTCATTGTAATTGTGCTCATAAGTTTTATAGAATTCAAATACTTTTTTTTTGGTATCTAGATTCCAAATTTCATATTTAAGATATTTTTTTCTTTTTAAAATATCAAAAGTACCACCATGATTACTAACCACATAATCTAAATTAATAGTTAGGATGATTTCTTTATTCTCTTTATTGTCAATTTGAATTGAATCTTCAACGTTAAAAAAAAGAGAACCAAAACCTTCTCTATCTATTTTTGGAAAAAATAAAGTATCTTTTTTCTTATTGTAAACATAAAAAGCATCTTTTTCACCTTTGGGTTGATGAATTCGAGAGTAACCTAAAGAAAAAAATAGTAAAAATGAAAAAGTAATTGGTTTCATAAAAGGCTCTTTCTAGTATAGAGCACTATTTATATGAAAAGGTTGGAAAGCCAATTAAATTTTTTTCTTTATGTCTAATTTTTGAAGTTTTTTTGGCAAAATTTACCCAAACAAAACCCCAACTACATCTTCAATTTTGGCTACTAAAACCACTTTGATTTTAGTGTTTTTTAAGGCAATTTTATTGTGTTTGGAAACTAAAATGGTTGTGAAACCTAATTTTTCAGCTTCTTGAATGCGTTGGTCAATTCTATTTACTGGACGAATTTCTCCAGATAAACCCACTTCACCTGCAAAACAAAATCCTTCTTCAATGGCAATGTCTTCGTTGGAAGATAAAATAGCAGCTACAACAGCTAAATCAATAGCTGTGTCATCTACATTAATTCCACCAGTTATATTTAAAAAGACATCTTTTGTGCCTAAACGGAAACCAGCACGCTTTTCTAAAACAGCCAAAATCATGTTTAAACGTTTGGCATTATAACCAGTTGTGCTTCGTTGAGGTGTTCCATAAACTGCTGAACTTACCAACGATTGAATTTCAATCATTAGTGGTCGCATTCCTTCTAAAGTACAAGCAATAGCAGTTCCAGAAAGTTGTTCGTCTTTGTGTGAAATTAATATTTCTGATGGGTTATCCACTTCGCGTAAACCACTTCCTAGCATTTCATAAATTCCTAATTCGGCTGTAGAACCAAAACGATTTTTTAAAGAACGAAGAATTCTATACACATGATTTCTGTCACCTTCAAATTGAAGTACAGTATCAACCATATGTTCTAATATTTTTGGTCCAGCAATGGTTCCATCTTTTGTGATGTGTCCAATTAAAATAACAGGTACATTCGATTCTTTGGCATATTTAATCAACTCAGCGGTACATTCACGAATTTGAGAAATACTTCCAGCAGAAGATTCGATATAATCTGTATATAAAGTCTGTATTGAATCTATAATCACAATTTCAGGTTCAATATCTTGAATTTGTCTGAAAATGTTTTGGGTTTTAGTTTCCGTAAGAATATAGCAGTTGTCGCTATTTGGTGTAATTCTTTCGGCACGCATTTTAATTTGTTTTTGGCTTTCTTCACCAGAAACATAAAGCGTTTTATAAGGTAACTTTAGTGATATTTGAAGTAAAAGCGTACTTTTTCCTATTCCAGGTTCACCACCTAATAAGATCAAAGAACCAGGAACAATTCCACCACCAAGAACTCTGTTTAATTCGTTGTCTGTTGTATTTAATCGAATTTCTTGAGCCGAATCAATTTCTTTAATTAATAAAGGTTTTGATGCTTTTGAAGTTGAACCAGAATCGCTTTTCCAAGTTTTTTTTTCTTCTTTTTGAATGATTTCTTCTACAATCGTATTCCATTGTTTACAATTGTGACATTGTCCTTGCCATTTAGAGAAAGGAGTGCCACAATTTTGACAAAAAAAAGATGTTTTTACTTTACTCATTATTGACCTGCTCTTTTTCTTTTTAAATCTTCTAGTTTTTCAAGCATAAATCCTTTGGTAAACATGCCAATATCTTTGGAAACATATCCTTTTTCAACAGCTTTTATTGCTTTGTCAAAATCACCTTCTTTTTCATGATATGAGGCTTCAATAAAAAAGGGTAACATTGTTTTAGGGTATTCTTTGCTTGCTAATTTTTCTAAATTTCTTAATTCGTCAGTTGTTCCATTCTTCATAATAAGATTTTGAATAGCCATAAAATCAATTAATCTTATTTTCATATCAACACCATAAAGTGCATTGATTTTTTTATATTTTTCAGTAAGAAAATCTAAGAACCCACCTGTTGAAGAGTCTTGCAGCTCTTTGTATTCTTGTTTGTTGATAGGCTGATATCCTTTAAAAACATGATATAAAGCTTGTGGAACAGCAACAGGAACCATTGAATAGTGAGAAAAACCATCTAATTGTAAATATTTATAAGAAACATTTTTATTTAAAACAGTTTTAAGGTTTTCATCTAGTAACTTCACTTTTTCATAAATTGATTTTTCATCAGTTGGAGAAGAAACTTGAAAATAACTGATTGGTTTAGGCATCATTTTCATTCGATCTTCAATTCTGTTTTCCATGTCATAAGCTAAATCAGGACAAAATGAAATATAAGCATCAAATATTGGATTGTCTTTATAAAGGAAAAAGTTTAAAAATCCAGCAGTAACATCATGACCAGCAATTGCTTTAAAAGAAACAGTTCTATAGTTGTCGTTGATATAAGGAATAACTTCAGAAGCAATAAATTCATAAAAGGCACCACTTTTTTCAGTTGGTAAACCATCTTCGTCTCCTTTTGAATCAATCATTCTGTCGTTGTTTTTGCCTTGATGAATTCCGACTAAGATAACTTCGGGTAAATCATCAAAATAATAACCATATTGTAATGAACCATTGAAAGGATCTAATAAATATTCACCATCTAAAAGATAAATTACAGGATATTTTTTGTCAGATTCAAACTCATATGAAGGAGGAAGAATAATGGAAATTTGTCTTGATTTTCCTAATTTGTTTGAATCTAATGTTTCAGTTTTCTTTTGAGCTATTGAACTTAAAGAGAATAAAAAAAGTAATAAAAAGTATTTTTTTGTCATAGTATGTTTCTTATAAAAGAATGGCAATTTAACCAATTATTTGTCCTTATTGAAAAAATGCAATAATAAATATGAGATAAGACCCAATATAATGGTAAGTAGAGTTTGAGAAGTCCAAATAATCCATCCTAATGCAGCTCCAGCACCTTTGTTAATGCCATAAAGCAATAAAACAGTTTGAATTGAAATTGGAAAAGCTCCAATGCCACCATTTGTAAATCCAATAGCAACACTTCCAAAAATGAATCCCATTATAACAATGCTGAAAGATATATCCGAAGTTTCTTGGATAGCGAAAATACAAACATAAAACATCATTAAATAAGAGAACCAAATAAAAAATGAAAAAAACAGGTATTTCCAACGGTTTTTCATTATTAAAATACTTGTCATTCCTTCAATTAACCCAGCAAATTTTTCTTTTAAAGTATTGACAATTTTCCAATTTGAACGAAACCAAATGAATAGAAAAACAATACCCATTACAAAAGCGATTATACCAATAAAAATTAATTTTGAAGGAGAAATGTTTCTAAAAATAAAATCACTAATTGTATCAAATTGAAAAACAAATGCAATGAAAACAAAAAGTAGAAATATGATTAAATCAACAACTCTTTCTGCTACGATTGTTCCAAATCCTTTAGCAAAAGGGACTTTTTCGTATTTTTTTAATAAAACGGCTCTTGTAACTTCTCCTGAACGTGGAATTGTTAAATTAACTAGATAAGCCACACCAACAGCAAAAAAGTTATTGTAGACCTTTGTATTGTAACCTAGGTGATTTAAACTATATTTCCATCTATAAGCTCTTGCCCAATAACCAACAATTGCTATACAAAGCGATAAAAAAACATAACTGTAGTCTGCATTTTTAAAATACAGCTTTATGTTTTCTAATTGCTCTGGTGTTAAACTTGTATATTGGTAATAAATTAGCCCAATTCCTATGAGTAGAGGAATTGTTAAACTAGCAATTTTTTTAAATGGAGAGGCCAAAATTAGGTTAGTAAGTTGTTTTCCTCATTTGGGAAAACAAGTGCGGGTTTAAAAACTTTAGCTTCTTCAATACCTAAAATTCCATATGCAATGATGATGATGACATCACCTTTTTGAACCCTTCTTGCCGCTGGGCCATTTAAAGTAATCTCTCCTGATTTACGATTTCCTTTGATGGTGTAAGTTTCAAAACGCTCACCATTATTGATGTTTACAATTTGAACTTTTTCACCTTCAATTAAATTAGCTGCTTCCATTAAATCTTCATCAATGGTTATACTTCCAATATAATTTAAATCGGCTCCAGTTACAGTTACTCTGTGAATCTTAGATTTTACTACGTGAATTTGCATGGTGCAAAAATAATTAATTAAGTGAAATATTATCTATTAATCTGATATTATCTATAAAAACCGCAATGAAAGCTCTATATTTTTTGTTTTTAGATTTTCTATTACATGTTTTTAAAGTAGTTTCTTCAGCGATTTCAAAATATTCCAAGGTTATATTTTTATTTTTTTTAAATGAGTTTTCTATCCATTTAGTTACTTCTTTAGCACTTTTTGTGCCAAACTTTTCTTTGGCAGTTACTAATGTTTTATAAATTATTGAAGCCTCTTCTCTGTCTGTTTTTGAAAGTCTTTCATTTCTTGAACTCATAGCTAAACCATTTTCTTCTCTAAAAATAGGACACCCAACGATATTTACCTTTAAATTATTTTTTGAAACTAGTTTTTTAACAATTTGTAATTGCTGAAAATCTTTTTCTCCAAAATAAGCATTTGTAGGTTGAACGATTTCAAATAATTTTTTTACTATAGTACCAACTCCATCAAAATGTCCTGGACGATGTTTTCCTTCCATTTCATTTTCAATTCCATCATAATTGAATGATATTGAATTGGTTTTGCCTTCGTAAATATCATCTACAGAAGGAGCAAAAACAATACAACCTGGACAAACTGTTTTTATTTTTTCAATATCTCTTTCTAATGTTCTAGGGTATTTTTCTAAATCCTGACTATTGTTAAATTGCGTTGGATTAACAAAAATACTAACTACATTATAATCGTTGTTTAGAATAGATTTCTTTATCAATGATAGATGACCTTGATGAAGAGCACCCATTGTTGGGATAAAACCTATGGCACAATTTTTGTCCCAAATTGTTTTTAAATAAGCAGTTAAAAGTGCTTTTTCTTTAAAAATTTGCATCAATAGTAATAATAAATTGACTGCAAACTTACTATTTTAGTAGATAAATACATAAAATTTTGTAATTTTGCATGTTTTACAATTTGAAAATAAACAATTTTATGGAGGATAAAAGGATTTTGTATGTGTCATCTGAAGTAGTTCCTTACTTAGCCGAAAACGAGGTGTCAATACAATCTTATGAATTACCAAAAATGATTAATGATTTAGGAGGGCAAATTAGAATTTTCATGCCTAGATATGGTAATATTAACGAACGAAGACATCAATTACACGAAGTTATACGTCTATCAGGAATGAATTTGGTGGTAAATGATGTAGATATGCCTCTGATTATAAAAGTTGCCTCAATTCCTAAAGAAAGAATTCAGGTTTACTTTATTGATAATGATGAATATTTTAAACGAAAAGCTACATTTTCTGATGAAGAAGGTGTTCTATATCCAGATAATGATGAACGAGCAATCTTTTTTGCAAAAGGAGTTGTGGAAACTGTTAAGAAATTAAATTGGGTTCCAGATGTAATTCATGTTCACGGTTGGATGGCTTCTTTATTGCCAATTTACTTGAAGCATTATTATAAAAACGAAGGAATTTTTAATGAGACAAAAATTATAACTTCAGTATATAATCAATCTTTTGATGGAGAATTAGATGTTAATTTGATTAACAAGATGATTTTTGATGAAATTCCTGAAAAGAGTATTTCAGACTTAAAAAAACCTAATTATGAAAACCTATTGATGGCATCAATACAGCATTCAGATGGTATTGTTGTTGCGTCTAGTGATTTGTCTTCAAGTTTAACAAAATTTATAGAAAGTTCAAAAAAACCTTTTTTACCTTTCACCCCAAAAGAAAGCTTCAATGAGGTTTACACAGATTTCTTAAAAAACAAGGTTTTAAAATAAAATTTATGAATACATTCACTAAAGCACTTTTACTTTTATTTGCTTTTACTTTTATTTCGTGTGATAAGGATTTTAACACATTAGGCTCAGATATTGTAGGTGATGAGCATTTTAATTTTGAAAAATACAATGCTGAAAATCTTAATTCTTATATTAAGCCAACTGGAGCTGTTCAAACAAATAATTTGCCTATAAATTCGCTGGGAATTTACAGTAATTCTGTTTTTGGTACCACTAAAGCTCATTTTGTTTCTCAAATTGAAATGGTAAATCCTGACCCTAGTCTTGGTTATAATCATTACATAGATCCAGTCAAGGATTCAGTTTATGTTTATATTCCTTTTTATAGTACTTTAGAAAGCACTAGTAATGAAGGTGATAGGGTTTATAGAATAGATTCTTTATATGGTGATAATGAGGCTAAATTTAATTTAAAAGTTTATGAGAACGGTTATTACTTAAGAGATTTTGACCCTTCAACGAATAACCAAACTACACAAAAATATTATTCTGACTTTAAACCAACAATAGATAATTATAAAGGAGCACAAGTTTTAAATAATGGTGATGTAAATGAGAATACTGAATTCTTTTTTGACAATAAAGAAATACTTATATACAAAACTAATGGCAATGGTCAATATTATGATAGTGAAGATCAGTTAACTAATGATCCAGATAAATACGTTATTAAAGAAAGAAAGTTACCAGGTATTTGGTTAAATTTGAATCAATCAGTTTTTAAATCAAGAATATTAGATGCTGTTGCTCTAGGAAAACTATACAATAACAATACTTTTAAACAATATTTTAAAGGTTTGTATTTTGAAGTTGAAGAAAATGTTACAAATCAAGGATCTCTTGTTAAGTTAGATTTTTCTAAAGCGGAGTTAGTAGTTCAATATCATTATTATTTTGAAGATGGTGTAACTAATCCTGAATTAGCTTTAAAAAGTTCTTTAAAGTTTCAAATGGGCTATTCTGAAACTGGTACTAAAAAGAGTAATTCTGTTAATTTATTAGAATTTTCAAATATTACATCTTCATATTCTGAAGCATTATTGGGAAATAATAATGATGGGAAATTACATTTAAAAGGAGGTGTAAATGGTTCAGTTGCTTATATTGATGTTTTTAACGATGCAGAATTAGCAACATTAAAAGCAAAGAAATGGTTAATTAATGAAGCAAATTTGGTGTTTTATATAGACCAAACAACAATGTTAAGTGCTGATTATGAACCACAAAGAGTCTATTTATTTGACGCAACCAATAATAAACCTTTATTGGATTATTATGCAGATATTTCTGTTGGTTCAAGTCCTAAATTTAATAAATATATTCATGGAGGTATTATTCAAAAAGACAGTGATGGAAGAGGCACAAAGTACAAAATTAGAATTACTGACTATATAAATAATGTTTTAAATGGTACAAATCCTAATAATAATGGAAATGCTCGATTAGGGTTGGTTGTAACTGAAAGTATTGGAATTGTTACAAATGCATTTTTAAAAACACCATTTACTATTGGTTCTGATGAAATAAAATATGTACCTGTTGCTTCAGTAATGAACCCTTTGGGAACAGTTTTATATGGTACACAAAGTACAGACCCTGATAAAAAATTAAAACTAGAAATTTATTACACGGAACCTAATTAATTAATTATATGTGTGGAATCGTAGGTTACATTGGGCATAGAGAAGCTTATCCAATTATAATAAAAGGATTAAAGCGATTAGAATATAGAGGTTATGATAGTGCTGGTCTAGTTTTGTTTGACGGAACAGATTTAAAATTATCAAAAACCAAAGGGAAAGTTTCAGATTTAGAATTAAAAGCTGAACAGGAAGGAACCACTAAAGGCTTAGTTGGAATGGGACATACTCGTTGGGCAACTCATGGAGTTCCAAATGATGTGAATTCTCATCCTCATTTTTCAAATTCTGGTAAATTAGTAATTATTCATAATGGGATCATTGAAAATTATGAACCACTTAAAAAAGAATTGATTAAAAGAGGTTACACTTTCAAATCAGATACAGATACAGAGGTGTTAATCAATTTAATTGAAGAAGTTAAGAAAAAAGAAAAATGTAAATTAGGTAAAGCGGTTCAAATTGCTTTAAATCAAGTTGTAGGAGCGTATGCTATTGCAGTAATTGATCAAGGGAAGCCAGACGAAATTGTAGTAGCTCGTTTAGGTAGTCCATTAGCACTAGGTATTGGTGAAGACGAATATTTCATTGCTTCGGATGCTTCTCCATTTATAGAATATACATCAAATGCTATTTATTTAGAAGATGAAGAAATGGCAATTGTGCGTTTGCATAAACCAATTAAAGTTCGAAAAATCAAAGATGATTCATTAGTTGACCCATATATTCAAGAGCTTCAGATGAATTTGGAGCAAATTGAAAAAGGAGGTTACGATCATTTTATGATGAAAGAAATCTATGAACAACCAAGTGTTATTAAAGATACCTACAGAGGAAGACTTTTAGCTAATAAGGGAATTATTCGTATGGCTGGTGTTGAAGATAACCTTGAAAAATTTACGAATGCTAAAAGAATATTAATTATAGCTTGTGGAACATCTTGGCATGCAGGATTAGTAGCTGAATACATTATCGAAGAATTTGCTAGAATTCCTGTTGAAGTAGAATATGCCTCAGAATTTAGATATAGAAATCCAATTATAAACAAAGACGATGTTATAATCGCAATTTCTCAATCAGGAGAAACGGCTGATACTTTAGCAGCTATTAAATTAGCTAAAGAAAACGGAGCTTTTGTATTTGGAGTTTGTAATGTTGTAGGTTCATCAATTTCTCGTGAATCTCATGCAGGAGCTTATACTCATGCAGGTCCAGAAATTGGTGTCGCATCTACAAAAGCATTTACAACTCAAATTACAGTTCTTACAATGTTAGCATTACGTTTAGCTAAGGCAAAAGGAACTATGAATAATTCTGACTACCAAAGATATTTATTAGAATTAGAATTAATTCCAGAAAAAGTTGAAGAAGCGCTTCAAACGAATGAAGTGGCAAAGCAAATTGCAGCAATTTATAAAGATTCACCTAATTGTTTATATTTAGGAAGAGGTTATAATTTTCCAGTAGCTTTAGAAGGAGCATTAAAATTAAAAGAAATTTCTTATATTCATGCAGAAGGTTATCCAGCAGCAGAAATGAAGCACGGGCCAATTGCATTAATTGATGAATCAATGCCAGTAATTGTAATTGCACCCAATAAAGGACATTATGATAAAGTGGTAAGTAACATTCAAGAGATTAAATCACGTAGTGGTAAAATTATTGCTGTTGTTACTAAAGGAGATACACAAGTAAAAGCATTAGCTGACCATGTTATTGAAATCCCTGAAGCTACTGAAGCATTAACACCATTGTTAACTACAATTCCTTTGCAGTTATTGTCCTATCATATCGCGGTTTTACGCGAATGTAATGTCGATCAACCTAGGAATTTAGCAAAATCAGTAACCGTAGAATAGTATATTTAAAGCGAAATTGAAAGATTTCGCTTTTTTATTGCAAAAAATTCAAAAAATAAATTGCAAAAGTGTTTTGAAAAAAACTATCTTTGCACACGGAAAAAAGCATCTTTTTTTCAACAGTAAATAGCTATTAAATAAATACATAAGTAATGTCTAAAGTTACAGGAAAAGTTTCAAAAATTATCGGACCAGTTGTTGACGTAGTTTTCAGCACAGAAGGTATCGAACTTCCAAAAATTTACGATTCATTAGAAATCACTAAAAAAGATGGTACATTATTAGTACTAGAAGTACAATCTCATATTGGAGAAAATACAGTTCGTACTATCTCAATGGATTCAACAGATGGTTTAGCAAGAGGTGTTGAAGTAGTTGCTACTGGTGCTCCAATTCAAATGCCAATTGGTGGAGAAGTTTTTGGACGTTTATTTAACGTAATTGGTGATGCAATTGACGGATTAGGAGATTTGCCAAAAGCTGGAGCTAGTGGTTTGCCAATTCACAGAAATGCACCTAAATTCGAAGATTTATCAACAGCTACTGAAGTATTATTTACAGGAATTAAAGTAATTGACCTTATTGAGCCTTATGCAAAAGGAGGTAAAATTGGATTATTCGGTGGAGCAGGTGTTGGTAAAACAGTACTTATCCAAGAATTAATTAACAACATCGCAAAAGGACATGGTGGACTTTCAGTATTTGCTGGAGTTGGTGAAAGAACTCGTGAAGGAAATGACCTTTTAAGAGAGATGTTAGAATCAGGAATTATCAAATACGGTGATGATTTCATGCACTCAATGGAAGATGGTGGATGGGATTTATCTAAAGTAGATAAAAATATCATGAAAGATTCGAAAGCTACTTTCGTTTTCGGACAAATGAACGAACCACCTGGAGCTCGTGCTCGTGTGGCATTATCAGGATTAACTATTGCTGAATATTTCCGTGATGGAGCAGGAGATGGACAAGGAAAAGACGTACTTTTCTTCGTTGATAACATCTTCCGTTTTACACAAGCAGGTTCAGAGGTTTCGGCTCTTTTAGGTCGTATGCCATCTGCGGTAGGTTACCAACCAACTTTAGCAACAGAAATGGGTGTGATGCAAGAGCGTATTACATCAACAAAAACAGGTTCTATTACTTCTGTACAAGCGGTTTACGTTCCTGCGGATGACTTAACGGATCCAGCACCAGCAACAACGTTTGCTCACTTAGATGCTACAACGGTATTATCTCGTAAAATTGCAGAGTTAGGTATTTATCCTGCGGTTGACCCATTAGATTCTACTTCAAGAATTTTAACTCCAGAAATCTTAGGAAAAGATCATTATGCTTGTGCTCAAAGAGTAAAAGAAATATTACAGCGTTACAAAGAATTACAAGATATTATTGCAATTCTTGGTATGGAAGAATTATCTGAAGAAGATAAATTAGTAGTAGGTAGAGCAAGACGTGTACAACGTTTCTTATCTCAACCATTCCACGTAGCTGAGCAATTTACAGGTATTCCTGGAGTTTTAGTAGATATCAAAGAAACTATTAAAGGATTTAACATGATTATGGACGGTGAATTAGATCACTTACCAGAATCTGCTTTCAACCTTAAAGGTACTATCGAAGAAGCTATCGAAGCTGGAGAAAGAATGTTATCAGAAGCATAATTTGTTGTTAGTTGTTAGTTGTTAGTTGTTAGAAATACAACCATCAACCATCAACCATCAACTATTAACTAAATAAATATGATTTTAGAAATAGTATCACCAGAAGCTACATTATTTAAAGGAGAAGTTACTTCAGTAGCTTTACCAGGAGTTAATGGTGAGTTTCAAATATTGAATAATCACGCACCAATTGTTTCTTTATTAACAAAAGGTAATGTTAAAATTAATGCTCCAAAAATCACTATTGAAAAAGAGTTTATTTCTAAATTCAATAAAGTTAATGAGCAAACATTTTGGTTACCAATCAATTCTGGAACAATCGAAATGAATGAAAATAAAGTTATTGTTTTAGCTGACTAATACAACAAACTTATTATAAAAAAAGCCAAACGTTATTGTTTGGCTTTTTTATTTATATTTAATGTTATTTATTCTTTTACATATTCCAATATATCAGCGGGTTGGCATTCTAATTCTTCACAAATAGCCTCAAGAGTAGAAAATCGAATTGCTTTTGCTTTACCTGTTTTTAAGATAGACAAATTAGCAACAGTAATTCCAACTTTCTCTGCCAATTCATTACTTTTCATCTTACGTTTGGCTAGCATTACATCTAAGTTTACAATTATTGGCATAGTTATATGGTTAATTCGTTTTCTTCTTTTTGTGTTTTTGCAATGGTAAAAACTTCACTTAAAACCATAAAAAATAGTCCTAAACAAAAAAGCATTACATAAGAATTCAATCCCATTTCAAAACTTACTTCTTTTCTTAATAGTTTAACTAGAAATGCTGGAATTCCAGTAAAAAGAGCAGAAATTAATAATAAGATTCCAATTGTATTTAAATTTTTGATTACTTCTAAATCAAATATTTTACGCTTTTGAAAAGCTCTTAAAATTTTTCTGAATAAAAAAAGACAGTATAGAATTAGTAGAGCAGCAAGTAATATAAAAAGGAATAGAATCTTCGTCTGAAAATCTATTACTTCTACTTCAACACCATTTAAAGTAATTGGAATGCCAAGTGGCTCATCACTAAGTAATACATAACCGAAAAATGAAAGTATTGCTGGAATTGTTATAAATGACATGATCCACACAAAGTCTACAATCGCTTTTAAAATATTTAGTTTTCTCATAATTTATATGGTTAGTTCATTTTCCGTTTGAATCTCAATTCCTTTTTTTACAATGTGTGAAATAATAAAAAGTATAACAGCCATAAATAACCAGACGTCAGCTCCTTGAAGATTTAACAATTGCAAGTTAGCTGCTTGAAGTCCTTGTTTTGAAAGCAATTCGGAATATCTATCACCAGAAATAGAAAATAATCCAATTCCAAAAGCAAGATACGATAGTCTAGTAATGAAATGTCTTAATTCCAAACTAAAAGGTTTGTAGAAATCCAATTTTTTACTAACAAACATTTTTATAATTAGATAAAACATTATGGCTTTAAAAATAGCAACAATGCACATAATAATTGCTACAACCATAAAATAGCCATAATCGTATTGGTAAAGGCTGGATAAATATTCCTTTCCTTTCCAAAAATTTTCAACACCAGCAGGATTAATAAAAAGCGAAATAAAGGTGTTGATTACAATTGCACCAGCTTCCACACATAATCCAATGAAAATGATCCACGAAAGTATTTCTAATACCTTCAAGATTTGATTAGTTGTGATTTTAATTTCCATACTTATTTAATTAAAATTATTTAGGCAAATATATAAAAATTATCGAATAACAATAAAAAAATATTAAAAAAGAATAAAAAATATTATTTTTTCGTAACTAAATCATAAGCTAATTTTAGTTTTTTTACCACAATTTCAAGTTCTTCTTCATTCAAATGTCCAAATCCAAATCGAATGGCACAAATATTTTTATTTTGATAAAGTATTGTTTTTGGTAGTTGTAAATCATTTTTTTCAGTTACTTCAGCTAATTTTACCAAGGAAAATTTAGGTTCAAATTGCAGCCAAATGGCTAATCCACCAGAAGGTTTTGTCCATTGAACTCCTTTTTTAAAGTATTTGGATAGCATTTCACACAAAAAATCTCTTCTCTGCTTATATTGAATGGTGTTTTTCTTAATTAATCGATGAATTTCTCCTTCATAAATCAATTCAGACAACATTTGTTCCTGTACAACATCACCTTGTCTATCTAACATCTTTAAATAATTCTTGGCCTCAACAATCAAATTATAAGGAGCCACAACAAACCCAGTTTGAAAACTTGGAAACAATGATTGCCCCAATTTTCCCAAATAAATCACATTTCCATTTGCATCTGAACTTGCCATGGGTAACATTGCTGAACCTTCAAACTGAAAATCATAATCATAATCATCTTCAATAATAGCAAATTCATATTCCTTAGCTAATTTCAACAGTTCCAATCTTCGTTCAGCACTTAATGTATGAGTAGTTGGATAATGTCTATTGGAACAAACATAGACACAACGAATCGATTTTCTTAAATAATGTTTTTTGATGTAATCAATGTCTAAACCATTTTCATCAATTGGAATAGTATGAATTGTAGCACCAACTTGCTGAAAAATCATATTCGCAGCATAATTACTCAGATTTCCAACTAAAACTAAATCGTTTGGTTGCAATAAGAGTTGTGATACGATATACAAACTCATTTCTGTACTTCTTGTACTGATTAAATTTTTTGGCTCAATATGAAAACCACGAGTAGCATTCAGGTAATTACACAATTGATTCTCATAAACAGAATGTTTTGAGTTAGTATTTTCATTCCATTTAGAAACCACAGTCTTTCGTTTCATGGAAGCACTATACCATTTAGAAAACTGATGAACAGGATGCAATCGCAAATCGGGTTGTCCGTCATTTAATGTGTATTTTGTTTGAAGTGTTTCGGAAACAGTAGCTAAATGAAACGAAGGTTTGAAATCAAATCCTGTTTTTTTAGCATATTCATTATCTTGATTTATGGGATACGAAATCGCTTTAATAGTTGCTGTTTTCTGTTCAGGTACTAAAATAAACGTTCCTTTATTAGGAATAATTTCAACCCAACCTTGTGAAGCTAATTCTTCATAAACTGCTACAACCGTATTTCTATGAATATTTAAAAGTTGGCTCAAGGTTCTACTTCCAGGTAAAGAAGTTCCTTTTGTCAAATAACCACGTTGAATCGCATCAATAATTTGATGAGAAATTTGAATAAAAACTGCAGTGGAGCTCTTTTTTTCAAAATGAATTAACTGTTTTAGAAGATCATTAACCGGACTATTCATGATTTGATAACTGGACTATATTACTCGTCCGGAAAGTTACGAATTTTGCAGCGTTTTAAAATAAACAATTAAAAATTATGAAAAATTCAATCTTTGTAGCTTTTTTAACTTTCTTTTCTTTACTAGGGAAAGCACAAGATATACAACAGAAAACAGATTCTTTACGTGAAGTTATAGTAACTTCTTCAAGAATTGATTTACCTTTTGATGAAAATTCAAGAACCATTCAAATTGTAACGGCTTCTGATATTCAGAAACTAGGAATAACAAATGTAGCAGATGCATTACAACAAGTAGCAGGAATTGATGTAAGGAGACAAGGTGTAAACGGAATGCAAGCCGATTTATACATTAGAGGTGGTGGATTTGATCAAACTTTATTGTTGATTGATGGTATAAAAGTAGATGATCCACAAACAGGACATCATACATTAAATTTAGCTTTGCCGATTGAAGTTATTGAAAGAATTGAAATTATTAAAGGACCAGCAGCTCGTATTTTTGGACAAAATGCTTTTTCTGGAGCTGTTAATATTGTAACTAAAAGCAATTCTCAAAACGAATTAGTAACCAAATTGCAAACAGGTTCTTATGATCAATTTATGGCTGAAGCTACTGGTTCAATTAACTTAGATAACAGCAGTCATATTGTTCATTTTAGCAAGAATTTTTCAAATGGATATAGAGAAAATACAGACTTTGATAATCAAAATATTTTTGTTAAAAGTCAGTTTAATAAAAATAAACTGCCAATTAACTTAATTGCGACTCATTCTGAAAGAAAGTTTGGAGCGAATGGATTTTATGGAATTCCAACAGCAAAGCAACAATATGAAGAAACGCAAGCAAGTTTAGTTGGTTTTTCAACTGTAATTAAAAAAGGAAATTTGACTTGGAAGCCAAGAGTTTATTGGAGAAGAAATCAAGATGAATATATTTACATCAGAAGCAATCCTTCAATTTATAGAAATTTACACATTACCAATAAAGTAGCTGCAGAATTAAATGGTTCTTATGATTCAAATTTAGGAACAACTGGTTTTGGAGTAGAATTTTCTAAATATTATATTGGAAGTAACAATTTAGGAGACAATCAAAGAGAAATTGCGACGTTATTTTTAGAGCATCGTTTTCAGTTTTTAAATGACAAATTTGATGTAACTCCAGGAATTGCAGCTTCTTATTTTTCAGATTTTGACAACAAATTATTTCCAGGAATTGATTTAGGGTATAAAATAACTGACGATTTAAGAGTGTATGGAAATGTTGGGTTTACCTATAGAGTACCAACTTACACAGATTTATATTACATTGGACCACAAGCTATTGGAAATGAAAATTTACAACCAGAAGATGCTTTGGCACAAGAATTAGGAATTCGTTGGAATACCAATAGATTTAACCTTTCATTAGTTGGATTCAACAGAGATTCTAATGATTTGATTGATTACGTACGATTAAATCCTTCTGATGTAACTTTTACACCTTTGAACATTCAAGATGTAAATACAAAAGGGTTTGAAACACAGTTTGATTACAAATTCAACTTGAATAATTTAGGTCAAAAAATTAATATTGGTTATACATTTATTGAAGATGAAATTCAGCAAACTTCAGCAGCAGAATCGAGATATTCTATTAATTCTTTGAAGCATCAATTAGTTGGTTCATATCAAATGCAATGGTTTAGAAACTTTACTAATGCTATTTCTTATCGTTATTTAGAAAGAACATCAGGCATAAGTTACAATGTGGTCGATTTAAGTGCAGTTTACAAATTAAATGACATGGAATTATCAGTTTATGCAAATAACATTTTAAATGCTGAATATTCTGAGACAAGTTTAATTCCAATGCCAAAAGGAAATTTATTATTTGGTTTAAAATACACATTCAAGTAAAAAAATCTCTAAATAAAAATCCGTTATAACTCCTAAGTTGTAACGGATTTTTTATTTTACAAGTATCAATTATCAATTCTTCTCCAACTCCTTCACCTTTTCATAAATCAATTCATTTTCCCAACCTTTTCTCATAAAATAATCACAGAATTTTTTTCTTTTTTTCATGAGATTCGTTTCTGAAATTGTTTCCCAATGTTTGTTAGCTAATTCTTCAAAAGCTTCAAAATAGAGTGAGTCATTTATTTCTTTTAAGGCAATTTTTATAATTGTAGATGAAATATTTCTTGCTTTTAATTCATTGGTAATTCTAGTTTTTCCCCATTTTTTATAGTTGTGTTTTCCTCTAACAAAGCTTTGAGCAAAACGTTCTTCATTTAGAAAATTATTATTGATTAAATAAACCATTACCTCTTCTTTTTCATTAGAAGTTAAATTAAAAGAAAACATTTTCTGATACACTTCCTGGTGACAACGATCTTGATAAGCACAATAATACTCTAGCTTTTTGCGTGTTTCATCAAAGGATAATGACTTTTTTTTATCTTTTTGCACTTTATTCTTTTTGAAATGGATTAAAATTTAAAATATATCCACCAATTTACAAATTAAGATGTAACAAAATTTTATTTTCTTCATAAGTTTTAATTCATTTAAAGCGTAAACAAACCATAATGAAGTAATTTATAACTTACAAAATGAATGAAATAATAAAGTTTATCTTAATTCTTACATAACTATAAAGTTAAAAAATTGTTTAGAAAAAACTGAAATTCTATCCATAATAAATTTTCATCGATTAAAGTTTGTTTTTCATCGACAAATGGATTTTATTTTATTAATGTATTAATAATTAGATTGTTATTTATTTTTTTGTTTAAAAAAACTATAAATTTATGTTCTGTTTTTTAAAAAAATAGACACATAAATTTAGCGCTTAAATGAAAAAAATAACTCTTCTTATAATCCTGTTTTGTTCAATAGTTAGTTGGGGGCAGATTTATCAACATAACTTTGGTACAACTACTATTTCTGCTCATCCTTATACAGTTGCACCTGTAATTTTTGATACAAATTTAAATACATCTTCATGGTCAAACAGCACCGGAGGATGGACTAGTTTCGCTGGAAGTAATGGTCAAGCAATTTCTCTAAATGATTCTTTTGGAACACCAACAATAACTTTAACTTTTAACGTTGCTACTGGTTATCAAATGGGCGTTGCTAGTTTTGATTTTTGGAGGAGAAGAAGTAATACTGGTGCACAGAATTGGTCAATGACTATTAATGGAATTGCGGTAGGAAGTGGTACGGTTCCAACAACAGGAGCAACAATAGGGACAACAGCTGTTGCTAGTCCAGTATCAAATTTAACAGGTACAATTACTGTTGTAATTTCACTATCAGGAGCTTCTGCAACAGGAGGAACATTTAGACTGGATGATTTTACATTAAATGGAACAGTAACTCCAACTGGTCCAATTTCAGTAACATCAGGAGATTGGAATGTGGGTTCAACTTGGAACACTGGAACAGTGCCTTTAGATTCTGATAATGTTACAATTTCTACTGGACATATAGTTCATACAAATACTTCACTGACTAGAAATGGAAACACTCAAGTAAACGGAACCTTTGAATTGAGAGATGGTGGTTTTGCTTCTGGTACAGGAACTTTTACTTACAATGCAACAACTGGTTCTTTAAACTTTAATACTTCAACAAGTTATAATGTTGATAATACACATGTATATTGGCCAACTACAAATAGTCCTTTTAATGTAAGTGTTTTAAGCGGTGGAGTAACTCTAAATGCTGGAACAAACAGAACCGTTAATGGTTTGTTTTCAACGGCTGCTGGTATTACATTTGGTAGTTCAACACTAACATTAAATGGAACTTGTAGAATAAATGGTGGAGGATTTTTTAATAATGCACCCATTCATGGAGCAAGTTCAACATTGCTTTATAATACAAATGGAATTTTTAATAGAGGAATAGAATGGATTTTTAATGGGGTTGGAACAATAGGAACAACACCAGGTTATCCAAATAATGTTCAATTAAGTAATAACACAACTTTTGATTATAACAACGGAACACCCTTAAATAAAGCTATAGCTGGAGATTTAACTATCGATATTGGTTCTAGTTTTTACATGGATTATGGATTAGGTCCTTCTGGAGGCACATTAACCGTAGCAGGAAATATAGTTAATAATGGAAATTTTACATTAGGAAATGCTATTGGTGATGACTTGCGTTTAAACGGAAATTTTACCAACAACGGAGTTTTTAATGGAAACGGAAGGGCAATTTTTTTTACAAGAAATGGCACTCAAACCATTACATCAACTCCACTTTTAACCATACCTTATGTTGTGCAACAACCTTCATCAGGAACAAATACGATTCAATTAGCAAGTAATATAATTATTTCTGCACCAGCTGGTGGAAATGCAATTTCTTTTAGCAGTGCAAATGACATTTTTGATATCAATTCTAGAACATTAACTATTGGAACTGTTGGTGTTGCTAATACAATTTCAGGATTAGGAACTTTTAAAGGTAGTACAACTTCAAATTTAATTTTATTTGGAAACGGAAGTGTTGGAACTTTAAGATTTACAACAGGTTCTCAAATTTTAGGAAATTTAACTTTAAATAGACAAGCAGGAGTTATTGGTTTTGATTTAGGAACTGATTTATCTATAAACAGTACTTTATTATTGACCAATGGAATTATAAATACAACAAATAGAACTCTTTTAATTACAAATTCTGGATTAATTACAGGAGGAAATGCTTCAAATTATATAATTGCTGATTATACTGATGGAGGATTTTTAAGGAAAAACTTTAACGCAATAGGTACATTTACATTTCCAATTGGTGATAGAGTAGCTTCAGCTGATGGTTCTCAATATTCTCCTATTACAATTAATTTCACAACAGGAACATTTAGTTCAGGGTATGTGAGTTTAAATGTAGAAGATTCAAAAGAGCCTAATAATGAAGCACCAACAGATTATATTACAAGATATTGGAATTTAATAGGTTCTGGAATTACTAATGCAACCTATAATGTAATAGGTACTTATTTACCCGTTGATATTAATGGAACCGAATCAAATTATAAGTCTGGAAGATATGCTACATCTACTTGGACAGAAGGACCAAATGTAATTGGTGGTTCAAATACAATTATTTTAACAGGTTTAACTACTGCAACTGGAGCTTTAACTAGTGAAAACCATTACACAGCTGGAAGTCCATTTAAAAGAGCAGAAATAAATATTCAACAAGGAGCAACAAATTACCTTACAAACTCAACTTATAATTTTGGAACGCAAACAGTTAATTCAACAACAAATGTGGTTTTCACTATTCAAAATTTGGGGTTAGAAAATCTTAATCTAGGAGCAGCAACAGTAGTTGGAGGAGGAGTTTACTCTTTATCAATAAACTATGGTTCTACTGTTTTACCAGCTGGAACTACAACTTTTACTATAACTTTCAATCCATTAACTACAGGAACTTTTACAGGAAGTATAAGTATTCCTAATAATGATACTACAGATTCTGAAAACCCTTACATGATTAATTTTACTGGAGTTGGACAAAATTCAATACTTTCAGATATTATTTCTGCTGGTGGTGAAGTTGCATTTGTACCTTCAATAGAAAATGATGCTACCATAAATACAACAGCAGATGGAATTCAAGTTTGGCAATTTACAATCAGAGATGGTGGAGCAAGTACTTCAGATTTAGATACTTTTGCTACAATTGTAAATTCATTAACGCTTACTCAAGCTGCTGGAAACCAAATTAATGATTGGGCAGATGCAATTCAGGCTGTAGCACTTTTCAATGGAGCAACAAAAATTGCAGATGGAGTAGTAACTACAAATCAAATAGTTTTCACAGGAGTACCTTTAATTTCGGTTCCTGATAACGAAAGTGTAACACTATCATTAAGGTTATCAGTGCAAACAAGTCCAAACAATTCTGGATCAAATGTAGATGGAGATGACTTTGTTTTTAGTATTTCTAATGCCAATGCAATAGCAGCTTCATCAGGTTCACAATTTACCAGTTTTTCAACAGCTTCTTCAACTAATGGACAAAATGTTTTACAAGTTATTGCAACACATTTAACTTTTATTCAGCAACCAATTACAACAGGTGTTAACTCAGGAATGACAGATGTAATAATTGCTGGAACTGATGTAAACGGAAATATAGACTTAAATTATTCAGGAACAATATCTATAACAAGTACAGGAACTATTACAGGCTCACCACTTACTTCTATCGCAAGCGCTGGTTTAGCAACTTTTTCTGGAATTATACATACAACTGTTGGAACTTCATTTACTTTAAATGCATCAGCAACTGGATTACTTTCAACAACAAGTGTATTTTTTGACATTACAGCTATCACAACTCTTCAACCAGGTGATTTAGCAATTCTTGCTGTTAATACAAGTATTGGAACAGGAGGAACAGACCAAATATCATTTGTTTGTTTTCAAGATATTCTACCTGGAACTCAGATTTTTATCACAGATAATGGATATGAAAGAAGGTATGCAGGACTTTGGGGAGGAACTGAGGGTTTAATTTCTATTACTAGAACTACTTCAACTTTACCAAAAGGAACAATTCTAACATTTGAATCTAATACTGGTAATGTAACTAGTGCATCACATTTTGATATTTATTCTTGTGGTTCAATTGATACAAATTGGACTAAAACTGCATTAGGTGGTGGATCAATTGGTGGATTTAATCTAAATAGCGACGATGATATGTGGATTATGCAAGGTGGTGTTTGGGTGAATGACACTTCGCATAATAGTACTTATAGCGGAACCGTTTTATATGGATGGACAGAAAGTGGTTGGGATACAAGTCCAGGTGGACCTACAGGAAGCACAAGTCACTCAACAATTTATCCTTCATCAGAGTGTTTTACAACTAATGTAGTTGGAGAGTCAAAAGTTAAATTTAATGATCCAGTAAACCCGGATTTTTCAACAATTACAAATGGAAGATTAGATTGGATTTCTTTAATTAATAATACAGCTAATTGGGATACTTATGTAGATAATTCTTCTTATAATGCTGGGGGTTATGATTACAAAGGAAGTACTGCTTGTCCTGCAATGACAATTGCTATAAGTGGATATGTGAATGGTAAATGGACAGGAAGACAAGATACGAATTGGTTTAATTGTGGAAATTGGGATACTTTAAGAGTGCCAGATGAAATGGTTAATGTCTTGGTTGAAGATACAACGTTTAACAATGCAGCTATTGTAGATGCAACAGCTCCTTTTGCATCAACTTATGGTAATGTTGCTAAAGCAAAAAATTTAACCATTACAGGTGAAAAAGTAGAAATTACTTCAAACATCAATAATATTTTAGAAGTTCATGGAAATTTAATTATTGATGGAACCGGAGTTTTAGACATGAATGATGGAAATGACTTAACAGCTGATGGAACTTTACATTTATATGGAGATTGGTCAAATTTAGTAGATGAAATAGCATTTGATCAAGGAAATGGAACGATTCATTTTGATGGTTCAATTCCCCAAATTATAACATCATTAGATCCTATTGGTACAGAAATTTTTTATAGTGTGATTTTGAATAATGATTTTGATACAACAATTTCTAACAATTTAATAGCTCAAGGAGATTTGACCGTAAGTGCAACAAAAACAGTTACAGTAGAACCTAATGATTATGTTCAAGTAAATAATAAATTACAATTAGATGGAGATATTATTATTGAAAATGATGGTCAATTAATTCAAGTCAATGAAATAGATTCAAATGATGGAACATATACTGGAACAAAATTTCAAGTAAAAAGAATTGCTCAAGCGAGAAACTTAGATTATGTATATTGGTCATCACCAGTAGAAAATTTTGATGTAGTTAATTTGCCAAATTCACATCGATACGAATGGATAACAGCTGCTCCAAATACAAATGGTACACAAGGAAACTGGTTTGGTGCTTCTGGAAACATGTTTCAAGGACAAGGATACATTGCAAGAGCTTCAAATGGTTCAGCTACAGCAATAAATTTACCAATCACTTTTCAAGGTGGAAAACCGTTTAATGGTCAATTTAATAAATTAATATCAAGAGGAAGCGTTAGCGGTATTGATGATTGTTGGAACTTACTTGGAAACCCATATCCATCTGCAATCGATGCTGATTTGTTTTTATTAGATAATACTAATATTGAAGGAAGTGTTAGAATCTGGATGCATGGAACTTTGCCAGCAGTTATACCTAGTCCATTTTATCAAAATTTTCAATATAATTATACGGAAGATGATTATATTATATACAACGGAACTGCTACTTCAATACCAGCAGTATTTAATGGTAAAATTGCTTCTGGACAAGGATTCTTTGTCAGAATGTTAGAAGATGGTGAAACAGATGTTATTCCTCCTGTTTCTGATATTATTCCTGCTACAGCTGATGTTGTTTTCAAAAATGAATATAGAGGAGATGTTATAAATGGGTCTTTATTAGACAACACAGAATTTTATAAAAACAGTAATTCAGCAACAACAATTGAAAAAAGTAGAATTTGGTTGGATTTAATTTCTCCAAATAATCAACTAACTAGAACTGTGGTTGGATATGTTCCTGGTGCTACTTTGGCAAAAGACAGATTATACGATGCTTTGATTGATGTGGATTCTTTCAAGATTTATTCGTTAATTAATACACAAAAACAAGCTATTCAAGGAAGGCCAGTTCCTTTTGATCAAAATGATACAGTTCCATTAGGAGTATTTATTCAAGTGTCAGGTAACTACACAATTGCAATTTCTGCTGTTGATGGTTTGTTTTCAGATGCATCACAAAATATATATTTAGAGGATAAATTGCTAAATGTAATTCACGATTTAAAACAAGCTCCCTATAACTTCTCAACAATTGCTGGAGAATTTAATAATAGATTTGTACTAAGGTATACCGATACTGTTTTGAGTAATCAAAATTTTGAAATAGCAAATGGCTTGATTATAGTTTCAAATGAAAAGGTATCTCTTTTAGCTTCTCAGAACATAAAATCAGTTTTGGTTTTTGATGTTTTAGGAAGAAAAATTTATGATAAAAACGACATCAACTCAACAGAAGTTGTTTTAGAAAAATTAATGCCAACAAAAGAAGCAATACTAGTTAAAACTACTTTAGAAGATGGAAAAATAGTTACAAAGAAAATTATTTATTAATTTAAACTAAGTTAGATAAAAAGGGTTGCATATTGTAATTCTTTTTTTATTTTAAAGCTTTTTGGTTTTTATAATCAATCCAATTTTGACCTTTTAGTTTACGCATCATTACATCAAAATGTCGCATTATAAAAACATTATAAAATGCTTTAGCTAGATTTTTTGGTTTTGATGGAAATGCTCTTAAACTCATAGAAAAACCTGGAGTAATATATTTCATATAGTGCCAATATCCTTCAGGCATATAAAGTGTTTCACCGTGTTTCAAATCACAAACAAAACCTCTAGCGTTTTTTAATTTTGGAAATTTATCATAATCTGGATTATCAAAATCGATATCTTCTCTAGAAATTAATGAAAAAGGTACTTTATATAAATATTCAGTTTGACTAGGAGCAAATAAGACACATCTTTTTTTTCCATGAAAATGAAAATGTAAAATGTTAGAATAATCAATATCATAATGCATAAAAACTTTAGCGTTTTCTCCTCCAAAAAAAAGCATTGGTAATTGTTTTACTAATCTAAGTCCAATTTTGGGCCACTTAAAGTCATTATGAAGCACTGGAACTTCTTTCATTAAATTGTATAAAAAAATTCGATAATTAGTTGGTTTGGATTCTAGCAAATCAACATAATCACTCATTTTCATATTTATATGCGCTTCATTGAATCCATCTTTATGAGAAACTGGTCTATCATCATAAAGAGGTACTGTTCTATGTCCTGCAATTTCTTTAATATAAGATAAATTCCATTTAGAATAGGCTGGCCAATCATCAATTAAATTTTCAATGACAACTGGGGTTTGCGTCATAAAATATTTGTTGTAAAAATCATTTTTAGTTATGGTTTTTACACGTTCAATTTCTTGTAGTTGTATAGACATAAATAGTTCTATTTTTTACATAGAACAAATTTATTAAAGAGTTTTCTATATTATTATAATATTAAGAAAATTTTAGTTTTAGACTTTTGCTTTAAGTTCCACATCTTTCCAATATTGCATTAATGTAAATGAACCAATTAAACTTGACGCAATACCTTCAAAGAATAATATACTACAATATTTGATAATATTATTGTCTTCACCAAAGAAAAAAGTGTTTGAAAGCCTGTCTAAATAAGATTCACCACCTTTGATGTAAATAAATACAATTAGACCAACAATTCCTAAAAAAACACCAATAACACCTGTTTTAAATCCTGAAACTAAATTTTCTAAATAATCAGTTTTTCCAGCTTTGCTATTTGTTTTTATTGTTTCATTAATTCCATAAAGAACAATAAAAGCATTTAAAATTCTCAAGTAATTCTTGTCGGCAAGGCCTAAAAAATCCATTAAAAGGAAAAATATTCCTATACCAAGAAAAATCACAATACCGTTTTTTAATTCAACATTATTTTTCATAATTCTCTATTTTTAATGTTAAAGTTATGAAAAATAATTAAAAATAAACGATTTACATTGTTTAAAATTTAGTTAAATTAATCAATAAGAACCCATTCATTATGTGAAAAATAATCCCATTTAGCTTTAGCAAAGTCTTGTTTAGGATCAATTAGAGTTCGGTAGGGTTTGTGATTAATTGAGTTTTTACAGTCAATAAAAATAGAAATATTTTTACCTTCATATTCTTTTTTAATACGTTGACAATATTGCCAAATAAAATCTGGTTTTGTGGTCATAGCATTAACTTGTTTGTATGATAAATTTTTATTGTAATAGTAAGGTGTTGTTTTTTTTGTGTCATTGTCAACAATCTTAAATTGAATATAACCACTTTTTTGACGAAGCATCATTCTCCAACTTAATCGATGACCTTCTTCTGTGACGAGTACATCTCCTTTTATAAAATGATGTCTAATGGGTAGTACTAATTGTATTAATAATAAAGGAATTAATATATATTGAATTATTTTTTTATGTTTTATATCATAAGAAGAGTCATCAATAATTGTATTTTTAGTTTTAAAGAATATTTTTCGAATAGTTTCTGGTTCATAAAAAAATAAAATAAACCCAAGAGCAAAAAATGGAAAAATACCAATTTGTAAAACAATTGCATTAAAAATATGAAAAAATAAAGATGCAATAAATGCAATTGTTCTTGTTTTTTTAAATAGTAAAAAAGGAACAATCAATAAATCGAAAAAAATTCCAGCATATGCAATGAATAAATAAAACCATTTTTTAGAGAACATGTTTTTTATAAATCCAATGTCTGTTGAGCCTAATAGCAAATTTTTAGTAAAAGTGCCATCAAGCCAATCTGGATAAAATTTAGCAATAGCTGCAAAAAAATAAACGATACTAATTTGAATTATAAACAAAAGAGAAACCCAATAAGGCATCACTTCTGATTTAATTTTTGGATTCCATTTAGCATCTAAAGATTTGTATTTATTGGCAGGTAAAAAACACATGTAAAAGCTAATTACAAGTAATAAATAATAATGGTTGTTATAAGCTGTTTTTTGAGCGAGATAAGCACCAGCCCATAAAAGAGTAAATGAAATCATAGCAAATCTATATTTTGCTCCAAGCATTATTAAAATGCCTAAAATTCCCATGACTATAAAATAGAGATACATAATTTCTCCATGTAAGATTTCTAGCCATTCAAATCCAATAAATGTAAAAGTAAAATGCGTTTCAATAAAAACTCTTTTAACCCATCCAGTCATTATTGCTCCAAAACTTTCAGCAGCAACTAAAAAGCCAAATAATATTCGAAAAAGTATTAATGGTGAGTTGTCTATGTTTTTATAAATAATTGATTTCATACATTTTTTGAAAGATAATTTTTAGAGTATATTTCATCTAAATTGAGCTGTTTTTTTAATTGCTCTAAAGACTCAAATTTCTTTTCATCTCTAATTCTTGAAATCAAGTTTACACAGATTTCTTCATTATAAATTTCTTTGTCAAAATCAAAAAAGTGGATTTCTATACTTTCAGAAACTCCATTTACTGTTGGGTTTTTTCCAATGTTCATCATTCCAAAAATAGTTTTGTTATGGATAAAGCTAGAAACAATATAAACACCATTTTTTGGAATTAATTTATAATCTTCATCAACTTTAAGATTGGCAGTTGGATAGTTCATGGTTCTGCCTATTTTCTTACCTTCAATAATGCCTCCACACAAACTATAATTGTTTCCTAAATAAATATTAGCTAGTTCAATATTACCATCTAATAGAGCATTTCTAATTTTAGTGGAGCTAATTGAAATATCATCAATTTCTTTAGCAGAAATTTGTTCCACTTCGAAATCATATTTTTTACCTAAAGCAATAAGATCATTTATATCAGCCGATCTGTTTTTACCAAATTTATGATCATAACCAATTATGATTTTGCCAAGATTTAGTTGATCAATTAGAATTTTTTTTACAAAATCTTCTGCAGAGAGTTCAGAAAAAGTAGTGTCAAAAGGATGTATAATTAAATTATCAACACCATTTTCTTCAATCAATTTTGTTTTTTCTCTAATTGTATTTAATAATTGAATTTTTGAATCTTGCTTTAAAACCATTCTTGGATGAGGAAAAAAAGTCAACAAGATGCTTTCATAATCCTCTTTTCTTGCTTCATTAACTAATTTTCTTAAGATTTTTTGATGTCCAATATGCACACCATCAAAAGTTCCTAACGTTAAGATGCTTTTCTTGCTTTTGGTATAATCAAATATAGAATGGAATGTCTTCAAAATAAATAAATAAATACAAAAGTATTGATATTGATATGTATAATCCTAACAGAATAAAATAAAATGTTTTTTTGTTATAAAATAATTTATTTTTACTAAATTTGTTAACTAACTATTTACCATTAAATTATGAAAAAATTTTTACTTTTCGCTTCTATTGCGTTAATTTCTTCATCAATTTCTGCTCAAACAAGCAAGAATTGGAAAGAAGTTTCTAGAGCTCAAGTAGGGCAGACTAACAAAAAAGTGGATAGGCTATCATTTCCACAGGATTTTAAATTATATCAAGTTAATGTTGATCAAATTAAACAATCAATACAGTCTGCACCAGATAGATCCTCAAAAATCAAATCTAATACAATTATTTCGTTACCAAACATGTATGGTGAGTTAGAGAAATATGAAGTATATGAAGCTTCAAATTTTGAAGCAGATTTACAAGCTCAATTTCCAGAAATTAGATCTTATGTAGGTGTAGGAATTGATGATAAGTACGCTCAAATTAGATTGAGTGTTGATCCAAGTGGAATTCAAGCAATGATTTTCAGAGCAGGTAAGAAAAATGAATTTATGGAGCCATATTCAGCAGATGGGTCTGTTTATGCCATTTATAATTCTTCTAGAAATAAAGGAAAACTTCCATTTACTTGTTCTACTGAAGACCATGCAGTCATTGCAAATGGAAATTTAGAGACTTTAAAAGCAAATAATGCAGTTTTAAAAACTTTTAGATTAGCTTTATCTTGTAATGGAGAGTATGCTAATTATTTTGGAGCAACAAGTTCTGCTCAAGTTGCAAATGTTTTGGCTGCTTTTAATGCAACAATGACAAGAGTTAATGGTGTATTTGAAAATGATTTTGCTGTTCACATGAACATTGTTGCACAAACAACAAATGTAATTTATTACAATCCAGCAACAGATCCTTACACTACATTATCAAGTTGGAATACACAACTCCAGGTGGCGTTAAATACATCTCTAACGGGACCATCAACTTCTTTAGCAGCTAATAATGCAGCTTATGATGTAGGTCATATGTTTGGTGCTTCTGGTGGTGGAGGTAATGCAGGTTGTATAGGCTGTGTTTGTGTAGATGGTAACGTTAGTGGAACAGGAAGCACTAAAGGAAGAGGTATTACTTCTCCTGCAGATGGAGTTCCATCAGGTGATAATTTTGATATTGATTATGTAGCTCACGAATTAGGACATCAATTTGGAGGAAATCATACTTTCTCAATGAGTTTAGAAGGAACAGGAGTAAATGTTGAACCTGGTTCTGGGTCTTCAATAATGGGATATGCTGGAATTACTGGAGCTACAGATGTTCAACAACATTCAGACGATTATTTTACACACAGAAGTATTTTACAAGTTCAAACAAATTTACTGTCTAAAACCTGTCCAACAACAACAGCAATAACTCATGGTGCTCCTGTTATTAATGCTGGGCCAGACTGGACAATTCCAAAAAGCACCCCTTTTATTTTAACAGGTTCTGGAACAGATCCTAATAATGATCCACTAACATTTTGTTGGGAACAAAATAATAGTGCAACATCTGCTTTTACCGTTGTGTCTCCTACAAATACTACAAGTCCTAATTGGAGATCAAGAAATCCAGAAACTACTCCAATAAGATATATGCCAAAATTAGAAAGTGTTTTGGCAAATACATTAACTGCAGATTTTGAGTCTGTTTCTTCAGTAGCTAGAACATTAAACTTTACTTTAACAGGAAGAGATAATGTTGCCAATGGTGCTCAAACTGGCTTTGATGAAATGATTGTTAATGTTTCAGGGACAGTAGGTCCTTTTGATGTCACTTCTCAAGCAACAGACGGAATTTCTTGGACTCAAGGTTCAACTCAAACTATAACATGGACAGTTAATGGTACAACTTCTTTAGTTGGTTCATCAAATGTTGATATTCTTTTATCTACTGATGGAGGTCAAACATTTACTACAACTTTAGTTTCTAATACACCAAATGATGGATCTGAAGTAATTACCGTTCCAAATGTAGCTTCACCTTATTGTAGAGTAATGGTTAAGCCAACTGGAAATATTTATTACGATATAAACACAAAAGATTTTGCAGTAGGTTATATCGTAAGCACAACTTGTGATACATATACTAATAATACTGCTCTGTCTGTTCCTGATGGAACTGGAGCAAATACACCTGGTGCAGTTGTTACAAAAACATTAGTTGTACCTACACCCACTAACACAATTTCAGATGTTAATGTAACTTTAGGGTTTACACATACTTATATAGAAGATTTAGTTATTGGAATGAATCATCCAGATGGAACTCAAGTTGTTTTATGGAATAGAAATTGTGATGATGCTCCAGGTAGTCTGCAATATGTTTTTGACGATGCAGCGGCAGCTGTTGTTCCTAACACAGGTTGTACTGCTACTTCAGGGACATGGAAACCAGTTGGCTCTTTGGCAACTTTAAATGGTAAAGATAATAGTGGCACATGGACTTTATTAGCTGTTGATTATTATGTTGGAGATACAGGAACAATTCAAAATTGGTCTGTTGAAATTTGCTCACAAACAGCAGTTTTAACTTCAGAATCTTTTGGGCTTTCTGAGTTTTCATTATATCCTAATCCAAATAGTGGTAATTTTACGGTTCAATTTAATTCAGAAACATCTAATAATATAGACATTAGAGTTCATGACTTGAGAGGGAGAGAAGTTTTTCTAAAAACATATCAAAATAATGGATTATTCAATCAAACAATTCAACTTAATAATATCATGTCTGGGGTTTATCTAGTAACTGTACAAGATGGGTCAAGAAAAGAAGTTAAAAAGATTGTTGTTGAATAGTAAATAGTGTTTTATTTACCAAAAAGCAAGAAATGTTAATTATAATATTTCTTGCTTTTTTTTTTAGTTTAAATAAAATTACTTTAATATATTTACCCCCTATTAAATAATTAATCATGAAAAAATTATTACTATTTACTTTTAGTATGCTAATTTCATCTAGTTTTTATGCACAGACCAGCAATAGTTGGAAATCTGCTACAAAAAATGATGTAAAAAAAGTTAACAAAAATGTGGAAAGACAATCTTTCCCTCAAGAATTTAAATTGTTTCAAGGAAATGTTGAAACTTTAAAGCAATTACTGCAATCTTCACCTGATAGATTTGTTGCAAAAAAATCAAATACAATAATTTCATTACCAAATGTAAATGGAGAAATGGAAAGATATGAGTTTTTTGAAGCATCAAACTTTGATTCAGATTTGCAAGCACAATACCCAAGTATTCGTTCTTATGTTGGTATAGGAATCGATGATAAATTCGCTCAAGTAAGACTTAGTGTTGATCAAAATGGAATACAGGCTATGATTTTTAGAGCTGGAAAAAATAATGAATTTATTGAGCCATATTCGAAAGATGGTTCTGTTTATGCTGTTTATAATTCATCTAGAGTGAAAGGAAATTTGCCTTTTACTTGTTCAACTGTGGATCATGAAATTATTTCTGGGATACAATTAACACCAAACGCTTTAAAATCTGATAATGGAGTATTGAAAACATTTAGATTGGCAATGTCTTGTACAGCTGAATATGCAAATTATTTTGGAGCTACAAGTGCTGCGCAATCAGGATTAGTTTTAGCAGCTTATAATGCAACAATGACTAGAGTTAATGGTGTTTTTGAAAAAGATTTAGCTATTCACATGAATATTACAGCAAATAGTGTAAATGTAATATACTATAACCCTATAACTGATCCATATTCTCCAGCTTCAACTGGAGCAGGTGGTGCTTGGAATGGAGAATTACAAACTACCTTAACTAATATGTTAGGAACTACAACATACGATATTGGACACTTATTTGGAGCAACTGGAGGTGGAGGAAATGCTGGTTGTATTGGTTGTGTTTGTAGTACTGACGGAAGTAAAGGAAGTGGTTATACATCCCCAGCTGATGGAATCCCAACTGGAGATAATTTTGATATTGATTATGTAGCTCATGAAATGGGACATCAATTAGGTGCAAATCACACTTTTTCTATGGGTACAGAAAATAATTCAGTAAATGTAGAACCAGGTTCAGGATCAACTATTATGGGGTATGCAGGAATTACTGGTGCAACTGATGTTCAACCACATTCTGATGATTATTTTACTTATAGAAGTATCTTACAAATTCAGACTAATTTGTTGTCTAAAACATGTACAACAAATACAGCCATTACTCATGGCACACCAGTTGTCAATGCTGGTTCTGATTGGACAATTCCTAAAAGCACTCCGTTTATTTTAACAGGTTCTGCAACAGATTCTGGAGGAAATCCTTTGACTTATTGTTGGGAGCAAAATAATGATGCTACATCACCTGGTTTAGGAGCCACAAATTCTTTAGTTTCCCCAACTAAAACTAATGGGCCAAACTGGAGATCAAGAAATCCAGAAACAGTTCCTTATAGATATATGCCAAAATTAAGTAGTGTATTAAACAATACTCTAACAGCAGATTGGGAATCAGTAAATTCAGTTGCTAGAGTTATGACTTTTAGTTTAATGGCTAGAGATAATGTTGCTGGTGGTGGTCAAACAGGAGTTGATGAGATGCTTTTAACCGTTTCTGCAACAACTGGACCTTTTGATGTAACTTCACAAAATACAGACCAAATTGTTTGGGCTCAAGGTTCTTCACAAACTATTACTTGGACAGTTAATGGAACAACTTCATTAGTAGGTTCAACAAACGTAGATATTTTATTATCAACAGATGGTGGTCAAACTTTTACAACTACTTTGGCTTCAAATGTGCCAAATAATGGTTCTTATGTTATTACTGTTCCTTCAATTAATGCAGCTTACTGCAGAGTAATGGTTAAGCCAACAGGAAATATTTATTACGACATTAATACAAAAAACATAGCTATTGGAAATGTTGCTTATCAATTACAAGATGTTTGTACAGATTATCCTTTTAATTTAAATGCTGCAATTACTGAAAGTTCTGACAATTCTTATCCAGGAATGTCTCTTACTGTTCCAGATTCATTTGTTATAACTGATGCAAATTTTTATGCGAATGTTACGCATCCAAATATTGGGCAGTTTAGTTTGTTAATAAAAGCTCCATGGCAAACATCATTAAATACTGCTTTATGGTATGGTAATACTTGTACAACGGCAAATATGGACAAATGGTTTGACACTGCAGGTACTGCTGTAAATTGTGCGTCTGTTACTAGTGGAGGTCCTTTTTTACCTTATTCTACAACAAATATTAATGGATATAATGGGAATAATAGTGCGGGTAGCTGGTTGATTTATTTTAAAGATACGGTTGTTGATTCAAATGTTGCTAATGCATTATTTAATTCATTTACTATTCAATTATGTAAATCTGAATATGTACCTGTTCTTCTTTCAAATGAATCTTTTGGATTGACAGATTTTGCTTTATATCCAAATCCAAATAATGGTAATTTTACAGTACAGTTTTCATCTGAAACTGGTAATGATGTAAATATTATGGTTCATGATTTAAGAGGAAGACAAGTTTATACTAAATCTTTCCAAAATAATGGATTGTTTAACCAAGAATTACAATTAAATAATACAGCTTCAGGAATTTATCTTGTAACAGTTCAAGATGGAAACAGAAAAGAAGTTAAGAAAATAGTTGTTGAATAAATTTCAAAAATTTATTTAAAATACAATAAAGGATGCTATTTTAGCATCCTTTATTATTTTCCATTAAATAGATTCATAGTTTCATTTAAACCAGTTAAAATAAAAGAATTTATTATTTCAGCAGAAATATTTAATCGTTCTTCAAGTTTGGCTTTTTCTTCATCGGACCATTCTCCTAATACATAATTAACTTGTTGCCCTTTTTTAAATTCATCACTTATCCCAAACCTATATCTTGGATATTCAGAAGAATTTAATAAAAGTTGCGTATTTTTTAATCCATTATGTCCTCCATCTGTTCCTTTTCCTTTTATTCTTATTGTTCCAAAAGAAAGGTTTAGATCATCTGTAATTACCAATAAATTTTCTTTAGGAATATTTTCTTTTTCTAACCAATATTTAATGGCTTTTCCGCTAAGATTCATATATGTATTTGGTTTTAAAAGAAAAACAGTTCTTCCTTTGATTCTGTGTTGTGCTATTTCTCCAAGTTTTGCGGTTTGAAAATCTATATTTTCTTTTTTGGCATAGTGATTTAATACTTTGAAACCTATGTTGTGTCTAGTGTTTACATATTCTGAACCTATGTTTCCTAGTCCAACAATTAAAAATTTTTTCATTGGGTCAATTGTTTCTATTTGTTTTTGTTTGAAAATATTGAATATCCATTTCATTTTGTAAAAATACTATTTTTTAAATTTTATAGTTAGAAAAAACAATTCAAAAAAAAAAAAGCACCAGAATAAACTGATGCTTTTAATATAATTTTGAAAAAGATTATTTTTTCTTTCCAGCTGTTTTTTCTGCTTTTGCAGCTTCTTGAGCAGCTTTCATAGCAGCACGAGAAATTCTTACTTGACAAACAACAGTATTGTCTGGGTGCATGAATTTAAAATCAGCAGTAGGTAATTTTGTAATATATAGTTTGTTACCCATTTCTAATGGAGTAATATCTGCTTCAACAAAATCAGGTAAATTTTTTGGTAAAGCTTTTACTTTCAGTCTTCTTTGAGCTAAACGTAAAACACCACCGGCCATAACACCTGGAGATTTTCCTGTAACTTTAACTGGTACTTCCATGATAACTTCTCTATCATCTTGTAATTGGAAGAAATCGATGTGTAAAATTTTGTCAGTAACTGGGTGAAATTGGATATCTTGTAAGATAGCATCAATTTTTTTACCACTTTCTAATTCAACAACAACAGTATGTGCATTTGGAGTGTAAACCAATCCTTTGAATGCTCTTTCGTCTGCTGCAAAATGCACTGGTTGGTCTCCACCGTATATAACACACGGAACCATTCCAGCATCACGTACGGCTTTAGTTGCCTTTTTACCTACGTTTTCTCTTTCTTGTCCTTTAATTGTAATTGACTTCATTTTAAATATATATAAATTAATTAATATTTCTACATTAAAAATTTTCCACTGATGGAATTGTTGTTTTGTACCATATGCATTACTTCTGCAAATAAATTAGCACAACTTACAACTTTTATTTTGTTTGATTCTTTCTTTAATGGAATAGAATCTGTAACAATCAATTCTAATAATTTAGAATTTTCTATTTTTTCATAAGCATCACCAGATAAAATAGGATGCGTACAAATTGCTCTAACGCTTAAAGCTCCTTTTTCAATCATAACATCAGCAGCTTTAGCTAGTGTGCCTCCTGTATCAATCATGTCATCAACAAGGACAACATTTCTTCCTTTTACATCACCAATCAACTCCATAGTGTCAATAACATTTGCTTTTTTACGTTGTTTGTAGCAAACTACAACATCTGATTCTAAAAATTTAGAATAAGCATATGCTCTTTTTGAACCACCCATATCAGGAGAAGCAATTGTAAGATTTTCAAGATTCAAACTTTTCAAGTAAGGCAAAAAGATAGTAGAAGCAAATAAATGATCTACTGGCTTTTCAAAGAAACCTTGAATTTGATCAGCATGCAAATCCATTGTCATAATACGAGTTGCTCCTGCAGTTTCTAATAGTTTAGCTACTAATTTTGCTCCAATTGGTACTCTAGGCTTATCTTTTCTGTCTTGTCTTGCCCAACCAAAATAAGGTATTACTGCAGTAATATGACGTGCTGAAGCTCTTTTAGCAGCATCAATCATTAACAATAATTCCATTAAATTGTCTGAACTTGGAAAAGTAGAACAAACAAGAAAAACCCTTAATCCTCTTATTGATTCCTCAAAAGAAGGTTGGAATTCTCCATCACTATATTTAGAGAACGTTATTTTTCCTAGCGTTGTACCATAATTCTCGGCAATTTTTTCCGCTAAGTACACGCTCTGAGAACAGGCAAACACTTTTGCTTCTGGTTCTTGATGTGGCATGTTAATTTGTTGTTTAGTAGTTAGTTAGTTGTGTGTCGCTTTAACGAGGTGCAAATTTAGAAATTAATTTTAACTCTGAAAGGATATTTTGAAGTATTTTTCTTTTTTAATTAAAAAAATTATTACATTTGCAATCCTAATTTACAGCAGCCTTGGTGGCGGAATTGGTAGACGCGCACGACTCAAACTCGTGTTCTTCGGAGTGTGGGTTCGATTCCCACCCAAGGTACAAAAAGCCTCAAGTTAATTCTTGAGGCTTTTTTCTTTATATTTACAATGTTGTTTTATTAAAACTGAATTTTTCTAACTTCGGTAATTCCGTTTGATAATAAAATTTTTACAATCAAAGTTTGTCTAGTTGGAAGGATATTAGAAATTATAAAATCATTATTTTCAATTTTTGAGTTTGAACTTAAATTTCTCCCTAATATGTCAAAAATTGTTATTTCCTGAATCAATTGATTATTTGAACGAACATTAATTTGGTTATTTTCAGTTGAAACTAAAATTTCATTGTTTGGGTTAAAATTTACTGAATCTAAAACAGAATTTTGATAGACTATTTCAAATCTAGAATCAAATTCTCCAATTGCACTTGTAAATGTATAAGGACTATTTTTAATATTATGTGTTACATTCAATAGATTATCTTTTAAGTAAATTTCTTGATTTCCTTCAAACAATCCATCAAAATTATTAATCGAAATAGTAAAATTACCTGCAATCTGTGTTTTGAACTTAAGAGAAACAATATCTTGATTATCAAAAGGTAATGGTCTTCCTTGAATTGTATATTCTTCATTGTTAATCAAAGAGCTTAAAAATGTTGGGCTATCATTTATCGATTTTCCATCAATTAAATTATCAAAACCTAAAGTTGCATTTGAAATATAACCTATCATCATTTGACTGAAAAACCCATTATCATTGGTTAAGTTTAACCAAATTCTATTTTTTTCTAACGTTAATGTTTGAAAAATTGACTTTTCAAAATTCATTCTAAAAAACTGATTGTTATTATTGTCTACTCTCAAATCGTTGCTAAAAGTTACCTTTGGATTTGTAGTGTTTTTTGAAGCAACAACAAAACCTTGTCCAACTTGTATAGTTCCATTTGGAATTGGACTAGTAGCAGTAGTTGTAGTTGCTCCTCCTAATGTGTATGTTGCATATCCACTTCCAGCGGCATTATTTTCTTCTCTAAATAAATAAATTACACCCTCAATATCTGAGGCATTATTTATTAAAAATGTTTCAGCATTAACCGTTGAAGGATAAGGGTTTCCAATTAAATTATAATTAAAACCAGACCCAAAATAGGCTAAATTAACAACAAAATTTCCGTTATTTGGCACACCACTTGTAAAGTGCCCTGTCCATATTGTAGGAGTTGTAGGATGATTATTTGGCATTCTGATTAAATATCCATTAGCTGGTTGAAGTGTTGTTGAAACCGGATTAGCAATTACATTGTAAGCATTTGCTTGTGTGTTATAATAGTAAAACCTGTTGTTTAATGTTTCAGGTGAGAAGTTTTTTAAAGTCTGTGAACTTGCTAAAGGATTTGACCATAATACATAATCTAATCGTTTTAAAGGGTTTGTTTCTCTAAAAACAGTTGCATTTCCACTGTTTGAAGCATCTTCAATTTGAATTAGATTTGAATTATTTTGAAGTGTTAAACTTGCAGTATTTTCTATATTAACTTCATTTTCAATAATAAAATTATCACCGGATGAAAGAATTACATTTGAGTTTCCAATAATATTTAACGAACAAGCTTCTAAATCTCGATTAGTAGTTAAATTACCATTAATCACTGCAGCTACATTACTAACTGGATAACCATTTGACCAAGTACTTCCATTCCAAGTTGTTGTAATTGCTCCACATGGTAATGCAGTATTTGGAATTGAACAAATATTTAAACTCCAACTATTTATAGTTCCTCCATCTTGATTAAAAGCATCATATACTCTCAATGTCCAAGTTCCTTGAGAATTTGTATTAATAAGTGGACTAAAAGAACCTGATGGAGCTAATGTTCCTGATATTGCTGGATTTGTTCCACAACTTAAGATTGTGCCATTTGTGGTAAATGTTGCTATAGCATTATTATTATCGGCACATTGACCTGAAAATAATTGTACTTCAGTTCCTGATGGACTAATTAAAGTAACAGTTAAATCACTAATCCAAGAATGTGTAATATTTAATGTTACACTTATATCAGAAATGGTAACATTATTTAAGGTAGGAATTGTTAAAGTTGAATTTACTGTTGGTGTTCCACTTGCTGAAATGGTTAATGGAACATTTGTAGAGCTTACATTAGAACAAGAATTTTGCCCAGTTGTAAATCTATATATTGGGCTAATTACTCCTTGACAGCCTTCATTTTTAGGAAGCACTCTCCAAAAATAATTTGTATTTTCAGACAAACTAGTTAATTGGTAACTTGTAGAAGCAGTATTTGCAGTTAAGAAAATAGAATTAAAATCAACATCAGTAGCTACTTCAAGATCATAGTTCGTTGCTGCTGAATCAGCATTCCATTGTAAATCAAAAGTTGTTGGTTGTGCAAATGACCCATCAGCTGGACTAGTTAAAGTCATTGGAGAAAAAGCAGAATTTCTAATTTGTAAATAAAGGTTCACAGTTTTTATTGTACTTCCAGATGTTCCAGTAATAGTCATTGTATACAAGCCAGGGCTGACTGAATCTGTATTTGATAAAGTCATTGTAACTGTTCCATTTGAATTCACTGTAGATGGAGAAAATGTGGCTATTGTTCCAACGGGGTTTCCTGAAACGCTAAAAGTTGTATTAGCAGAAAAACCACCTATTGTTTCATATTTAATATCATAAGAAACATCATCACCTTGACAAACAGCTTTGTTTTGACCATCTATTGTTCCGTCATAAGAAAGTGCATAAGTTGCTGCCGATGCGTTTATTGTAAAGTTAGTATTTGATATGTCATAAAAAATATGATTATTACCTCTTACCATTATTCTTCTGTTTGTGCCAGTTGAGTTTGGCATAGTAACTAATTCTGAACCATCATTTGGAACTTTACTAGCTAATAATATTGGATACGTAAAACCTCCATCTGTAGAAAGTAAAATATCAACAAAAGTAGCATTAATACCATTTGCGTCAGTTCCAGCAACATCCCAAGTAATATTTTGATTTGAACCAACTGGCCAAGACACATTTGTATTTGGTGAATTAACTAAAAAGGGACCAACAGTTGATGTTGTAATCACTGTGTCATCTCTGCCTGTTTGTCCTCCATTTGGAACTCTATTGTCTCTAACAGTTAATGCAAAATTCATCGTTCTAGCTACATTTGGAACAACTTCCCATGTTGGAGCTAAATTATTATTGATTACATCTTCTATTCTTGGCATGTATCTATCAGAAGAGGCAGAAGGTAATCTAGATCTAAAATTTGGGCCATTAGTTGATGTTTGTAATGGTGGTTGAGTAGAAATTTCATTATTTGTTTGTTCCCAACAGTAGGTTAGGGCATCACCATTATTATCAGTAGCAGAACCTTTCAAAATAAAAGCAGTTCCTTTAGGAATTGTGTAATCTGGGCCTGCATCTACAAGTGGAGCAAAATTTCCATTTGAAATAACTGTAGCACAAGAAGTACCAAACAATGTTGACGAATTAGCTTCTTGAATACTTATAAAACTGAAATGAGCATCAGAATTTGATTGAACATTTTGTGGAGAGCATATACCAGCATAAGCCATAATGGTAGTTCCGCTTCCAGGTTCTACTGCTGTTGAATTATTTCTATTTCCACCACTACAAGAACCTTCATCTCCATTAAAAGTATGATTACAACCAAATTGATGTCCTATTTCGTGAGCGACATAATCTATATCAAATGGATCACCTACAGGAGAATTTGTTCCTGTTACACCTCTTGCTTTTTGACTGTTGTTGCAAAATACTCCTAAACCAGCAATTCCACCTCCGTTTGTGCTTACAACATGACCAACGTCATAATTTGCAGAACCAATTACGGCAGTTACATTAGTTTGGTTTTGACCAAGCATCGTAACTCCATTATTGTTAGTATATGGATCAGTAGTAGCATTTGTATAAATCAAGAGATTGTTGTTTGAAACTAAAGTTAATCGAGCTGAAAAATCTCTTTCATAAATTGTGTTAACTCTATTAACTGTTACTACTATTGCAGCTTGGGCAGCAGCAACAGTACCACCATGAAATGCTGCATATTCACCAGTACAAGCCATCGCTAATCTATAAATTCTAAAGTTACCATCACTAGTTTTAGCAGTACTATTTTTATTTTCAGTTAATGGATTAAATGCATCATGATTTAATTCATCAAAATTACATTCAAAGGATTTAGTTTTTGTTAGATTTGACTTTTTATAAACTATATAATTTTTTAAATCTGCGGTATAAGGATCAATGAAAACAGCTCCAGAGTTACCAGACAATGTAATGACATGTAATCCAAATTGCGTAATACTAATTCTCATGATTGCTGTGGAATCATCAATACCTTTACCTAAAAAAGTTTTAATATCTGGGAACTTTTCAGCTAGACCATCTTCCATTATAGGTGAATTATAAATTCTAAAATTCATCATTTCACCATCTGCATTTGGAAAAGCAATTACTACATTAGAAAATTGCCCGCTTAAATCATTTGGAGCACTTAAAAGACGTTGTTTTAAAATGTCTAAGTTTAGGGAAAAAAGTTTAAACTCTGAAGGAATAGAACTTCTCTCTAGTTTTTTTGAACTTACAATCTGTTCTTCTGAAACTTCATTCCAAATCCTATCTTGTGCAAAATTTAAGTTTGAAAATAATATAATTCCCAAAAAAATAAGTAAATCTTTTTTCATAATTTTAAATTTATGTGACTTACAAATATAGAAAAAAGAGAATTTATAACTTGTTTTTCAGTAGATTATATGTTAGTTTAATTTTATTTTGAGAATTTTTCTTATACTTTTTTTATCACATAGGTAACAATTCCCCAAATGATTAGATTGTTTTCTTCTGAAATTTGAATGGGCATGTAGTTTTTATTTTCAGGCATTAAATAAACATCTTCGTTCTCAATCTTGATTCTTTTGACAGTAAATTCTCCATCAATGAAGCAAACGGCTATTTTGTTGCTTTGAGGTTCAATGCTTCTGTCAATTACTAAAATGTCACCATCATCTATTCCTGCTCCAGTCATAGAGTTTCCACTGGCTTTGGCATAAAATGTTGCTTCTTTGTTTTTAACTAAAACATTGTCTAAGCTTATTTTACTTTCATCAAAATCGGCTGCAGGAGATGGGAAGCCAGCTTTTATTCCGCTAGAAATGTAGGGTAGTTCGATTTGATTCTCAAAATCTGGAACAAAAAAATGTATTTTATTGTTTGTGTTCATTTTGAATTAACATTTGACTTTTAAGATTTCCTTGAAATCTGTTGTGTACTTATTTGATAAATGATTTTGCTTCATTTTCCAAGTTCTACGTAGATCTTGATTTCCAAGTTTTATTTTGCGTTCTCCTGTTTTTTTATGAAAATCATCCATCACTTTCATCAAAGCTTGGTGTTTTGGATTTTCTTCTTCAAACAGATGAAATTGCTTTTGATTTTCGGGAATAATTTCTGTTACAATTACACCTGCTTTTTTATAAATTGCTCCTTCTTCAAATATTTCTTTTAACATTTTAATTGCCAAATTACTAATAGTAATGTTTGAATTACTGGCAAAAGAGAGCGTTTCTAATTTGTAAAAACTATAACGCTGTTTTTCTATTTTGAATTTATCTTTCTGTAAATATAAAATAACACCATAGCAACAAGAGTTTTGCTTGCGTAATTTTTCAGCACAAACCGTTGCAAAAGTTGAAACACGTTCTTTCATTTCGTTAAAAGTCGTTATGTTTCCGTCAAAACTTCGGGTGATGGCAATACTTTTTTTTGCAGAAGGAGCTTCTTCAAGTTCTAAAACAGATTTTCCTTCTAATTCATATTTTAAACGTAAACCAACAACTCCCATTTCTTTTTTAATGAAATTTTCGTTGTGAGGTAAGGTAAAATCATAAGCAGTTAAAATGTTTTTGGCTTTCATTTTTTTGGTTAATCTATAGCCAATCCCCCAAACATCTTCAATTTTAGTCCATTTTAGAGCTTTGGTGCGTTTTTCTTCGGAGTCAATTACGTAAATTCCTTGAGTGCGTTCTTGGTATTTTTTGGCAATTTTATTGGCAACTTTAGACAAAGCTTTAGTAGGAGCAAAGCCAATGCAAACCGGAATACTCAACCATTTATTGATTCTTGCTTTTATTTTAACTCCATAATCGTGATAATTTTCAATACTCATTCCATCAAAATTCAAAAAAGATTCATCAATGCTATATACTTCTACATTTGGAGTAAAGCCTTCCAAAATTTTCATTACACGATTGCTCAAATCACCATAGAGAGCATAATTAGAAGAAAATACTTTCACGTTTTTTTCTTTTAACTCATTTCTGATTTTGAATTCAGGAGCACCCATTGGAATGCCTAAATCTTTTGCTTCATAACTTCTAGAAATGATGCATCCATCGTTGTTTGACAAGATAACAATAGGTTTGCCAACGTATTGTGGTTGAAAAACACGTTCGCATGAAGCATAAAAATTATTACAATCGACTAGAGCATACATTTTACAAATTTAAAACATATGGTTGCTAAATTTATAAAACACACGTTAAAATTATGCACAAAAAAAACGCTCTGCAGTTGCAGAGCGTTGTACTTGGGTAATCAAAAAATAATATATATTAGTCTTCGATAACTACAACTTGTGCAGCTACTTTACCTTTTCTTCCTTCTTCTTCTTCGTAACTAACGCTTTCGCCTTCAGTTAATGACTCAACTCTCATTCCACTTGCGTGTACGAAAATGTCTTTTCCAGTTTCGTCATCTGTGATAAAACCGTAACCTTTTGATTCATTGAAGAACTTAACTTTTCCTGTTCTCATTTTGTATTGTAAAAATTATTAATAATGCTCAAAGATAATTTTTTAATTGACATAAAAAAGATTTTTTTGAAATAATTTTATTGATTTTCAGTATCTTCCTCTTCTTTGAGGTTAAAATTCAGCTCAAAATCTTTCAATTTTTTGTTTCTATATCTATGATAAATAAAAACAGGCATCAAGACAAAAGCAAGAATTAAGACACCAATTCCTATCCATTTGTCACCTTCATTATTGCCATTGTTTTTATAGAAGTAACCAAAAGCTACAAAACCGACAACAATTAAAAACAATATTCTAACGAGATATTTCATTTATTTTAAATCTAATTTAATAGATAACTCTTTCAATTGAGTATCATCAATTTTTGCAGGAGCATCAATCATAACATCTCTTCCTGAATTATTTTTTGGGAAAGCAATAAAATCGCGAATCGTTTCTTGTCCTCCTAAAATAGAAACTAATCTATCTAATCCGAAAGCTAAACCTCCATGAGGTGGTGCTCCAAATTCGAAAGCATTCATTAAAAATCCAAATTGAGCTTCGGCTTCTTCTTTGCTAAATCCTAGTAAATCAAACATTCTTGACTGTAATTCTCTGTCGTGAATACGGATAGAACCTCCACCAATTTCGTTTCCATTCAATACCATATCGTAAGCGTTTGCTCTTACTTTTCCTGGTTCAGTTTCAATTAATTTAATATCTTCTGGTTTTGGAGAAGTAAATGGATGATGCATAGCGTGATATCTTCCACTTTCTTCATCCCATTCTAATAGAGGAAAATCTACAACCCAAAGTGGAGCAAATTCATCTGATTTACGTAAACCTAAACGAGTTGCAACTTCCATTCTTAAAGCAGAAAGTTGTGTTCTAGTTTTATCTGCATTTCCAGAAAGAACTAAAATTAAATCTCCAGCTTTTGCATTGGTTGCTTCAGCCCATTTTTTCAAATCATCTTGGGCGTAAAATTTATCTACAGATGATTTGAAAGTTCCGTCTTCTTCACATTTTACATAAACCATTCCTGAGGCACCAACTTGAGGACGTTTTACCCAATCAATCAAAGCATCAATTTCTTTTCTGGTGTAATTGGCACAACCTGGAGCAGCAATTCCCACTACTAATTCAGCTGAATTGAAAACGCCAAATTCTTTATGTTGTGCTACTTCGTTTAACTCACCAAACTTCATTTCAAAACGAATATCTGGTTTGTCATTTCCGTAGGTTTTCATCGCATAATCATACGTCATTCTTGGGAATTTATTTACTTCAATTCCTTTGATTTCTTTTAATAAGTGACGTGTTAAACCTTCAAACATATTCAGAATGTCTTCTTGTTCTACAAAAGCCATTTCACAGTCGATTTGTGTAAATTCAGGTTGTCTGTCTGCACGTAAGTCTTCATCACGGAAACATTTTACAATCTGAAAATACTTATCCATTCCACCAACCATCAACAATTGTTTGAACGTTTGAGGAGATTGTGGTAAGGCATAAAACTGACCTTCGTTCATTCTACTTGGCACCACAAAATCACGTGCTCCTTCTGGTGTTGACTTGATTAAATAAGGTGTTTCTACATCACAAAAACCTTGGTCAGAAAGATATTTTCTAACTTCCATAGATACTTTATGACGGAAAAGTAAATTATTTTTTACAGGATTTCTTCTAATGTCTAAATAACGATATTTCATTCGAATATCTTCACCACCATCGGTTTCATCTTCAATGGTAAAAGGAGGTAATTGTGCTTCATTTAAAATAGTAAGTTCAGTGACTAAAATTTCAACATCACCTGTTGCCATATTAGGATTTTTAGAAACACGTTCAATAACGGTTCCTTTGATTTGAATTACAAATTCTCTACCTAATGATTTTGCTTTTTCAATAACGGATTTGTCTGTTCTTTGTTCATCAAAGATTAATTGAGTAATTCCATAGCGATCTCTTAAATCTACCCATATCATAAACCCTTTATCTCTAGATTTTTGTACCCAACCAGCCAGTGTAACTTCTTTATTGATGTGTGAAATATTTAACTCTCCACAATTGTGACTTCTATACATTTACAACTATTTTTATTTCTTATTGTTTGACCTTTGGTCTTGGGTGCAAAAGTAATATAAAATTCAATTTTTGAAGTATTAAAACATTTTAAAAAGCTGTGTTTTAACTTTTTTTTGATTTTTTTTCGAATAAAAAATATAACTTTACGTAAATTATTAAATCAACATGAGAAAATTAACTTATTTATTGTTGCTTTCGGTTTTTATATCGTTTGCACAAACAGAGAAAAAAAGTGCTGTAAAGTTTTCAGCAAAAATTGAAAATAGAAATAGTGATACGTTAACTATCTATGGTCCAAATAGATTTAAACAGATTATTCCTGTGAATAAAAATGGTGTTTTTGAAGCTACTTTAGAAACAGCTGATGGGATTCATCAATTTTCAGATGGGGTTGAATCATCTTTAATGTATTTAAAAAATGGTGATGATTTAGCCATGACTATGAATACTAAAGAGTTCGACGAATCTATAGTTTATAAAGGAAAAGGAGCTGAAGAAAACAATTTTATGGCTCAAAAAGCATTAAAAGATGAACAATTTGAATTAACGGCTTTTGATAAAGAAAGTGAAGAATTCAATAAAATGTTTGAAGCTAAAAAGACAGCTGATTTTGAATCTTTAGAAAAAGGGAAATTGGATGAGACTTTTAAAGCTACTATTAAAAAAATGATGACGCAACAATTCTCTGGAATGCAAAGGATGTATACTGAGAATTTACAAATTAAAAAACTAAACGGAAATCCTTCTCCATCTTTTGCTTATGAAAATCATAAAGGTGGTGTAACAAAACTTGAGGATTTCAAAGGTAAATATGTTTATATTGATGTTTGGGCAACTTGGTGTGGTCCTTGTAGAGCAGAAATTCCTTTTTTGAAAAAGACTGAAGAAAAATATCATGGAAAAAATATCGAGTTTGTAAGTATTTCAATTGACAAGCTTAAAGACAAAGATAAATGGAGAGCTATGGTTGACGATAAGCAATTAGGAGGAGTACAATTGTTTGCTGATAACGATTGGAATTCTCAATTTGTTAAGGATTATGGCATTAATGGAATTCCAAGATTTATTTTAATAGGACCAGATGGAAATATTGTTAATGCAAATGCAGATAGACCTTCTTCTGAAGATTTAGATAAAGTATTAAGTGAGTTAGTGAATTAATCTCACATAAATTCTATTTTAAGAGCCAGCAAATTTTTGCTGGTTTTTTTATGATTATTTTTCCAATGTTACCAAATTGTTAAGAAAAAGTTTTTTTATTGTAAATTAATTTTGTACATTTGGTTTAATAAAATTAACCTATTAATAAGAAAGAAGATGAAAAAAGTAGTAATTATGGCAGCATTGTTGATTTCAGGTGTTTTTTATGCACAAGAAATTCAGCCAAAATTTGAAGTAGTAGGAAACGAAGTTAAAGCAACATATTTTCACGATAACGGTCAAGTTAAACAAGAAGGAAACTATTTAAACGGTAAGTTGCAGGGAAAATGGGTTTCTTACAATGAAAATGGAAATAAAGAAGCTATTGGAGAATATAATAACGGAGTTAAAGTAGGAAAATGGTTCTTTTGGACTGATGATACTTTAAACGAAGTTGATTATTCAGACAATAGAGTTGCTGATGTTCGTAAATGGTCTAAAGAAGTTTTAGTTAAAAATTAAAACTTAATTGGTTCATTTAAAAAAAGCTCCTTACATTGTAAGGAGCTTTTTGATTTTAGTAAATTCAAAACTTTGGATTGCAAAAAAAACTCCTTAATTTATTTAATAATTAAGGAGTTTTTATATGATTAGAATTTAATCTCCTATTTCAGCAATAGTTTTAGAATGATTTTTTCTATTTTTCATTCTGTTTTTTAATCTATTTACCAAATAGAATAATACAGGCACAACAATTAATGTTAGGAATGTAGCGAAGATTAATCCGAAGATTACAGTCCAAGCTAATGGTCCCCAGAAAATAACGTTATCACCACCCATATAAATATGAGGATTACCAGTTGCAAATAAACTAAAGAAATCAATATTGAAACCAATTGCTAAAGGAATTAAACCTAAGACTGTTGTAATTGCTGTTAGCAATACAGGTCTTAAACGAGCTTTTCCACCTTTTACAATAGCTTCAAAAACATCTTCATTGCTCAAAATTTCATCTTTTGGTAAGCCCAAATCTTTTCTTTTTCTAGCAATAAGTAAATCAGTGTAATCGAGCAATACAACTCCATTGTTTACTACAATTCCTGCGAGAGAGATAATTCCCATCATGGTCATCATAATAACAAACGGCCAACCTGTTGCCATTAATCCTAAGAATACACCAATGAAACTCAAAAATACAGCCACCATAATAATTGCTGGTCTTGAAATTGAATTAAATTGGAAAATTAAGATTAAGAAAATCAAGAATAAACCTGTTACCAAAGCACCCATTAAGAATGTCATTTGTTTTGTTTGTTCTTCAATTTGTCCTGTGAAATCAAATTTCACTGTTTTTGGAGCATCAAACTCTGCCATTTCAGCTTGGATTTGAGCAACAACAGCACCAGCATCAGTAAAACCAGGAGAAAGAGCAGAATATAAAACCACAACTCTATCTAATTGCTTGTGTTTGATAGCACTAAAAGAAGAAGTGTTTTTTTGACTAGCTACCGTAGAAACCGGAATTTCTTTGATTTGTCCAGAAGCTTGGTCTCTAAAAGTGATGTTTTGATTAAAAATCGCACTTTTATTATATCTGTTTTCTTCATTGAAACGAACATAAATATCATAATCTTCACCATCTTTTTTATAGATTCCAGCTTTTTCACCAAATATAGAACGTCTTAATTGATTACCAACTTGACCAGCAGAAACACCCATTTCACCAGCTTTTTCTCTATCAACTACCACTTTCATGGCTGGTTTGTCTTTGTTAACATCCACTTTAAGTTCGTCCACACCAGGAATGTTTTTAGCCGTTAAGAAATCTTTCATTCTTTCCGCGGTTATGATTAATTCTGTGTAATCATCACCTTTAATTTCGATATTGATTGGATAACCAGCTGGAGGACCAACAGCATCTTTTTCAACAGAAATTGTAACTCCAGGATAAATATCTTTTAAAGCTTCTTGAATTTTTTGACGTAATTGTTCAGAATCTCTACCATCACGAAATTTATATTCTTTCATTGAAATGGTAATTTTTCCTTTGTGAGGCATTTCTGCAGTAGAACCACCATCTGTTTGAGGATTTCCTGCACCTTCACCCACTTGAGAAACTCCGTTTTCTACTAAATAATTTCCAGTTTCTCCATTTTCAGTATAGACATATTCTTTACTATCTAGCACAGCATAAACCCTTTTTTCAATGGATTTAGTGATTTCATTTGTTTTTTGGATATCTGTTCCTTGAGGATATTCAATATAAACAATAACTTGATTTGGTTTGTTATCAGGGAAAAACTCAACTTTAGTTCTTCCACTTCCAACGCTCCATCCAAAGTACAACATGATTACTGCAAAAAACATTACAATCATTCCTATTGTAGTGTAAATAGGTTTTCTACCTGTTAGGAAAAAACGCAACCATTTTTCGTAACCATTTTCCCATTTAGTTAAAATTTTGTTTTGAAATGAAAGTGTAAGTCCTTTTATAAAATATTTATACAACCAAAACATTAGCACTGTAAAAATCATTACAGAACCCAAAGCTCTCATTGCTCCTCCAAAAATTAAAATAACTAAACCAAAACTACCTAATATTAAGGTTAAGCGAATTAATTGTTTTTTGGTTAATATTTTTTCATTGATATCCATGAATTGAGAGACCAAAACAGAATTGAAAAATATAGCTACAAATAGGGAAGAACCTAAAACGACAGATAATGTAATTGGGAAATAAATCATAAATTGTCCCATTACACCAGGCCAAAGACCAAGAGGAACAAAGGCTGCAACTGTTGTAGCTGTTGAAATAATAATTGGCAAAGCAATTTCTCCAATTCCTTCTTTAGCTGCTTGAATACGACTCATTCCTTCTTCTTCCATCAAACGATAGACGTTTTCTACAACCACAATTCCGTTATCAACGAGCATTCCTAATCCCATAATTAATCCGAAAAGAATCATGGTATTCATCGTGTATCCTAAAGCATTCAAAATCATGAATGACAAGAACATTGACATTGGAATTGCAAATCCGACAAATAATGCATTTCTAAAACCTAAGAAGAACATTAAGACACCAACTACTAAGATGATACCAAAAATAATGTTATTTACTAAGTCATCTACTTGATTTAAAGTTCTAGAAGATTGATCATTTGTTACCGAAATAGTTAAATCTTTTGGAAAATAGTTCTCTTTGGCATCTTCCAGTTTTTCTTTGATTTTTTCAGTTGCTTCAATCATGTTTTTACCAGCACGTTTTTTAACGTCAAGCATTACAACACTAGTTCCAAATTCTCTTGCATAAGTAGTTTTGTCAACTTCTTTGAAAGTAACTTTTGCAACATCTCTTAAATAAACTGGACCACCTTGTGTTTTAACAACAAAGTTTTCTAAATCTGTAGGTTTGTCAATTTCACCAAGAATTCTGATGGTTCTTCTTTGATCATTTGCAATCAAGTTACCAGCAGACATTGTAACGTTACCATTTCTTATTGCATTGATAACATCATCAAAACTTACTCTTGAAGCCATCATTTTATAAATATCAACAGCAACTTCAACTTCTTTTTCTTGAGCTCCACGAATATCTACTTGTTTGATTTCTTCCAAACCTTCAATTTCGTCTTCTAAATGTTCAGCGAAAACTTTTAATTGTTCAATAGGATAATCACCTTGAATATTGATATTTAGAATTGGAACTTCTTCAGAAATATTTAAATCAAAAACGTTTGGTTCAACCTTAGCACCATTAAAAACTGGCCAATCTTCACCACCCGTTTTTGTATCAATTTTATCTTTAATTTTTTGTTTTGCTGCTTCAACTGAAATTTTTTCATCAAATTCTACAGTGATAATTCCATAATCTTCTTGAGAAGTAGAAAGAATTTTTACCACATTACTAACGTTTTTAATTTCTTCCTCTAAAGGGTCAATAATCAAACGCTCAATGTCTTCAGCCGTATTTCCTGGATAAACTGTACTAATGTAAATTTTAGTTTCTTTAATTTCAGGAAAATCTTCCCTTGGCATATTGTAATAGGCAGATAATCCTAAAAACAGAAACAGTGCCATTGCTACATAAATCGTCATCTTGTTTTCAATAGCCCAAGACGATAATTTAAATTCGTTATTATTGTTAGTACTCATATTTTCTTTTTGATTATTTGATTATAGATACTTTTTGTCCGTCTTTAACGCTACGAGCACCTTCACTGATGATTAAATCACCATCTTTAATTCCATCAACAATTTCTACTAATTCACCTTGAGATAATCCAACTTTTACAATAACTCTTTTTGCAATTGCATTACCATTTTTATCAGGATTTTGTGCAATGTATAAAAATTGTTCTCCATCAGCATTTTCAGAAATAATACTTGTTGGAACTGTAATTGCTTTTGGATTTGAGTAATCTTTAATTTGGATTTTAGAAGAAAGGTTTGGTTTGATTTTTCCGTTTTTATTTGGAACAGCCACCTGAATTGTAAATGAGCGATTTTCTGGATTGATGTAATTACTAGCTTGAGTAACTTTTGTGTTCAAGGTTTCTCCTAAAACTGGAAAATCTACAATTACATCTGACCCTTTTTTAATACTTCCAATATTTTTTTCAGGAACTTCTGCTTCTAAATACATATTTCCTAAACTTACAATTCTCATTACTGGAGTTCCAGGTCCAACAACACTTCCTCTATCTGTTGCAATTTCATCAATAGTTCCTGAGAATGGAGCTCTAATAACTGTTTTTGCAATTTGAGCTTTCATTTGAGCTAAAGATTTTAATTGTGCATTATAATTTGTTTTGGCTTGTAAGAATTGAATTTCTGAACCAATTTTTTGATTCCAAAGATTTTGTTGTCTTTCAAAAGTTGTTTTTGCTAAAGCAGCTTGCGTTTCCATTTGAGCCAATTGCGAGCTTAAACCACCATCATCAATACGAGCTAATGTTTGACCTTTAGAAACTTTTTGTCCTTCAGTAACATATACTTGTTGTAGAATTCCACCATATTCTGCATTCAACATCAAGTTTTCTTTAGTTTGAACAGTAGCTTGTAATTCTACATAGTGATTGAAAATAGTATCTTTTGCCGGGAAAGTTGTGATTAGTGCTAACTTTTCATTAGTATCTTTTTCTCCAATTGCTTTGTCTAATAATTCAAGTTCTTTTCTTAATTCATCAGATTGAGCGACTAATTCAGTTCTTTTTGCTCTCAATTGTTCTAAAGTTCCTTTTTCAATAAGAGAAGCAGTAGAGTTCTTTTTGTCACCACCACATGAAATTAGTATAAGTGATGTTGCTAGGATTAGGTATATTTTTTTCATTTTTATGTTTATTGTATTAGTTATTTGTGATTTTGTCTAAAGCTGTCTTCTTATTGATAACATCAATCATAGATTGAAGGTAGCTTTGTTGTGCAGAATATAATTGTCTTTGCGCTTCAGTAAATTCAAAACTTGTAGACAATCCTTCTATAAATTTAATTTGCTGTTTTTTCTCAATTCTTTCTGCTAAATTTAAATTTGATTTTGAAGTTGCGTATTGTTCAATGCTATATTCATATTCACTTTTTGCAGATTCATATTGAAGTTTAAGCATTTGTTCTGCTTCTGTTAATTGCGTTTCAGCTTGTTCAAAAGCAATTTTTGCTTGTTGGTTTTTTGCTTTTCTTCCAAAACTACTAAAGATAGGAACGTTTAAACTTACTCCTAAATTGGAATAATTATTCCAAGGTTGATCTTGTTTAAGAAAATCAAAACTATTTGCAAATGAATTATATCCAAAATTAAAATTAGCAGACATTGAAGGAAGAGCTGTTGCTTTTTGAGATTTGTATTCTAACCTTCTTTGCTCTTTAAAGTTTTCAGCAATTTTATAATCAATATTATTTGCCACATTAAATGAATTACTTCCAAAAGTTAAATCAACATTTTTTGAAGTTAAATCATCTAACTTTTCAGTTAAGATTAATTCATCATCAATGTCAAGACCCAATGTAATTTTTAACATTTTGTTAGAAACATCAATTAAACGAGTAACATTACTCAAACTACTATTTACAGAAGCTAATGTAATTTGAAGTTGTTCTACACTTTCTTCTTCAATTAATCCGTTTTTATAAGTTTCTTTAGTATCAAATAAGTTCTTTTCAAGAGTTGCTTTATTCTTTTCAAGAATTAAAATATTTTCTTGAGCTAATAAGACATTTCCATAATAATTGGTCACCATTTCGCGAATATCATTATCTGTTTTTTGTTTAGAGTTTTGATAAAATTGCAAATATGTTTTTGATGCTTGAAGTGCTACAATATAAGAGCCATCAAAAATTAATTGGCTCAATGTTGCTCTTGCATTCATACTATGTTTTGTTCCAAAAGCAATTGTTGAAACTGCGTTAGGATCACCACCAGCTGAAGGACCAAATGCATTACCCGTTACACCTTGTTTTTGAAGATTAAAATTGTTGATGTAATCTAAACCAGCATTAAGTTGAGGTAAACCACTTGCTGTTGTTTCCCATTTCTTTTGTTCAGCAGATTCAATATCTCTGGCTGCATTAATGGCTTTATAATTATTTTGAAGTGCATGCTCAATAGCTTGCTCTAACGTAAAAGAGTAAGTTTCTTTTTTGTCTTGTGCATTGATTAAACTTGCAAATAATAAAAGCGTGATTATTATTGTTTGTTTCATTGGTTATTGTTTATTATTTATTTGGTTTTTATAATTGTTTCTAATTGCTCTATTCCTTTTGGAGTACATATTCCTCTCAAATGATATTCTAAATATTTAGCTTGTAAATCTTTTAGACTAAAAACTTCTGGATTAAAAAGTTCAACATCTTTAATACTATTCATACCAGAAAAGTAAAAACGACTGATGTAATCTTTGTTAATGTCTTTTCTAAAAAGCCCTAAAGAAATACCTTTTTCTAAATTTTTAACAACACAACTTCCCATTTTGTCAAATTGCTTAAGCATTAACGATTTATGTATTCTTGGGTAATATTTATGCAATTGATAGATTGGAGAAGTATTTTCGTCTTTTAAATTTTTCAATACAAATTCCTTAATAGCAAAAAGCTCTTCTATTGGATTTTTATCTGCCAAAATTATTTCATCTATTCCACAAGAAATTGTTTCAAAAAGATTAGTTGTAGTTGCTTTTACCAAAGCATCTTTGTTTGAAAAATGCTGATAAATCGTTTTTTTCGAAATACCCATTTCGGAAGCAATATCATCCATTGTTACACTTTTAAATCCAAGTGTAAGAAACATTTCAGTTGCTTTATTTAAAATTTGGTCTTTCATTTTTAGTTGCTGTTGAATTCAAAGTTTCCTTCGATATTTATTTGTTTTCCTATTGCTTTTCCGTTTATTCTTACCTTTTCATTTAAGCCAATATTGAAACTGCTTTTGTCAATTTCACCAACCAATTCAAAAATCACTTTAGATTTTTCGTCACTTTCTTTTAAAACATTGATATAAGCTTCAAGTTCTATACTTTGAGTAATGTTATTAATGGTTAAATAACCTTTGATGAAATTAATGTTTGGGTTTATTTTTTGAAATGAAGTTGATTTAAAACTTATGATGTTGTCATTTGTATAAGCCATATCATTAATAAGAATACCGTTTTTCTTAATTATATTGTCTTTAGAAATTTCAAGTTCAAATTCAAGAGATACATTTTCAATAGTATTATCTTTCAAAATCACAAAACCACTCGACCTTCTTACTCTATTCTGAAGATAAGAAGTAATTTTTTTTCTTACTTTGATTAAAAAATCAGATTCGCTGTGATTTAATTGTAAACTTGAAACATTCATTTGTGATAAAATTAGAGTGCAAACTTACAACGGAAACTTTGAATACAAAAAAAGTTTCCAAAGTTTTTAACAAAATTTAACATTTTGGAAACATTCATATTATTGATTCATTTGTTAAGCGGTTATTAGCTATAAATATTTTACTTTTGTGAAGTTTTATAATTCTAATACCAAAAGATGCATTCCATTTCAGAATATCAAGAAGTTATTTCTAGTCATTTTAATTCATTAGTTGTAGCAAAAGAACCAAAAAATCTATACGAACCAATTCAGTACATTTTGAGTTTAGGTGGAAAACGAATGCGTCCAGTTTTGACATTAATGACTGCAGAGATTTTTGATTGCAATTATAAAAAAGCATTGCAAGCAGCTACAGCTGTTGAGGTTTTTCATAATTTCTCTTTAATTCATGATGATATTATGGACGATGCTCCACTACGAAGAGGAAAAGTAACTGTTCACGAAAAATGGAATATTAATACAGGAATTCTTTCTGGTGATGCGATGTTGATTTTGGCGTATCAATATTTTGAAGATTACGAACCAAGCGTTTTTAGAGACTTAGCAAAATTATTCAGCAAAACAGCTTTAGAAGTTTGTGAAGGACAACAATATGATGTGGATTTTGAAACTCGTGATGATGTTACAATTCCAGAATATCTAAAAATGATTGAATATAAAACAGCCGTTTTGGTTGGAGCAGCCATGAAAATGGGAGCAATTGTAGCCGAAACTTCAAAAGAAAATGCGGATTTAATTTATGATTTTGGATTAAATTTAGGAATCGCTTTTCAGTTGCAAGATGATTATTTAGATGCATTTGGAAATCCAGAAACTTTTGGTAAACAAATAGGAGGTGATATTATTGAAAACAAAAAGACCTATTTATATTTAAAAGCGTTAGAGTTTAGCAGTAAAGATGACAAGGATCAATTGTTACATTTATTTTCAATTCAACCTAAAGATAATTCAGATAAAATCGAAACTGTAAAATCAATTTTCAACGAATCTGGAGCAAGTAAAGTTACTCAGGAAGCTATAAAAGAATACACTCAAAAAGCCTTTGAAACACTTCAAAAAATGGATATTTCTGAAGAAAAAAAACAGATTTTATATGTTTTTGGAGAAAAATTAATGAATAGAAATGTCTAAATTTAATGTTTGAGTTTCCAAAAAATATCGATTCTTTAATTTCTCAAGCAGAAGACGAACATTTATACTTCAAGTTAATTGAGCAGACAAATAAAGATTTCGCTTTAGCAAATGAAGCTATTGACATTCCTTTGGATATTTTTCCGTTCCAATTTAAAAATTTGGTGCATGAAAAGGTGCTAAAATTAATCCAGTTTAAATTCGCTGAATATTTAAACCTGCTTTATATTATCGATGTTTCAGAAGCTGAAATCAAAAAATTAGATGGTTCTGATTTGGTAGAATTAGCCGAACAAGTTTCTTTTTTAATCTTAAAAAGAGAATGGCAAAAGGTTTGGTTTAGGAATAAGTTTTAAAAATAAACCCTTACAAAAGGCATAAAAGCAGTAGTATAAATATTATTTCTATCCTTGTGAAGAACATTGTATCGAATTCCAATTGTTGCATTATTCGTTCTGTAACCAGCACCCAAAAATAAAGCAGTATTCCAAAAATTATCGGTGTTTAAATTTGAGTCTTCAAAATCAGTATTGACTCTTAATTCTTCTAATTCAGCAGATAATTGAACTTCTGGAATCGGATTTACCAAACCAATAATACTTCCACCATACAAATGAGAAGTATAAAAATCTTTTTGTCTAATGTAACTATACTGAATACCAAGACCTAAAGCCACTTTTTCATTAAAATTATAAATAGCACTTGGAGCAACAGAAATATTCGTTGAATTATTTCCAAAACCTAACCCAAGTCCACCTCCAAATTGAACCTTTTTCCAAAATTCACTTTTTTGACTTGGCTCCTGACAAAAAGCTAGTTGAAATAAAAATAAAGTAATTATAGTAGTATATATTTTTAAAGCATAAATTTTCATTTCTTTAAATTTTAGGGGTTAATTTTTATAAAAATGTAAAATATTTAGAAATTCTAGTAAACTATGAGAAATTTCCAAAATAATTCATAAATGTATCCAAAAATAAGTAAAATATATTTGCAATTATTGTACTTTTGTGCAATTATTTAACCAAAATGTCTTTTTAGACCACAATATGGATAGGTTTTCCTTTTTAAACGCTGCACATACTGCATTTTTCGCAGATTTATACGAACAATATTTAGAAAATCCAGATGGTATTGAACCAAGTTGGAGAAGTTTTTTTCAAGGATTTGACTTTGGTCAATCTAATTTTGGAGCTCAAGATGTGGCTCAACAAATTGCAAATGGTGACTTTTCATGTGACCATGTTGCCGAAAAAACAAATAAAGAATTCAATGTACTTCGCTTAATTGATGGCTACAGAACAAGAGGTCATTTATTTACAAAAACAAACCCAGTAAGGGATAGAAGAACATATACTCCAACATTAGCTTTAGAAAATTTTGATTTATCGGATGCTGATTTAAACACAGTTTTTGATGCTGCTAAGATTGTTAATATGCCACCAAGTACTTTGGCAGATATCTTAAAGCATTTAGAAAAAGTGTACTGTCAATCAATTGGAGTAGAATACATGTATATTCGTGAGCCAAGAAAATTGAGTTGGATTAAAAACAGATTAGATATAAATGACAATCAACCAAATTTTAATCCAGAACAAAAGAAAAATATACTTGGAAAACTAAATGAAGCAGTTTCATTTGAAACTTTTTTACATGCAAAATATGTTGGACAAAAACGTTTCTCATTAGAAGGTTGTGAATCTGCAATTCCAGCTTTAGATGCTTTGATTGAAGCAGCTGCTGATAAAGGAGTAGAACAATTTGTAATGGGAATGGCTCATAGAGGTCGTTTGAATGTATTAGCGAATATTTTTGGTAAAAACACTCAAAATATTTTCTCTGAATTTGACGGAAAAGATTATGATGATGATTTATCTTTTGATGGTGATGTAAAATACCATTTAGGGTTAACTTCAGATAGAAGTACAAATTCAGGTAAAAAAATAAACTTAAACTTAGCACCAAATCCTTCACACCTTGAAACAGTAGGAGCAGTTATTGAAGGAATTGCAAGAGCTAAACAAGATAGATTATATCCAGACGAAGTTTCAAAAGTATTGCCAATCGCTGTTCATGGTGATGCTGCAATTGCTGGTCAAGGAATTGTTTATGAAATCATTCAAATGGCAAATTTAGATGGTTTTAAAACAGGTGGAACTATTCATCTTGTAATTAATAACCAAGTTGGATTTACAACAAATTATTTAGATGCTCGTTCATCTACTTATTGTACAGATATTGCAAAAGTAACTTTGTCACCAGTACTTCACGTAAATGCAGATGATGCAGAAGCTGTGGTTCATGCTATGTTATTTGCTTTAGATTACAGAATGGAATTTGGTTCAGATGTATTTATCGATTTATTAGGATACAGAAAATATGGTCACAATGAAGGTGATGAGCCTAAATTTACCCAACCAATTTTATACAAAGCAATTGCTAAACAAAAAAATTCTCGAGATATTTATGCTGAAAAATTAAAACAAGAAGGTATTATTGATGCTGGATATGTAAAAGAATTAGAGGCAAAATATAAAGCAAAATTAGACGAAAATTTGGAAGAATCTCGTAAAAAAGATTTAACAGTTATCACTCCTTTTATGCAAAATGAATGGACTGGTTTTGAACAAGTTTCAGATGATGAAATGCTTAAAAAATATGACACATCTTTTGAAAAAGCTAAATTAACTGAGATTGCTAAAACAATTTCAGAATTACCAGAAGATAAAAAATTCATTAGTAAAATTAAGAAAATTATCAACGATAGAAAGAATATGTATTTCGAATCGGATAATTTGGATTGGGCTATGGGTGAATTATTAGCTTATGGTTCTTTGGTTACTGAAGGATATGATGTTCGTATTACAGGTCAAGATGTGGAAAGAGGAACTTTCTCTCACCGTCATGCTGTTGTTAAAGTAGAAGAGTCAGAAGAAGAAGTAATCTTAATTGATAAAATAAAAGACAAAAAAGGAAACTTTTACATCTATAATTCACACCTTTCAGAATATGGTGTTGTAGGTTATGAGTATGGTTATGCATTGGCTTCACCAAAAACATTAACAATTTGGGAAGCACAATTTGGAGATTTCTCTAACGGTGCACAAATCATGATTGACCAATACATTTCTGCTGGGGAAGACAAATGGAACAATCAAAATGGATTAGTACTTTTATTACCTCATGGTTATGAAAACCAAGGAGCGGAACATTCATCAGCACGTATGGAGCGTTATTTACAAATGTGTGCAAAACACAATATGTATATTGCAGATTGTACCACTCCAGCTAATTTCTTCCACTTGTTGAGAAGACAAATGAAAACAAATTTCCGTAAACCATTAATTGTGTTTACACCAAAAAGTTTATTACGTCATCCGTTAGCAGTTTCAAAAGCGGATGAAATGGCAAATGGTAAATTCCAAGAAATATTGGATGATCCAAATGTAAAAGATAAAAAAGCAATTAAATCATTGGTATTCTGTACAGGAAAAGTATATTATGATATCATTGAAAAAAGAGAAGAGTTAGAAAGAAATGACGTTGCTGTAGTTCGTTTAGAACAATTATTTCCATTAGCAATCGATCAAATAAAAGAAATTATCGCAAGTTATCCAAATGTTGATGACTATGTTTGGGCTCAAGAAGAACCTAAAAACATGGGAGCTTATAGTTATATGTTGATGAATTTTGACTTAGTTAAACTTCGTTTAGCATCACCAAAAGCTTACAGTGCACCAGCAGCAGGAAGTTATGAGCGTTCTAAAAAACGTCAAAAAAATGCAATTGCTATGATTTTTGACAAAACATTATTTCAATAAAAACAACACAAATACAACCCTAAGCTTGTCTAAGGGAAAACTTTTAAACTAAAAGAACATGATTTTAGAAATGAAAGTCCCATCACCGGGAGAATCAATTACAGAAGTAGAAATCGCAACTTGGTTAGTACAAGATGGTGATTACGTAGAAAAAGATCAAGCGATTGCTGAGGTTGACTCAGACAAAGCTACCTTAGAATTACCAGCTGAAGAAAGTGGAATTATCACACTAAAAGCAGAAGAAGGTGATGCAGTAGCAGTTGGAGCAGTTGTATGTTTAATTGATACAAGTGCTGCAAAACCAGAAGGAGATTCATCAGCAAAAACTGAAACTAAAGAAGAACCTAAAGTAGAAGAGAAAAAATCAGAAGCACCAAAAGCAGCTCCAGCAGCTGAGAAAACATACGCTTCTCAAACTCCTTCTCCTGCAGCAAGAAAAATTTTAGAAGAGAAAAACATTCAACCTTCTGACATTGTTGGAACAGGAAAAGGTGGAAGAATCACTAAAGATGATGCAGTAAATGCTGTGCCTTCAATGGGAACTCCAACTGGTGGTTCTCGTAGCTCTGAAAGAACAAAATTGTCAATGTTACGTAGAAAAGTGGCTGAACGTTTAGTAGCTGCTAAAAATGAAACAGCAATGTTAACGACTTTCAATGAAGTTAACATGACACCAATTAATAAAATCCGTAACCAATATAAAGACGAATTCAAAGCAAAACACAATGGTGTTGGTTTAGGATATATGTCATTCTTCACAAAAGCAGTTACAAGAGCTTTACAATTGTATCCAGATGTGAATTCAATGATGGATGGTGATTATAAAGTAGCTTATGACTTTGCTGATATTTCAATTGCAGTTTCTGGACCAAAAGGACTTATGGTTCCTGTTGTTAGAAATGCAGAATTATTGACTTTCCGTGGTATTGAAGCAGAAATCAAAAGATTGGCTTTAAGAGCTCGTGATGGACAAATTACAGTTGATGATATGACTGGAGGAACATTTACTATTACAAATGGTGGTGTTTTTGGAAGTATGTTATCTACACCAATTATCAATCCTCCACAATCTGGAATTTTAGGAATGCACAATATTATTGAGCGTCCAATTGCTGTTGATGGTAAAGTTGAAATTCATCCAATGATGTACGTAGCTTTATCTTATGACCACAGAATTATTGATGGTCGTGAGTCTGTTGGTTTCTTAGTAGCTGTTAAAGAAGCATTAGAAAACCCAATGGAATTATTAATGGATAACAATCCTAAAAAAGCTTTAGAACTTTAATTGATTTTTTGTCATTCTGAATTCGTTTCAGAATCTTAAATATATATCCCAAATTCTTAATTGAGTTTGGGATTTTTTATATCAAATACAAAAAGCAATTCGCGTAATCAATAATCGCTTTTCCTTGCAATAAAACATCAGCACCAATAATTCCGTTTACAGGTTTGGTTTTATAACTTACTAAAGCTTCATTAACGTGACTCATATCAAAAACCACTAAATTTAGAGTTTCTGATTTCCATCTTCCCAATTGTAATTTATTTTTTTGTGATAATTGTGTAAGCATTCCTGTTGCACCAGCACCAGCAGCTTTGGTTTCTGAATTTTCAGCTAATAATTCAAATTTTATAATTTCTTCAAAACCTACACAACTATTGCTTGCACCAGTATCCAAAATGAATGTTCCTTTTATGCCATTTATTTTAGCAGTTACCAATAAATGTTGCGTTTTTAAAACCTTAAACTTTATCTTTTTGTATTTTTTCCCTTTTAAAAAATCTTGAATTTCTTCCATAAATCAAAAGTAAAATAATAATTAGAATTCCTCCAAAAAGCAGGTAATAAAAATAATTATTTTCTTCAACATCAATACTTCCATAATAGACAAAAGAACTCCAATAATAAGGTGATTTTTTGGCATTAGAAATCTCTTCGTTTTGCAAATAGTCCATTTTTGAAAGATAATTTGATTCAAAAAAAGAATTGGTTTTTTCAAAGTTTTTGTAAAAATTGGTCATCAATTGAGCGGTTGCGTAATCGTTAATTTTCCATAAACTGAATAAGATGTTTTCGGCTCCAGCATATTGAAAAGCTCTGGCAATACTAATAGCTCCTTCTCCTTTTTGCAATTTTCCAATACCAGTTTCACAAGCACTTAAAACTACTAATTGTGGATGACAGTTTTCCAAAGCATATAATTCTTGAATCAAAAGTAATTCATCATAAAAAACCAAAGTTGCTGGTTCATTAAATGTACCGCTAGTTCCGTGTGTTGATACATGTAAAATATTGTACTTACTGCAATTTTTTATAAAATTTTCTTTAGAAGCATTTTCATTCATGAACAATTTAGCTTTTAAAGATTGCAATGCTTTTGCTTCTTCTTTGGAATACATTAATTCGGCATTGGTGTTTTCAAAAACAGGAAAAAATCCGACAATAGTATTTTGTTTTTCTCTCGGAATATTTTCAATGTAAAATGTCGCATTAGTTTGATAAGCCAATTTGTTTTGAAACACCAAAAAAGGAACTTTACTATAATTTTTAGAAGTCGTTTTTTGAGTAACCAAAGCATCAAAAGAAACAAAATTCAATAAGCCATCAGGAATAATGATGGTGTTTTTGTCTTTTTGTAAAGCTGAAATTTTCAAATTTTCAAACAATTGAAAACTGGTTTTAGTAAATAAATTAATATCATTATTAATCACAGAAGCATTATCAAAAAAGTGAATGAAATTCTTTAAATTAGAAGCAAAAGATCCATCGATTTTAATTTGATTCCAAATGATTTTCCCATCAATTATTTGAAATTCATAAACCGATTCATTTCCCCAAAAGAAATATACCAATTGAGCTTTATCATTTTCGATTTTATCAAATAAATCAGAAAGTCTAAATTGTTTTTGAATATCATTTTTGAATTGCTTTTGAATTTTTTCATTATAACTTTTCAATTCCATACTAATTGAAGCTAATTCAGAATTTATTGTTTCAATTTCGTTCGGATTTTCTCCTGTAATTTGCAATCGTATTAATTTATTTATCAATTTTTCTTGTTGTGAAGTCAGTTGATTTTGAACAAGTAAATCTTTATTTTTTGGATGTAATTCTAATAAAGTTTTGAGTTGATTTTTTTCTTTTAAAACCACGCTTTTACTCTTTTCGGCAAACAAAAAGGCTTTCTCAATCCAAGAATCTTCATTGGTTTTTTGATATTCGTTCCAAAATGTCTCTAGGCATTTTTCAGTTCGTTTTCGGTCATCAAATTGCTGAATTATTAAAGATTCTTGTGAAGCAATATTGTCTTTTATCAAATCACTGACATAAAAACTCAGGTTGTAATAATCAATTTTCTTTTGCGAATTGGTTTCTAATTGTGCTAAAACATCAAAAATAGCAAGAAACGTATTTTCTGCATACAAACTATTTTTCTTGGGCAAAGTCATATTTTTTTCTAAAGGCAATAAAGTTTGTAAAGCTTTTGAAAGAAGGTTTTTAGCTTTCGTATCATCTTTTAAAAATAAATAAAGAGAAGCTTCATCCATATACATTTTGGCAACTTCTCTAGCGGTAAAATTATTGGTTTTAAAAAAATACGTTTTAGCATTTTCAAAATACGAAATCGCTTCTTTCGGATTATTTTTTTGAAGTTCCAAAAACGATTTCGATTTCAAACTTTGATAATTATTTTCATTTGATTTTTTAAGTAATTGATTCGCATTTTCAAACTTTTTCAAACCCAGAAAATTTACAGCTAATTCTTCTTGAATTCTTTTATTTTGTAGGGAAGAAACAGCTTTATTTTTAGCAACTTTTTGAAGTAAATCAATCGCAGTTTGATACTTTCCAATGCTTTTATAAACGATGGATAAATTGATGTAACCTGAAATAATTGTAGTCTGATTATCTTCTTTTTCGGCAATGAAAATGTATTTTTTTATGATGTTTTCAGCCAAAGTAAAATTGCCCGATTTGGTATATAATGTTCCTAAAGGTTTCAAACAATATTCAACTATATCATAATTTGACAATTTATTTTTGTCGAATAATTTCCAAGCTTTTTCATAAGTAGTTATGGCATTCTTCTCAAGGTTATTTTTCATTTCAAAAGAACCTTTGTTGCAATACAAAATCACTAAAGCCAATTGTTCATCAAAGGTTTTTACTTTCTTAGAAAAGTCTTTTTCTTTTCCATTTAAAATTTCTAAAGATTTTTTATTTGTATTCGAAATAAAAGAATCAACAGCATCATAAATTTGGTCTTCTAAAGTTTGTGAAAAACCTATAGAAGTAAAAAAGAAGATTAAAACAATTATCTTAAAATTTCCAAATTGCATAGAATTGCCACGAATCAAAATCGCTTTTAAGGTTTTTATAATATCGAATTCCTAAACTTGGACCAATTCGAGCAAAACCTAAAGTTACATCAGCCAATAATTGGGTTTGCACTTGGGTTTTTTCTTTGGTTGAAGTGTTGATTTCTCTTTTCAATTGTGGAATTTCTGCATCAGGAACAAACCCAGTTGTGTTTTGAATAGCTTGATAATATTGATAGGTTTCAGTTGTTTCTTGTTTTGATGAAATAGTAGTTGAAAGTTGTGGGCCAAATCCAATACCAATGTAATTATTCACATTATATCTTAGTGAAATAGGTACAATATCAGTTACTAATCTATTGATTTGACTTGTAATAGTTTTTCTTTCAAAACCGATATCAGAAACTGTTCCGTCTGGATTTTGAATAGATGGATTGAATTCAAATTGAGTAAATTCTGAAATTGTGCTAACTCCATTATAATCTAATTTATTAAAAAGCAATTCGGATTGCCAATACCAACGATACGATTTGTAAGGAGAAATTGTCGCACCCACAAAATAGCTTTTAGCATTGTCTAATTTTGGAAAATAATTATAACCGACTTTTGCTCCAATTGAAATTCCAGGATTAAATCTCGTCACTGAATAATTCGTAATTATTGGATCGTTTTTATCAAAAATAATAGCCGTTCTACTTTTGGTTTTTACTTTATGAAAATCTTTTCCAAATTTTAAACTATATTTTACAAAGCCTTTGGTTGAATCTTTTTCGGTTACATTTTTTTGTTCGCTTCCAGGTAAATATATGTTTTTGAAGGTAAAAATAATTTGCTTTTCTGCTACAATAGTATCTAAACAACTATAACGTACTTCTTGATTTTTAGGACAAATAGGACATTCAGGATACATACTTTCTATTTGAAGTGTTGTTTTGTCAAACATATCAGGAACATCGGTTTCTAGTCGAATAGTTTTGGCTGGTCCTTCTCCATTATTTTGAAAACGAGTTTTAAATTTTACTCTTTTAAACCGAACCAATCGATAATTAATAAATAAACCATTTGTTGACATTTTGTTCGGATCATGAGAAGTCACAATTTCCATTTCCATGTCTTTTATTTTGTGATTTTCGTAGTTGGAATCTGGCACATAAATACTTCGTACTTTTAAAATAGCACTTGTATCTTTTATCATTTCTGGAGTAGTTTTTAAAGTAAAAAAGATATTACGTTGCTCATTTGGATTCATATTAGTGAACGCAATGGTTTTTCCTTTTTTAAATTTTTGTTTGGCTTCTTCTAAGGATAAAGGCAAATTTTTTCTAACTGTGGTATCTTGAAATTTTGTGTTGGAATAAATTATATTTTCAGAGGAAGCATAAAATGAATTATTGTTGTCAAAATCATCATTATTTACCAAATCACTTGAAATTTCTTCAACAGTTTCATTGTGATAATTTCGGGTTTCTATTAAATCAAAATTATCGTTTTTAAATTCTTTTTCGTTGTAATAAAAATAAATTTTTCCATTGGTAACATAGTCTTTTTCGTTTTTATAACTTAAGATTACCACAAATTCTTCATCAGGTAAAGGTTCACGATTACGTCTTAAAACGATATTGTCACCCATAAGTTGAATTTCGTTTTCGGAAGCATCAGCTTTGTCGTTTGTTTTTACTTTTTGCGGTCGAGTTGTTGGTGTTTTTCCCGAATCATAATTGTTGGTTGCCCAAAGTTTTACTTCATATTCACCAGATTCTTTATAGGTATGATTGGGTTCTTCTTTGGTAGAAAAATTACCATCTCCAAATTCCCAATAATGACTATAAAACGCTTTTGGAGCACCAGCAATTTGGTTCAATTCGGGTTTTTCAGATTTAAAAGTAAAAGAGTTTTTATTTTGAACCGGAATTATTTTTGCTAATCGAGTTGTAGTATCTTTTACTACTGTTTGCGAAAAAACAACACTAGAACAGAATAAGAGTAGTAGGAGAGTATTTTTTAGCATGATTAACTGATTTTTAAAGATTAAATATAAGAAAAAGTGATGAACTAATCACCACTTTTTCAGTAAACTAAATCATAGCAATTTAGGGTAGGGCATTTATAGCAGCAACTAATTGTGCTTCAGATCCAATGGTTGTTTCACTTAGGGCAAAAGGGTAAACGGCATTTTCAGTTATAGTTACAGCTTTAATAGCATATCTCCATTGACCATTTTCTTCAGTTGCAAATATGATATGACAAGCTAATCCAACAGGAATTTGACCATAATGTTCAGAGAATAAACCAGAATTTGCATCATAATTATCAAGTTTTGCTAACGCATTTCCTTCACCATCATAATGTAAATAAACAGCACTATTTTCAAAATTATATCCAGAAGGAACACTTGCTAAAATTTGCGTTTTTAATCCAGCGTAACTGTAAAATTTATCAACGTTTGTCCAACCGAAGTTATTAAAGAAAGCATAGTATGATTGCCCACCAGCACCTTGTTCTAAGAAAACACCTCCTTGACCTGGTGCAGTATTATCTTCTTCTTCCCATTCTAAATTTCCATCATTATCAATTACACCATTCCATAAAGTCATACCATTATCTGGAGCGGTTAAACTAGCAGGAATTCTTAAATTCATTGTACAACCTAAATCTAATTGTTGTCCGTTTTGTGTCGCATTGATGTAAAATTCACCACCAGAGATTATCATTGCCATATCTCCATTTGGTAATTTTCCCATGGTAGTTTTGTCAGTAACTAGCATTTGTCCACCATCAAAAACTTCAACATATTCAATGTCAACTTGTCCAGTTATTGCATTTCCATTTAATGTAAGACAATATGGATCAATGTCTATTTCTACACCATTTGCAGAAGTTAAGGTAGTCATACCATTGGCAACATCAATTTGAAAGTTTTGAGTCATATCTTCTAAAGCAGCTTGTCTAATAGAATTAAATGCAGTTGAAGAAGGAACATTGTTTTGAGAAGTTGAATCATCATCAGAATTACAACTTGTAAAGGTCATAGTTAAGGCAAAAATCATTACAAAGAATCTGTTTGCCCATAAGTAGTTTTTTGTTTCAATTGTTTTCATAATTTCTAGATTTTAGTTTTATTATTTTTAATTAAGTTTAAATCCAATTCCAATTAATGGAACTCCAAAGTTTGGAACTGGTCCTCCAGCACCATAAAAGTTTGAACTTATAATTGTAGCATTTGCACTAATTGCTATTGGAAAAGGATTGGGATTACTATTTATGTAAATACTTCCAATGGTTTCATTTAGAAGAGTGTATCCATTTGAAATAGTTCTTCTAACTACAATAGTGTCTCCAGAATTCACTATTAAAGGTACCGTAAAGTTTTGATACTGAATGTTAGATTGTGAAAAACTAAAAGTATCTGTTGTAGTTATATTAGTTGTACTATTTTCTACTTCCATTTCATATGTTCCTGCGTATGTTGTTGGGTTTTGATATCCAATGCTACATATTTCTCCAGAAGAATTGACAACCATAGTGTATTCATGAGTTTCTAAATCCATTGTTTCATTAAGAGTATAGCCATTTGCAGTAGTAAATACTGTAGAACTAGCAACACTCAAATAACTAGAATCACAAACATTATTAGTAGGATCATTGTCGTTGTCACAACTTATTATTACTATTATAAAAAGTGAAAGTAAAAGAGTTTTTAAAGTTTTCATAATTTTTAATTTTTTGAAGTTATATTAGTATATCAACTGGATAATGAATTTGTTACCCAGTTGATTTATTTTTTTATTTAAATTCTGCAGCAATTACTATTTTGAAGTTCAGAATAGAACCTGTACTAACTAGTTCAATCATTTTTTTGGCTTGATTTTCTGAACTTGAAAAACCTTTTGCTTTTCCGTTTGTAGTTTCAACTTCCCAAAAGAAAAATCTTAAATTGTTGTTTGAAACTTCGTTTTTAATTTGAAAAAATGTTTCAATTTTTTGGTCTAATATGACTTCTCCTGCAGAAACTAGTTGTATCATTTTTTGAGCTTCTTCAATAGTGTTTGAAGTTCCAGAATAATTACCAGTTGTAGTTTTTACACTCCAATCATAAACTTCTACGATGTTTTCTCTTGAAATTGAAGTTGCGATTTCTAAATTGTTTGAAGTTGTTGTTACTTCTGTAGCGTTTACGTTTAAAAAAGATAAAGCTAAAATTGCGATGGTAAAGATTGATTTTTTCATGATTTCTAAATTTTTAATCTGAATTTATTTTCAGATTTGATTTTTATTAATTTTTGTTTTCTAATGTTATATCAACTCACGTTTTAATTTGTTACCCATGTTTTTTATTTTTTTTAGGAAGCATTTTAAAAACAAGATTTTGATGAACGATTACATCTATATATAAAATGGGTTGAAAGATTGTTACCCATTAAATCAGAATATTTTTTAATTCTTTTTATATTAGCTGATAAATAAAGGTTTTATGACTTCAAAAATTTTGCATCATGATCAAATTTATATTGAAGGATTATGTAACAATAATTCATCAATCATAGAAACTATATATAAAAAGTTTGCCCCTAAAGTCACTCATTATATAAAGATGAATAGTGGAAGTGCAGATGAAGCTCAAGATGTAATTCAGGAAGTCTTAATTACAATATATAATCAAGCGAAAACAAATGGGTTAGCATTAACTTGTCCTTTTGATGCCTATTTTTTTCTATTGTGCAAAAGAAAATGGCTAAACGAATTAAAAAAACCTTCTAATAAAGAGGTAACAATTAAAGATGAAAATGTATCTATAGACAAAGACGTTGAAAAATTAGCTATCGAAACCGAAGTTCAAGACGAAAAACAATCTCTGTTTGACGAAATGTTTCAAAAATTAGGAGAAAAATGTCAAGAAGTTTTGAAATTGAGTTTTGTAACCAAAACTATGGAAGAAGTAGCCAGTAAAATGAACGTGACTTATGCTTATGTAAGAAAGAAAAAATCCATTTGCACAGGTCAATTAACGGAATTAATACAACAATCTGGTCGATACCAATCTTTAAAATAGTAAAGTGATGCAAGAAGAATTATACATAGCATTTGAAAACTATCTCAATAATGAAATGACATTAGAGCAGAAAAATGCATTTGAAAACCAACTTCAAAATGATGAAGATTTCAAAAAACAATTTGAGTTATATAAAGAAACCAATTCGTTTTTAGAAGTAAAGTTTTCAAAGGAAACATCTGATTTTAAAGAAAATTTAAAGTCAATTTCAGAAAATCATTTTGCAAATTCAACTAAAAAGAAATCAAAAGTTATTTCGTTACAATCAAAATGGTTTGCTATTGCAGCTATGTTAGTTGTGTTTATTGGAGTTTGGTATTTAAATCAAGGTACAAATCCATCTTATTCTGATTATAATTTTCATAATGAAGCTCACTTTGTAGAACGAAGTGAAGGAAATCCTGACTTAAAAGCTGCACAAGATTATTTCAATGCTAAAGACTATCAAAAATCCTCTGAAAGTTTTGCTAAAATAGATAACTTGACAAATCCTGAAGTTCAATTATTTTATGCAATAAGTTTGATTGAAACTGATAAATATTCAAAAGCAAAAATTTTATTAGAAAATGTGAGTCAAGGTAATTCAGTTTACAAAGAAGAGGCAATTTGGTATTTAGCTTTATCATCTTTAAAACAGAGAAAATACGATGAATCTAAAAAGTATCTGAAACAAATTACAGAAGATTCAGAAAAGTATAGTTCTGCTCAAAAACTTTTAAATGATTTAGAGTAACTTTGCAATCTAAACATTGAAAATAGAAATTTTGAAACCCATTTTAACAGATACACATACCCATTTATATTCTTCACAATTCAATGAAGACCGAAAAGAAGTAATTCAAAAAGCAATTGACACTGGAGTTTCACGTTTTTTTATTCCTTCAATTGATTCGAGTTATACCCAAAAAATGTATGATTTAGAATGCCAGTTTCCTGAAAATATATTTTTAATGATGGGTTTGCATCCTTGTTATGTAAAGCCAGAATCTTTTGAAAAAGAATTAAATTTTGTAGAAACAGAATTGGCTAAACGAAAATTTTATGCCGTTGGTGAAATAGGAATTGATTTGTTTTGGGATAAAACCACTTTAGATATTCAAAAACAAGTTTTTAAGCATCAAATTCAATTGGCTAAAAAATATAATTTGGCTATAAACATTCATTGTAGAGATGCTTTTGATGAAGTTTTTGAAGTTTTAGAATCTGAAAAAGATGACAAATTATTCGGTATTTTTCATTGTTTTACTGGAGATTTTGAACAAGCTCAGCAAGCTATTTCTCTTGGTTTGAAACTAGGAATTGGTGGAGTTGCTACTTTTAAAAATGGCAAAATAGATCAATTCTTAAATCAAATTGATTTAAAAAATATTGTTTTAGAAACAGATTCACCTTATTTGGCACCAGTTCCATATCGTGGTAAAAGAAATGAAAGCAGTTATACCTTGTTAGTTGCCCAAAAGTTAGCTGAAATTTACAACGTTTCAGTAGATGAAATTGCCAACGTAACAACAGAAAATTCAAAAGCTATTTTTGGGATTTAACGTAAATTTCTCCTTAAATTCATTATTTTTTTGTTCTTTTGTTTTTCTTAAAAAATAAAATTGATACATGTCAAAGTTTGATGCTATTCGACCTTTTTATGATAGTGAAGTAAATAATGCTTTAAAATCTTCATTAAATCACCCCATGATGAAAGCATTAATGGATTTCACATTCCCTGATGTTGATGATGAAGTTTGGAAAACAAAGTTGAGTGAAACACATTCCATCAGAGATTTTCAATGTAATTTTATCTATAAATCGGTTCAAAAGGTTTTAGAAAAAAGTTCAGACGGATTAACCACTTCTGGATTTGAAAAGTTGGAGCCAAATACTTCTTATCTTTTTATTTCAAATCACAGAGATATAATTTTAGACACATCACTTTTAAATGTTGCTTTATTTGATAATGGTTTAGTGATGACAGCTTCAGCAATTGGAGATAATTTAGTCAAAAAAGCATTTTTGCATACACTTTCAAAACTAAATAGAAATTTTGTGGTTCAAAGAGGGCTTTCTCCAAGAGAATTATTAGGAAGTTCTAAAAATATGTCAGAATATATTGCTCAGTTGTTGCTCCATGAAAACCGTTCGGTTTGGATTGCTCAACGAGAAGGAAGAACAAAAGATGGTAATGACGCTACTCATTCAGGAGTTTTAAAAATGTTATCTATGGGTTCGGATGATAAAGACATCATGGCCTATTTTAAAAAAATTAAAATTGTTCCTGTTTCACTTTCTTATGAATATGATCCAACCGATGCTCTAAAAATGCCTCAACTTTTAGCAGAAGCAAAAAAAGAAATATATATTAAGGAGAAGAATGAAGATTTTATCACCTTGTTGAGTGGAATTATTGGACAAAAGAAAAGAATTCACATTCACATTGGAGATATTTTAGATTCAGAAATAGATGAAATTGTTGCGGAAGAACAAAATCCTAATAAGCAAATTCAATTATTGACCCAAAAAATAGATGATTCTATTTTGCAATCTTATAAATTGTGGCCAACAAATTATATAGCTTTTGATATGTTGTATAAAACAAATCAATTTGAAAGCAAATATACTGTTGATGAAAAACAATTATTTCAAAGAAGATTGGAACTTCGTATTGATGAAAACTCAACTGTTTTAAGAGAAGGTTTTTTAGCGATGTATGCTAATCCTGTTGTAAATAAATTGAAATATAATAATGCCACAGTCTAAATCAAAAATATTACTTATCTATACTGGTGGAACCATTGGTATGGTTAAAGATTATGACACAGGAGCTTTAAAAGCATTTGATTTTAAAAAGTTATTGAAACGAATTCCAGAGTTGCATTTATTAGACTGCGAAATTGATACAGTTTCTTTTGAAAACCCAATAGATTCTTCAAACATTCAAATAGAAAATTGGCAAAATATTGCAACAACGATTGAAGAGCGATACGAAGATTTTGATGGATTTGTAGTTTTACATGGTTCAGATACAATGTCTTATAGTGCATCTGCTTTGAGTTTTATGTTGGAAAACTTGTCAAAACCTGTTATTTTTACAGGTTCACAACTGCCAATTGGAGATTTAAGAACGGATGCAAAAGAAAATTTGATTACTGCTATTCAAATTGCTTCTTTACAAGAAAAAGGAAAGCCAGTTTTTAATGAAGTATGTCTGTATTTTGAATACAAGTTATACAGAGGAAACAGAACCACAAAAATAAGTGCCGAACATTTTAATGCTTTTGCTTCACCAAACTTTCCTGAATTAGCAGAATCAGGAGTTCATTTAAAGGTAAATAGAGAACTATTGTTAAAAAATAGAGGTGCAAAAAAAATAAAAGTTAACACTAGATTTGACGACAATGTTGCTATCATTAAGCTATTTCCTGGTATTAATAAAAACCTTTTAGCATCTGTTTTGAAAACACCAAATTTAAAAGGAATTATCTTGGAAACATATGGTTCTGGAAACGCACCTTCTTCGGATTGGTTTATTTCTGAATTATCTAATGCAATAAAAAATAATATTTGCGTTATTAATGTTACGCAATGCAGTGGTGGAAGTGTCAACATGGGTCAGTATGAAACAAGTACACAGTTGAAAAACATAGGAATAGTCTCAGGAAAAGACATTACTTCTGAGGCAGCAATAACTAAATTGATGTACTTATTAGGTCAAAATGTCTCTCCTAAAGTGTTCAAAACCATTTTTGAAACACCTTTGAGAGGCGAAATGATATAAAAATAACAAAGAAAATTTTTTCACGTGAGAATTTTTATGTTATTTAGCATCTTCAAATTCAGTTCTCCTCTGGAGAGGTGTCCGAGTGGTCGAAGGAGCATGCCTGGAAAGTATGTATACTCCAAAAGGGTATCGAGGGTTCGAATCCCTTCCTCTCCGCACAAACAATTTGTATTTTAATAAATATTTTATACTTTTAACCAAATTAACTAATTAAAATTTAAGAACAAGAGCAATGAAAAGATTATTTTCTATTTTAGCAATCACAGGGATTATGGCTTTCGGAAGCGTACAAGCACAAGAAGCTACAGATTCTACAGCAGCAGCACAAACACAAGTTGAAGAAGTTGCAGCTCAAGCAGACGAAGCAAATGCAGTAGAAACAACAACTGCTGACGAAGACGCACCAGCTGCTGAAGCATCGTTTACCCAAAAATTAAAACAACGTTTCGTTGAAGGTGGACCTGGATTTATGGGAATTGTATTATTATGTTTAATTTTAGGTTTAGCGATTGCTATTGAAAGAATTATATATTTAAATTTATCTACTACTAACACTAAGAAATTAGTTGCTGATGTAGAAGATGCATTAAAATCTGGTGGAGTTAACGCTGCAAAAGAAGTTTGTAGAAATACATCTGGACCAGTTGCTTCTATTTATTACCAAGGTTTAGACAGATACGATCATGGAGTTGATTCTGCTGAAAAAGCTGTTGTAGCTTACGGTGGAGTTCAAATGGGACAATTAGAGAAAAACGTTTCTTGGATTTCTTTATTTATTGCATTAGCACCGATGTTAGGGTTCATGGGAACTGTAATTGGTATGATTGAAGCATTTGATAACATCGAATCTGCTGGATCTATGGAGCCATCTTTAGTTGCTGGAGGTATTAAAGTTGCCTTATTAACAACTGTATTTGGTCTTATTGTAGCAATGATTTTACAAGTTTTCTACAACTACATCACTGCAAAAATTGATTCAATCGTTAACGACATGGAAGATGCTTCTATCATGTTAATAGATATGTTATCAGACTACAGAAAATAATAACTTAATAAAATATATAACTGTTATGAATTTACATAAAGTAACAAAAATAGCAGCTCTTATTATTGCAGTTCTTAGTTTAGTGTTTTTAGCACTAGTTATGGCTAATGGAGATGGTAATAATGAAAGTTGGATATCAGCCCTTATATATTTATCTTATGTAATCCTATTTGCATGTGTTGCAATAGTTTTAATATATGTATTAAAGAATCTGTTTACGCACAAAGACACATTAAAAAGAACATTGATAACCCTTGGGATATTAGCAGGTGTATTAGTTATATCTTATGTTGTAGCTGATGGTTCAGATGTTTATAATGTTAAAAAAGAATTATTGGTTTCAGGAAGCTCATCTAAATGGGTAAGTACAGGTTTAAACATGACTTACATTTTAGGAACAGTTGCCCTAGGATCTTTATTCTTCTTCATGTTTAAAAACGCAAAAAAATAATAATATGGCAAAGAAAAGAGGTGCACCACCAGAAGTAAATGCAGGCTCTATGGCAGATATTGCCTTCTTATTGCTTATTTTCTTCTTAGTTACAACAACTATTGGAGTAGATCAAGGAATTAATAGAAAATTGCCACCAATGCAAGATATTGTAGATCCACCAAATATCAATGAGAGAAATATATTGACTGTTTTGGTTAATATGAATAATCAAATATTAGTTGAAGAACAATTAATGGATATTAAAGATCTTAGACAAGCTGCAATTGATTTTCTTGAAAATAACGGAAAAAATATTTGTAGCTACTGCGAAGGTTCAAAAGATCCTTCTTCATCAGATAGTCCATTAGATGCGGTAATTTCTTTATCAAACGATTCTGAAACAACTTACGCAACTTACATTGCTGTTCAAAATGAGTTAGTAGCTGCTTATAATATTTTAAGAAACAGAGAAAGTTTGAAAAAATATGGAGTTACATTTTCAGAATTAGAATACATTTATAGTGATCCTGCATCAAAAGGAGAATATTCAGATGTAGAACTTGATAAGATTGGAGAAAAAGTGAAATATATTCAAGAATTATTTCCTCAAAGACTTTCAGAAGCAGAACCAAAACGTAACTAATAAATTTTAGAAAATGTCTAAATTTAACAAGAAAAAATCGGGCGATATGCCAGCAATTTCAACAGCATCTTTACCAGATATTGTATTTATGCTATTGTTTTTCTTTATGGTTGCTACTACTATGAAAGATAGTGATTTAATGATAGAAAATAAATTGCCTAAAGCTGATCAAACAGCTAAATTATTCAAAAAAGAATATGTAATGTATATTTATGCTGGAAAACCAAGCGATAGGTATCAAAGTACTTATGGAAGTAATCCAAGAATTCAATTGAATGATAGACTGTCTAATCCTAGCGAAATTCAAAATTTTGTTGCTATGGAAAGACAAGCTAGAAATTCTGATGCGGAGCCATATTTAACAGCTTCATTAAAAATTGATAGAGATGTTAAAATGGGATTAGTAACAGATATTAAACAAGAATTAAGAAAAGCAGAACAATTAAAAGTTAATTATACTACTACTCAAGGAAGTGTAACAAATCAATAATTAATTTGCTTTAATAAAATAAAAAGGTGTCCATTTGGATGCCTTTTTTTATTATTTTTATAAAAAATTTGAAAGTGAAAAACCTACTATTGTCTTTTTTTATATTTTTCAGTGTGTTTGTTTTTTCTCAGGAAGAACAGAAAACAACAGTAGATTCTTTATATAGAGAAGATCAAATGTATGCAACTTTGTCTCTTAATCTTGTTCAAAATAGACCAGCAGGTTTTAACCAACACTCTTTATCTTCTGGAATAACAGTTGGTTTTCTTCGTGATATGCCTTTTAATAAAAAAAGAACTTGGGCATTTGCTGCAGGTTTAGGCTATTCTTATAATAATTTAAAAAATAATATTAAGATTGAAAATGTTGAATCAATAAATACTTATACAATTGATAATAGTTTCGATAAAAACAAATTGGTATTACATCATTTAGAACTTCCCATTGAAATACGTTGGAGAAATTCAACTTTTGAGAGTCATAAGTTTTGGCGTATTTATGGAGGATTCAAAATTTCTTATTTGTTTGCTGATAAGGCAGTTTTTAAATCAGATACTGAAGATATAACTATTAGAAGTAATGGAGATTTATCTAAAATTAAATATGCAACTTATTTGTCTGTGGGAAATAACACTGGAAATATTTACTTACAATATTCATTAACTCCAATTTTTGAAGATGTTAAATTGAATGATAAAAAATTAGAACTTAGTTCATTCAATATTGGTTTTGTATTCTATATCTTATAAATAGAATTGCCATAAAATTACTTGTGATAAAAACCCAATACATGAACCTGCAATAAGTTCTGTAGCATCATGTGATTTCATAAAAAGTCTTGAAGAAGCTACATTTCCCACAATTACAATCATTAATGCTATTAAAGGGATTATTGATATATTTAAACTTATACTTAAGCTAGTTATAAAGAGCAATAAGGAACAAACTCCAATCATGTGCAAACTAACTTTAAAATTAACAAAAGTCATTACAAAAGCCACTATAGAAGCAATTAAACCACCTAACATAAAAAAATAGAGAGGTGCTAAATCTTCTATAAAGCCACTAAATTTCAATAAAATAAATAAAAAAGTAGCTTGTAATAATATGGGAAACTTTCTTTCATTTATTGTGGCTTCTGTGAATGATTTTATATGGCCAGTTGCTTTTAATAGATAATAAATAGATAACGGTAAAAAAATTGTTAGTATAATCACTTGAATTAGTAATAATAAGGATAATGAATTTATACCTACTTCAGCAAGCCAAATGTATAGTAGAACACCATAAAAAGTTATGAATATGGGATGAAATATATAGGAAAATAAAGGTAATGTTTTTTTTAAATCCATAACCAGAATTATATCTTCTTACGCAAACGAGCTACAGGAATATCTAATAATTCTCTATATTTAGCAATAGTTCTACGTGCAATAGGATATCCTTTTTCTAATAAAAGTTCAGCCAATTTATCATCAGGATAAGGCTTCTTTTTGTCTTCGTTTTCAATTACTTGTTGTAAGATGTTTTTAATTTCAATGGTAGAAACTTCTTCACCTTGATCATTAGTCATGGATTCACTAAAGTAATCTTTGATTAATTTTGTTCCATAAGGAGTATCCACATATTTACTATTGGCAACACGCGAAACCGTTGAAATATCTAAACCAACCATATCAGCAATATCTTTTAAAATCATTGGACGAAGTTTGGTTTCATCTCCATCTAAAAAGAATTCTTGTTGATAATGCATAATAGCATTCATAGTAACATATAAAGTTTCGCTACGCTGTTTTATAGCATCAATAAACCATTTAGCTGAATCTAATTTTTGCTTGATAAACTGAACAGCATCTTTCTGCGAATTTGATTTTTCGCTAGTATCTTTATAGGTTTTCAACATGTCTTGATAATCTTTAGACACGTGAAGTTCAGGTGCATTTCTTCCGTTTAAAGTTAAATCTAGTTCACCATCAATAATTTTAATGGTAAAATCTGGCACAACATGTTCAGTCATTTTTAGATTACCATCATATGAACCACCTGGTTTTGGGTTTAATTTTTCAATTTCGTCAATAGCTTTTCGCAATTGGTCTTTAGAAACATCAAATTTTTGAAGTAACTTATCGTAATGTTTTTTTGAAAAAGCATCAAATTGATCTTCAATAATTTTAGTCGCTAAATCTATGGATTCATTAGGTGTTTTGTGTTTCAATTGAAGCAATAAACATTCTTGCAAATCACGAGCACCTACACCAGAGGGTTCTAACTCTTGAACCACTTGTAAAATACGTTCAACCGTTTTTTCATCCGTATAAATTCCTTGTGTAAAAGCCATATCATCAACCATATCTTGAACGCTTCTTCGGATGTAACCCATATCATCGATACTTCCAACTAGAAATTCGGCAATACTTCGTTCATCATCATTTAGAATAAAAGTATTCAATTGGTTGATTAAATCTTGATGAAAACTAATACCAGCAGCAATAGGTGTGCTTTTATCTTCATCATCATCACTATAATTATTTGCCTGATATTTATAATCAGGAGTTTCATCATTACTTAAATACTCATCAATGTTGATTTCAGTTTCAATTCTTTCATTATCATCATCATAATCGTCAGCTGCATCATTGAAATCATCATCATAATCATCTGTTTCCTCTTTTCCATTTTCCAAAGCAGGATTTTCCACTAATTCTTCTTCTAAGCGTTGTTCAAAAGCTTGCGTAGGCAATTGAATTAACTTCATCAACTGTATTTGTTGTGGAGATAATTTTTGAGATAATTTAAATTGTAAACTATGCTTTAACATTAATATTTCTTTGTTTAACTGATTAATTGTTTAAATGTTGGATTCTTTATCAAATTTACGATTTAACAATTCAACAGTTAAACAATTTAACAAAATTCTAAAATTCTGCGTTCTGTGGAGTTCTTGGGAAAGGAATTACGTCTCTAATATTAGTCATTCCAGTTACGAAAAGAACTAAACGTTCAAATCCTAATCCAAAACCTGAGTGAACTGCACTTCCAAATCGTCTAGTATCTAAATACCACCATAATTCTTCTTCTTCAATTCCTAAAGCGTGCATTTTCTTTACCAATACATCATAACGCTCTTCTCTTTGAGAACCACCTACAATTTCACCAATTCCTGGGAATAAAATATCCATGGCACGAACTGTTTCTTTTCCTGGTTCAGTGTTGTCATTCAATCTCATGTAAAAGGCTTTGATATTTGCAGGATAATCAAATAAAATTACAGGACATTTGAAATGTTTTTCAACCAAATAGCGTTCGTGTTCACTTTGTAAATCTGCTCCCCATTCTTTGATGATATAATTGAATTTACCTTTTTTATTTGGAGCTGAATTTCTTAAAATATCAATAGCTTCTGTATAAGAAACACGTTTGAAGTTGTTTTCTAAAACGAAGTTTAATTTTTGTAACAAACTCATTTCACTTCTTTCCGCTTGAGGTTTTGATTTTTCTTCATCTAATAAACGTTGTTCTAAGAATGCTAAATCATCACCACATTTTTCTAAAACATATTTGATTACATACTGAATAAAATCTTCAGCCAAATCCATATTAGCATCTAAGTCATTGAAAGCAACTTCTGGCTCAATCATCCAAAATTCTGCCAAGTGACGAGAAGTATTTGAATTTTCTGCTCTAAAAGTTGGTCCAAAAGTATACACTTGACCTAAAGCCATTGCATAAGTTTCAGCTTCTAATTGACCAGAAACCGTTAAGTTTGTTTCTTTACCGAAGAAATCTTCTTTGTAATTTACTGTTCCTTCTTCAGTTCTTGGAGTTTTATCAAAAGGTAAAGCCGTTACTTTAAACATTTCACCAGCTCCTTCAGCATCACTTCCAGTAATAATTGGTGTGTTTACATAGACAAAACCTTTTTCTTGAAAATAGTTATGAACTGCAAAAGACAATACTGAACGAACTCTCATAATCGCTCCAAAAGCATTTGTTCTTACACGTAAATGAGCATTTTCTCTTAAAAATTCAAGAGAGTGTTTTTTAGGTTGAATAGGATATTCTTCAGGATTTGAATCTCCAAGAATGCTAATTTTTGAAACCTGTATTTCCACATTTTGCCCTTTTCCTTGGCTTTCTTGTAGAATTCCAACCACTTTTACAGCAGCTCCAGTTGTGATTCTTTTTAAAGTTTCTTCAGGTGTGTTTTCAAAATCTACAACACATTGAATATTATTAATCGTAGAACCATCATTCAACGCTATAAACTGATTGTTTCTAAATGTTCTAACCCAACCTTTAGCTGTTACTTCATGTAACGTTTTTGTGCTATTTAAAAGGTCGATGACTTTAGTATGTTTCATTCTTTTATTAATTTAAATACAAATATAAAATTATTCTTCGTTTGATATTTCGTCTTCTTCGAGATTTTCTGATAAAATATCTATTGTTGGTTCAATAAACTCTTCTTTATTAGCAATAGTTTTTTCTAAAGATAGTAATAATGCTGGTAGCAATATAAGGTTAGAAATCATAGCAAATAACAAAGTCAGAGCTACTAAACTTCCTAGGGCAATTGTTCCTCCAAAACTTGACAATGTAAACACTGAAAACCCAAAGAATAAAACTACTGAAGTGTAAAACATACTTACACCAGCTTCTTTGATAGAATTATAAACCGATTTCTTAATTCTCCAATTATTTTGTTTCAATTCTTGACGGTATTTTGCTAAAAAGTGAATCGTATCATCAACTGAAATTCCAAATGCAATACTGAATACTAATATAGTTGATGGTTTGATAGGAATGCCTAAAAAGCCCATTAAACCAGCTGTCATAATTAAGGGTAAAATATTTGGCAATAAAGAAATAATTATCATTTTGAAAGATCTGAATAAATAAGCCATTAAAAGTGAAATCAAAATAATGGCAAATAATAATGATAAAACTAGATTGTGAACCAAATAATGAGTTCCTTTTTCAAAAACAAATGCTTTTCCAGTAACGGTTACATTGTATCTTTCTTTAGGAAAAAGTTTGTCTATTTTTTCTTGAAGACGTTCTTCAATTTTAGCCATTTTGTCGGTTCCAATGTCTTTCATGAATGTTGTTACACGAGCATATTGACCTGTGCTATCTACATAACTTTTTAAAAGATTTTGGCTGTTTTCTTGTGTTGAATTCTTAACGTAAGTCAAAACAAAACCTTCTTCTAATTTGCTTGAAGGTAATTCATAATAATCAGGGTTTCCATTGTAGTAAGATTGTTTGGCATATTTAACCAAATTCACAATAGAAACAGGTTTTGATAATTCTGGAATTTCTTCAATTTCTTCTTGAAGTTCGTTAATTCTTTTTAACGTGACAGACTTCATGGCACCTTTTGGTTTTTTAGTGTCTATCATTATTTCCAAAGGCATTACACCGTCAAATTCATTTTCAAAAAACAAAATATCTTTGAAGAAAGGAGCTTTTTTTGGCATATCTTCAATAATACTTCCAGAAATTTTTATTTGATTAATTCCAATAACACCTAGAACCAAAACAATAATAGCAGTTGCAAAAACAGCAATTCTATAATTTTTAATAGTGTTCTCAATCCATTTGATAAATGAATTCATGTAGTTTTTTCCTAAATGCTCTAAATGTTTGTCCTTAGGCAAAGGCATATAACTATAGATAATAGGAATAATTATCAAACATAAAATAAATAGGAAAACAATATTTAAAGAAGCTACAATTCCAAATTCAGTCAATAATTTACTGTCGGTAAAAATGAAAGTTGCAAAACCAGCAGCTGTGGTTAAGTTAGTCATTAATGTTGCATTTCCTACTTTAGAAATAACTCGTTGCAATGATTTAGCTTTATTTCCATGAAGCTTTATTTCTTGCTGATATTTATTAATTAAGAAAATACAATTAGGAATTCCTATTACAATGATTAATGGTGGAATAATTGCTGTTAAAACAGTAATTTCATAATGCAATAAACCAAGTGTACCAAACGACCACATTACACCAATAATTACAACACACATTGAAATTAATGTAGCTCTATAACTTCTGAAAAAGAAGAAAAATAATAGCGATGTAATTAATAGAGCTGCTCCAACAAACAAACCAATTTCATCAATTATGCTTTGTGCATTTAAAGTTCTGATGTATGGCATTCCAGAAACATGCATATCTAAACCTGTTTCTTTTTCAAAAGCATCAATTTTTTCTTGACTGAAATGTTTAAAAACAAAATCTTTTCGGGCAGCAGTATTTACAATTTTTTTGTCAATGTAAATGGCAAATCTAACAGCTCCAGATTCTTTATTGAATAGCATTCCTTCGTAAAAAGGCAAATCGTTAAAAAGTTCTTTTTCTTTTTCTTTTACGTAAGCATCTGTTATTGATTTTCTATTTACAAAAGGAACAAGATTGAATTTTTGAGCAGTTGTATCTTTAGAAAGTACTTGTAAATCTTCAATAGAAAGTGTTAAATCTACAGCTTTGTCTTTTTTTATATCATCTACAAAAGCATCCCAAATTTTAAGATTTTTAGCCGTAAAAAAAGTAGAATCTTTAAACCCAACAACAATTAGGTTTCCTTCTTCACCAAATTTGTCTAAAAAAGATTGATATTGAACATTTACTTCATGATGGTCTGGTAGTAAATTAGCTTCTGTAAACGTAAAACGCATGTTTTTCCATTGGAAACCCATAAAAACTGTGAAAAGCCCAACTAAAATTAGTAGTCCAATTCTATTTCTTAAAATTCGTCCTGCAATATAATTCCAAAAACGACTATTTAGCCATTTAAACATCTTCTAAAATTTAGTCTGCAAAGGTAAGTATTATTGATTAAATTGTTAGTTTTAAGCACAAAGAATTACAATAATTTAAATTCCTAAATCGAGTGAAAATGAAATCTTAATGGCAATATTATCATCAAAATTTGGTAATTGATAATTTCCATAACGATAAAAGGCAACCAGACCAAATCCTTTGAACAATTTATTGCATTCCACACCACTTTCAAAAAAACCTTTTTCCAAAGAATTAAAAGGCAAACCAACATGATTTTCTTTATTGTCAATTGAACCAAAAGCCATTCTAGTGACAACAGTAAATTCAGGATTTAATTTATAACCAATATTGATTCTATTAAAAGTGTGTTTTAACTGAAGTGAAACATATTTATCAGAGAAAAATTCATTGTAATACATGGTTTCAAAACTGTTTTTACCAGCAAACGTAATCCTTCTTAAAATAGCATCTTTGTTCAAATTATTTGGAGCAATTGCATATAATTGAGTTAATGGAATATCACCATATGCTATACCAGCTTGAAATAAGAGTGAACTTTTTTGACCAGATAAATACGGAATTTCATAAAAAGTTTTAAAATCTACTTTTGTGAAATCAAAATCATTTCCTAGTATTTCTGGAATTGTTTGAGTGATTTGCAAAGAAAATTTTGGATGTCTTTTTTCAATTTCAATTTTACCTAAAGGAGTTTGCATATAACTACTAAAAGGATTCCATTGAATGGCAAATTGCATAGAACTTACATTATAATTTGTAAAACTTTGTCCGTTGTTGATAAAGGTATAGTCAAACAATGGAGTAATTTCATTTCGAGATAATGAAAAATAAGTTGATGTTTTTGGTAAAATTTTGCTTTCAATAAAAGCAGAAGCCATTTTGCTATTATAAAAAGTAGAAATATTAAAAGGTCTTGGATCATAAACCTTAAATCGTCTGGTATCAGTTGCAAAAGTAGTTTGACCAATTTCATTAACATCATCACTATATGAAGCACTTACCCAAGTTTCATCTTCTTTATTAAGCAAGTATGAAGGAGTAATTCCATATTTAAAACCATTGTCTTTTAAACCATAAGCTCCATAAAAAGCTACTTTATATTTTTCAGAAACTTTATCATTTGTAACAGCACCAAGTCCTAATCGAAATCCTTCAAAGTTGTTGAATTTTATGATACTTCTTAAATCCAAATCAACATAACTTATCGGTAAATAGCCATTTATGATTTTCTTTCCTAAAAATATTTTTCGTTCAATATTACTTGATTGCGACAAACTATCTAATGAAATATAAGTTTTCATTTTTCGAATATCAACTGTGTCTTTTGCTATTGAACCCCAATATTTTTCAGATTTTGACAAACTGTTTTCTGGAACATAAATTTTTATTCCATCATTTTTGAGTTTAAGAGGTTGGTTTATTTTTATATCAAAAGGAGTTGATTCAAGAATCAGTACAGTTCTATCTGAAGCATTATTATCTAAATCTTGCTCTAAACTTGATCGAAATTTCATCGTTCCACCCAAAATGGTTAAATCTTCAGAATTACTTCCTTTGCTTAAAACAATTTTTCTTTTTTCGGGAAACCAAATATTTTCTTTTTTCAGATAATTAAAAGTGTATGTTGCATTTACATTTACAATTCCATAAATTCTATAATATGCTTTTGCAACTGAAAAATTTTGTGCATCAATATATAGAATTCCTCTTAATCTATTAGCTCTTAATTTTTTTGGTTGAAAATAAATGCGATATACTTTTCGATTTTGAATTTCTGTTGAATCTAATAAATGATAAGTGTATAATTTTCTCCCATAATTTGAAATTGGATTTTGAAGCGGAATTTCTAATATTTCAAAAGGGTTTTCATAAACTGAATAGGAGATTAACTTTAAACCTAAAAACTCGTACAAAGGTTGTTTAAAACCTGCCATTCTAGAAGCTAATACTGTTTCTTTGTTTGTTCGGTTTTGATGTTGAATAAGATTAACTTTTTCCGTTTGGTAAATGTGACTATTTTCAACAAGTTTTTTAAATTTATAATTCGTAGAATCTAGTTTTACAATTCGTTTTCCAAAAATATTTCTTTTGTAGGTTTTATCAATTTCACCAGTAATACTATCTGGATTTGCGGTTATTTGTATAAATTCATAATTCTTATATTCGTAGGAATTTAATGCTCTTTCAGGTTGGGTGTTTTCTTTGTTTTCAATTACTTTTTTGACAATATGATTCACTTTATTCAACGAATAATATTCATTTTTTACTTTGTTAATATCTTGAGTAAGTTTAATAATAAAAAGATTTCCATCATTAGAAGCATAAGCAGGTTTTTCATAATAACCTTTGTAGCGAACATACATAGGTTTTTTGAAATCAGTAACTTCTATTGAAAACTTCCCTTCCCAATCTGCAAAAACAGTTGTTTTTTCATAAGTAATTTTTGCAAAAGCAATAGGAATAGTGGTGTCAAAATCGATAACTTGCCCTTTGATTTTTGTTTGACCAAAAACAAAGCTTGTAAGTAAAAATAAAAATAACAGATAGGAATATCGCATTAAAAAAGTTTCGATTGATGACAAAGATATTTAAAAATAAAAAGTCCTGATGTTAATCAGGACTTAAAATTTATACTTTCATAATTTCAGCTTCTTTCACTGCCAAATGATCATCAATTTTTTTGATGTAAGCATCTGTTAATTTTTGAACATCATCTTCAGCTTTTTTAGCAATATCTTCAGCTAAACCGTTTTTCTCTTCTTTTTTGATATCGTTGTTAGCATCTTTACGAGCATTTCTGATTCCGATTTTAGCATCTTCAGCTTCAGCTTTTGCTTGTTTCACTAATTCCTTTCTTCTTTCTTCTGTTAAAGCAGGAATATTAATGATAATGTTTTCACCATTGTTCATTGGGTTTAACCCTAAATTAGCAATTTGAATTGCTTTTTCAATAGGTTGCATCATGTTTTTTTCCCAAGGAGTAACTGTTAAAGTTCTTGCATCAGCAGCATTAATATTTGCTACTTGTGATAGAGGAGTTTGTGATCCATAATAATCTACAAAAACACCACCTAACATTTGAGGAGAAGCTTTTCCAGCTCTAATATTTAAAAATTCTTTTTCTAAATGAGCAATTGAACCATTCATTGATTCGGTTGCTGTTTCTATAATAAAGTTAATTTCTTCAGTCATTTTATTTAGATTTTAGATATCTATCGTTTAATTTTTCCTACTAATTATATAGTAACTGTTGTTCCTACTGTTTGACCTTCACAAACTTTTAATAAATTACCATCAATATTCATATCAAAAACAATAATTGGTAATTTATTTTCTTGACTTAACGTGAAAGCTGTTGAATCCATTACATTTAATCCTTTTGCAATTACATCTTCAAAAGTAATAGAATCATATTTAGTTGCGTTTTTATCTTTTTCTGGATCAGCTGTATAAACACCATCAACACGAGTTCCTTTTAAAATTACATCAGCACCAACTTCAACACCTCTTAAAACAGCAGCTGTATCTGTCGTGAAATACGGATTTCCTGTTCCTGCACCAAAAATAACAATTCTTCCTTTTTCTAAATGACGGGTTGCCTTTCTTTTGATGTAAGGTTCAGCAATAGCTTCAATTTTTAAGGCAGTTTGTAATCTTGTTTGCATTCCAGCTTCTTCAAGAGCACCTTGTAAAGCCATTCCATTTATCACGGTTGCAAGCATTCCCATATAATCACCTTGCACTCTGTCCATTCCATTACTAGCACCAGCAACACCTCTGAAGATATTTCCTCCTCCAATAACTATTGCAATTTCTATGCCTTTTTCGTGAATTTGTTTAATTTCAGCAGCATATTCAGCTAAACGTTTTGGATCAATTCCATAAGCTCTGTCACCCATCAAGGCTTCACCACTTAACTTAAGGAGAATTCTTTTATACTTCATTCCAGTTTATGTTTTAATGGAGTCATGCTGTCGCAAGCTCGAGTCATTATGTATGATTTTAGTGATGCAAATATAGTTATTATCTAATTTAAAAAAAATCTAGTTTATAATTATGGAGCCAATTTTTCAAATGATTCTTTTGCGGCTTGATATCCTATTTCAAAAATCAAATCCATTTTTATTTTGTTGGTTTCAAAAGTACTAAAGTTGGCTAACTCTTTAGGCTCAATTATCCAATCACAAAAACTAAATTTTTGATAGTTTCCTTGAGCAGATAATAAATCAAAAGCTCTAGTTGTTACAGATTTTATGGATCTTAAGTCTTTGGCTTCAATGGTTTGAATGGGACTTACATATATTCCTATTATCGAATCACATCTTCCTTGTAATAAATCGGTTGGGAAATGATTTAGAATTCCTCCATCACTATAAAGTCTACCATTTAGTTCATAAGGAGATAGCATTCCTGGAAAAGACGAAGAAGCTAAAATAGCATCTGTAATTTTTGTTTCTTCATTAAAAACTTTCAATTTTCCTGAAACTAAATTAGTAGCTGTAATAAATGTTGGAATATTTAAGTCACTTAGGGTAGCATCTTGGAAAATCAAATTAAAATAATTTTTAAAGGAATCCGAATCAATAATTCCAGCTTTTTTAAACGTAAAATGTCTCCAATGAAAAAAATAGATGGATTTAAAAAATTCTAAAATTTCCTCTGGTTTTTTACCAAAAGCATATAATGCTGCAATAATAGCACCAGCACTTGTTCCTGCTATATGAGAAGGTTTTATGTTTTGCTCATCTAAAAATTTTAGAGCTCCAGCTTGCGCAATCCCTTTTGAACCACCACCAGACAATACTAAACCTATTGATTTTGAAGAAAAATCCATTCTGATTTTTTTTTGTGTAACATAGCTTACATTCAGTTATCAAATTTAGTAGTAATTTTGTACAATAAAAATTAATATTAGATGAATACAAATATAAAATCGGCTTTATTAAAAAGTTATAGCTACCAAGAATATAGAAGTTTAGTTTCTGCCTTAATTTTAGAAGGAAAATCTACAGGAAACACACAATCTGATGATTTATTACACTATTCAGAATTGAATGAAAGTAGAATGAATCGTTTAGAAAAAACAATCAAAATTACCGATGAAGTTCTAGCACAAATTAACCAATTAGAAACAAAAGTAACTTGGTTGGTTATTGCTGAAGGTTGGTGTGGTGATGCTGCTCAAATTTTACCAATCATTTATAAAATGGCTGAATTATCTGAAAATATAGATTTAAAAATTGTACTTCGAGATGAGAATGAAGCCTTGATGAATGATTTTTTAACCAATGGTGGAAAAGCAATTCCGAAATTAATTATTTTGGATGAAGAGTATAATGTGATTGGAGATTTTGGACCGAGACCAGAACCAGCGAGAAAACTTATTGCAGATTATAAAGTAGCAAATGGAGTAGTTGATGAACCCATAAAAATAGAATTACAGAAATGGTATTTGCAAGATAAAGGAGTTTCTACTCAAAATGAAATTATGCAATTGATGAAAAGTAAGGAATTGGTTTAATCTACAATACCAATAATTTTTAATTTATCTGAAGTCGAAATTCCACCTGGATTACAACCAAGTTCTCCTTCTGGAATTTCGATTTTTAAGTTTTCATAATAGTCAATCCAAACTTGAAAATACTCATTTGAGTTAGGTTCCTTGAAAGTCATTGGTGTTAACTCAAAAAAAGGTTTTTCATAAGCTGCCAAAAAAGCATCATAAATCAATTCCGAACAATAGTAACTTCCATTGTCATATAAATAAGCTTCATCATAAGGAACTCCTAGTTGCGAAAGTGAAAATTCGATAGCTTTTGGAATATATTTGCGATATTTTCTTTTCAATCTTCCCACATACATGGTATCAGAAGTGTAAGTTCTGAAAGCTTCTAAAGGAGTAAGTTTTACATTTTTTCCAGCTGCTTCAATTACATAAATAGAATCATTTTGAATGTGAATCATGCCTAAATGACTAAAATCTTTTCCTTCAAATCCTTCTGTAACAGCATTTATTGCTTTGCATAAATCACAATTCATGGATTGAAAAATGATGTCACCCTCTTTTAGGCTGACTTTTTTTTGAGCAAAAGTTGAAAAAGTAATTAAAAAGATAAGTATGATTTTTGATTTCATTTTATAAATTGTTTACAAAATCATCAGGAGAAACAGCTTTTTCAACTGAATAATCTCCAATTTTAGTTCTTCTTAAAGCAGTTAAATGTCCTCCAGAATTTAAGGCTAATCCAAAATCATAAGCTAAAGAACGAATGTACGTTCCTTTGCTACATTGTACTCTGAAATCTATTTCTGGTAAAGCAAATCTTGTGATTTCAAATTCGTAAATAGTCGTTTTTCTCGATTGAATTTCGACTTCTTCACCAGCTCTTGCATGTTCGTATAAACGTTTTCCGTCTTTTTTTATGGCTGAAAAAACAGGTGGTTTTTGGTCAATTTCACCTACAAATTGTTTTACGGTTTCTAAAACTAATGCTTCTGTAATGTGTTTAGTTGGAAAAGTAGCATCAACTTCAGTTTCTAAATCATAAGAAGGAGTTGTGGCTCCAACAGTAATTGTTCCTGTATATTCTTTAGTTTGGGCTTGAATTTCAGAAATGCTTTTTGTGAATTTTCCTGTACAAATTATCAATAAACCAGTAGCCAATGGATCTAAAGTTCCAGCATGACCAATTTTGAATTTCTTAGGTAAATCGAAATGATTTTTTAAAGCATATTTCAGTTTATTCACCGCTTGAAAAGACGACCATTTTAAAGGTTTGTCAATCAATAATACTTGTCCGTTTAAGATATCTTCTTTTGTCATTAAATAACCGTTAATTTCTGAACAAAAAAGTGAATTAATAAAACAGCAATTCCTGCAATAATTCTATAGTAACCAAACATTTTAAAACCATGTTTGCTTAAATAACCTATGAATGATTTTATAGCAATCATTGCCACTATAAAACCAACAACATTTCCAATAATCAAAAGATTTATTTGCTCATTAGTTAACACAAAACCATCTTTGTAAAAGTCATATGATTTTTTAACGGTTGCTCCAAACATTGTTGGAATAGCCAAAAAAAATGAAAATTCAGCAGCAGTTGTTCTAGATAATTTTTGAGTCATACCACCAACAATACTTGCACCACTTCGTGAAACTCCAGGAATCATAGCTAAACATTGAAAAAGTCCAATTTTAAAAGCTGTTGGGTAACTAATCGTTTCTGGAACGTCTTCTTTTGGAGTGTTTCCAAACCAATCATCAACTTTTAAAAGTAAAACTCCTCCAAGCACTAAAGAAACAGCAACTGTAATTGGATTTTCTAAAAGTGAATCGATAAAATCACTCAATAATAAACCTAAAACTACAGCAGGAATAAATGCTACAAATAATTTGAAGTAAAAATCAACCGTTTGAAAAAAGCGTTTAAAATATAAAACCACAACAGAAAGAATTGTGCCTAATTGAATTACAATCGTAAAAAGTTTAGTAAAATCATCTTGAGCAATGCCAAAAAAAGAAGAAGCGATAATCATATGTCCTGTTGAAGAAACAGGTAAAAATTCGGTCAATCCTTCAATGATAGCAAGAATTATGGCTTGTAGTGTATTCATGTTTTAGTAATTAGTGATTAGTGATTAGTATTTAGTAGCTACTGCCAACTAAATACTGAACACTAATCACTCTTTTTAAAGTTTTTCTTTAATTTTTGTCAATTCATTGGAAGCAATTATTGTTTTTCCATTTTTATCTAAAAGTAAATAATAAGGACTTCCAAATTCTTTCCAACCTACTTTATATGCAAAATCTTTTTGAATGAACATTGAATCTGTACCATTTGGGTAAAGGTTATCATAGTCTACAATATAACAATCTTTCATTTTTATCTTTTTCATCACCTTTGCCAAATTGTCTTGCATTTTGCTATCGCTTTTGTCAGCACTAATGTGAATTACATCTAATTTATTTTCTTTTACAATTTTTTCTAAATCTGGAATTTCCTTGATACAAGGCTCACAAAAAGAAAACCAATAGTGAACAATTGTTTTTTTAGAAAGGTTTTGAGTGAGATTTTTATATTTTTCAGCAGTAATTTTTGTAATAACAGGTTCTTTATTAGTAGATTTACAATTACTAAAAGCAAAAGTGATTAAAATTAAAAAAGAAAATATTGACTTTTGAATACGATTATTCATAGCTAATTACTAATCACTTGTTACTAATTACTTCTTAAAAGGATTTTTCATTATCGAATAAATAGTCACACCAAAACCAGCTAAAACTAATGTTGGAGCTAATCTAATTCTTCTAAAGCTAAATAAGGCATCAGCATCAAATGTGTTTGGATCATCTGTTCCACCACCAGTCATTAGAATGAAACCTAAAGCAATTATGGCAACTCCAATAAATAAAATTTTATAATTTACTTTTTCGAATAAAAAAGCAGGTTTGTTTTCTTCGTTTTTCATATTTATTTTTTTTAATCTGAATAGCTAAAGTCTGAATATCTGATATCTAATAAAGATCGTCAGTTTTTAAATTCAAGAAACGTTGTGTGGCAAAATAAGTGCTAATCCATGTTATAATAATTCCAACAAGAAAAACACTTGCAAAGACAATTCCTAGTGAAACATAGTCTTTAGAAATTCCCAAGGCTGGCAACTTAGAGTCAACATAATATACTAAAAACAATAAACCAACAACCGCTAAAGCTGAACCAATTAAGCCTAATTTTATACTTCTCCAAATGAACGGTTTTCTAATGAATGCTTTTGTAGCACCAACCATTTGCATCGTTTTGATTATAAATCGATGAGAATATACAGAAAGTCTCAAAGAACTGTTTATTAAAAGCATAGCAACTAAAGCTAAAACACCACTTATTATTAAAATATACCAGCTAATTTTTTTGATGTTTTCATTAACTAAATCAACCAATTGTTTGTCATAAATGATTTCAGAAACCATTTCGTTTTTCTTGATATTCGTTTCTATCTTCTTAATGCTATCTGCTTGCACATAGTCTCCTTTTAATTTAATATCAAAAGAATTTTGCAAAGGATTAACTCCTAAAAACTCTAAAAAGTCTTCACCAACAATATCAACATTATTTTTGGCTGCACTATCTTTATGAATGAAAGCATATTCTTTAATGAATTTGGAGTTTTTTAATTCTACATCAAAAGCACTCAACAAAGTATCTTTTGCTTCGTTTTTAAAAAACACAGTCATCGGAATGTTTTCTTTAAAATCATTCGTCAGTTTTTTAGAATTAATCACAAATAATCCCAATGCTCCTAAAAGAAAAAGCACCAAAAATATACTTAAAATTACTGAAAAATACGATGAAATTAGTCTTCTTTTATTATACTTTTCAAATGATGAAGCCATAGTACATATTAAATTAAGTTGTAAAAATAAAAAAGAAAATTGGTTTATACAGAATATAACAACAAAGTTTTAACTTTAGTATTATAAAATGTAAATTTGCACCTTAATTTTTAAGGATTAAATCAGTTAAAAACAACTTTTAACCTTTTAACCCTTTAAACTTTTAACCAAAGTAATGAAATACAATCCAAACGAAATCGAAGCTAATTGGCAAAAATATTGGGCAGATAACCAAACTTTTGCTGCATCAAATCATTCAGAAAAACCTAAATATTATGTATTGGACATGTTCCCTTATCCATCTGGAGCAGGTTTACATGTTGGGCATCCACTAGGTTATATTGCTTCTGATATTGTGGCTCGATACAAACGTCACAAAGGATTTAATGTATTGCATCCTCAAGGATATGATTCATTTGGTTTACCTGCTGAACAATATGCCATTCAAACAGGACAACATCCAGATAAAACGACCAAAGAAAATATTGCTCGTTACAGAGAACAATTAGATAAAATCGGATTTTCATTTGATTGGAGTCGAGAAGTTCGTACTTCAAATCCAGATTATTATAAACATACTCAATGGATTTTTATCCAATTATTTGAATCTTGGTACAATAACAATTCAGATAAAGCAGAAAGCATTTGTACCTTAATTCAAGAATTTGAGAAAAACGGAAATGTCAATGTAAATGCAGTTTGCGATGATAATATTGTTTCTTTTTCGTCAAGCGAATGGAACGCTTTTTCATCAGAACAACAACAAAAAATACTTTTACAATACAGATTAACTTATTTAGCAGAGACAGAAGTTAATTGGTGTCCAGCCTTAGGAACTGTTTTAGCCAATGACGAAATTGTAAACGGAGTTTCAGAACGTGGTGGTCATCCTGTAATTCGTAAGAAAATGACTCAATGGTCGATGCGAATTTTAGCTTACGCAGAACGATTATTGCAAGGTTTAAACGAAATCGATTGGACAGAATCTCTAAAAGAATCGCAAAGAAACTGGATTGGAAAAAGTGTGGGAGCAATGGTTGATTTCAGGTTGCAGAATTCAGAAAACAGAATTTCAGTATTTACAACTAGACCTGATACCATTTTTGGAGTAACATTTATGACTTTAGCTCCAGAACACGAATTGGTTGCTCAAATCACAACTCCTGAACAAAAAGCAGCTGTTGATGCTTATGTAGAAGCCACTGCAAAACGTTCCGAAAGAGAAAGAATGGCAGATGTAAAAACCATTTCAGGAGTTTTCACAGGTGCTTATGCGGAACATCCATTTACCAAAGAACCAATTCCAGTTTGGATTGGAGATTACGTTTTAGCAGGTTATGGAACAGGTGCAGTAATGGCCGTTCCTTGTGGTGATGAACGTGATTATGCTTTCGCGAATTTCTTCAAAGGAACTAACGGAATGCCTGAAATTAAAAACATTTTCGACCAAGATATTTCGGAAGAAGCTTTTGGAGCCAAAGAAGGTTTTAAATTAGTAGATTCTGATTTCTTAAACGGTTTAGGGTATAAAGAAGGAACCAAAAAAGTCATTGAAGAACTAGAAAAAATAGGAGTAGGAAAAGCCAAAGTAAATTACCGTTTACGTGATGCTGTTTTCTCTCGTCAAAGATATTGGGGTGAACCGTTTCCAGTTTATTATGTGAATGGGTTACCACAAATGATTGATAAAAAACATTTGCCAATTGCTTTACCAGAAGTTGAAAAATATTTACCAACAGAAGATGGACAACCACCTTTAGGAAACGCAACAATTTGGGCTTGGAATACGGAAACCAATGAAGTAGTTAGCAATGATTTGATTGATAACAAAACTATTTTTCCTTTAGAATTAAATACAATGCCTGGTTGGGCTGGTTCTTCTTGGTATTGGATGCGTTATATGGATGCACACAATAAAGAAGATTTTGCAAGTAAAGAAGCGTTAGACTATTGGCAAAATGTAGATTTATACATTGGTGGAAGCGAACACGCAACCGGACATTTATTATATGCTCGTTTTTGGAATAAATTCTTAAAAGATAGAGGTTTTGCACCAACAGAAGAACCATTCAAAAAGTTGATCAACCAAGGAATGATTTTGGGAATGAGTGCTTTTGTGTATAGATTAATTTGCAATCATAATTCAGAAGGCATTGAAATAAAATCTGATTTATCAGAAGAAAATAAAGAAATATTAGAATTTATCAAAAAAACCAATAATAAATTTTTTATTAGTAAAGCTTTTACGGATTCATATGATATTAAATCTAATATTAATAAACCAAAAGAAATATTGGAAAAAGAAATTGATGATTTTATATTAACTATTCCAAATTTTTTAAAAAATTATTTTCCAAATGATTCACATTTAATTGACAAATTAAGTTTTGGATTTCAGAAAATTCATGTAGATTTATCAGTAATTAATGATATTACAAATGAATTAGATAGAGAAAAATTCAAAAATCATCCTGTATATACTGATTATAAAAATGCAGAGTTCATTTTAGAAGATGGAAAATACATCGTTGGTCGAGAAGTAGAAAAAATGTCTAAATCAAAATACAACGTAGTCAATCCAGATGAGATTTGTAATGAATATGGAGCTGATACGTTGCGTTTGTATGAAATGTTTTTAGGACCATTAGAACAAGCCAAACCTTGGAACACAGCTGGAATTACTGGAGTTTTTGGTTTTCTAAAAAAACTATGGAGATTGTATTTTGATGATAATGGTTCAATTGTAACGAATAACGAGCCAACAGCAGAAATGTACAAATCGCTACACAAAACCATCAAAAAAGTAACGGAAGATATAGAGAATTTCTCATTTAATACTTCGGTTTCACAATTCATGATTTGTGTGAATGAATTAGCTACTTTAAAATGTCATCATAGAGCTATTTTAGAACCTTTAGCTGTTGTAATTTCTCCTTATGCTCCTCATATTGCTGAAGAATTATGGAAACAATTAGGTTACGAAGGTTCAATTGCAACCGTAGATTTCCCAATTTTTGATGCTAAATACCTAGTAGAATCAGAAAAAGAATATCCAATTTCTTTCAATGGAAAAATGCGTTTCACTATGAAATTACCTTTGGATTTAACTCCAAAACAAATTGAAGAAATCGTAATGGCAGACGAAAGAACCATTGCACAATTAGCAGGAAATACTCCTAAAAAAGTAATCATAGTTCCTGGAAAAATTATTAATTTGGTGGGATAATCTGGTTACAAAATACCAATACTAAAATTATAAATCCCAAATGTTATTTTTAAAATAATGTTTGGGATTTTTTTATACTATTGATTTTTTCATTAAGTTTACTTGTTAAAATGCGTTTTTAAATAAAAAAAGCATTAAAAATCGTTAAAAACTTATATTCTACACAATAAAATCGAGTTTTTTACTTTACTATTTATAAGTTAAATCAAAACGGCACATTTTTGATTTTTACTTCAACACAATTTTTTTTAAACAAATCTAAAAACATGAAAAGAATAAAACAAAATTCAATTCTAGCATTCTTTATTTTGTGCACCTCAATAATCACATTGCAAGCACAAGAAAAAAGTACAAAACTGACAAATGATTTAAGTAATCTAATCGATAAATCAAATAGTTTCCAAGATTATAAAGTAATAAAAAAAGCATCAATAACAAATTTTCAAGCTTCATTAAATAGCTACATTAAACAAGAGCAAAGCATTCAAACGAATCTTGAAAATCAAATAAATGCTAATAATAAGGAAATTAACGCTCTAGAAAAAGAGTTGAAAACCATTAAGAACACCAATGAAAAATTAGCAGCAGAAAAAGCAAACATTAATTTTTTAGGACTTTCTATTAGTAAAGAGAGTTATTCAATCACAATGTGGGCTTTGTTTCTGGGAGCATTAGCTGCAGCAGTGATTTTATTTTTAAGCTTTAAAAGAGCGAATAAAGTAACCAAAGAATCAAAAACATTATTAGCTGATTTAGAAGAAGAATATCAAAACTACAGAGGTGTTTGTGTGGAAAGAGAGCAAAGTTTAAGAAGACAACTTTTTGATGAGGTAAAAAAAAGCAAGGACCTTAAAAATGTATCATAATAAAGAGAAATTCATTCTTTTAAACAATAAACTTTTAAAATCAACATAATTAATATGTTGATTTTTTCGTTAATACTAAAACCAATAAATATATTTCTATGAAAAAAATTTTAATTCTTTTATTTTTAGTTGCAAGTAACTTAATTAATGCACAATCTTCTGAAGAAGAAGCTAATAAAAAAGTGGATGTTGATTTTTATTTTGGAGTGGGTGCTCAATTTCAAAGTAAATTTAATTTAAACGACAAATTAAAAGCAGCTAATCTGCCTGAATTAAATGAAACTATGCCTGAACTTCAAATTGGGATGAATATTTTTGGTAATAAAATTTCAGGTGATGCCGAATTTGGATTTCTGTTTTCAAAAAATAAAAAAGGTGATTCAGAAAATCAAAACCTTGGATTTACTTCTAGATTAAGAGTGCATTATAATTTTGTAAATAGTGAAAAAATTGCTTTTACTGGGGGTTTAAATTTAGCGGCTACTGGTTACCAAATTGATATTTATAATAAGAATAATGTTATTGATTTAAATGATTTAGAGCCATTGAACAATAGTGGACATGTTTCTTTGAGAAATCAAGTGTTTTTTGTGGGACCATCAGTTTCGTTGTATTTGTTTAACAATAAATCAACTAAAATCAGAGCTAATCTTGGATATGAATTTGCTTTTACTAACGGAAAATACAAATCAGATTTTGCTTCAGTTGAAAACACTGTTAAAGAAAACGGAAATAATAGATTTGTGTTTGGTATTTCATTTTTATAGAAAACCGAACATTATAATTTCAACCCAAATTCTGTTGAGTTTGGGTTTTTTTGTAACTTTTTTTAAATTTTACGTATAATAAGTATAACTTAAAATTTAATAAAATGAGAAGAAATGGAGCTGCTTTAGTTTTTGGAATAATATTTTTTGCATTTGTATTAATTGCTTCAATGATGTTTGGATTGCCAAGATATAATGTATGGCAACAAGAAATGGCTGGAAAAGCTGAAATGGCAAAAGCCGAACAAAATAGAAGAATTTTAGTAGAAGAAGCTAAAGCCAAATTAGAAGCGGAAAAACTAAACGCTCAAGCCGAAATTGAACGTGCAAAAGGAATGGCTGAAGCTATGAAAGTTGAAAATGGAACATTAAGCGAAACGTATAATCAATATTTATTCATTAGAACTTTAGAAAAAATTGCTGATAAAGGAGATTTACCACAAATTATTTACGTTCCTTCAAATGGTTTGTTGCCAGTTATGGATATCAATAAAGGTGTTAAACCAGTAATGAGTACTAATCAATAACGTCATTTTGTCATTCTAAAAGATTGGAACATAATTTGATATTTATTTTGTAACTTAAAAAAATAAAAAAATGGGATTAGGATATTTAATTTTAATTGGAGCTATTTCACTGGTAAGTTGGCTAGTGAGTTCAAAATTAAAAAGTAAGTTTGAATATTATTCAAAAGTACAATTGAGAAATGGAATGAGTGGTGCAGAAATTGCCGAAAAAATGTTAGCAGATAATGGAATTAGAGATGTAAGAGTTATTTCAACTCCAGGAAGATTAACAGATCATTATAATCCAGCAGATAAAACGGTGAATTTATCAGAAGCTGTTTACAATCAAAGAAATGCTGCTGCAGCTGCTGTTGCTGCTCATGAGGTTGGACATGCTGTGCAACACGCTCAAGCTTATAGTTGGTTAACTATGCGTTCAAATATGGTTCCAATGGTAAACATTTCATCAAAATTATCGCAATGGGTAATTTATGGTGGTTTGATTTTAATGGCAGTTTCAAGTTTTGGAATTTATGTAGCAGTTGCAGGTTTAGTTTTAATGGGAATTGCAACTTTGTTTAGTTTCATAACTTTACCAGTAGAATATGATGCAAGTAACAGAGCATTAGCTTGGTTAAAAGGAAAAAACATGGTAAGTCAAGAAGAATATGCTGGTGCAGAAGATGCTTTAAAATGGGCTGCAAGAACTTATTTAGTTGCTGCTTTAGGAGCATTGGCTTCTTTAATTTATTTTGCTTATCAAATTTTAGCAAGAAGATAAATAAGTATTTACATAAATTAAAAATCCGTTTCGTAAATTTATGAAACGGATTTTTTTATAATTTTTTAAATTAATTAAAATAGTTTTATTTTATTAGTACCAATATCCCTTCATTTATTGTAACATTTAGTTGTCCGCTATATGTTGTTCGAAAAAAAAGTGTATCTGATTTACTTTCATTGATTTCAATAATTGGTTTTCCAAACATTTTAATTTCTAATGAATCTAATTTGATTACTGGTTGAGTAAATACGAAGTCATATAAATAAGTAATGGATTTATTATTTGAATTTTTAATTTGTTGCTTTGTGCCTTTTACTTTTTCTCCATCATTAAAAGTTTTAACATAATTTAATTTGTCAAAAACAATTTCAAAACTTTTAGAATTATATGCCCCTGTTTTGGATTTATAATATCCTTTATATTTTCCTTCAATGTTTTTTACATATAAATGATTGGCAAAAAAAACCAAAAGTAATGTACAAAATAGTTTCATCTATTTATTAATTTTAAAATTTACCCACAACTCACACTTTATAACTGAATTTGTCTTTCAATTTGTTGTTCCAAAGAAATAAAAGTTTCCGTTCTTGAAACACCTTCAATTGTTTGGATTTTTTTATTTAGCATTTGCATCAAATGTTCGTTGTCTTTACAAATTATTTTTATTAGAATACTCCAATTTCCTGTCGTGTAATGACATTCTAAAACTTCAGGAATTTTTTTTAATTCTCGAACAGCAACACTATTATTGGCTGCTTTTTCTAAATAAACTCCAACAAATGCTACTGTTGTATAGCCAAGAACTTTATTGTTTACTATAAATTTTGAACCCACAATAACACCAGCTTGTTCTAGTTTTTTTAATCTTTGATGTATGGCAGCACCCGAAATTCCAACTTTTTTTGCAATTTGAAGAATAGGTTTTCGTGCATCTTCCATTAAATCACGAAGAATTTCTTTATCTATTCCATCAATTTCAATTTGTAGGTGATTTACTTTCATATGATTTAAAATATAAAGTAAAAATACACAATTGATTTAAAATAGCAATAAAATAATTAAACACAAAGCATTTCTTCATTTGAAGAAACAACTGCTCTTCAGTTTTTTATGTTTAAAGGATTATAACCTAAATAAGGTACTTCAATTTCTTTGAAATTAACACCATAACTTTCTAATTCTTTTAAAATAGGAAGATAAATCTCTTTGGTAATTGGCATTTGAACACCATAAGTTGTAATTTCTTTATTTAGAATTTTAAGTGTAGCAATTGCAACGGGTAAACCAACTGTTTTAGCCATTGAAGTGTATGTTTGATCATCTCCCAAACAAACCATTGTAGCATCAATTTGTTTTTTCTCACCATTTAATTCATAACCAAATTTATGATACATAACAATCATGTCTTTATCGTCAGGTTGTAAGGTCCATTTTTCAGTTAATATTTTTTCTAAAATTTGAGCTGGAGTTGCATTTTTAAGTCCTACTTTTTTATTGGCATTGAAAATATCCAATTCTACCAATTTATCCCAAATGATATCATCTTGTTCAATTTTTTGAATATAACGCAATTTAATCTCAACAGTGTCCGTAGGATGATAAGGTAAAAATGAATTGGTAAAATCTCTATAACTCATATTTTCTGAGTTTTCCATAGTATAAGAATCATCAGTCATTCCAAGTTGAACCAAAACATCCCAAGCACGAGAATAACCAACTCTTCGCATAGTTCCTCTATAAACGGTCAAAGCATCATCTAAACCATAAACACTTCTATATTTTAAGGAATCTCTATTGGCATAAGCCTCAAATCGTCCAAAACCTTCTACTTCTAAAAATTCGGTTCTTCTAAACAATTTATTATATGGAATATATTTATAAGTTCCTTCTTGAATAAATTTAGCTACACCACCTTGACCAGCTAAAACAACGTTTCTAGGGTTCCAAGTGAATTTGTAATTCCATAAATTAGAATCAGATTCTGGAGCCACTAAACCTCCACAAAAAGATTCGAATAAAATAACATTTCCACCTTTAGCTCTGATTTCATCCAAAACTTTCATGGCACTCATATGGTCAATTCCTGGATCAAGTCCAATTTCATTCATGAAAACCAAATTATTTTTTTTGGCAAGTTCATCTAGTTCTTGCATAGCTGGACTAATATAGGAAGCTGTAACCATATGTTTTTTAAATGCAATACAATCTTTAGCAATTTCTATGTGTAAATGAGCAGGAAGCATTGAGATTACTATATCCGCTTTTTCAATTGCCTTTTTTCTATCACTTTCATTAAAAATATCAATGGCAATTGGTGTTGCATTTTTATGATTATTGGTTTTATTTTTTGCTAAATCAATATTTAAATCAGCAATTGTTAAGTGTAGATTTTCAGATTCAGACTTGTCTAAAAGATATTTTATTAGAGACGATGCTGATTTTCCAGCACCAAAAAGCAGGATGTTTCTCATTATGATTGTTATAAATGTCACACAAAACTACGTAATTGTTATACTTTTTAAAAGAATTTTATGATTTAAATCACACTCCACAAGGATTTGATTTTATACCTTTGTATTATAAAATAATGTTATGTCGCAAAAGATACTGCTTACTGCTTTGATTATAGGAGCTTTAGCTATAGTTTTAGGAGCATTTGGAGCTCATGGATTAAAAAAGTTTTTATCAATTGAACAATTAAATTCCTTTGAAATAGGAGTTCGTTATCAAATGTATCATGCGTTGTTTTTATTGTTTGTAGCTCAGACAAGTTATGCTACAGATAAGCAGAAAATGGTTGTTTTTTTATTGACATTGTTTGGAATACTATTATTTAGTGGTTCAATTTATTTATTAGCTACTTCCACAATCACAAACATTAAAGCCAAATTTCTAGGACCTGTAACTCCAATAGGAGGTTTACTGTTAATATCTTCATGGATTTATCTGTTTTATTGCATTATTGCTAAAAAATAGATTTAAAACACAATATATAAAATAATATTTTTAATTTTGCATTCTGAAATAGAAGCAACATAACTAAATTTTTATGAATTCAAACACTCAATTTACGAAAACGATTTCGTTAGAAAAATACGGTATTAATAATGTAAATGAAATAGTCTATAATCCATCATATGATGAATTGTACAATGATGAATTAGATACCAACTTAAAAGGATTTGAAAGAGGTCAATTGTCAGAACTAGGAGCTGTTAATGTAATGACTGGTGAATTTACTGGTCGTTCTCCTAAAGACAAATATATAGTAAAAGACAGTGTTACTGAAGATACTATATGGTGGACATCTGATAAAGCAGCAAATGACAATAAAGGTATTTCTCAAGATACTTGGAATGCATTAAAAGAAAATACAGTAAAACAATTATCTGGAAAAAAATTATATGTAATAGATGCTTTTTGTGGTGCTAATGAAAACACTAGATTAAAAGTACGTTTTATTATGGAAGTAGCATGGCAAGCACATTTTGTAAAAAATATGTTTATTAGACCTACTGAAGATGAATTAGAAAACTATGGTGAGCCAGATTTCGTAGTAATGAATGGTTCAAAAACTTCATTTAAAGATTATGCAGCTCACGGATTAAATTCGGAAGTATATATAGCTTTTAACCTTACTGAAAAAATCCAATTAATTGGTGGAACATGGTATGGTGGAGAAATGAAAAAAGGATTGTTCTCAATGATGAACTACTATTTGCCATTACAAGGAATTGCTTCAATGCACTGTTCGGCAAACAAAGGTAAAGATGGTGATGTAGCTGTTTTCTTTGGTTTATCAGGTACAGGAAAAACAACTCTATCTACTGATCCAAAACGTGAATTAATTGGTGACGATGAACACGGATGGGATAATGATGGTGTTTTTAACTTTGAAGGAGGTTGTTATGCAAAAACAATTGATTTAAGTAAAGAAAACGAACCAGACATTTACGGAGCAATTAAGAAAGATGCTTTGTTAGAAAACGTTACACTTGATGAAAACGGTAAAATTGATTTTAAAGATGGTTCTGTAACTCAAAATACAAGAGTTTCTTATCCAATTAATCATATTCAAAATATAGTTAAACCAGTTTCAAAAGCAGGTCATGCTACAAAAGTAATTTTCTTAACTGCAGATGCTTTTGGAGTTATGCCTCCAGTTTCTAAATTAACACCAGAACAAACTAAATACTACTTCTTGTCAGGATTTACGGCTAAATTAGCTGGTACAGAAAGAGGTGTAACTGAGCCACAACCAACTTTTTCAGCTTGTTTTGGAAAAGCATTCTTATCACTTCATCCAACAAAATATGGTGAAGAATTAGTTAAGAAAATGGAGCAAAATAATGCTACAGCTTATATGGTTAACACAGGTTGGAATGGAACAGGGAAACGTATTTCAATTAAAGATACTAGAGCTATTATTGATGCAATTTTAGATGGTTCTATTGAAAAAGCAGAAACAAAAATAATTCCTATTTTTAATTTTGAAGTACCAACTACTTTACATGATGTAAATTCAGAAATTCTTGATCCAAGAAACACTTATGAAGATGCTTCAACGTGGACAAATAAAGCAACAGATTTAGCTAAGCGTTTTATTGCTAATTTTGAACAATATACAGACAACGAAGAAGGTAAAAACCTTGTTAACGCTGGACCAAAAGTTTAGTAGTCTACTCTATATAAATAAAAAAGCCTTTCAATTTGAAAGGCTTTTTTTATGGAATAAAAGAAAATAATTACTTTCCTTTATTAACTTCTGTGATGTATTTTTCTAATGCACCTGTCATAGATGGTGTTTCTGGTGCTGGTGCAAATATATCTACTCGTAAACCTCTATCAGTAGCTTCCTTTTTAGTTGTGGCTCCAAAAACAGCAATACGAGTATTATTTTGTTTGAAATCTGGAAAATTCTTGAACAATGATTGAATTCCAATTGGACTAAAAAATGCTAGAATATCATAATAAACATCTTTTAAATCAGATAAATCACTCATCACTGTTTTATAAAAAACACCCATTGTCCAGTTTAGTTTTAAACTATCTAAAACTTGAGGGACATCATCATTCAAATTATCAGGAGCAGGTAATAAGAATTTTTCGTCTTTGTATTTTTTAAATATTGGAGTAAGATCTGCAAAATCTTTTTGTCCAACATATATTTTACGTTTTCTATACACTACATATTTTTGTAAATAAACAGCAATAGCTTCAGACTGACAAACATATTTCAAGTCTTCTGGTACTTTGTAACGCATTTCTTCAGCTATTCTAAAAAAATGGTCAATAGCATTCCTACTAGTTAAAATAATGGCAGTATAGTTGTTTAAATCTATTTTTTGCTGTCTTACATCTTTAGCAGAGACACCTTCAACGTGAATGAATGTTCTAAAATCTATTTTAACTTTCAACTTTTGTTGAAGGTCAAAATATGGAGAATTTTCTACTTTAGGTTCTGGTTGAGAAACTAAAATTGTTTTAACTTTTAAGTTTGACATATGCAATCTTATCTATTTTTTTGTAAACCAATGATATAGTAAATAATAAGGTCCTATTTCAAGGGTGCAAAGATATAAAATAAAATAAAATATTCTACTTAGAATTAGCTTTTGATAGGTAAGAATCGATAAAAAGTAAAAATATACCATCGCAATGCCTATGACCACTAGGAACAATGAGATTATTCCTACGCTTAAAAAATTGTTATAATAAAGTAAAATTACAATTGGAAGGAAAATAAGCCCAATATATGTTCTAAAAGTTACTTTTTTTAAGTTGAAAATTTCTAAAAACTCCTCGATTTCAAAAATATTTGCAACAATTTTCTCGATGTAAAACTTTATTAAAATAGCCACAAATAGAGTAGTAAATATTTGAATAAAAGTAATCCAATTGGTTTTTGTAGTAAAATCAAAATAACTTAATACAATTTGAATTAAAAAAGAAAACGAAATTAATTGAACAAAAAACAAAGATATTGTAAAAGTGCTATATAAATTAGAAGTGTCTTTGTATGTTGATGTATATTTTTTGGAGAAAGGCAGCCTCAAAAATTCACTAAATTGAACTTCAAAAAGAGATTTTACAATCGCAATCACTACAAAGCATAACAAAAACAGAAAAGTTGCCCAATCTTTGTTCTCAATTATTCGTTCTTGTAATTGTAATGCTATCATATGGAGCGTAAAATTACAAAATTAACTGGATTTCAATTATTATAATTTTATTAATAAAAAATATATTTAAAAAGGTTTACTTTTGTAGAAATTATTAAGCCAAATGGACAAAAGGATTGTCATAATTCCAACATACAACGAAATAGAGAATATAGAAAGCATCATAAATGCAGTTTTTCTTTTAAAAAAAACGTTTGATGTACTTATTGTTGACGACAATTCTCCTGACGGAACAGCAACTAAAGTAAAAGAGCTACAGGCTAAATTTTCAGATAGACTTTTTATAGAAGTACGTGAAAAAAAATCAGGTTTAGGAACGGCTTATGTACATGGATTCAAATGGGCATTGGCAAACAATTATGATTATGTTTTTGAAATGGATGCTGATTTTTCACATAATCCAAATGATTTAGAAAAGTTATACGAAGTTTGTTTAGAAGGAGCTGATCTATCAATAGGCTCAAGGTATTCAAAAGGAGTTAATGTGGTAAATTGGCCCTTGAGTAGGGTTCTATTATCTTATTTTGCATCTGTTTATGTGCGATTAATTACAGGCATGAAAATTGCTGATGCCACAGCTGGTTTTGTATGTTATAAACGAAATGTTTTGGAAGTTATTGATTTAGATAGAGTCAAATTTATTGGTTATGCCTTTCAAATTGAAATGAAATATAGAGCTTTTGTAAATAAATTTAAGATAGTTGAAGTGCCAATTATATTTACAGATAGAACAAAAGGACAATCAAAAATGAGTGGAAGTATTATCAAAGAAGCTGTTTTTGGAGTAATATTACTAAGAATAAAAAAAATATTTAATATATTATAATGAGTTCAATTTTAATAAAAAACGCTAAAATAGTTAACGAAGGACAGATTTTTGAAGGAGATGTTTTGGTTGAAAATGAATTTATTGTTGAAATTGCCCCACAAATAAGTTCAAAGTCTTCTCAAACCATAATTATTGATGCAGAAGGAAATTATTTGTTGCCAGGAGTTATTGATGATCAAGTTCACTTTAGAGAACCAGGATTAACACATAAGGGAAATATAGAATCGGAAAGTAGAGCTGCGGTTGCAGGTGGAATAACTTCATTTATTGAGCAACCAAACACAGTTCCAAATGCAGTTACACAAGAATTATTAGAAGACAAATATCAAATTGCCGCAAAAACATCTTATGCAAATTATTCGTTTATGATGGGTGGAACAAATGATAATTTAGAAGAAGTTTTAAAAACAAATCCAGAAAATGTTGCTGGAATTAAATTGTTTTTAGGTTCTTCAACTGGTAACATGTTGGTGGATAATCCAGAAGTTTTAGAAAAAATATTTTCATCAACCAAAATGTTAATTGCTGTTCATTGTGAAGATGAAGGAACAATAAAAGCAAATACAGAAAAATATAAAGCAGAATTTGGGGAAGATATTCCCATGAAATATCACCCTTTGATTAGAAGTGAAGAAGCTTGTTATATATCGTCTTCAAAAGCTATTGAATTAGCTAAGAAAACGGGAGCAAGATTACATGTTTTTCATTTGTCGACAGCTAAAGAAATGGACTTGTTTACCAATAAAATTCCTTTAGAGGAAAAAATGATTACAGCAGAAGTTTGTATTCATCACTTATGGTTTACAGATGCAGATTATGAAACAAAAGGGTCATTTATCAAATGGAATCCTGCAGTAAAAACCCAGAAAGATAAAGATGCTTTATGGGAAGCTTTATTAGACGATAGAATTGATGTAATTGCTACAGATCATGCTCCTCACACTTTAGAAGAAAAGAAAAATACTTATTTAAAAGCACCGTCTGGAGGACCATTAGTGCAACATGCTTTAGTTGCTATGTTTGAAAAGCATTTAAAAGGTATGATTTCAATAGAAAAGATTGTGGAAAAAATGTGTCACAATCCAGCTAAAATTTTTAAAATTAGAAATCGCGGATTTATTAAAGAAGGATATTATGCAGATTTAACAATCGTAAATTCTCATTCACCATGGAATGTACAAAAAGAAAATATTTTAGCTAAATGTGGTTGGTCTCCTTTTGAAGGAACTAATTTTAAATCGAGAATTATGCATACATTGGTTAATGGTAAAATTGTATATTCTAACGGAAAAGTAGCAAAAGGAAATCACGGTCAACGTTTACTTTTTGACAGAAAATAACTTGTTATGAAAAAACTAATATTCATATTTATTTCAGTACTATTAATTTCATGTAATGAAAAACCTGTTCCAAAACCAGATAATTTGTTGAGCAAGGAAGTGATGGAAGAAATTATCTATGATATGGCAATTTTACAGGCTGCAGAAACACACAAACCTCAAAAACTTAGTGATAATAATATTAAAATTAAGGATTTTATCTATAAAAAATATAAAATAGATAGTGCTACTTATTTCCAAAACTACAAGTACTTTGCATCAGATATTAAATCTTTCAAGAAAATATACAAACATGTAAATGAACGTATTGTAAATCAAAAGAGCGAAATTGATACTTTATTGAAAGAAAAAAAGATAAAAGTTCCAGACAATCCTGCTACTTATATTCCTCAGACAAACTAATTAGATAGTTTTTCATGTCCAAAAAAGTATAGTTTAATTCTTTTTTTATTTTAGAATTATCATAAATATCCAAAGAATGCGATGATTTTGAAGTAGCTCTTGTGAAGCTTCTCTTTCGACCAATAATTTTTGATAAAAACCAATCTAATCTCCAAGCTATTCTAGTTAAAGTTTTGTTGGCATAAATAGAGGGTTTTCTTACTTCTAATCCATCAGCAATTGTAAACAGAACTGTTTCTAAGGTTGGGTTTTCAGCTACTAATGTGTATTGCTGTCGATTAATATTACTTTTCATTAGTTGTATCATGCAATTTACGACATCTTCAACTGCAATAATTCCTGTTTTACCTTTAGTGTAAAAGGGGAATCCTTTTTTAACAGATTTAAAAATTACACTACTACCTTGTTCAGGAAAACCATACCCAAAAATAACACCTGGATTTACAATTACAACTTCTAAACCTTCCTGAAAACCTCTCCAAACTTCCATTTCGGCACCATATTTAGAAATGGCATAATCACCGTGTAATTTTTCGGGATTCCAATCTGTTTCTTCTGTAATCAAGACTTCTCCTTCTTTGGTGTCTCCTAAAGCGGCAATAGAACTAACGTGACAAAGTTTTTTTACTCCAAAATCAATACAACAGTTCACGACATTTGCTGTTCCTTCTATATTTACTTTTCGTAATTTATCTTCATCTTTTGGGTCAAAAGAAATCAAAGCAGCACAATGATAAACTATTGTTACTTTCTCAAAAGCAACATTTAACGATGGGATATCAGTAATATCACCTTCCACCCAATTGATTTTATCAAATAAATCTAACTGCTTTTTATAAGTAAAAACATTCTTTACTTTTTCAATGTGTTTTGAATTTCGATATAAAGCTTTTACATCATTATTTTCTTGCAATAAAGAAATCAATAAATGTGAACCTACTAAACCTGTTGCTCCTGTAACTAGTATCATATTGTAAAGATAAATAGATTCTTTTAATTTAAGATTGATGATTAACGATTTTTGATTTAAGAATTTTAAAACTATGCCCTATATTTGCAAAAATTAGTATAACCCTATTTCAGTATAAAATGAAAAATCTAGTAGAAGAATTACAATGGAGAGGCTTGGTACACGATATGATGCCAGGAACAGAAGAGCAATTATTAAAAGAACCTACTACAGTTTATATAGGATTTGACCCAACTTCAGATTCATTACACATTGGAAGTTTAGTTCCAATTATTTTGTTAAAACATTTACGCAATTTTGGACATAGACCTATTGCATTAGTTGGTGGTGCAACAGGAATGATTGGTGATCCTTCTGGGAAATCTGATGAAAGAAATTTGTTAGATGAAGAAACATTAAATTTCAATGTAAACGGAATTAAAAATGTACTTTCTAACTTTTTAGATTTTGACGCAACAGATGAAAACGCACCAATTTTAGTCAATAATTACGACTGGATGAAAGAATTCTCATTCATTAATTTTGCTCGTGATGTGGGTAAAAGAATTACTGTGAATTACATGATGGCAAAAGATTCTGTAAAAAAACGTTTGTCTGGTGATGCTGGTGAAGGGATGAGTTTTACAGAGTTCACTTACCAACTAATTCAAGGATATGATTTTTACCATTTGAATAAAGAATACAACTGTTTGTTACAAATGGGTGGAAGTGACCAATGGGGAAACATCACAACTGGAACAGAATTAGTGCGTAGAATGAACGTGGATAATGAAGAGCGTTCAAAAGCTTATGCAATGACTTGTCCGTTAATTACAAAAGCTGATGGTTCTAAATTTGGAAAATCAGAAGGAGGAAATGTTTGGTTAACAGCTGATAAAACGTCACCTTATAAATTCTACCAATTTTGGTTAAATACTTCAGATGTTGATGCTGAAAAATATATTAAGATTTTTACATTTTTGGATAAAGAAACGATTGAAGCTGTAATTGCTGAACATAACGAAGCTCCACATTTAAGAGTTTTACAAAAACGTTTGGCAGAAGAATTAATGTTGTTAGTACATTCAAAAGAAGATTTAGACAGTGCTATTTTTGCATCTGGAGCTTTCTTTAGTAAAGACATGTCAGATTTAAAAACACTAAACGAAAATCAATTAGCTGAAATTTTTGAAGGAATTCCTCAAGCTGAAGTTTCTTTGTCGGATTTAAATGAAGGAATTGACATCGTTACATTATTAAATGAAAAAACGGGATTTTTAGTTTCAAACGGAGAAGCAAGAAGAGCTTTGAAAGAAAATTCAATTTCAGTAAATAAAGAAAAAGTTACAGAAGAATTCAATCTGACTTCAAATGATTTAGTAAGTAACAAATTTGTTTTATTGCAAAGAGGAAAGAAAAATTATTTTGTGGTTAAATTTGTTTAATTGTTAAACTGTGAAATCGTTAAATTGTAATTCGATTCAACAAAAACTAAATAACCATAAGGTTACATCCACGAATATCAGAATTATCAAAACGTCCCAGCACTTCGAAAGAATGGTTGGGATATTTTTTGCCTAAATCTTGCGTAGCAATAAACGAACATGAATTGATATTAGCCAAATCAATGATGTTAATTCCACCTGTTTTGCCTTCGTTTACATAAGACAAAGCATCTTCAGTATCTCTGATTAAGATTTGCATCCAATTGGGACATTCAAAAATTCCGTTTCCTAATGAATAAGCTTGAGATAATAATTCAGTCATTCCATATTCAGAATGAATTACAGGAACACCAAAACCTTGGCATAAAATCTCATGTAATTCTTCTCGAATCATTTCTTTTCTTTTGCCTTTCATGCCACCAGTTTCCATAATGATAGTATTTTTTAATCCTTTCCAAGCTTCTAAAAAAGAATGTTCTTTTTTATTTATAGCATCTACTAAATCCAAAAGCGCGTAAGAAACACCAATTAATAAAACATTTTCACCCATAGCATCTAATTGCATTAATTTTGCTAAAAGATGTTCATAGTTGTTTAAATAAAACCCGCTATCTATATGATTACTTTTCTGAATCAAATCATCAACCATGTGAATTAAAGAAGAACCTTCTCGGTCTAAATAGGAAGGAAGCAAAGCCAAAACACAATAATCTTCAATGTTTCCATAAAATTCAGAAAAAGCACTTCTATAACTTTCTTCATATAAAGAAATGTCTGTTACTAAATGTTTGCTGGTTTGCATTCCGGTTGTTCCACTACTTGTAAATGTTGTTTGAATAACATCTTTAGAACTTAAAACTTTGTGGCTTTTAAAAAATTGAATCGGTAAAAATGGAATTTCAGTTAGAGACTTTACATTTTCTTTGTTCTTATTTAAAAGTTGACAAAATTCTTGATATACGATATTATTATCAAATTGAAAACGGAAAACCTTAAGTGCGATTTTCTCAAATTCCTTTTTGGAAGCAATGGTAAATATATCGTTAGAATGAATCAATGTAAATTTTTTAGCAAAAATATAAAATAAAAAAGCACCAACGTAATGTTGATGCTTTTAATATATATTTTGTCATGCTGAATTTATTTCAGCATCTAAACCTATTTTACTACTAATTTTCTAGTTGCAGTTTTTCCGTCTTCAGTAATTTTAACGATATAAACACCAGCGTTTAAGTTAGAAACGTTTACAGTGTTGTTAGTTACTTTTGTATTGATAACTTGTTTTCCTAATACATCAAAAATAGCTACATTCATATCTAAATTAGCAGCAGAAGTAATGTTTAATACATTTCCAGAAACTGGGTTTGGATATAATGATAAACCAGCGATTGCATCAAAAGTTTTTGTAGATAATGTATAACCTCCTAAACCAACTATAGTTTGTAATGTAGGGTTTGTAGCATTAGAGCATGTTCCTGTTCCATCTAAACCATCAACAGCAGCAAATGTCCAGTTAGCTTCAACAAAACCTGCATCAGGTCCAGTACCATTGTTTCTTTTTGCATAAGTATCTAACCATTCCCAAGTTGTTCCAGTTCCGTCAACATCAGAAACTCCAAATTGATCAATCACAGTAGTTGTTGCAGTGTTGATAATTCTAATTCGATCGTCTCCATTTAAATTTAACACACCACCTTCAATAGAGTTCCCTGCAACAACAGAAGGGAATTCAGGAGTTGCAAAAACTAAACTTCCAGTGTTTAATACATAAACAAATTCATTAGTTCTTGTTCCAAGAGGAGATAAGTCAAGAGTTGCTCCCCAAGTAGTTCCAGCATTAGTTTGGTTTTGTATTGAAAACTGTGTAAAATCAACAGTCCCTTTAGCAAAAATTTCACACATTTTAGGAGTACCTCCTGTACATGGCCCATCTACAACTGCTGTCAAAACAGGTTGAGCAAAACCAATTGCAGAACCTAATAATAAAGATAAAAAGTAAAGTTTTTTCATTTTTTGTTTTTTTTAATTTGTTACAAAAGTAGTTATTTTTTGCATAACTGTGAAATAGTTAACAAAATAATAATATACAAAAAATAAAAAAAAATACCTATTAACTACTTGATTATAAGTTTTCTTGAGGTAGTTGCTTCTTTTTCTTTGATTTTTATAATATAGACTCCAGCGTTTAAGTTTGAAATATTAATTTCTTTTACGCTTGTAGTAGTGTCAAACACTTTTTTGCCCAGTACATCATAAATTTGAATTTCTTTTTCTAATCCTAATTTTGATGTAATGTACAATTTGCCGTTACTAACGGGGTTTGGGTAGATTGATAATCCTTCAATAGTAGGTTCTTGAGAATTACCCATAGCAGACTTGCTTTCTTGCGAAAAACCTTCGAAAGTAAGGAAGCAAAATGCTAAAATTAGAGTTAAAACGTAATTTTTCTTCATTTGGGGATGAATTTAATAGTGTAAATATACAAAAATATTAATAACAATAAGTATACCACAAAAAAAATCCCTCCGAAGAGGGATTAATTATAAGTTTTATCTTGGTTTAATTATAGACCTACAGTCCATCCAGCAGCCCAACTTGGAGTATCTCCGTTGTTTCCAGCACCATTAGCAGTTCCTTGAGTCATATATGTTGTATTTGTACCAGCATATTCTGATAAGTCACCTGCAATGTTTGAAAATTGTATTGGACTAAAAGTAATAAATCCATTAGTAATACTTGCATTTGCTGGAGCATCTGTAGCATTAATTTTGATTCCTTTAGCAAAATCTTGAATATAGATATTTTGAGCAGTCCATTTTCCACCACCTTCTTTAATATACATTCCATGTTCTTGTCCAGCTAATGCTCCTTTAACAATAGATATGTTTTTTAAAGTAGCATTTGTTGTTGGTAATGCAGATCCATTATCTCCATTGTTTGAACCTTCAATTCCAGCTTTTGCAACATCTTTAATGTAACCAAATTCAATTGAACCTGAGAATCCATCAGCAAAATCTAATGCATCATCTTCACTATGTAAAGCGATTAAATATTTTGCATTTACAGCTCCACCAAAAAATTCGATTCCATCATCACCACTTTTGTAAGCTTGAACATATTCAAATGTAGTACCAGCACCTACACCAAAAAGCGATACTCCATTAAATTCTTTATCAGCATTAAAAGCAGCACCAGTGTACTCAACTCTTAAATACTTGATAACTCCTGAGCTATCATTGTTTTCAGTTCCACCGTAAGTTAAATCTCCAACTTCAGAAGTTGCTGTTTCACCGTTTGAACCACCTTTGTTAGTATTTGCTCTTCCGCAAATAACTAAACCACCCCAGTCACCTGTAGCTTTAACAGATTTACCACTTGTCATAACTACTGGACTAGTTGCAGTTCCGTTAATGTAAATTAATCCGTCTTGAGCAACAGCAATATAAGAAGAAGTTCCACCAGTAGCTTCAATTCTTGTTCCAGCAGGAATAGTTAATGTAGCACCTGCTTTAATTATGAATGAACCTGTTAATTTATAAGTTTTAGAAGCGTCTAAAGTAGCTGATTGACCAGCAGTTAATTCTCCTTTAAAATCTTCTGAATTAATGTTAACCACACCACTTGGGGTTGGAGTTGAATCTTCATCTCTTGAACAAGATGTAAATACTAAAGCAGCAATTGCTAATGTTGATAAAATAAGTTTTTTCATTGTGTTTTTTGTGTTATTTAATTTTGATGGTACAAATGTAGTTGTGTAGTGCTACTATAATTTTACCTGTATGTTAAGTGTTTATTAAAAATAAAAAGAGAGGCTTTATAAAAACCTCTCTAATATTTATTTAATGTTAACTAATTGTTTAGAATGAATATTTCATTGAAAAACTAAAGTTTCTACCTTTTTTATAAGAGTCAACTACTACATCATTATATTTAACATCTTCAATTGTAGCACCTTTTTGTACTCTTTCAATTGTAGGATTAGTTAAATTCTTTGCACTGATGCCAAATCCAATGTTCTTATTTAATTTAAATTTTAAAATAAAATCTAAAGTAATGACTTCACTATCCACTAAGTCTCCTTTTAAAGATGACCCTAAAGAATATATTCTGTCTGAGAAATAAGCTCCTGATAAAGTTGCTGTTAAAGATTGCTCAGATGAGAATGCTTGATTGTAACTTACGTCCGCATTAACCAATAAATCTGATGCACCTGTTAATCTTGAATTTTTATTTGTGAAGAAAGAAGTAAAAGTTCCATTAGTTTCTCTAAATACTTTTTCAGAATCTAAATCTTGATCTGTATGTAAATAAGATATATTTAATCCTGAAGAAAGATTAATTTTCTTATCATTAGAACCTTCTAAACTAAAGATATCTTTTCTGATTTCTAACTCAGCACCAATACCAACTGCTTTTTCTCCTGAATTTACCCAAGAAATATCATTAGTTGCTGATGCAATAATAACTTCGTTGATTGGATTTTGGATATATTTTCCAAAACCTGTTATAGATATAACTTCACCACCTTTAGGAAAATATTCCCATTTTAAATCAAAATTGTAGTCAGTTGAATTGTAAAGATTAGTATTCCCTTGGTAAGATTGTCCAACTTGTTCAAATAAGAAAGGTGCTCTTTCTTTGTATTGTGGTAAAGTATAGGTTTTACTAGCTGCTAATTTTAAATTTTGTTTTTCATTTAATTCATATTTAGCAGATAGAGATGGTAGATATTCCATAGTGTCAAAAAGTGTCTTTCCTTGTTTTAATGAAGTATCATAAAAAATATCTTGAATAATGAATTCAGAACGAAAAGCACCAATAACATATAATTTTGGGGTAAATTGGTATTCAATAGCTCCAAATCCAGCAGAAATTATTTGTTGACCATTAAAATTTTGAGGATCCAATGCGTTTGCAGTATTAACGTCTCCTCTAAAAGTTCTTAATTTAAAGAAGTTAGCATCAAGATTTGATTGGTTGAAATATCCATCAAGATTATTTAAGTCTACTGTTGGTTGTGAATCGAAGTTACTTCTTGTAACTGCTAAGTTAATTTGAGTTGCGTCAAAGTTAATTTCTTTATAACGAGCACTATAACCTCCAATTAATTTTCCTTTGTAATTACCATCTTCATTTTTTCCAAATTTGTAAGATAAATTTATGTTACCTGCAATCTCATCATCAGTCATCTCTTGATAATATCTGTGGTTATCTGCTTGATTGATATCAGAAGCTACTAAACGAGAATTTGGGTCATCAAATTGAATAGGAACTATTGTGTTTTGCATACGATCTGGAATCACATTTGTCAATGAGTTGTATGATAATCCCCAATCTAATTTTATTCTTTCTCCAAATTTATGGTCACCTAAAAGTTGGTTTACCAATAAGTAAGTTCTGTCAAAAGTTGAACGACGTATAAAACCACCACCATTTTGTGCTGTTCCGTTTGCATCAATAATTCCGTTGAACTCTTCATGGTTTTGAGAAGCTGAGTTAATTAACATTGAATTAATTCGAAGGCTATGATTTTCATTGATTCTATAATTAATGTTTGCCATTGCATTTGAATTGGTTTGATAATCATATGCTTTTCTTGTAAGATCTTTAATAGCTAAACTTTGAGCATTTACACTACCTCTTCTAACACCTTCTTTGTAAGTATATGCATTGTCAAAAGAAGCATTTACAAAGAAACTGATTTTGCTATAATCCCCAAATGAATATGAATCTCCACCTCTTAGATATAAAGAACTATTTACAGGTGTTGCAGCTTGTTTGTCCCAACTAGTAGAAAAGTTATAGGCTGACAAAGGATCATTAGGAATTGGTTCATTACTAAAACCATGAAAGCTAGGACCATCTTGAAGGTAGAATTTATCTTGTTGCATTGCATTTGAATTTCCTCCAAAACCAGTTCCAACTTCTAAAGTTCCATCACCTTTATAATTTTTTGAGACAATATCAACATTTGCTCCAGCAAAATCTCCATAATTTTTATAATTAAAAGTTTTGTCTATTCCAATGTACTCTACAATATCAGTTGAGAAAATTTCTAAATTAATATTTTTCTTTGTAGGGTCATTTGATGGTAATGGCAAGCCGTTTAAAGTAGTAGAATTATATCTATCACCTAATCCTCTAACGTAGATACTTCCTGAACCTTCTTGTTTAGTAATTCCTGTTGTTTTAGTTACAGCAGCAGCTACATCACTAATACCTTTGTTTGAGATTTCTTCTGCTCCAATTGATTGTTTAATTTCAACTGCTTTTTGTTGCTCTTGCAAAAGGGCCTTAACACTTTCTTGTGTAACTGTTGCAGTTAATACAACATCTTCAAGTGTTACACCTTCAGTTTCTAAAGTGTAGTTAATAACTTTTTTCTCGTTTGCTTTTACAGTAAAAGGAATTTCTGCAGATTTGTATCCAAGAAATCCTACTACTAAAGTATAGCTTCCTGGAGAAACAGTTAAAGTATATTTCCCATTCTCATCTGTTGAAGTACCATTTGAAGTGCCTTTCAGCATAACATTAGCAAAAGCTAAAGGTTCGTTGTCATATTCTTTATCTAGTATAACACCAGAAACTGTAGCTTTTTGTGCAAAACAGAAAGAAGATAATAATAAGGTAAATAATAAAAATTGTAGTCTCATTTTGTGATTTTATATTTTGTGCAAAGAACGTGTCGTTAAATTACTTTAGTGTTACTCGTTTGTTATGAATAGGTTTATCTGAGGTTACCATAATGTTAATAGATTAAATTATTGTTAACTGGTTAAAAGATTTTATTTTATCTTTACATTTGTCAAACAAAATCAAAACTTTTTGTTACATGAAAAAAAGAGAAATTAAAATTTTATTGGTTGATGATGAGCCAGATATCTTAGAAATCGTAGGTTATAATTTATCACAAGAAGGCTATCAAGTAGTTACTGCAACTAATGGTAGAGAAGCTGTTACAAAAGCCAAAAAAGAAATTCCTCATTTAATTATCATGGACGTGATGATGCCAGAGATGGATGGTATTGAAGCCTGTGAAAACATTAGAAAATTACCCGAATTAGAAAATACAATTATTACTTTTTTAACGGCTCGTGCTGAAGATTATTCGCAATTAGCAGGTTTTGATGCAGGAGCAGATGATTACATTTCTAAACCCATAAAACCAAAAATTCTTGTTAGCAAGGTTAAGGCTTTATTAAGACGTTTAAAAGAAAAAGAAGAAAAAGAAGATATATTAAATGTTAATGGTATTGAAATTAATAGAGAAGAATATAAAATTGTTAAAGACGGTAAAGAGATAATTTTACCAAGAAAAGAATTTGAATTATTTTATTTATTAGCTTCAAAACCTGGAAAAGTATTTAAAAGAGATGAAATCCTTGATAAAGTTTGGGGTAACGAAGTAATTGTTGGTGGAAGAACTATTGATGTTCATATTAGAAAACTTCGTGAAAAAATTGGAGATGACTTCTTCAAAACTATTAAAGGAGTAGGGTATAAAATTGAATTTTAATGCTATTTAATTTCAAAAAGTCATACAAATTTGCCACAATATCTTCTTTATACATAAGTCTGTTTTTGGGTGTTTTATTAGGAATAACTCATTTTTTTATAACAGAGATACCAATTCTATATTTTGTATTATTTATAATAGCCACTTTTTCCTTTTCTTTTCTTGTATTGCAATATCGTGTAGAAAAATTTATTTATAAAAGGGTTAAAAAGATTTATGATGATGTTTCACTTTTAGAAAATAGCTCTTTTAGAAATCAGTCTATTACTACTGACATGGCAACTTTGACTAAAGAAGTTCAAAAATTTGCAAAAGATAAAAAGCTTGAAATTGAAACCTTAAAAATTCGAGAAGAATACAGACGAGAATTTTTAGGAAATGTTTCTCATGAATTAAAAACACCACTTTTCACGGTTCAAGGTTATCTGTTGACACTTTTAGATGGTGCAATGGACGATAAAAATATTCGAAAAAAATATTTACAACGTGCCGAAAAAGGAGTTGAACGTCTTATCTATATTGTAAAAGATTTGGATATGATAACCAAGCTTGAAACTGGAGATATTAATCTTGAATTATCAGAATTTGATATAGTTGAAGTGGTACAAAATGTGTTCGATTTATTAGAAATGCGCGCTTCAAAGAAAAATATCACACTTACTTTTGATGTTAAATACAAACAAAAAGTTTTAGTTTTTGCGGATCACGAAAAAATTCAACAAGTTGTTACTAATTTGGTTATGAATTCCATTAAATATGGAAAAGAAAATGGCACAACTGAAGTTAGTATTGAAGATTTAGTTAATAATAAAGTCATTGTAAGAATTACTGACAATGGTGAAGGAATAGAAAAGAAGCACATTTCAAGATTGTTTGAACGTTTTTATAGAGTTGATAAAAGTGGTGCTCGTAGCGAAGGTGGATCTGGATTAGGTTTAGCAATAGTAAAACATATTGTGGAAGGTCACGATGAAAAAATCTATATAGAAAGCGAATATGGTGTTGGTTCAGAATTCTCTTTTACTTTAGAAAAGATCAAATAATTCTTTCCAAGTTATTTTTTTGCTATAATTAGTAAAGCCTTTATAGAAAGTAATCTTTTCTAACTTTTCGATTTTAAATTTTTCTTGTTTACAACTTGGAATAATGCCTTCCTTGTCAAATTTTTTAGCTAAATATTCTTGTTCATATTGACCAGGAGTTGGAATAAAAAAAGCTTTCTTATTTAATTTGGCTAAATCCATAACAGTAGTATAACCAGAACGACAAAGAATATGATTACTTTCATTAAAAGTGGTTTCAAGTTCTTCACTATTCATAAAATTATAAAAGGTAATATTTCCTATTTTTTCTTTAAATTGCTTTTTTTCAATTACTCCTTTAATAAAAATTACTTTTTTTGGATAGTGTTCTAATTCAGTAATGATTTTGTCTTCTAAAATAGTACGTTGAGGTTCAGGTCCAGAAAGTAAAACCATCAAATCATATTTAATTGGCATTGGTTTTTTGCACAATCTACTTAATGGACCAATATATTTTACATTTTTTATTAATTCTGTCGGATGACCTAATTTTCCAGATAAATTTGGATTTTTCTCAACATCAGGAACCCAACACTCATTGAATTTTTGAATGTATTTTTTGTGTAATTTTGTGGTAATCCAAGAAGTGTTTCCGGTTAAAACATTTAATTGATGTGTAATAAAAACAGAAGGAACATCTTTTGAATAAACACCTAAACGATTATCCGAAATTATTCCATCAAAATTATAGGCTTTAAGAATTTTATGTATTTTTCTTCTTTCTTTTTTTATGGTTGAAATGATTTTTGGGATTTGTGCAATCATTTTCCATTTAAAATTTTTGCCTTTTTGAGCATATTGAATATTGTAGGAAGGCAATTCAAAAGAAATAAGTTTAGGAAATTCTTTTTTTAGTAACTCCAAAGCAACTCCATCTGAAGCAATTATAGGTTCGTAACCATTATCCAATAATCCTTGAATAATTGGAATACATCTAGTAGCATGACCTAAACCCCAATTTAAAGGAGCAACTATAATTTTCTTCATGGCAATGAATTGTTTACAAATTTAATTTTTTAAAACAGAAATAAATTGTTCCGCTAATTTATTTTCATATTCAAAATGTTCCTCATCTACAGCAATTTTATGCAACTCATGTCGATACAATTTCCATTTTTTATTGTTGTATTCCAAAGCGGTCAAGTTTTCAATCCAATCACCTGAATTTAGATACATCGTTTCACCTTTATCGGTTTTGATTTTTTCCATTTTTGGTTCATGAATGTGGCCGCATATTACATAATCATAGTTGTTCTCAATAGCTAATTCGGTACAAACATTTTCAAAATTGGTAATGAATTTTACAGCAGATTTTACGTTGTTTTTAATCTTTTTGGAAAGTGAATAAGGTTCTTTTTTCATTTTGGATAAAATCCAATTGATGAATCGGTTAATTAAAATAAGCAAATCATAACCCCAACCACCTAATTTTGCTAGCCATTTAGCATGCGTTATGGAAGAATCAAAAACATCACCATGAAAAATCCAAGCTTTTTGTCCGTCTAAATCTATCACTAATTTATTCAGTAAACTCAAACTACCCATTTGTAAATCAGTAAATTTTCGTAAAAATTCATCGTGATTTCCTGTCAAATAATGCACTTTTGTGCCTTTTGAACTTAAAGAAATTATTTTTTTGATAACATTTAAATGACTTTGTGGGAAATAGGATTTTCTAAATTGCCAAATATCAATTATATCACCATTTAAAATCAGTGTTTTTGGTTTAATTGAATTTAAATAATCCAGTAATTCTTTAGCATGACACCCATATGTTCCAAGATGTACATCAGAAATTACAACCAGTTCAACTTTTCTTTTCTTCAAAATAAAATATTTTTACAAAAAAAGAACTTTTTAGAAGTAATAAAGTTATATAAAGATTATCAAAACTTTATTTTTATTAATTTTACCAAAAATTAAATTTCAGTGGGAAGTAAGAACAAATTAAAGCGCTTTAAAGAAAACGAAACTTTTGAAAATGTATTTCAGCCAACGAGAGATGAAGTAACTTCTGGAAATTTCCCTTTGAAAGGTAAATGGAATAGCGATTTCTTTAAAAATGACAATCCTTTAGTATTAGAATTAGGTTGTGGAAAAGGAGAATATTCCGTAGGTTTAGCAAAGCATAGTCCCAATAAAAATTTCATAGGAATTGATATCAAAGGAGCAAGGTTTTGGCGTGGTGCAAAAACAGCTGTTGAAGAAGGAATGAAAAACGTAGCTTTTTTGCGAACTCAAATTGAATTAATTGAAGATTGTTTTGCCGAAAATGAAGTGGATGAAATATGGATTACTTTTCCTGATCCTCAGATAAAATATAAGCGAACTAAGCATAGAATGACTAATACTGAGTTTTTACAACGCTACAAAAGAGTGTTGAAAGAAAATGGAATTATGAATTTAAAAACAGATAGCGAGTTCATGCATGGTTATACTTTAGGATTATTACACGGTGAAGGTCATGAAGTTATTTATGCCAATCATGATGTATATAAAAATGAAGGTTCACCAGAAGAGGTTACAAGTATACAAACGTTTTATGAAAATCAATATTTAGAGAAAAATAAAGCTATTACTTATATTAAATTCAGAATAAAATAAAACACATTCATGTCTATAATTCTACCATTTGTTCTAGGTTTTTTTATTGCTGCAATAGGCATTTTTCCTCCAGGAATGCTAAATATGACTATTGCTAAATTGAGCATAACCGAGAATAAAAAACAAGCTTTACTTTTTGCTTATGGTGCTGTTTTTGTAGTTTTAATTCAATGTTTTACTGGTTTATATTTTGCAAAATTTTTAGATAGTCATCCAGTAATTAGTGATAACTTAAAGAAATTTGGAGTTGTAATTTTTATTCTTCTGACAATTGGATTTATTTATGCTGGATTGAAATCTAAAAAACCAAATGTAGAGGTTGAAATAAAAGATAAAAAAAACCGAATTATTTATGGAATTACCTTGTCTTCTTTAAATATGTTTGCAGTTCCATATTATGCTTTTTTAAGTTTAACATTAGCTTCTAAAAATATTTTTAACTTTAGTTTATTGTCAATTATAATTTTCTCCATTGCAGCAGCATTAGGAACTTATTTTATTTTTTATATTTATGCATTATTATTCAAAAAAATAGAGCATAGGGTTGGATTTATTACCAATAATATTAATTTTTTAATTGCAGCTGTAACCGGAATTGTAGCAATAACTTCTTTGTATAAAATGTTTTCAACATAATTGATTTGCAAAAACAGAACCCTAATAATGACAATTTTTTTGAGCGAGTTTATAAAGTAGCTCGACAAATTCCTTATGGCAAAGTGACTTCCTATGGAGCCATTGCAAAAGCACTTGGAGCAGCTCGTTCAGCAAGAATGGTCGGTTGGGCTATGAATGCTTCTCATAATATGGACGATATTCCAGCTCATAGAGTTGTAAATCGTGTAGGGTTGCTTTCTGGAAAACATCATTTTGGAGGAACAAACTTAATGCAGCAACTTTTAGAATCAGAAGGAATTCAAGTAGTTGACAATCAAATTGTAAATTTTGAAAAGCATTTTTGGGAACCTGATTTTTAGTGCTCAGTTATCAGTTTTTAGTGTTCAGTAAGTTATCGTTTACTGAAAAATTATTTCCTAATTCCTCAAAAATCACAAATAATTACACAAATCACTCCATCAAACAAATCATAAAAGTCGTTTGAGTTTCATTATTTTGATAAGCTAAATAACCACCATGGGCTTCCAAAATATTTTTAGACAAGGTTAAACCAATTCCTGCTCCTTCTTTTCTGGTAGTGAAAAAAGGTAGAAATATTTTATCTTCAATTTCAGTATCTATTCCGTTTCCTGAATCAATAATTTTAATGAAAAAGCGTTTTTCTTTGGCTTCAGCCGAAATAGTTATTTGTTTTTTTTCGTGATTTTCTAAAGCAAAAATACTATTGGTAAACAAATTAATAAACACTTGTTCCATTTGATAAGCATCTACATAAAGCCAACGTTTTTGATTGATTTCATTTATAACTTCAATCTTATGTTGCTTAAATAAAGAGTTCATAATTGTAAGAGATTGTTCAATTAACTCACTAATTTCAACTTTTGTTTTTTGTGGTGTTGGTAACATAGCTAGTTTTCTATAACTCTCCACAAATTGTTGCAAATGATCGCTTCTGTTGAGCATAGTAACAACACTTTGTTTCATGTCATCCAAATCTTCTGTCGAAAGCGATTCTTGTTGGACTAATTCATGTAAATTTTGTGATAACGAGCGAATAGGTGTCAACGAATTTAAAAGCTCATGTGAAATCACTTTCATCAAATTAATCCAAGCTTCTTTTTCTTTTTTCTCAATAACCTTTTGAATCGAATCCAATAAAACCACATAATATTCTTGGTTATAGGTTTTAGTTCTTGAAGTTTGCATAACAAATGTTTGTGAATCTTCGCTGTTGACTCTAATCTGTAAAGTGGTTTTTAGTTCTTCAAAACCATTGGATTCAATCAAATCGCACAAAGCAGGAAATTGGTTTTTAAGGTATTTCCATTTAGAGACTTTTGGCACATTAAAATGACTTGAAAAATAATCATTCATTAAAAAAACAGTCCAATTTCCCTCTTGTTTTTGAAGAATTAAAATGCCCGTATCAATATTGTTTAAAATAGATTGGTAGATGATATCTTTTGAAATTTCTTCATTTTGTTTAGTTTTTAAAACAGCATAAAGCTTGAATAATTTGGCATAATTATCTTGTGATTTATGTTTAGAAAAATCAGAAGAAAAATCTCTTTCTAAAATAGAAGCAATAGTTTTATCATAAATAAGAAAAGCATTTTTAATGAACTGATACATTTCAACAAGCATTAAAATTAAAACCAAGCCACAAAAAATAGCTGTATAAATCAATCCTTTTTGATAGATAAAAAATATTATTCCAAATCCAATTAAAAGAATTATAATTCTAATAAAAAGTTGGTTATAAATTTTAAATGATTTCATTTTTATTACTTATTATCAATGTCATATTTTTCCATTCTTCTGTATAAGGAAGCTCTAGATAAACCTAATTCTTCAGCTGATTTACTGATGTTGAATTCATTTTTCACCAAGACTTTTTCAATAGCTACTTTTTCAATGTCCGAAAGTTGAAAATCATCTGTGTTTTCATCAAAAGTTGTGATGTTTTCTAAATCCAAATCTGCAATTTTAATCATGTTATTTTCACATAGAATTACAGCACGTTCAATGCGATTTTCCATTTCTCTGATGTTTCCATGCCAAGCATGTTTTTCTATTTGTTCCAAAGCTTTTTCATCAAAAACAATCTCATTTCGTTCATATTTAGCAATCATCTTCTCTAATAAAAATTGAGCTAACGGAACTTTATCTTCTTTTCGTTCTCGCAAAGCTGGTAAAACAATTTCCATGGTATTGATGCGATAATATAAATCTTCTCTAAAGTTTTTTTGTTGTACTTCTTCTTTGAGATTCATATTGGTTGCCGTAATGATTCTTACGTTTAAAGGCCTTTGCTTGGTTTCTCCTAAACGGGTAACCATTTTGGTCTGAATTACCTGCAATAATTTAGATTGCAAATGCAAAGGAACATTGCCAATTTCATCTAAGAATATAGTACCATTTTGAGCCGCTTCAAATTTACCTATGGTATCAGTTTTGGCATCCGTAAAAGCACCTTTTGCATAACCAAATAATTCACTTTCAAAAATATTTTCATTCAACGAGCCTAAGTCAACTGGAATAAAAACTTCATTTTTTCGTTCTGAGTTTTGATGAATATAGTTTGCCATCACATATTTTCCAGTGCCGTTTTCACCTAAAATTAAAACATTAGCATCTGTTTTGGCTACTTTTTGAGCTAAAGCATAAGCTTTTTCAATGGATTTTGATTGTCCAATAAAGTAGGAAGTTACATTTTCGTTTTTTACTTCTTTTGAAACCACTTTTCTTCGTTCTTGAATTCCTTTTTTGATGGTTTCAAGCATTTTGTCATTATCCCAAGGTTTTAAAATATAGTCAAAAGCTCCCAATTTTAAACTTTCTACAGCTGTTTCTACTTTTCCAAAAGCAGTCATTAAGATTACAACAGTATTGGGAACCAATTTTTTGATTTCCTTAAGCAAATACATACCTTCTTTTCCGTCTTCAAAACCAATGCGATAATTCATGTCTAGTAAGACCAAATCAATCTCATTTTCTGCCAAAAGTTGAATCACATTTTTAGGATTACTCAAGGTATAAATGGTTTCAAAGTGCTTTTTTAATAACATTTTGGCACTAAAAAGAATATCTTCTTGGTCATCAATTACTAAAATAGAAGCTTGCGTTTTTTTCATGGTGTTCAGTTTCGTACAAAAAGTGTTCAAAAACGAACACTTGATTCTTTAATTAATTTATAAATATTTGATAATCAATAACTTATAAATTTTAAATTTCTGGCCTAAATTTGTTAAGTATCTTATTAAAATAATTAATATGGATACTGTCATCAGTCGTAAAAATAACAAAAAAAAGAAGCTATTACTTATAATTCCAATAATTTTGATTTTGGGTTATTTGATTTTTGCTGCTTTTACCAAGAAGAAAACATTTAATGTAAAAAGAGCAGAAATAACAATAAATTCGGTAGAATCTGATTATTTTGAAGATTTTATTTTGTTTGAAGCTAAGGTTACACCTCTAAATTCCATGTTAGTTAATGTGATTGAAGGTGGTTCGGTTCAAGAGATTTATGTTGAAAATGGTTCAATGGTTACAAAAGGACAACCTTTAGTTCGTTTGTATAATCCAAATACGGAATTGACCTACATGCAACAAGAAACTTCTATCATCGAACAAATCAATAATTTGAATAAAGCCAAATTAGATTTAAGAAACCAAGAATTGAATTTAGCCAAAGATTTAATTGCAATCGAACACGATTATTTAGATGCAGAAAACTTATACAATTTGAATAAAAAGTTATTCGAACAAGAAATTTTAGCCAAAAATGAATGGAAAGTAACGCAAGAAAATTATCGTTTCCAAAAAGAAAGAATGCAAATCATTAAGCAAAGTGTGACTAAAGAAAAACAAGCCAATCAAATTCAAATAGGTCAATTAAATCAATCGATTGGGATTATGAATCAAAGCTTGTCAATTCTTAGAAAAAACAAGAATAATTTCTTGATAACTGCACCGCTTTCTGGAAGACTTTCTTCCTTTGAACCTATATTAGGAAAAACATTCACACAGGGTAATAGCATTGGAACTATTGATGTGATGCAAGGATATAAATTAGTTGCAGATGTAGATGAATTTTATCTAAACAGAATAGCTGAAGGACAAAAAGGAAGTGTAGATTTCAATAATGAGAAAGTAGAAGTGCAAATTACCAAAGTTATTCCTGAAGTAAAAAATGGTAGATTTATAGTAGAATTAAACTTTATCAATCAAAAGGATTTAGATTTGAAACAAGGTATTTCTTTTGGTGTGCGAATTAATTTGTCTGAAAAAGTAAAAACAATAGTTTTAACAAAAGGAGGGTTTTATCAGGACACTTCAGGAAAATGGATTTTTGTAGTAAACGGAAATAAAGCAGAAAGAATAAACATTAAATTAGGAAGAGAAAATCCACTATACTACGAAGTTTTAGAGGGGTTAAAACCAAATGATAGAGTTATTACATCATCGTACCAAGATTATAAAGACGTAGAAATTTTAAATATTGAAGAATAAAAGCTAATCACTAATTACTCACGACTAATTACTAAAATATGATACAAATCAACAACATTTCTAAAGTATTTCAAACCGAAGAAATAGAAACCAAAGCACTCAACGAAGTTTCAATCACAATCAATCAAGGAGAATTTGTAACCATCATGGGTCCATCAGGAAGTGGAAAATCAACACTTTTAAACATTGTTGGGCTTTTAGATAACGCTTCAAGTGGAAGTTATCAATTGCTAAATCAAGAAATGATAGGTTTAAAAGAGCAAGAAAAAGCAAAAGTTAGAAAACAAAATATTGGTTTTGTATTCCAAAACTTTAATCTAATTGACGAATTATCTGTTTATGATAATATCGAATTGCCTTTAATCTACAATAACGTTATTGCTTCAGAAAGAAAACAAAAAGTAAATGAAATTGCTGAACGTTTAGGAATTTCGCATCGATTGAAGCATTTTCCTCAACAACTTTCTGGTGGTCAACAACAAAGAGTAGCTGTAGCAAGGGCATTAATCAACAATCCAAAAATAATTCTTGCCGATGAACCAACAGGTAATTTAGATTCAAAAAATGGAAACGAAGTAATGGAATTATTAACTGATTTGCATGCACAAGGAGCTACAATTTTAATGGTAACACATTCCAATTATGATGCTTCATTTTCGCAAAAAACAATCATTATGAAAGACGGAATGATACTTTCTGAAAAACTGAATAGTAAAAACGTTGATATTTTAATCTCTTAAAAACAAAATCATGGTAAAAATAATTGTAACAATAACCGCATTTTTAATCAGTTTAATTTGTTTAGCTCAAGTTTCAGAAACACGAGAAGTTACTGATTTTTCAAAATTAAGAGTTTCTAATTCAATCGATGTTTTTTATACGATTTCAGATAAAATTAGCGTGAAAGTAGAAACGGATGATAATGAAAAATTAAAGCTAATTAAAACAGAAGTAGAAAAAGGAACATTAAAATTATATGTAGACACCAAAGGTTACAAACAAAAAGAAACCAAGAAAGGAAATAAAAGAAGTAACATTAGTTTTATAAATGGTGTTGATTTTCAAGTTTTAAAAATCACTGTTTCTGGACCAAATCTAGTTGAAATAAAAGCAAGTTCATCGGCTGATGTTAAAATTGAAAACACCAATAAAAGCTCAAATTTAGATGTAGCAGTAAGTTCTTCAGGAAGTATTTCAGGAAGTTTTAATTGTACAGATTTAACAATAGACGCTTCATCGAGTGGAGATTTCACAGGTAAAATTAATGCTGCCTCAGTTGGAATCGAATCAAGCAGTTCGAGCGATGTGAATTTATCTGGAAGAGCTACAAAAATTTCAGTAAAAGCCAGCAGTTCATCAGATTGTAATTTAAAAGATTTTACGGTTGAAGAAGCAATAATTGGAGCGAGTTCTTCTGCCGATGTTTCTATAAAAGTTACAAAATCGATAGAAGCAAAAGCATCATCAAGTGCTTCAATTAGTTATTATGGAAACCCATTAGAAGTTAAAAAAGAAGAAAGTTCTTCGGGTTCAGTTAAAAGCAAATAATCATCAAAATCAATCAGTAATACTGAACTCATTTCAGTAAAAAACGAATAGTCATGTTAAAAAATTGGACAAATCTCTTCATCTATCATATAAAAAACAATAAGCTTTTTACAATTCTTAATATTTTGGGATTAAGCATTGGAATCGCAGGTTTAGTATTCGCAACTTTATATTGGAATGATGAACACAGTTATAACGAATGGAATCCTGGAAAGGGAAAAGTATTTCAATCTATAAGTAAAGTTGGTCCAGATGAATACTGGGCAAGTAATGTAGCACCATTTGAACCCTATTTTAAAACCGATTTCCCTGAATTAGAAGCTTACTGTTATTTAGATAATTGGTATTATGAAGAAATTGTGCAATACAAAGACAAAAAAGAAATTTTTAAAATTGTTGATTCTCAAAAAAACTTCTTTGAAATGTTCCCTTTTCCTTTTTTAAAAGGAAATTCAAAAACGGCTTTAAAGGACAACACAAGTATTGTTTTTTCAAAAAAAGCAGCTGAAAGATTATTTGGAACTATTGATATTCTTGGCAAAGAAGTTACTTATTCAGGAAGAAAATTAGTAGTTAGAGGTGTTTATGAGTTGATAGGAAAATCTTCCATACAACCGGAAGTTGTTACAAATATTGTTATTAATGCGAGGTTAAAAGATGATAAAGATAACTGGGGAAATTTTAGCTACGGTTTGTTATTAAAACTTAAAAATCCTGATGACATTGGTAAAGTTAAAGCCAAAATGGAAAAGTTAATGCGAAAAAATCGTGCTGAAAAATGGGCAGCTGAAGAAGGTATTTCAATCGATGAATGGATTAAGAAAAATGGTGGAGAAGAGTTTCAATTTGTCTTAGAACCTTTAAAAACAGCAAGATTACATTCAATTTCTGAAGGTTATGCAGAAGGAAGAGGAAATTATCAATTCTTATTAACGATGTTTGGTTTATCCATTTTGATTTTAGTTTTGTCTATTGTAAACTATGTCAATCTAGCTACTGCAAATGCAATTAGTAGAGCCAAAGAAGTAGGTGTTCGAAAAATAGTAGGTGCTTCAAAAGGTAATATTGTAAAGCAGTTTTTGTTTGAAACTATCATTATGGTTTTGTTTTCAATCCTACTTTCGTTAGTTATTGTTGAACTTTCATTGCCTTATTATAATCAGTTTTTAGGTAAAGATTTAATCATTTTTGGAGGTCAATTCTACATACAATTGATTTTAATTTTCATTACAACTGTGGTTTTTGCTGGAATTTTTCCTGCCATTTATGTGTCAAATTTTGAAACTTTAAAAGTTTTAAAAGGAAATTTTGGTAGAAATAAAAGTGGAGTTTGGTTGCGAAACGGAATGCTTATTTTACAATTTGCAATCGCCACATTTTTTATCATTGGCTCTTATATCGTTTACCAACAAATCAATTTTATCAGTACTAAAGATTTAGGTTTTAAAGGAGAACAAGTACTTTCAATAGATTATCGCAATAAATATAATTGGAGAGAAGAAGGTTATAAAGAAAAGATTTTTAGTCGATACAATATGATTAAAAATGAAGTTTCAAAGATTAATGGTGTTGAGCAAGTTGCAACTGGTGCTTTTTCTTTTGGCTCATCAAACGGTTCATCTTCTGGATTTTCGTATAAGGAAAGTGGTAACATTCAAGCCAAAAATATGGGAATTGATTTTGGAATGCTTGAAATGATGCAAATCAAACTAAAAGAAGGTAGATTTTTATCTGATAAAATGGCTTCAGACACGATTAATTCTATGCTTGTTAATGAAACCACTTTAAGAATGATGGACGAGAAAGATCCTATTGGAAAAATAGTAGATTGGAACGACCATAAACTAAAAATTGTTGGAGTTGTAAAAGATTTTCACATCTATGGTCCACAAGCTGAGATTCCACCAATGGTTTTCTTTCACTTCAAAACAGTGGATTGGATGTTACAAAATGCTAATAAAATTCATGTAAAAGTAAAAAGCGATGATTTAGAACAAACCATATCCAATATTCAAAAATTTTGGATAAAAAATGTGGATTCAGATTACCCTTTTACCTATGATTTTGTAGACAAACAATATGCTAGAACTTACGCTTCCTATGTAAAACAAAGAAACCTATTTACATTATTGAATTTCATTGTAATTTTAATTGCACTTTTTGGATTGTTTGCTTTGGCAACATACTCCATTCAAAGAAGAATGAAAGAAATTGCCATAAGAAAAACATTAGGAGCTGAAACATCAGTTTTACTGAAAGAATTGTCAAAACAATATTTACTATTTTGCATTATAGGTTTTGTAATTGCATTGTTTCCAGTTTATTATTTATTGACACTTTGGTTGGAAAATTTTGCATTCCGAATTTCAATTTCTTGGATTCCTTTTGCTGTTGGATTCATAGTTTTATTGATTTTGACTTTATTAGTTGTACTTTCTAGAGCATATGTTGCAACAAGAGTAAATGTTTTAAAATACCTGAAATATGAATAAGATAGCCCTTTTTATTCTTCTCTTTTTGATAATAATAAATTCAAATGCACAAGAAAACACATGGAGTTTAGAACAATGCATTGCTTTAGGTTTGGAAAATAGTTTGGAAGTGAAAATTAAACAAATAGAAATCAAACGAACACAAAAAAAGCATAATTCAATAGCCAATAATTTGTTACCAACAGTTGGTTTTGATGCTAATCAAAGTTATAATTTTGGTTCCACTATTGATCCTTCAACAAACGGAAGAGTTAGTTCAAATATTCAATACGATAATTTCTTTTTAAGTGCTCGTATGAATTTGATTGATTTCAATAAAATTGCTACTTCACAAGTTACAAAATTAGATATAGAAAGAGCAAAAGTTGAGCAAGAAGTTTTGGAAAACGAATACAAACTTCAAATAGCAGAGAGTTTTTTCACAGCATTATATACTCAAGAATTGTTGAAAATTCAAGAAACTCAATTTAAAAATGCAAAATTAAATTTAGAACGAATTGAAAAAGAAGAGTCTATTGGAAGTAAACCTAAAAGCGATTTATATGATATGCAATTAAGTGTAGCTATTGAAGAAAAAAATATAATTACAACAAAACAATTAGCTCAAATTCAAAAAGCACAATTATTTCAATTGCTCAACGCAAACCAAATGGATATTGAAAGTTGTATTTTGTTACCTTATTTAAACGCTGAATCTATTGAAAGGAATGAGGGGTTTTCAAATCCAAAACTTAAATTAGCAAGTCTTACCTATGAATTAGGTCAAAAAAGAATTAAGCAATTTAGAGGAAACAATCTACCAACATTAAGTGCATTTTACAATTATTCCACTTTTTATTACAAGCCATTAAATCAACCAAATGTAATAGTAAATAGCTTTAGCAATCAATTTGCAGATAACAAAAACCAACAAGTAGGATTACAATTAAATGTTCCAATTTTCAATGGATTTAGAAATGCTAAAAATGTAAAAGCTTTAAAATTTGAAAATGAAAAAGAGAAAGTAGCATTAAATTTAGAAGACTTAAAACTCAAACAACAAATTGAAATTGAAAAAGAAAAAATAAAACAAATTACATTCTTAAAGACTAAATTACTTGTTATTAAAGAATTAAATGAAAAAACATTTCAAACATCACAATCTAAATTTGAAGCAGGCAAGATTGAAGCGGTTGTTTTTTCATCCGTTAAAAATCAGTTTTTACAAGCAGAATACGATGTTTTAAAAAATAATTTACAATATCAATTTACAATCCTAAAATTGAATTTGATAAAGTATGACCAATTATAATTTCCAGCTATTTAATTATAAGAAAACTTTAAACCTTCTTGCTTTCAAACTTGTAAACTTCTAACTATCTTTGCAATTCAAATTCAGTCTTAATAAAGATTCAAGTATTTCGATATAAAAAAGTTAGAATGAAACTAGATAGAAAAGAAATCCTTAAAGCACTAGAAACTATTTCAGTAGCTGGAGAAGGTAAAAATATGGTTGAAAGTGGTGCTGTGCAAAACGTAATCACTTTTGGAGACGAGGTTGTGGTTGATTTGGTTTTATCAACACCAGCTTTACACATTAAAAAAAGAGCTGAAGTAGATATCATGAAAGTGATACACGAAAAAGTTTATGAAAAAGCAAAAATAAAAGTCAATATTAAGGTTGAAGCTCCTCAAAAACCAGAAAATCCTAATTTAATCAAAGGAAAACAAATTCCCGGAATCAGCAATATTATTGCAGTAGCTTCTGGAAAAGGTGGTGTTGGAAAATCAACCATTACAGCCAATTTAGCCGTAACATTAGCAAAAATGGGATTCAAAGTTGGAGTTTTAGATGCAGATATTTACGGTCCATCTATGCCAATTATGTTTGACGTAGAAACCGCTAAGCCAAATTCAATTGACGTTGACGGAAAATCAAAAATGGAACCTGTAAAAAGTTATGGTGTAGAAATGCTTTCTATCGGATTTTTCACAAAACCAGATCAAGCCGTAATTTGGAGAGGACCAATGGCTGCAAAAGCATTAAACCAAATGATTTTTGATGCACATTGGGGAGAATTAGATTTTATGTTAATTGATTTACCACCAGGAACGGGAGATATTCATTTATCAATTATGCAATCTTTACCAATTACTGGAGCAGTAGTTGTGAGTACACCTCAAGCTGTAGCTTTAGCTGATGCTAAAAAAGGAGTTTCCATGTTCTTGTCAGATGCTATCAAAGTTCCTGTTTTAGGAATTATTGAAAACATGGCTTATTTCACACCAGAAGAATTACCAAACAATAAATACTACATCTTCGGAAAAGAAGGTGCAAAAAACTTAGCAGAAGATTTAAATGTTCCATTATTAGGAGAAGTTCCACTGTTACAAAGCATCAGAGAAGCTGGTGATTATGGTCGTCCTGCAGCTTTACAAACGGGTTCGGTTTTAGAAGGAATTTTCGAAGAAATTACAAGAAATGTAGTGCAAGAAACGATTAACAGAAACGAAAATCTAGCTCCTACAGAAGCAATAAAAATTACTACAATGGCAGGTTGTTCTGCTGTTAATAAAAAGTAGGCAGTGTTCAGTTATTAGTATTCAGCTAAAATAATAGCTAATTACTATTCACTATTCACTAATCACTAAATACAAAAAATATGAATGCACAAGATTTAAAAGTAAGTGTTGAAAAAGCTTTAGACGAAATTAGACCTTTCTTAATTTCAGATGGAGGGAACATTACGTTGATTGATATTTTAGATGGTAAACATGTTAAAGTACGTTTAGAAGGAGCTTGTAATAGTTGTAGTATAAATCAAAGCACTATGAAAGCTGGTGTTGAATCCACAATCAAAAGAGTAGTTCCTCAAATTGAAACCGTAGAAAACGTAGCTTAATTTCATTAGTATGACAAAAGTCATATTTAAATAGCATTTAACTTTGCAACTTTGCAATACAAAACCTTGCAACTTACTCAAAAATGATTGAAACAGATATATTAATAATTGGAGCTGGTCCAACAGGACTTTTTGCTGTTTTTGAAGCAGGATTATTACAATTAAAATGTCATATTATTGACGCTTTGCCACAACCAGGTGGACAATTAGCCGAACTATATCCTAAGAAACCTATATTTGATATTCCAGGTTATCCAGAAGTTTTAGCTGGAGATTTGGTAACCAATTTAATGGAACAAATCAAACAGTTTCAACCAGGTTTTACTTTAGGTGAAACAGCAGAAACTATCCAAAAATTGGAAGATGGTACATTTATTGTCACTACAAAACAAGGCACAGAACATAAAGCAAAAGCTATTGCAATTGCAGGTGGTTTAGGAACATTTGAACCTAGAAAACCATTGTTAAAAGACGTTGATTTTTACGAACAAAACGATAGAGGAATTGATTATTTCATCAAAGATCCAGAAAAATATCGCAACAAAAATGTTGTAATTGCAGGTGGTGGAGATTCTGCTTTAGATTGGAGTATTTTCTTAACTAATGTTGCTTCATCAGTCACTTTAGTGCACAGAAGAAATGAATTTAGAGGAGCTTTAGATTCTGTTGAAAAAGTACAAGAATTAAAAGATGCTGGAAAAATAAAAATGATAACTCCAGCCGAAGTTGTTGGATTTTGTGGAGCAGAAAGAATAGAATCAATTGATATTGAAATCAATGGGGCTAGAATGAATGTTGAAACGGATTATTTTATTCCACTTTTTGGATTAACTCCAAAATTAGGAGCTATTGCCAATTGGGGATTAGAAATTGAAAAAAATGCCATCAAAGTAAACAACGCTTTAGATTACCAAACCAATATTGATGGAATTTATGCCATTGGTGATGTGAATACTTATCCAGGAAAATTAAAATTGATTCTTTGTGGTTTTCACGAAGCTACTTTAATGTGTCAAAGTGTTTACAACAGAATCAATCCAGGAAAACGTTATGTATTGAAATATACAACAGTTTCAGGAGTTGATGGATTTGACGGTACAAGAAAAGAAGCTGAAAAAGCTGTAGTTAAATCAATTGATTAAATTTAAACTAAACCTAACAGGTTTTAAAACCTGTTAGGTTTGATCAGAAACTTAAATAAATAATGCCTCAAGACATCACCATAAAAATAACAGACAGAAACGGTATAAAGCACGAAGTTTTAGCTCCAACAGATATGAACATGAATGTAATGGAATTAATCCGTTCTTATGAATTAGCAGAAGAAGGAACAGTTGGTGTTTGTGGTGGAATGGCTATGTGTGCTTCGTGTCAATGTTATGTATTGAATGATGTTTTAAAAACAGAACGTAATGACGATGAAGAAGCTATGTTAGCCGATGCTTATCATGTAAAAGACAATAGTAGGTTAGGTTGCCAAATTCATATTGATGAAGAATTAGATGGATTAGAATTAGAAATTGCACCTGAACAATAATCTGAATATCCAATATCCGAAAATTTAAAAAATCACTTATAATCTTCCAATCGAGCTGGACCTTCTAAAATTTCTTTTACAATTTGAAGCGTTCCATCTTCTTTAGTGTCAATAAACCATTTTATTAAAGAGATATTTCCAGCAGCGACTTCTATTCCAGTTATGCTTCTTGGATGTACGCAACTTCCATCATTAAAATAATGCAAAGCATTTTCACTCGGACTTGGGAAACGTGGTCGATGTGTGTGACCAGTAATTGTGATTTTATTTCCATTATCAGCAATCCATTTTTTAATTCTTCTTTCCACCTTAATTAATTCAACATAATTTTTGGCTGGACTTGTTGGATCTTTGATTCCCCAAACTTGCAAAGGTTTCCATAAAACACGTACCAAAAAACGATTGAATTTCCAACCCACATAATTCATAAAATCGGCTTGATGACCATGCACAAGAAATAGTTCTTGAGTAGATTCTTGATGTTCTAAAATTATTCCTTCATTGAATTTAATGTTTGGAAATAAAGGCACATTTTTACCTTCTTTAGTATCGAAATATTCAGATAGTAAGCGTTTTACAATATTTGGGTTTTTATAAACAAAATCGTGATTACCAAAAATTAGATGCAAGCGATTTTCATTATAAAATTTTTGCATCAACAAATACACATTTTTATTGGCTTCAAAAATGTCCTTGAAAAACATATTTTCCCACAATTCATCACCATCACCTAATTCAATATACGAATAACCTTCTTTATAATAATGTTGTAAAGAGTGAAAATAAATATTTCGATTATTAGCAAAATCATCCGCAAAACTACTATCACCACGATGACAATCGCTAAACAAAATAAATTTTGAAGTATTATCAAAACTTATTCGTTTGGCTTCTTTGTATGCTTTGTCTAGTCTGGTTTGTGATGACATGTTGAAAATTTTATCTAAAATAAGGATTATCTTAAACGAATAAAATTTTTACTCAATTTTTTCTATAGCCCAAGGTAAAATTCGCTCTACAAATTTTGAATAAGCAATTTGTGAAGGATGTAAACCATCATTGGCAACCAAATTAGTTTGTTGTAAACCTAATCGAGTAATATCTGTAATATTTACAAAATCAATATTGTTTGAATCACAATAATTTTTAGCAAATAAATTATACTGATCAATTTGAGTAGAAATGTTTTGAGAATTACTACTTCCTTGTCCAAAAGGAGTGTAAGCATAATCAGGAATTGAAACTACAATTACTTTTGATTTATTTCCTTTAGCAAATGAAATTGCTTTTGTAACTAATTGAGGAAATTCAGTTTCATATAAATAAAAGGGTTTGTTTTGATATTGATTGTTTACTCCAATTAATAAAGTAACCAAATCAAAATCAGAAGTTGGATTTTGTGAATTAATTGCAGCAATTAAATTTGTAGTGGTCCAACCTGTTTGTGCAATAACTTGAAGCGAAATTCTATAAGAATCAGGTAAATTTACTATTAAACTATCTTTTAATTGTTCTGGAAATTTACAAGTCGAGCATACACTTTGACCAATTGTATAACTATCACCTAATGCTAAAATTTTCCGGCTATCTGTTTTATTTGATGGAGTTTGATGAATCATTTTTTCCTCACTGCTACAACTCAATAGAATAATCGAAATAAGAAGTAGTAGTATGGTTTTTTGAGTTTTCATGCATTAACAAGTCAGTTCAGAATGTAGAATTTGTTCTTCAATAGCATTCCAAAGTCCAATTCTTTTTTCCAAAGCATCAATCGAAACAGTTTCTACTTCTTTCCATTTTTTTTCATCCGTTCCACACAATTCATCAATCATTTGCATTGCCATTGGACCATGTTCGTCTGCATCTAATTCAATGTGTCTTTCAAAATAATAAATCAATTTAGACAAATCCGTTTCAGGGAAATTCTTTTGAAAATTCTTCAAGATTTCAGTAAACATATTCGGAATCAAATCTTCTCTTCCAAAAGTAAAAGCAGCTGCAATTTCATGAGGTTTTCCTTGTTCAATTACTCTAAACGTAAAATCTAAGAAAGCTTTTATATTTGGGTGTAAACTACTTTGTTTGATAGAAACAAATATGTTTTTGGTACTTTCAACTTCTTCTAAAAATGCAATAATGTCTGATGTTTTAGCACCACATTGATTCATAGCATCCAAATACATCTCATAATGACTTTGGCGTTTTCCATCCAAAGACAAATCCGTTTCTTCGGCAACTACAATTTCATTAATCAAATAACGAATTTCTGGATTTCCAATAGGCATCCAAGGAGTAGTTGTGCAAGTCAATGTGTTTTGAAGGGCTTTCAACAAAGACATAAAATCCCAAACAGCATACACATGATTTTCTAAAAAATGATGCAAATCTTCAATAGATTTCACGTTGTCATACAAAGAATGATTTAATAATTGTTCTTTGTATGGAGAAATAACTTTATTTATAGTAGTTGTATTCATGATGTTTTTCTTTTCTAATAAGATATACGCAAAAACCAAACCAAACGGTTTTAATTGCTCTACAAAAGTAAAAATGCTTCCCGAGAATGAGAAGCATTTTGTATAAATTTTATTTATTGTTTAATTTAACCTTTCTGTGTCATTCTGAACTTGATTCAGAATCTTATCTATTTTTGATTTGAAATCAGTTTTAGAAGCTGAAATAAGTTCAGCTTGACAGAAATAGTTTTGGAATTTCTTATTTAAAAGCAGGAATTCCAGTAATGTCTGCACCAGTAATCAGCAAATGAATATCATGAGTTCCTTCATAAGTAATTACGGATTCCAAATTCATGCTATGTCTCATAATTGAATATTCACCTGTAATTCCCATTCCACCTAAAATTTGTCGAGCTTCACGAGCAATGTTGATGGCCATATCTACATTATTTCTTTTAGCCATAGAAATTTGAGCTGTTGTTGCACGACCTTCATTTCTAAGAACACCTAATCTCCAAGTTAATAATTGTGCTTTTGTGATTTCTGTAATCATTTCAGCTAATTTCTTTTGTTGCAATTGAGTTCCAGCGATAGGTTTATCAAATTGGATTCTTTCTTTTGCATAACGCAAAGCTGTATCATAACAATCCATGGCAGCACCAATAGCACCCCAAGCAATTCCATAACGAGCTGAATCTAAACAACCAAGTGGAGCACCTAATCCAGATTTGTTTGGTAATAAGTTTTCTTTTGGAACTTTTACATTGTCAAAAATTAATTCACCAGTTGCAGAAGCACGTAGCGACCATTTATTATGTGTTTCAGGAGTTGAAAAACCTTCCATTCCTCTTTCTACAATTAAACCGTGAATTCTTCCTTCTTCATTTTTTGCCCAAACTACAGCAATATCAGCAAAAGGAGCATTTGAAATCCACATTTTAGCACCATTTAAAAGATAATGATCACCCATATCTTTAAAATTAGTAGTCATTCCACCAGGATTTGACCCATGATCAGGTTCAGTTAAACCAAAACAACCCATGAATTCTCCAGTAGCTAATTTTGGTAAATATTTTTTTCTTTGTTCTTCATTTCCGTATTTCCAGATTGGATACATAACCAAAGAAGATTGTACAGAAGAAGTTGAACGAACACCAGAATCACCTCTTTCAATTTCTTGCATGATTAAACCATATGAAATTTGGTCTAAACCAGCTCCACCATATTCTTCTGGAATATAAGGACCAAAACCTCCAATTTCACCCAAACCTTTTATGATTTGTTTAGGAAATTCGGCACGTTGCGCATAATCTTCAATGATAGGAGAAACTTCTTTTTTCACCCATGCACGAGCAGAATCACGAACTAATTTGTGTTCTTCGGTTAATAAATCGTCTAAGTTATAGTAATCAGGTGCTTGAAATAAATCGGGTTTCATATCTTTTATATTGTATTGTTGTAAAATGTATATCGTAATATGATTTACGAAATCGTTTGCAAATTTACGTAAAGAAATTTAACAAATTACAGAAGAAGTGTTATATTTTTTGAAGCTATTTCCAGCTATCCACTATATCTTTTTATTTTTTTTGGAAAAAAAATAAAAAGGATGCCGTTTCTATCTGGGCTAGGGCTTACATCTTCAAATAAAAATCTTTAGTTAAATCAATATAATCGTCTGTATATTCATGGCGATTAATTTCAATAACCAATTCATCAGCTACCAAAACAGACAATTCATAACGTTTAAAAGCCAGTAAACTTCTAACTATCGGAGTTTTGTGTGAACCTCTAACATGAGTAGCTTTCACAGGATAAAGTTCAACTTCTGCACACAAATTCAGAAAGCGTTCTTCTTCTTTAAAAGGTATTATTACAGCAAAAATTCCGTTTTCTGATAATAATAAATCAGCGGCTTCAATCAATTCTTCAAAAGGCATGGCATCTTGGAAACGAGCTAGATCTCTTTGAGAATTGTCGGTTTTAAAATTTTCTGAATAAAATGGTGGATTAGAAATTATAATATCATATTCATCTTCTGGATCTTCAATTAGTTCGTCCAAAGCGGCATGATAACAAAATAAGCGATCACTCCAAGGAGAATTTTCATAATTTGCAACACATTGCTCATAAGCATCTTCATCAATCTCCACAGCATCAATTTGATCAGCATTAGTTCTTTGAGCCATCATTAAAGATAAAACTCCAGTTCCAGCACCAATATCCAAAATTGTTTTTGGGTTGTTGTCAATAGGACACCAAGAACCCAACAAAACACTATCTGTACCTACTTTCATGGCACAACGGTCTTGTTCTACAGAAAATTGCTTGAATGAAAACAAAATGATTGTTGATTTAATATAAATTACTGAACACTACAAATAAAGCTCAACAAGTCCTTCCGGAATATCCATTTTAAAAATTTTGTTCTTTCGGTCAACTTCAATGATAAAATCATCAATCAACGGAACTAAAATTTCAACTTCACCATTCATTATTTCTAATAAAGGTTGATGGTTGCTATCATTTACTCTTTTGATATTTCCAATTTTTCCTAAACGAACATCTTCTACAAGAAAATCAGTTATTTCGTGATAATAAAATTTATTTCCTTCTAATTTAGGTAAAAATGACATTGGGAGATAAACATCTGCATTCATAATTTCATCCGCATCTTCTTCAGAATTAACATCTTCAAATTTAACGCGTAAGAAATTATTTTTATGAATCCCAGATTTTAAAATAAAAAATGGAACCAAGTTTTTGTGTAATTCCACAAAAACTGATTCCAAATTTTCATACAAATAAGGTTCGTCAGTATCTAAATAGATTAAGACTTCACCCTTAAAACTGAATTTTTTAGCGATTTTGCCAAGATAGAAACATTCTTCTTTTTGCATTATCGCATCAAATTAAGCTTGTGTTTCTTCGTTGTTTTCTTCTACAGCAGGAGTTTCCTCTGTTGTAGCTTCTACTTCAGTTGCTTCTTCAGCTACCTCTTCTACTGCAGGTTGTGCAGCTTCAGCAGCAGCTTTAGCACGTTTTTCATTAGCTTCTTGTTCTAATTTAAAAGCTTTTGCTTTTGCCTCTTCTTTCGCTTTTGATAAACCGTCTTTTTTAGCATTTACAGCTCCAGCTTTCTCATCTAACCAAGCAGTAAATTTAGCATCAGCTTGTTCTTGAGTTAAAGCACCTTTACGAACTCCACCATCTAAATGATGTTTCAATAAAGCACCTTTGTAAGATAAAATTGCTCTTGCAGTATCCGTTGGCTGAGCACCATTGTGTAACCATTGAACAGCTGCATCAACATTTAAATCAATGATTGCTGGGTTAGCAGTTGGATTGTAAGTTCCGATTTTCTCTAAGAATTTACCATCTCTTTTTGATCTAGCATCAGCTGCTACGATCCAGTAAAAAGGTTTTCCTTTTTTACCGTGTCTTTGTAATCTAATTTTTACAGACATAATCTTGTGATTAAATTGTGAGGTACACGACCTCTGTTAATTAAGGGTGCAAATATATAAAACTTTTGGCTAACTAAATTTATATTTTAAAAATTATTACTTTTTGTTCGTTTTTTTAATACAAAATTTTACATTTGTGCGTTTATATGTTTCAATACCTACTAAAAAATATCAAAAATGAAAAAATTAATTTTAGTTTTAACAATACTAGTTTCATTTGTTTCTTGTACTGATGATGTTACTTTTAATGATCCTTCTTTTCAAGGAATGAAAGATGGAGAGACTTGGAGAGCAAATGATGCCAGAGTTATCTTAAACCCTGATGGTTCTATGATTGTTGAAGCATATTCACAGTTTGAAATTGTAACTTTTGAAGTTTCATCTGCTAATGTTGGAACACGTACTTTTGGTGTAAATACATCAAATATTGCTACATATGAATCTACAATTGATGGAGTTACTGATACGTATGAAACAGGAGTTGATATTGGAAGTGGAGAATTAAAAATCACAGAAAGTCCTACTGTTACTGGAAAATTATCTGGAACTTTCAAATTTAGAGCTGTTAATGCAGACGGAACTGAAGCTGGTTTTACAAATGGAGTTATTTATAGTATTCCGGTAAAATAGTTTTATAAAAAAATATTGAAGAAATTAACCACGCTAATTGCGTGGTTTTTTATTTTTGTTGATAACTAAAATTGATTTCTAAATTCTGAAATAGTATTTTTGAAAATGTAGATTTATAGCTAAAATCTACAACTTCAATTCAAAAATTTATTTCCAGATGTATTTAATCTTCGATACCGAAACTACCGGATTACCAAGAAGTTGGTCTGCTCCAATTACGGATACAGACAACTGGCCAAGATGTATTCAAATTGCTTGGCAGTTGCATGACGAAATGGGTAATTTAATCGAACATCAAGATTATTTAGTCAAACCAGATGGTTTTAATATTCCTTATGATGCAGAACGAATTCACGGTATTTCAACAGAATTAGCCGAAGCACAAGGAATTCCTTTAATTGAAGTATTAGAAAAATTCAACATTGCACTTTCTAAAACCAAATATATTGTAGGTCAAAATGTAGGTTTTGATGTCAATATTATGGGTTGTGAATTTCACCGAATGAACGTTGGTTCAGACATGACTAAAATGCCAGTTTTAGATACTTGTACAGAAACTACTGCAGAATTGTTGAAATTACCAGGTGGAAGAGGAGGAAGATACAAATTACCAACGTTAACTGAATTACACGAATATTTATTCAACGAACCTTTTGCAGAAGCTCACAATGCAACTGCCGATGTGGAAGCAACTACGCGTTGTTTTTTAGAATTAATAAAACGTGAAGTTTTTACCAAAGAAGAATTAGATGTTACTCCAGATTATTTTCACCGATTCAAAGAACATAATTTAGGAGAAATCCAGTTAATTGGATTAAAACACATCAATTTAAAGAAAGCTTCTGATGATATTAGAAAGCGACTTCAAAAAATTGAACAAGAACATACGCAAACTACCATTTCTGAAGCTGATAAAAGCGATTTAAAAGAAGCCAAGTTTGCACATTTACACAATCACACCCAGTTTTCGGTTTTACAATCAACTATTGGTGTTCCTGGATTAGTAGCTGCTGCTGCAAAAAATAAAATGCCAGCTGTTGCCATGACAGATACTGGAAACATGATGGGTGCTTTCCATTTTGTGAGTGCTGTAATGAATCACAATAAAGTAGCTAAAGTCAAAATTGATGCAGCCATTGAAGCAGGAGAAGAACCAGAAGATTCAGAAGTAAAACCAATTGTTGGATGCGAATTTAATATTTGTGAAAATCATGCTGATAAAACCAAAAAAGACAATGGATATCAGGTAGTTTTATTAGCGAAAAACAAAAAAGGCTATCACAATTTAGCCAAAATGTCTTCACTAGCTTACACAGATGGATTTTATTATGTGCCAAGAATTGATAAGAACATTGTTGAAAAATACAAAGAAGATATCATGGTTTTGTCTGGGAATTTGTATGGTGAAATTCCGAGTAAAATATTAAATATTGGAGAAAATCAAGCTGAAGAAGCCTTAATTTGGTGGAAAGAACAATTTGGAGCTGATTTTTATTTGGAAATCATGCGACACAGTCAAGAAGATGAAAATCGTGTCAACAAAACCTTGATTGAATTTGCCCAAAAACACAATGTCAAGTTAATTGCAACAAACAATACCTATTATTTAAATAAAGAAGATGCCAATGCTCACGATATTTTATTGTGTGTAAAAGATGGTGAAAAACAAGCTACACCAATTGGTCGTGGTAGAGGTTACAGATATGGTTTACCAAATCAAGAATATTATTTCAAATCGGAAGAAGAAATGAAAAAACTATTTTCTGATTTACCTGAAGCGATTATCAACATTCAAGAAATTGTAGATAAGGTTGAAACCTATTCATTATATAGAGATGTATTACTTCCAAAATATGATATTCCTCAAGAATTTATAAATCCAGAAGATGAAAAGGACAATGGAGTAAGAGGAGAAAATGCCTATTTACGTCATCTAACCATGGAAGGTGCTAAAAAAAGATATGGAGACATCACACCTGAAATTCAAGAACGATTGGATTTTGAACTATTAACGATTTCCAATTCAGGTTATCCAGGTTATTTCTTAATTGTACAAGATTTCATTGCAGAAGCTCGAAAAATGGATGTTTCCGTTGGACCAGGTCGTGGTTCGGCAGCAGGTTCAGCTGTTGCCTATTGTTTAGGAATTACAAATATTGATCCTATTAAATACGACTTACTTTTTGAGCGTTTCTTAAATCCTGACCGTGTGTCGATGCCCGATATTGATATTGACTTTGATGATGAAGGTCGTGGAAGAGTCATGGATTATGTAATCAATAAGTATGGAGCAAATCAAGTAGCACAAATCATTACTTATGGTAAAATGGCAACAAAATCAGCTATTCGTGATACAGCACGTGTGTTGGATTTACCTTTATTTGAAGCGGATAGAATTGCCAAATTAATTCCAGGAATGATGCCTTCTAAATGGAATTTAGCTCGATTTATTTCCGAAAAAGAAGATGATGTAAAAAAAGCATTGCGTTCAGATGAATTTGATAAAGTAAAAGAATTAATTGCCATTGCCAATGAAGGAGATTTAGCTGGAGAAACCATTCAACAAGCAAAAATTCTTGAAGGTTCCATGCGAAATACAGGAATTCATGCTTGTGGAGTTATCATTACACCTTCTGATATTACCAATTATGTTCCAGTCACAACGGCAAAAGATTCAGATTTATATGTAACACAATTTGACAACTCAGTTGCCGAAAGTGCTGGATTGTTAAAAATGGACTTCTTAGGGTTAAAAACATTAACCTTAATTAAAGATACAGTCAAACTAGTAAAATATCGCACAGGAATTCAACTAAATCCAGATGAATTTCCAATTGATGATGAAAAAACATATGAGTTATTCCAAAGAGGTGAAACGGTTGGTATTTTCCAATATGAATCTCCTGGAATGCAGAAATACATGAAGGATTTAAAACCCACAGTTTTTGGAGATTTAATTGCCATGAATGCACTTTATCGTCCTGGACCATTGGAATATATTCCATCTTTCGTTAGAAGAAAAAATGGAGAAGAAGAAATCAAATACGATTTAGATGCTTGTGAAGAATATTTAGGAGAAACTTACGGAATTACAGTTTATCAAGAGCAGGTGATGCTTTTGTCGCAATCTTTAGCCGATTTTACCAAAGGTGAAGCCGATGTTTTGCGTAAAGCAATGGGTAAAAAGCAAAAAGATGTCCTTGATAAAATGAAACCTAAATTTGTGGAACAAGCTTCTGCAAAAGGTCATGATGCAACGATTTTAGAGAAAATTTGGAAAGACTGGGAAGCTTTTGCAAGTTATGCTTTCAACAAATCACATTCAACTTGTTATGCTTGGATTGCTTATCAAACGGCTTATTTAAAAGCACATTATCCAGCTGAATATATGGCTGCTGTGCTTTCCAATAACATGAACGATATCAAACAAGTTTCTTTTTTTATGGAAGAATGTAAACGAATGGGATTAGATGTTCTTGGTCCAGATGTTAATGAATCTTATTATAAATTCACTGTAAACGAAAATTATGCGGTTCGTTTTGGAATGGGAGCAGTAAAAGGTGTTGGAGCAAATGCTGTTGATACTATAGTTCAAAATAGAAAAGATGCTCCTTACAAATCTATTTTTGATGTTGCCAAGAAAATCGATTTACGTGCAGCAAATAAAAAAGCTTTTGAAAGTTTGGCATTAGCTGGAGGTTTTGATTGTTTCACCGATACGCACAGAGCACAATATTTTCATGATGATGGAGACGGAATTACATTTTTAGAAAAAGCCATTAAATATGGAGCCAAATTTCAAGAAAATGAAAATTCATCGCAAGTAAGTTTATTTGGTGATGCTTCAGAAGTTCAAATTGCAGAACCAGTGGTGCCACCTTGTGATGAGTGGAGCACCATGGAAAAATTAGCCAAAGAAAAAGAAGTAGTTGGAATCTATATTTCAGGACATCCATTAGATGATTATAAATACGAAATGAAATATTTTTGCAATACTAGATTACAAGAATTAAACGATTTGAATAGTCAAGTTGGTAAAAATATAAGTGTTGGTGGAATCATTACAAAAGTGGAACATAGAGTTGCTAAAAACGGAAAGGGTTGGGGAATGTTTTCTTTAGAGGGTTATGATGAAAGTTTTGAATTCCGAATTTTTGGTGAAGAATATTTGAAATTCCGACATTTTTTAATTCAAAATAACTTCACATTCATTCGGTTTAATGTCAAAGAGGGATGGACAAATCAAGAAGGAAAAAAAGGTGATCCAAGGTTACAGTTTTTAGAAGTTAAAATGCTTCAAGATGTATTGACAACCTATGCTAAAAAGCTAATCATTCAATTTAGTATTACTGAACTTCAAGAAAAAATGATTCAATCCTTGAATGAATTATTTACTAAAAGTAAAGGTGATCATCAAGTTACAATTGAAGTAATGGAATTGGAAAAAATCAAGAAAGAAGTGGTTTCAGAAATTCAAGCTTTTGAACCTTCTGAGGATGAAAATGAGGAAGAATTAATTTTAAACGAATCAACTGATGAAGAAGAAACAGCCACAGTAGTTGAAACAACCATTGAAGAAGAAATTATTGTGGTTACAAAATTGAGTATGCCTAGTAGAAAAATGAAAATTCAAATTTCAAATGAGTTGTTAGCTGAGTTGGAAAAAATGCAGATTAACTTTAAATTGAATTAATGTTAGCTACCCAACAAGCCAAAAAAATATTCGGTACTATCTTTGCAATAATAAATTAAAAAAAGACTAGTTATGAAAAAATTAATTGCAATAATACTGTTAGCATTTGCATTCAATGTGCAAGCTCAAATAGCAGATTCACCAGAAGATGTTAGTCCATTATTAATTGGAGAAAAAATCCCCGAAATACAATTAAGAACCATTGAAAACAAAGAAGTTTCTACTAAAGAAATATTCAATAAAAAAACAGTTCTTGTAGTATATCGTGGAGGTTGGTGTCCTTATTGCAACAGACAATTAGCAGACATGCAAGATATTGAAAAAGACATTTTAGATTTAGGATATCAAATTGTTGCTGTTAGTCCAGATGCTCCAAAATTCCTTAAAGAAACAGCATCCGAAGATAAATTAAATTACAGTTTATATTCAGACAGTGAAGGAAAATTTGCTCAAGCCATTGGAGTAGCTTTTAAAAAAGATAAACCAAAATTAGACAAATATTCAGAAGGAAAAAATCCAGGTTTTCTTCCTGTTCCAACGGTTTATGTCTTAAATGAAAAACGCGAAATTGAATTCATGTACATCAATCCAAACTACACAACTCGTTTAAAAGGAGAACTTTTATTGGCAGTTTTAAAGAATTTATAAATAAAACTATAAGTAAAATTTATCTTAAAGAACAAAAGTTGGTATATTTATTTCTAACTTTGTATTTGAAATTAGAACAATAAATAACAAACATAAAAAAAATAAAAATGGCATTAGCAATAACAGATGCTACTTTTGATGAAGTAGTTTTGAAGTCAGAAAAACCAGTAGTAGTAGATTTTTGGGCAGCTTGGTGTGGACCATGTAGAATGGTTGGACCAGTTATCGATGAAGTTTCTTCAGAATATGAAGGAAAAGCCGTAGTTGGTAAAGTAGATGTTGACGCAAACCAAGAATTTGCAGCAAAATATGGTGTTCGTAACATTCCAACGGTATTAATTTTCCAAAACGGAGAAGTAGTTGGTCGTCAAGTAGGTGTTGCTCCTAAGAAAACATATACAGACGCAATCGATGCGTTACTATAATATCTTTGAAAAAGAAATCAAAGGTTCAACGAAAGTTGAGCCTTTTTTTATTCCCAATTTTGTCATTCTGACTTGTTTCAGAATCTAAAAAATTTAGTTATTTTTTTTTCAAGCGAATGGTCGTTTTGTACTTGGTTATGTAATTCCTGCTGTCCATTCTATTCCCGATGAATCGGGAGATGCCATTCCCATCAGGGCTAAAAGAGCTTCCATTTGTTAATTTATTTTCAAATTATCTTTATTTTCAAATTTTCAAATTATCTTTGATACATGAAGATAGAATTGCAATTACAAAAAATATCCAGTTTTGAACATTTAGAATTATTAGCCAATCAAATTGTTGAAGGCTTTATTTCTGGAATGCACAAATCTCCTTTTCATGGATTTTCAGCCGAATTTGCCGAACACAAAATATACAACCCTGGAGAAAGCACACGTCATATTGATTGGAAACTTTTTGCAAAAACAGATAGATTATACACAAAACGCTACGAAGAAGAAACCAATTTGCGATGTCATTTAATTTTAGACAACTCTTCTTCCATGCATTATCCAAAGTTGGCAGAAAACGAGCTTTTCTATCAAAATAAGATAGGTTTTTCAGTTTTGGCTTCGGCTGTTTTAATGAATTTACTTAAAAAGCAAAGAGATGCAGTTGGAATAAGTATTTATTCAGACAATTATGAATATTATGCATCCGAAAAAGGTAGTGATCGTCACCACAGAATGATTTTGAGTAAGCTGGAAGAAGTATTAGAGAGTAAGCCAGAACAAAAACAAACAGACACAGTTACATTTCTACACCAAATTGCCGAAAATATTCATCGTCGCTCCATGATTATTTTGTTTTCTGATATGTTTCAAAAAGAAGATGAAGAAAAGATATTTAAAGCCTTACAACATTTAAAACACAACAAGCACAAAGTGGTTTTATTTCATGTGTATGATAAAAAAACAGAAGTAGATTTTGATTATGATAATAAACCAAGGAAATTTATTGATGTTGAATCAGGTGAAGAAATCAATCTTTTTGCAGAAAATATTAAACAAGAATATGAAAAGAAGGTAGTTGAATACAATAAAACGATAGCGAATACCTGCATGCAATATCAAATTCAATATATTCCTGTTTCAATAGAAGAAAATTTTGAAAAAATTTTAACCACATATCTTGTTGAAAAACAAAAGTTTGGATAAAAACCTAAAAAATAATTAATTTTTTTTTGCAAAAACGTTTGTATAATTGAAAAAGCGTCTTATATTTGCAACCGCAATAAAGCAATGGTTTGGTAGTTCAGTTGGTTAGAATACATGCCTGTCACGCATGGGGTCGCGGGTTCGAGTCCCGTCCAGACCGCTAAAATTGGGAGAAGCGATTCAGAAATGAATCGCTTTTTTGCCCAAAATAAGCATCAAAGATTAGTTGTGTTGTTTGGTCAGCCTTTGTAACGTTGACCGTGGTTTAGTAGTTAAACCGATGAAAAGCTTTTCCTTTTATTAGGGATGGCTTTTTTGTTTTTTTGGACAGTATCAAATTTTTTTCTATTCATTTTTACGAATTCATTTTAAATGATTAAAAATTAGTATATTGCATATTGATTAGCTATTTATTTTGCAAATTCTAATTGAAAACAAATAAATTCTAATTCTTAGAATCATTATTCTAATTAATTTTATAGATTTATCATTCAAAAAACTAATCTTATGAAAAAAACTTTACTTTTAGTATTCCTTTTAAGTTTTACTGCAATTTTTGCGCAAAGTCCATTTCAACCCACACAATTTAATAATGTTTGTGATGATAATAATGATGGCTTTGCTTCTTTTTTTATGCAAGAGATTTCGTCAGAAATTATGGGAAATTCTCAAAACATTGTAGTTACTCATCACTTAACTCAAATTGATGCTGCTAACGGAACAAATCCTCTTCCTAATACTTATACAAATATTTCAAATCCTCAAACTATTTATGCTAGATACTTAAATACAGTAACTAGTGTTTATCAAGTTGTAATTTATGATTTGACGGTTAATCCTACTCCAGTTGCATCTCCACAGACAATTACTGCTTGTGATCCAAATAATACTGGATTTGCGACTTTTGATTTAACTTCAGTTTATAATTCTTATTCAAACGGTCAGACTAATATGATAGTAACTATTCATGAAACTTCTCTAGATGCAGAGTTTGGAATGAATGCTGTTCCTTCATATTATCAAAATATTGTTCCATCACCAATGACACTTTACGTTAGAGTTGAAAATGCTTTGACAGGATGTTATACAATAACTAATTTATACTTAATTATTCAAAACTGTAATAATCCAAATTGCCCTGCTCCAACAAATTTAATGGTTTCAAGTATTACAAATAATTCAGCTGTTTTAGGTTGGACAGAATCAGGTACTGCAACAGAATGGGAAATAAAAGCAAGTATGAATGGTGTAAGTGTTATTCCTCCAACAAATGTTTCTTTCAACCCATATGTTTTAACAGGACTTCAATGTGGAAGTACAATTACCTATGAGATTAGATCAATTTGTTCTGCAACAGAGCAAAGTGCTTGGAGTGCATTTACTTTTCAAACTGCTCCATGCTTACAAATAGGCCAAGTATCTTCTTTAAATGCATGTTTGGAGAACGGTTCAGCTTGTTTCGATTTAACACAAAATACAAGTCCTGCTCTAGGAAATTTAAATCCTTCAGAATATACGGTTTCTTATCACACAACTGTTTCTGGTGCAGCTTCTAATACTGATGTTATAACTAATCCTTCTAACTATTGTATAACTACAAGTAGTCAAGCAATCTATGTAAGAGTTCAAGAAAACGCAAATCCTTCAAATTATCAAACAGCTTATTTTGTAATAAATGCACAAACAACAATAATAAATACAAATTTATCTATTGCAACATTAAATAACTGCGACGATGATTTAGATGGTCAAGTTGTTTTTGATTTAACAGATGCAGTTATAAATATGAATAGCCCTTCAGTAGTTACTTATTATACTTCTCAAGCTAATGCGGTTAATAATTTAAATCCTATTGCAAACCCAACAGCATATAGTGTAGGATTGCAGCCAGTGAGTACATTTGTTTTTGCTAGGGCAACTTACACTAATTCAACTTGTGAAACAATTTTTAAAATAAATTTAAAGGCTTTTGCTGTTTGTAATAATGCTTATGTGTGTTCAGAAGCAAATTCGTTATGTAATGCTTTAGGACAGCCTTTTGTTAATACTTTTCAAGGTGTAACTGCAGAGCCTGGAAATAATTATGCCTGTTTAAACTCACAACCAAACCCTACTTGGTTTTATTTACCAGTAAGTTCTGCCGGAAATTTACAGTTTTTAATTCAACAAAGTACAGACATTAATTTTGGTGTTAGTAATTTAGATGTGGATTATATTTGTTACGGACCATTTGCTTCATTAGGTAATGCTTGTAATATGCCAATGAATAATGTAGTAGGATGTAGTTATTCTGCAAGTGCTACAGAAACATTAAGTATTACAAATGCTCTTCCTGGTCAATATTACCTAATAATGGTAACAAATTTTAGTAACCAACCAGGTTATATTAAAATTTCTCAAACACAAGGAAATACTGCTAATATTGATTGTTCTGGTTTAAATCTTAATGCATTCTTAGATGTTAACGGAAATGGAGCACAAGATACAGGAGAAATTAATTTTCCTCTTGGAACATTCAGTTATCAATTAAACAATAGTGGAAATAATATCAATGTGACTTCACCTTATGGAGAATATACTATATATGAAAACAATCCAACAAATAGTTATGATGTTTCATATAGTATTTTGCCAGAATATGCTTCGTATTATAGCGTTACTACTCCAAGTTATCAAGATTTGATGATAATTGCTGGTGGAGGATTACAAACTTATAATTTTCCGGTAACGATTACACAACCTTATTTAGATGTTGCTACGTACATAGTTCCATTACAACAACCAAGACCAGGATTTACATACAAAGAAAAAATAGTTTATGCTAACCTAGGTAGTCAAGCAATTCCAACTGGAACACTTACTTTTGCTAAAGACCCTAACGTAGTAATTACAAATATTACACAAACAGGTACAGTTGCTAATGCTGCTGGTTTTACTTATGATTATTCTAATTTATTGCCATTTGAAATCCGTTCAATGGATGTGACAATGCAAGTGCCAACAATTCCATCAGTGCAATTGGGTCAATTATTAACCAATTCAGTAAATATTACACCATTAACGGGTGATGTAGTTCCTTTGAATAATTCAAATTCAAGTTCACAAATTATAATTGGTTCTTATGATCCAAATGATAAAATGGAATCAAGAGGAACACAAATTTTACACAGTTCATTTACTTCTGAAGATTATTTAATTTACACCATTAGATTTGAAAATACAGGAACAGCAAGTGCAGTAAATGTGAGAGTAGAAGATATACTTGATGCAAAATTAGATGAAAATTCAATCCGAATGTTAGACGCAAGTCATGAATATACATTAGAAAGAATGGGAACAAGTTTGAAATGGTATTTTGATAACATTCAGTTACCAGTTTCAGTTGCTAATACTACTACAGGAAAAGGTTATATTACTTTTAAAGTAAAACCAAAACCAGGTTATGCAATTGGAGATATTATTCCGAATACAGCAAATATTTATTTTGATTACAATCCAGCAATCGTTACTAACACATTTGCAACTGAATTTGTTGCAGCTTTAGCGGTTGATACATTTAATGAAAGTAATATTACGATGTATCCAAATCCAGCCAAAAATCAAGTAACTATTTCATTGGATAATACAAATGAAGTTATTGCCAATGTGAATGTAATTGATATGTTAGGAAAACAAGTAATTCGTTTAAATAAAGTTAATGAAATAACAAAATCAATTGATTTGTCAGCCTTAAATTCAGGTATTTATTTTATTGAAATAGAAACACAAAATAAATTAGTTGTCAAACGAAAACTAATAATAAATTAGAAAATTAGATTAAGTTAAGTTTGAAAAGCCATCTGAAATGAAAGTTTCAGGTGGTTTTTTGTTAAAACCAAATATCTAAATTGCTAAAGAAAACCACAAGGTAAATTCCAAGTAAAACTAAACAGAATAGTATTTTCATAAAAGTAGAAGCTAATAAGCCAAGAAAAGAACCAACTGCAGCATTAAAAGCACCTTTTGGATTTTTTGAATTATATATTAGTTCACCCACAAAAGCACCAATAAACGGTCCGATAATAAAACCTAATGGTGGAAAAAACAAACCAATAATTAACCCAATATTAGTTCCCCAAATTCCATATTTTGTTCCTCCAAAATGTTTAGTTCCTTTTGATGGTAAAACATAATCTAACACTGCAATAACTATGGTTAGAACCAAAGTGATTCCCAAAACCCAATAATTAATTGTAATAGCTGGAATTAAATAAATTAATAAAAGACCAACCCAGCTAATTGGTGGTCCTGGTAAAGCTGGTAAAATGCTACCCACTATTCCTAAAAGAATTAAAAGTAGTCCAAAAATTAGTAAGGCATATTCCATATTGAAATGATTTATTTAATTACAAAAAAAGTATATATTTGTTTTATTAGCTAATCTAAAATATAATTTATGAAAAATTGGATTGTTTTTGCAATTAAATTAAGCTTGATGCTTTTTATATTTTGTTCATCAATTGGATTTGCTCAAGAAGTTGTTCCAGCTATTCAAGCGGAAGAAACCAATGAGGTTCAGGAAATTCCTTTTGCAGTTATAGAAAAAATTCCACAATTTCAATCCTGTGAAAGTACTGAATTAGAAAATGGTATGGAATGTTTCAAACAAGAAATCAACGCTCATATAATTAAAAATCTTGTATATCCAACATTAGCTAGAGAACATAATATACAAGGAAGAGTAACAGTAATGTTCATAATAGACAAAGAAGGTAATGTTACGAATGTAAGAGCAAGAGGACCAAGGGAAGGAACTTTATTAGAAGAAGAGGCAATTAGAATAGTAAAGTTATTACCTCAGTTTAAACCTGGTACACAACGAGGAAAAACTGTAAACGTTTCTTTTGCTTTGCCAATAATATTTAAACTAAATTAATTTTTTAAGGAAAAAAAATAATTAAATAATAACACCATTTTTTAATTTGGTGTTTTTTTATAAACTTTTAAACTAAAAAATTAGTTTAAACTAAATATTTAGTTTATATTTGAATTATCAAACTAAAAACATAGTTCAAAACAATGAAGCAACTTACCAAAGCAGAAGAAGAAATAATGCAAGTTTTGTGGGATTTGAAAGAATCAAATGTAAAGGATATTATAGAACAACTTCCAGAACCAAAACCTGCTTACAACACTGTTTCTACTATTATAAGAATCCTTGAAACCAAAGGTTTTGTGAATCACTTACAAGAAGGGAAAGGATATATTTATTTTCCAATTTTAAAGAAAAATGAATATAGTAATTCTTCAATTAACAAGTTGGTTGAAAATTATTTTCAAGGTTCATTTAAAGATATGGTTTCATTCTTCGTTAAGAAAAATGACGTGGATTTAGCCGATATCGAACAAATTATTAAAGAAATTAAACATAAAGAAGATGAATGATTTTTTAATTTATAGTTTGCAAACTGTCATTTTGCAGTTGCTTTTTTTACTAGTTTTTGAATTGTTTTTCAAGAAAGAAACTTTTTTTAAAGCCAATCGTTTTTATCTTTTAGGAAGTACAGTTTTATCATTAATAATTCCTTTATTGAAAATACCAATTCATGGAAAAGCTCAACAGCAATATGTTTTTCAATTAAAAGAAGTTGTATTGTCAAATGCAGGTTTTGTTGAAAATCAAACAGAGAATATTTCTTTTCAAACTAGTTTAAATATTGTTTACGGAATTGGATTTTTAGTATTTCTATCTTTTTTCATCTTTAAATTATTTAAGATTTTCAAATTAAAACAACAAACAACCCTTGAAATAATTAACGATACAAAAATATATAGAATTGAAAATTCAAAACAAGCATTTTCTTTTTTGAATTATATTTTTATTGGAAAAGAAAATCAAAATTTAGATACCATTATTAAGCATGAAAAAGTACATCAAAACCAATTACATTCTTTAGATTTATTATTTCTAGAGTTTTTAAAAATTGTTTTTTGGTTCAATCCTTTAATTTTTTTTTTCCAAAAAAGAATAGTTGAAATCCACGAATTTGAAGCAGATTCAGATAGTATTTCCGAAAATAAAAGTAGTTATTACGAAAACTTAATATGTCAAATTTTTGAAGTGAATTCCATTACATTAACCAATAATTTTTACAATCAATCATTAATCAAAAAACGTTTAGTTATGTTACAAAAATCAAAATCCAAAAAAGCCGGAATGATGAAGTACTTAGTAGTTGTTCCCATGACAGTGGTGTCATTAATGTTGTTTTCTACAACTGTTGTAGCCCAAGAAAAATCTAATAAAAATGCAGAAAAGTCAAAAGAAGTTCCTTTTGCAACAATCGAACAAATTCCACAATTTGAAAGTTGTTCTACAAGTGAAGGTGAAGAAGCAAAACAGTGTTTTATGAAGGCTATGAATGAACATATTGGAAAAAACTTCAATTATCCAAAAGAAGCTCTTGATAAAAATATGGAAGGAAGAACAATAGTTCTTTTTAATATTGATAAAGACGGAAATGTTGTGGATGTTAGAACAAAAGGAAAAGAAGGTTCAGAAATTATTCAAGCTGAAGCCAAAAGAATAATAGAATTACTCCCAAAATTCAAACCTGGAATTTATGAAGGTAAGCCGGTAAAAGTTTCTTATGCTCAGCCAATAATGTTCAGAATTGCTCCACCACCTCCACCAGCACCTCCAGTACCAACAATAGAAAAACAATAAAAAACACAAAACCGTTAAGCAATTAGCGGTTTTTTTTGTGCTTCCTAATTTCATTAAAAATAAAAAACCTTATTTTTGGTAATTAATTTCATTTATGAAAAAGAATATAGTTTACATTTTTTTGTTTTTTTCAATGGTGATTGTGGCTCAAAATAAATCAGATTCGCAAATTTTGAAAGATTCATTATACCAAAAATATAGACCAGAAGTCATCAATTATTCTTTAAAACAGTTTGATGAATTATTTATGGAATTTCATCAAAAAGCTGGTGCAAATAATAATGAGATTTTATCTGAAGAACAATTCTATACTTATACCGTAAAAATTGCTATATTTTCAGAACGTTTTGCTAAATTGTACCCAAAAGAAAAAGAGGAAGCCATGAAGAACCAAAAAGAATGGTTAAGTAAAACGTATGAAGATTATTTAAAAAAGAAACAAAAAAATTGAAAAAACTTAGTCTTCTTTTATTATTTCTTATAGTTTCTTGTCAGCTTTTTGATAAAAAAGTACCTGATGAAAATGAACTATTGCAACAAGAACTTCAAAAAATAAATTGGAGTGAAGTGGACGAATATCCTTCCGTTTATGCTTGTGATACCATGCAAAATAAAGAAGCACAAAAGCAATGTTTTTTTGACTATCTATCCCAAGAAATACAGCAAAAAATCAGTGTTGATTCCATTCAAATGTTATATCCAAACATAGATACTATTCAAGTGAAAGTGACTGTTTTTCCAGATAAATCAACAATTTTTGAAACCCAAGAATCAAAAGATAGTTTAGACTACAACTTAAAAGAAATTGATAGTATTATCCAAAGTAGTTTGTCTAATTTTCCACCTATTGAACCAGCAAGTAAAAGAGGTGTGAAAGTAAAAACTCAATTTATTTTACCAGTAATTATAAAGAAAAAGTAGTTTTTTTTGGAGCTATTTCCTGCTATCCACTATATCTTTTTGTTTTTAAAGAAAAAACAAAAAGGATGCCGTTTCTATCAGGGCTATGAAATCCGTTTTCATAATAAACTTTTTCATGAAAGAATGTTTTTAACTACCAACTAGTTCCTAAATACGGAGCACTATTTTCTAAAAACTCTTCCTTTCCAAGAATATTTTCCAAACAGCGAATACAAAGCCACAGCACTTGTAAAAAAAGGATAAATAAAACTAGAAATTAAAACATACCGAACAGGTTGATTAAAGAAACTAGCTGATTTTTGAATCATTATAAAATCCACCAAAAATTTAATGCCAAAATAAATAAGTAAATTTTCATAACTCAGCAATCCAACAACCAACAACCAACAACCAACAACCAAGAAAAAATTCGTTAGGAAAACTACAATAGCTAAACTCTTAGAAAACCAATCCACATAAGCACTCGATTTACTTGCCCAACGAACTCGTTGAAAAAACAACTCTTTCCAACTCGAAACGCTTTTTGTAACAACTATACTTTCTTTATCAGTACAAAATCCAACGGATTTAGCATCAAATTTCAATGCTTTTTGTAATAGAAAAACATCATCACCACTTGCAATTTCTGAGTTTCCTTCAAAACCATTCAGTTTGTTAAAAAACGCTTTTTCATAAGCAAAATTAGCACCATTGCAAATAAACGGTTTGCGAATACCAAAACTTCCAATAGTAACACCTTGCAAGCTCAAAAAATCTAAATTTTGGAAATCATGTAAAAATCCTTTTTTTGGTAAATAACAAACTCCAGCAGCAACCATTTTTGTGTTTTCTTTCTGAATAAAATTATCAAAAGATTTTAACCAATTTTTTTGAACCAAACAATCAGCATCAGTTGTTATAATCCAATCGTTTTTAGCCATTGCAATCGCAGTATTGATAGCATCTTTTTTTGGAGAATTAGTTTTTCGAATATTTTTTATAATCTGAATTCTAAATTCTAAATTTTGAATTCTAAATTCCTCAAAAGAGTCATCATCAACCAAAATCACTTCAAACAATTCTTTCGGATAATTTAATAAAGAAATAGATTTCAAAAGTTGAGGTAAATTTTCAGTTTCATTCCTAAAAGGAACTATAATAGAAAATGTCGTTTTAGGATTTTTTGACTCTGATATCTTTGATTTTATTTTGCCAAAACCTAAAATAAATGCACTAATAAAAATTACATAAATCAACAGAGTTAAATAAAATACTACTAAAATCATTTACGCAAAGGTTTATAGTTCAACACAAAAACACTTCCAACAAGCAAAGGCAAAACCAAATTAAAAATCCACATTATCGAGATTATAGCAGCAATTTTCCAATCTTCAACACCCAATTGGCTAAATAAAAATAATGCTACACTTCCTTTAACAGCAACATCCAAAAAATGAATAGTCGGAATTATAGATGCTAAAAAATACATGGTAAAAATAGTTCCAAGAGCAATATCAAGGTCAAGATCAATTTCAAAAATTAATAACAATAATAAGAATTGGAAAGAGAAAACCAAATATCGGAAAGTCGAAAATAAAAGATTTTTAAGATGAAATTTATTTGAAAATGAACCAATTTTTTGAATTAATTTTTTTATCGAAAAACCATATATTTCTATATTTCTAAATAAATAAATTGCTAAAATTCCAACAATTATAGAACCAAAAATCATCCAAACTGAAACAAACTGAAACAAATTGAAACCAATTAAACTAAAACCAACAACTCCAAAAACAGTAGTTATAACCATTTGACTACTATTTCCAATAAAATTCAAAAGCACAACTTGTTTGGTATTTTCTTTTGGGAAGTATAAAGCTTTGGCACCATATTCTCCAATTCGATTAGGAGTAAAAATAGAAGCAGTCAAAGAACCTAAACTTTGTTCCATCGCTTTAAAAAAAGAAGTTTCATTGAATGACGAAACCAAATGTCTCCATTTAAAAATTTCTAAAATCCAGTTGGCACAAGAAAAAAGTGTCAGAATTAAAATTGTTTTTAAATTCAAATAACCTTTTATCTGATTAAAATCAATCTTTTTGTCACCACTAAAATGCCAATAGATATAATAAATTGCTCCACTTACAATCAAAAGTTTGACAGTAACCAAAAAGAATTGTTTAGCTTTGTGAGAAATAGCAATCATTATTACAAAGAAACAAACTTTAAGCTTTAAACTTTAAACTTTCAACTAAAAATTGTCAAACGAAAGAATCATATTAGGAATTGACCCAGGAACAACCATCATGGGTTTTGGATTGATTAAAGTAGTCAACAAAAAAATGGAGTTTTTGCAACTCAATGAACTGCAATTATCCAAATACGACAACCATTATCAAAAACTAAAAATCATTTTTGAACGAACCATTGAGCTAATAGAAACCTTTCATCCAGACGAAATTGCTATTGAAGCACCTTTCTTTGGTAAAAACGTACAATCTATGTTGAAGTTGGGAAGAGCACAAGGAGTGGCTATGGCAGCTGGACTTTCAAGAGACATTCCTATTACAGAATACGAACCCAAAAAAATAAAAATGGCAATCACCGGAAACGGAAATGCCAGCAAAGAACAAGTAGCTAAAATGCTCCAACAACTTTTAGGATTAAAAACCTTACCCAAAAACCTAGATTCTACGGATGGATTAGCAGCAGCTGTTTGCCACTTTTTCAATTCAGGAAAAACGGTTGGTGAAAAAAGTTATTCTGGTTGGGACGCTTTTGTGAAACAGAATGAAGATAGAGTTAAAAAATAAAAAATAAATGAAACACCTCTTTTAATTAAAACAATTTATTCTTCTTGTTTATATTTAAAAGGACTATTTGCAATATTATAGTTTTCTTGATTTGCTTAGCTCTACTACAGTTTTAAATTCAAAAGTTTCAATAAAAGATTAATATTTGTTATTATAATTATTTTTTTAAATCTACACCTTTATTTTTTGTTGATATTGCAAATGTTGGAAGAGTTTTAGTTGGATTTTCATTTAAATTATTTTTAGTAGAACATTAAAGACCCATAATGATAGCTAATTGAAATTGATGTTTTTTTTAAAATATTTATATCATATGATATTTAAAAATAATATATATTTGAAAAAAATTTATATATGAAACATTTAAAATTAATTCTTTTCGTCGCATTAACAATTTCAATTTTCTCTTGTTCGTCTGATGATGGCAACAATTCGCAATCAGTAACTGAGTATTTTAATTATACAGACGATAGCCAAGTATTAACAGTAACTTCTTGGCAAGCATATAGAAGTGAAAACAGTTTAGCTGTAACTGCTGCAACTTCTCAAGGTAAAAGCTTACAATTTGAGTTTAATGCACAAGGAAATTTAGGAAGTGCTAGTACATATTCTTCTGATTTTTCTGTACCATCAAGATATTCTCAAGCTTATTACTCTGAAGAATCATTTAATTTTGAAATGGTCAATTTTGATGAAACAAACAAAACTGTTGAAGTAAATTTTTCAGGGAAAGTTTATGAAGACGAACATGATTTAACTTCTGCATTTGTAAACATTTCTGGAAGTTTTCTTGTAAAATATTCAGTAGTTACTCCAGCTGTTTCAGGATTATGGTTAAATGCAAAAATAAACAATGAAGATTGGTACAGTTCAAGTGAAGATCAAGAAGGAGGTTTTTTTCCAGGTTCTGATATTAGATTAAACTTCTATAATTCAGATAAAAATAATATCGCTATAATTATTAATCAAAGTACTACATCTGAAGGTACATATTCTTTTACCTCTAGTTCAACTAACAATAAAGCTATTTTATCAGTTTATAATACTGCAACTGATTATCATGATGATTATAATTGTTCAGGGACTTTGACAATTACTGAAAAAACAATTGGATCTCAAATTACAGTCTTAGCTGGAACTTTCAGTTTTACTGCAACAAACCCCGTAAATAGTAATCAGACCCAAGTAACAAACGGAACATTTAAAACAGTATATTCAAGTTACTAATTTAATAAAGCAAGTTTAACTTGCTTTTTTTATGTCAGGAATTTACATCCACATACCATTTTGCAAACAAGCATGTCATTATTGCGACTTTCATTTTTCTACTTCATTGAAAAAGAAAGACGAAATGATTTTTGCATTAGCTAAGGAAATTGCTATGCGTAAAAATGAAGCTGAGAATGAAACTATCGAAACCATTTATTTTGGTGGAGGAACTCCAAGTATTTTATCAATTGAAAATATTAGGTTGTTGATTGATGAAGTTTATAAAAATTATAAAGTTTTAGAGAATCCTGAAATCACTGTTGAAGCCAATCCAGATGATTTGACTGAAGAAAGATTAATAGAATTATCTAAAAATCAAGTCAATCGTTTGTCAATCGGAATTCAATCTTTTTTTGAAGATAATTTAAAAATGATGAATCGTGCTCATAATGCAGATGAAGCTTCAAAATGTTTGGAAATTGCAACTAAATATTTTGATAATATTTCCTTGGATTTAATTTATGGAATTCCTGGCATGAGTAACGAAAAATGGAAACAAAACATTGAAAAAGCTCTTTCATTTAATATTCCACACATTTCAAGTTATGCTTTAACAGTTGAACCCAAAACTGCTTTAGATACTTTCATCAAAAAAGGAATTGTAAAAGAACCAGATGACGAAGTTGCTCAAGAACATTTTCATATTTTGGTAGAAACTCTTGAGAAAAACGGATTCATTCATTATGAACTTTCTAATTTTGGAAAAGAAAACTATTTTTCAAAAAACAATTCGAGTTATTGGTTAGGTAAAAAATACATCGGAATTGGACCATCATCTCACAGTTATGATGGAACATCAAGAAGCTGGAATATTGCAAATAATGCATTGTATATCAAATCTATTCAAGAAAATAAATTACCATTAACATCAGAAAAACTTACCAAAGAAGACAGTTACAATGAATACATTATGACAGGTTTACGAACCATTTGGGGTGTTTCTTTAGAAAGAATTGAATCAGAATTCGGACAAGAATCTTTGAATTATTTAAACAAACAAAGCCAAAGATTTATCAATGATAATTTATTAGAAATTGAAAATAATATTCTAAAAACCACCAAAAAAGGAAAGTTTCTATGTGATGGAATTGCAAGTGATTTGTTTTTAGTAAATTTGGATTAAAATTATTCTTTTGAAAACTATTATTTCACATCAAAATAAAACCTTTGAAATCGATCTATCAAAACCCATTGATATATCCATTCCATTAAGCAATGACAAAAAAAATCCCATAGCTTGGTACCAAGGAATTCCAGAAATAGAACCCGTAAAAATGGACGATTGGATTGGAAAAGTTTCAGAAGGAAATTCATCAACCAATTTCAATAATATTTTCTTCAATCCACACGCACATGGAACACATACGGAATGTTTAGGACATATTACAAGAGATTTTTACAGCATCAATCAATGTTTGAAACAGTTTTTCTTTTTAGCTGAAGTGATTTCAGTTCAACCAGAAAAAGTGGGAGAAGATTTAATTATTTCGAAGAAACAAATAGAAAAAGCTTTAAAAGGAAATTCACCTGAAGCTATAATAATAAGAACACTTCCAAATTTTGAAACTAAAAAGCATTTAAAATATTCAAATACAAATCCACCTTATTTGGCCGAAGAAGCTGCTATTTTTATTAGAGAAAAAGGAATTCAGCATTTATTAATTGATTTGCCAAGTGTTGATAAAGAACACGATGAAGGGAAATTATTGGCACACAAAGCTTTTTGGAATGTAAAAGATGTCAATAATTTGAACGATGATGCAAGAATGAACTGTACCATAACAGAATTAATTTACGTTGATGATAAAGTTGAAGACGGAAAGTATTTATTAAATTTACAATTCGCTTCTTTTGAGAATGATGCAAGTCCGAGTAAGCCTATTTTGTATAAAATTATGTAAGTATTCTATATGATAACCATTTTAACAGATAAAGATAAACTTGATGTTTCTTTTATTCATAATTTTTTAAAAGAAACTTACTGGGCAAAAGGAAGAACTATTGAAGATGTACAAACTACAATTGATAGTTCTTTTTGTTTTGGAGTTTATTGGAATGATGAACAAATTGGTTTTGCAAGATTAGTAACCGATTATGTAGTTTTTGCTTATTTGATGGATGTTTTTATTGTAGACGAACACAGAGGAAAAGGATATTCTAATCTTTTGATGAAAGCTATAATGAATGAACCAAAATTAAATCAAGTAAAAATATGGAGATTAGCTACTTCAGATGCTCACTTTTTGTATGAAAAATTTGGATTCAAAGCTTTGGCTAATCCTGAAAAATTGATGGAAAGGATAATTAAATAGGCTATGATAACAACAGTAATTCCAAAACTACCGTTTATTGACAAGCAGAAAACATTGAATTTTTATATAAATCAATTAGGTTTTTCATTTCTTTCAGATTATGGAGATTATTTGCTATTAAGCTGTGATAATGTGGAAATACATTTCTTCTCTTATCCAACATTCCTCCCAGAAAAATCCGATTTTATGATTTATTTGCGAATTAATTCAGAAATTGAAAAATACTATCAAAAATTACAAGATTTAGAAGTAAAAATTCATCCCAATGGAGCATTAGAAACAAAACCTTGGAATCAAAAAGAATTTGCTATAATAGACCCAAATGGAACACTTCTAACTTTTGGACAAACAATCTAATTCAAAATCAACATGAACATTCAACAACTATACGAATTTTGTTTATCCAAAAAAGGAGTAACCGAACATTTTCCGTTTGATGAAGATACTTTAGTCTTTAAAGTTGGTGGAAAAATGTTTGCTTTAACTTCATTATCCAATTGGGAAAAAGGAATTCCAGCGATAAATTTAAAATGTGATCCAGAAAAAGCATTAGAGTTAAGAGCACAATATGAAGCTATAAAACCAGGTTGGCATATGAGTAAAATTCACTGGAACACAGTTGATTTTAATAATGATGTTTCTGATAAAATGATTTTAGAGTTAATCAACCACTCTTATGAATTGGTTTTTAAAAGTTTGACCAAAAAACTACAAGCTGAAATTGAAAAATAAACCCTATAATTATAAGTTATTAGAGTTCTTTTTTGTTGATTAAAATTACATACTTTTTTTCTGCTTTTCTACAAATCCATCCGCTTGAAGCTTTAACAATTCCATAGCACCTTTTTTCTTGTAGTCATAAAGTTCTTTGTCGTCTTTAATATCTTCATACACTTTATCATAAATTTCAGCATCGGTTTTGCGTTGTAATTCACTTTGATATTTATTTTGGGCAATGACATTTATAATGCCCATTTCTTTATCTTCTTGTTTGAAATCATATTCTCCTCTTGGTGATAATAATTTGGCAATAATTGGAGAGGTTTCAATGGCTAAAAACAATAACATAATGAAAAATGAAGGTAGCCAAGGCAATTTGTCTAAAGCATTAATTCGTGCCATTAAACCGTCGAATCCATCGATTATAGGTTGCGTTTCAGAAACTTTTTTATCTAAATCAGCTTGTAATGTTTTTGCTTTAGCTTCTAAATCGGCTATTTTAGCTTGATTAGTAGTTTTTAAAGTAGTTAAATCTTGCAAACTAGCATCATGTTTTTCTCTTTTCTCTTTGTAAACAGGACCTTTTCCTAATTTTTTTGTTCCAGCTGTTCCTTCAGCTTCTGTAATGTAAACAGCATATAAATCGTTAACTTCTTTTTCTTTTTTAGTAATGTCTGATTTTAAACTGTCAATTTGAGCTTTATTTTTGTCCAAATCACTTTGAAAATAATTAGCAACTTCTTTTTTGTTATTCAAAGCCATTGCATTTTTTTCTTTCAAGAGAACTGTATTGATTTCCTTTTCAAAGATTTTGATTTCTAAAGGTTTTGAAATTACGATTGCAATAATGATGGCTAAAGCAATTCTTGGAGTTGCTTGAATAAATTCATCCATAAAATTATCACTTTTTTTGATAGTTGAAACTATGAATCTGTCCAAATTAAAAATAAGTGAACCCCAAATTAAGCCAAAGAAAATAGCCACATAGTAGTCGTCAAAAACAGTGTAAAGTGCATAAGAACCTGCCAAGAAAGCCATAACTGCTGTAAAAAAAACTGTGGCTCCAATTCCGGCATATTTGTTTTGTTCTCCATCAGAACAATTTTGAACAATGTCTTTATCGACACCAGAGCAAAGAATAAAAAAACGTTTTAACATGATAATTGATTTTGATTTGATTGATGATTATAAGTACAAATTTAACGCTAAATGTTACGAAATGTTGTAAGTTGTTGATAACTAATTTAGTAAAGTAAAAAATCCGTTTACTCAATGAAGAATAAACGGATTTAAATTTTGACTTGGTTTAAGTTACAAAGTCATTATAATATATTATTTTTTTATTATTTTAAATTCTGTTGATTGGCCTTCTGCAAAGACTTTTACAACATAAACTGAAGCAGCAAGTTCTGACATGTCAATAGATACTTCAGTTTTGTTTACTTTGTTGCCTTTCACTTTTCTACCACTTAAATCATATATTTCTATAGAAGTAATGTTTTGTGAATAGTTAACTGTGAATACATCTAAAACAGGATTTGGATAATATTTTAATCCTTTCACATCAAATGATTTTGTTTCTAGTACTACAGTAACTGTCACCGCTAAAGGAGTACTTGAACAAGATCCTAAAACAGAAACCGCATAATAAGTAGCTCCAGAAATTAATTGTGTTCCAGCAACGATTGCGTTTGTTCCAGCCGCAGCATCTGCACTACTAGGATACCAAATAATTCCTGTTCCAGAAACAACAAGATCTTCAATAGTTGCATCTGATGCATTGGTTTCAGTTACGGTTTGAAGTGTATTACCTGTTGGGGTTGGCACTGTTGTTATAGAAACAGTAACTAATGTTCTAGGACTTTCACAAGAATTCAAAGTTTGAGAAACATAATAATCTCCAGAAACTAACGTAGTTGTATCTGCTAAAGCAGTTCCACCAGTAGACATTGTGTACCATTGTAAAGCAGTTCCTGTCGCAACTAAATCAGCTACTGTTGCACCATTACAAAATGATTGAGATGAAGCTGTTGGAGCAGTAGTTACGTTTATTGTAACACTTACCATTGTTCTAATACTCTCACAAGAATTTATAGTTTGAGAAACATAATAATCTCCAGAAAATAAAGGAGTTGTACTTGCCAAAGCAGTTCCTCCAGTAGAAGCAGCGTACCATTGTAAAGCAGTTCCAGTTGCAACTAAATCACCTACTGTTGCACTATTACAAAATGATTGAGATGAAGCTGTTGGAGCCGAAGTTACGTTTATTGTAACACTTACCATTGTTCTAATACTCTCACAAGAATTTATAGTTTGAGAAACATAATAATCTCCAGAAACTAGAGGAGTTGTACTTGTCAAAGAAGTTCCTCCAGTAGAAGCAGTGTACCATTGTAAAGCGGTTCCAGTTGCAACTAAATCAGCTACTGTTGCACTATTACAAAATGATTGAGATGATGCGGTTGGAGCAGTAACATCATTAACTGTTAAAACGGCACTTATATTATTCGTTCCATCCCAAATACCACCACCAGTTGGAGTATACCCACCATAAACATAATTCCCTGGTGTAAATACAAACCTACTCGCAACATAATATGTTCCAGCTGCCATTGGTCCAAATGTTGCTTGATATTCATCATTATTACCAAATTGTACATTAAATGTAGCTAATTGCCAACTAGTTTCTGGCCAAGTTGCAGGATCTGTATTTGTTGTGTTAGTTCCAATCCAAGCTGTTATGCCTGAGCCTTGTCCAGCAGCTTCTGTTACACCTGCTTTGTATACTTGAGCATAGAATGTTTGAGTGTTACATGTTTCAATTGTAGCTGTTCCTGGAAATTGTAAATTTACATAAGGAATACCACAATCTAATGTTGTAATTGAAGCAGTAGTGTTTACAAAACAGTTAAATGCAGTGGTTGCAGTTGCAGTATAAGTGTTGGTATTTGCAATTGAAGACTTATAATAAACTGTAGGAGCATTAGTGTTTGCAACATAAGCTATAGTTGCTGCTGCATCAGTGTATAAATCATTTACTGGAGACCATGTTATTAAAGTTGATTCAATAGTTGATATTCTAAGGTTAGGTCTGTTTGTTGAAACTGATGGAAGAGTTGTGTTTGAACAAACATCAGCCGTGTTATCTTGTGAACGATATAAATTCAAACCAGATACAACAGTTGAAGATTCAACAGATATAGAATTTGCTATTGCTCCTCCACCATTGTTATTGTTAAAACAAGTTTCAATTAATAAATTTGAAACTCCATCCCAATTTAAAGGTGTAGTCATTGTAAAATCTAAATTTCCAGAACCAGAACTAGGTGTGTAACTTGCAGGTGCTAATACAACATTTGTAGCTCCAGAAATAAAATCTGTGCCTAGTGTGGAATTAGAAACAAACCCAGCATTAATTGTAAAGTTATTCAATAAATTAGGTGTTCCAGATAAGGCTACAAATCCAATTGTGTTGATGTTTTGTCCCGCAACCATTCCTAATGCAGTTAGCTCAGAAGCAGTATATAATGCTTGTGTTTTTGAGCCTCCCCAATATCCTTTGAAAGGTGTTGAAGTGGTATTAGTTGAAGTCCCAGAACCTACTTTTCCTTCTACACCAATAATACCTCCTGATGTAACTAAACTTTGAATAGTATCAATACATGTTGAAGTTGATGTAGGAGTTATAATTAATGATGTTGGTAATGGGTTAACTATAACATTAAAAGTTGTTGTTGTTGAACATAAACTGCCACTAGTTTGTGAAGCTGTTAAAGTGTATAAGGTTGAAACAGTTGGATTAAATTGCCATCCTGTACTTTCATTACCCGTAACTCCAGAAGAAGGAGACCAAGTATATGTATTGTAATCACCAACCGAAGAGGTTAATGTAATAGTAGCAGAAGTATCAGATTCACAAATAGTAACATTAGGTAAACTTAAAGACAAGTTAGGAGGAGTTGTAACAGAAGCAACAATTGCAACTCTTGGTGAAGAACATAATAATTGACCATTAATTGTAAATTTAGGTCTATTAGAAGATGTGCTGTTTACAGATGTTTCATCTAGCATAGCGGTAGGTGTAACATTGTCTCTTTGTCTATAAGCTGATGAAACGAATCCTACATTGTCCACTTTCATAGTTGTAGAGGTAGAAGTAGAAGCAGAAGGAACTCTTGACCATGAGATCGAAATAACAATGTTTGAAGCACCATCCCAAATAAAACTATTTGAAGTTCCTGTTCCTGTACCAAAGACTAAATTATTTATTGTATTTGCTATTGGAGTATATCCATCGTTAGCTTCACTTCCTGCATATACCAAAGTAAGGTTCGTATTAGGAACAAATGTACTAGTAGGAGCAGTACTTAATGTAGTGTGACCAACATTTACATAAAAACCTTGATAGGTTTGACCAGAGTTAGTTGGTTCAAAACCTAAATTGGTTATTGGACCAGCAGTTATTCCAGCTTGAATTAATTCTGATGCTCTAATAATATATTGTGTTTTAGCACCTCCCCAAGAACCAGGGAAAAAACTTGCAGCAGTACTACTTGAATTAGTTGCACCAGCACCTAGAGTTATGTTTCCAGAAGAAGATGTTGTTGCTGCAGCATAATATGTTGTTGTTGTATTTATACTTGGAGTTGTAAATGTATTTCCTATTGCTAAAGGTGAGCCACCTACTGAATCTGAATACCAATTGATAGTTGTTCCAGTGTTACCAGTAGCCATTAAATCAACTGAACCTGTACCACATCTTGTATTAGGAATTGTAGACGTAATATTGTTAGTGAAAATAATTTGAAATGGTAATGAACTTCCAGATGTTGGACCAGCAGAACAAGTTACTTCACAAATATAAAATTCAGCTTGCGTAGGGCTAATCGTTAGTGTTGGATTTATAGCTCCACTTATTGCAGTATAAGTAATTCCATCTGTTGAAGACTTCCATTGGTATGTAACCCCAGAACCAGTTGTTATATTTTGTAAACTCAAAGTTATGCTTTCACCTAAACAAATTGAATTTGAAGAAGATATTGTATTTCCTGGTGTTGGTGTTCCACTACAAGTATTTGAATTAGCATATGATAAAAAACCATTATAGTTTGCACTTGGTAAAGAAAAATTTGATTGAACTGTATTAGGTGTACCAGCGGTAAAAGTAGCAACACTTCCAAAAGCGGAACTATAGGCTCCATTTGCTGTTACTGCATGAACTGGAATGTTTGTTGAAACTAAATTAGCATCAGCCAAACGAACATTTATATCGGTAAAAGTACCAGTTGTAGGAATAGCTTCCCATCTTCTGTTAGTTGATAATCCTATGATTGACGCGTCTTCTGTGCCAGAATTAGTATTAAATGCTTCTGCTTTAAATTTTGATGCTGATGTTGTTGTAGGAGCTAACCAAATAGGAGAATACACTCCAGCTTTACCAACTGGGTATAGTACATAATTTGAAGCAGCATTAGCATCATTAATTGTTCTTACAATAGGACCATCTATAAATGAATTCGTAGAACCACCAGTCAAGGTTCCAGCTGTGGTTGCAGAACCATGACTAATGTGGTTAGCTGAAGTTGTAGAAACAATTCCATTAGTTAATGTTAAAGTATTTAAAACTTCAATTACACCTCCAGCGATTGTTAATCCATTTGTATTGTCTAACGTAATGTTGTTAACTATTCTTGATGGAGGTATTTCAAATCCTGTTGTTCTAGGAGTTGTTTCACTCAAATATAAAATTGTGTAAGAACCAGTACCAAGATTATAAATTGGTGAAACATCAAAATTTCCACCTGAATTAGGATTAGATGCTTGACCAATTTGAACGGCAGCTCCAAGGGCTAAACCTGTTCCAATTGTAATGTTTGATGAACCAGTAACTAAGCCATAAAATAAATTCACTCTTTGAACTAAAACTGGAGTTGAAATTGTTAATCCCATTGGATTTGCGATACCTAAAGAAGAAACTCTTCCTGTGAAAGTTCCAGATCCTGATAATGTTTGTGCAGTAGATGTGCCAAGGAAATTTAATCTTGAATTGGCAGTTGTAGTTTCAGAACTCAACACAGATCCATTATTAATCATATTTCCTTCATTTTGTAAAGTAGACTGATTCAGGTCTAATATACCTCCAGAAGCTACTGAAGTATTTCCTTTTACAATAACTCCACCACCGGTTGTGCTTCCAATTTCAAAAATTCCACCATTGATAATTAAATCCCCATTGATTTGAAGAACTCCAGATGTAATTGCTCTGAATTTACCAGTACCAGTACTGTTTACAGTTAAGTTTCCTTGAATTGTTCTTGAGTTAGATGTGAAAGCGCTTAAAGTTCCAGTAGACAAAGTATTATTTACAATTAAATTACCTAAACTAGTAGAACCAGAGGTTAAAGTTGTTCCAGAAGTATTTCCATTTAATGTTGCAGTTGCATTGGCTTGCCAAGTTGCAGTTGGAATATAATTTACTGTAGTACTATTTGAATGTGTATAATTACTTCCATTTTGAAAAATTAAATTTGTTGCATTACCAGTAATACAAGCTGAACTAGAATTTAAATTACTCGTTATATTTCCAGTAGAAGTCACTGTGAATAAAGTTCCTGTTCCTCCAGTTGTACTAATATTATTTGATGTTGAACCACTAGCAATATAAGTTCCTGATAAAGTTCCTGTATTTCCAGAGCCAGTAAAAGCAAAAGCAACTGCGTTTGTAGCTGAAGTAAGATTTAAAGTACTTCCTGCTTCTAAAATAAAATCATCATTTGGACCACCTGAAATAGTTATTGTTCTTGTAGTTGTTGCACTTGAAGATAAAGTTAAGTCAGTATTATCAATAATTTTTATTTGACCAACAGTAAAACTTGTTCTATCAACTGATATTGACAAAACTCCACCAGGAGTAATACCAGCACCATCAATAATGTGTACATCTGAAGTAGCCCATACAGTTGGTATAGATCCTGTTCCATCTGCTGCAGTATTCCAATTTGCAAAATCATTCCAATTACCTCCAGTTAAGCCCGTCCAATAATAACTTATTCCATTAAGTGTTGCTTGACTACCTGAAATAACTGAAGAAGAACTACCTTCTGTTAATGCTGTTACTTTGTAATAATAAGTTGTACCAGCAGCTAAGCCAGTTTGAATAGAATTATAATTTGTGCCTACACCTATAGAAGTTGTAGAAGCTATGGTTGTATTTACTATATTTTGAGTAAAAGCTGCATCTGTTGCACGAGTAATTAAAAATGAAACTTCATTAGTAGCATTATCTACCCATTCTAAAGTAGTTGTGTTCGTTGTAATAGAGCTAAAAGCTAAACCAGTTACATTTCCTGAAATTATTGGTGGAGTAAAGCTATATGTTCTTCTGTTTCCATCTGCACTTGAGTCAAGGTTGGTAATCGCACCTAATGTAGAAGGAGTAGTGTTTGCAGTATAAGTTCCAGTTGTTGTGTACGTACTTGTTAAATAATTAACAGAAGCAAACTTTCCAGCAGCTGAACCAGTATAAAATCCGATTGACATTCCTGATGCAGGAGTACCAACAGTAACATTCATAGTGCCATAAACGTATTCTATAATTCCAGTTGTTTCATATAATCTTATTTGATAAGTTGAATTTCCAGCGGCTGCAGTACTTGTATAATATAGCTGCATGTCCTTTAATTCTATAACAAGAACTCTATTAGGAGCAGTTCCAATAACTTTTGCATGAACTTTTCCCGTTATAGTTCCCGTTCTCATGTCAGCATTGAATGCGCCTAATCTAGGGGATGTTGAAGTTCCACCCGATATTGTATAGATATTTGTACCTACTGCACTTCCTCCTAATTGAAGGACACCATCTTCATTAACAGAATATTGGGTGTAATTATTTCCCATAAAAATAAAGTTAAATCCAATGTTGTTAACACCAGATGAAGCTGCATCTAACCCAGCACCAATAAGTTGTGCTGTTCCTGTAGACATGTCAACTGTATTTCCATTTGCATCTAATGCTAATGAACCAGTAGTGTTTGTACTAAAAGTATAATTTGCTGTTGACTGTGCTTGCGCGAAAATAAAAGAAAACAACGCTACAAACACTGTTAAAAACGAAAGCCTTGTTCGTTTTTTAGTTTTGTACGATGTAATTCCTTTACTTGAAGAAATTGTTGAACCAGACAATAGAAAGGTTTCAACTGAATCGTAATTTTTTGTCATATTTGAAAAATGTTAGTATATATCGCAAATGTAATGTTAAAACATTCTCGAATTCATAATGCAAAAAATATATTTTTGTGAATCTAAAAGGTCAATAATTTCTAACATTTTAACTTGCTAGAAGTTTTTTTATAACAATTTGTATGTTTTTTTCGTAGGAAATTACAACAAAAAAATAAAGAAAATTTATAGCGAAATTGTTTGAATAATTGTAATTAAAAATTAAAAAACAACAACAAGTATCAATTTTGCTTTTAATTTTTTATAAAATTTTTTTTAAATCAAAATTCCGCTAACTCATTGAAGAATTAACGGAATTTAAATTTAAATGCTAGGTAGATTTATTGTGTAGAAAGTTCTACAAAATATTTGTAAAATAATGGTATTGTTTCAATACCTTTTAAGTAATTAAAAACTCCAAAATGTTCGTTTGGAGAGTGAATTGCATCAGAGTCTAAGCCAAACCCCATTAAAATAGTTTTTGATTTTAATTCTTTTTCAAATAAAGATACGATTGGAATGCTTCCTCCTGAACGCACTGGAATTGCAGGTACACCAAAAGTCTCTGTGTAAGCTTTGTTTGCTGCTTGATATCCAATGCTATCGATTGGTGTAACATATCCTTGACCACCATGATGAGGTGTGACTTTTACTTTTACACTTTTTGGTGCTATGTTTTCAAAATGGTTTTTAAATAATTCTGTAATTACTTCCCAATCTTGATTAGGTACTAATCGCATTGAAATTTTTGCAAATGCTTTACTTGCAATAACTGTTTTTGCACCTTCACCAGTATATCCACCCCAAATTCCATTTACGTCTAATGTTGGACGAATTGAATTTCTTTCGTTAGTAGTATATCCTTTTTCACCATAAATATCTTCAATATCTAATGCTTTTTTATAATTTTCCAATGAAAAGGGAGCTTTTGCCATTTCTGCTCTTTCTTCTAAAGACAGCTCTTCTACATTGTCGTAAAAACCAGGAATTGTGATATGATTGTTTTCATCATGAAGTGATGCAATCATTTTTGTTAATACATTAATAGGATTTGCAACAGCACCACCATATAGACCTGAATGTAAATCTCTATTTGGACCAGTAACTTCAACTTCAACATAGCTTAAACCACGTAAACCAGTTGTAATAGATGGTTGTTGATTAGAAATCATTCCTGTATCAGAAATCAAAATAACATCATTGGCTAATTTTTCTTGATTACGTTCTACAAACCAACTTAAACTTTTTGAACCAACTTCTTCTTCTCCTTCAATCATGAATTTTACATTACACGGCAAGCAATCATTAGCAATCATGTATTCAAATGCTTTAACATGCATGTACATTTGACCTTTGTCATCACAAGCACCACGTGCAAAAATAGCTCCTTCAGGATGAATTTCTGTAGTTTTAATAACAGGTTCAAATGGAGGAGAAGTCCATAGTTCCATTGGGTCTGGTGGTTGAACGTCATAATGTCCATACACTAAAACTGTTGGCAAAGAATTATCTAGGATTTTTTCACCATAAACAATAGGATAACCTGGAGTTTCACAAAGTTCTACAAAATCACATCCTGCTTTTTTAAGACTTTTTTTAACAGCATCAGCTGTTGCAATAACATCGTGAGAATAAGCACTATCAGCACTAACAGAAGGGATTTTCAGAAGATCAATTAATTCGTTTAAAAAACGTTCTTTATTTTCTTGAACGTATGCTTTTATGTTGTTCATCTTGCTATTTTAAGTATAATGTCAAAAATACAAAAAAATAGATGGTAAAAAAATTTACGATTCTTAATTTAAATATAAGAATTATTTTTATATTTGCACCCTCATAATACGAGAAACCAAATTTGCGGGTATGGTGAAATTGGTAGACACGCCAGACTTAGGATCTGGTGCCGCAAGGTGTGAAGGTTCGAGTCCTTTTACCCGCACAAAAGCCCAAACGTAAGTTTGGGCTTTTATTTTTTTAAATCTTTTTTTAAAAACAAAACCCTCTAATTGCTTAGAAGGTTTTGAATCTTAAAATAAACTAACTCGGTATTTATTTTATTGTTTTATAAGTTTTCTTGTAGCTTGATTATTATTTTTATCAATTACTTTAACTAGATAAACTCCATTTTGGAGATCTGAAATTGAAAGTAATTCATCACTAAATTTATTGTTATAAGATTTTACCAATTGTCCTGTTACATTGTAAATTTCAATTTTTTTTGTGTCAATTGAAACCGCAAAAGCATCATTAATTGGGTTTGGATAAATAATAAAACTTGTGTCGAAATTAAATTTTTCATCTTTTAGAACAGCTGGTTGATTTCCGTAAATTCTAAATCCTCCTGATGAAATATTTATTTGTGCTGTTGTGCTTGAAACTGTAATTGGTGAGTTGTCCATTAAGTTGTACCAAGTTCCAGTATAAGGAAAATCTGGAGTTATATTTTGGGCAGCAACAGAAAAATTAGCTAAGATGACTACATTTTTTAATTCTGTTGAAGGTAATGAATTATCATATACATAGATTCTTTGTCTAATATTATTTCCATCCGGACTTATAGTATAGTTACCGTTAAATACAGGAAGGTTTTTCTTGAAATCAATAAATTTTGACCAATTATTATAGACAACACTTCTTGTAGCGTCAGTTAACCAGTTATTAGTCCATTGAGGTTGTGGTTTAGTTGCTAACTTACAATCACCAGCAATTGGGTCAGTTTCATTGTTTACCGTTCCATTTTCACAAGTATAGATTGAATTATTCATTCCTAATTCACCAAAATGCCAAATCATTTTTGGACCTGGAATTAAAATACTTGTTGCACCGATAGCAGACATTCTCATGATAGAATTCGTAAGGTTTCCATTTGTAGGATTTGTTCCACCACCATTTCCATAAGTTATTGCCTCGTAAACTAATCTGTCTTTGTCATGACTTTCAGGATATCCAATCAATCTTTTGCCTGTGAATCCTCTACTAACATGCCCCATTCTTGTAATGTCAGCGTTAGTTGCAAATCCCATTTCAAGCTGTTTGTATGGTTCATACAATTCACCCCACATTAATATTCCTTTTCCTTCATTTAATCTATAGTTTGCCCATTGTTGTTCTTCATTATCTTGACCTAAATGTTCAAAAATAGCAATATGAGTTGGGTCAAGTGACCAAGAATAATCTGCATATTCTTTTAAGACATCAACTCTATCTTGTTGGTATGCATTTGTTTGAGAATCACTACCAGTGGCATTTTGGGTGAATCCTTTAGTTAAATCCCATCTAAAACCATCAATTTTATATTCTTCAATCCATTGTTTAACGACTCTTTTGACATAGGTTTTTGTTCTTGGTTGTTGGTGATTAAAGTCGTTTCCAACACTATAACTATGAGTAGCCACTTGATTAAAATAAGGACTTTCAGAGCTTGGTTCTCCCCAGCCATCGCCATCAGGATCATTCATCCACATTCTTACCATTGGGTTTCTTCCAAAAGCATGATTTAGAGCAACATCTAAAATTACCGCAATACCATTTTGGTGGCATAAATCTATAAATTCTTTGAACTTATCACTTGTGCCATAATATTTATCTAAAGCTAAATGAAAGGAAGTGTTATATCCCCAACTTTCATTTCCTTCATATTCCATAACAGGCATTAATTCTATGGCATTTACTTTAAGATTTTTGAAATAATCTATTTTATTAATTAAGTCTTGAAAGTTTCTATTTGCATCAAAATCCCTGATTAAAACTTCATAAACAACTAAATTGTCTTTATTAGGTTTTGTAAAATTTGTTACTTGCCAATTGTATGGTGTTTGTCCAGTTTTTAAAACCGTAACTTCTCTTTCTTGACCTGCAGGATAGACTGGCATATTTGGATATGAGTTTACAGGAATCCATGGATCATCAAATGGTGATAAAACTAGGGTAGAGTATGGGTCTGCAGTTTTGACTAAAGAAGGTGAATTTGCAATTGGGGCTTGATCTACAACCCAATATTGGTAAGTTTCAGTTTGACCTGATGTTAATCCAGTTAATTCCAACCAAAATTTTGTAGAACTTGGGTCTTTTTTCATTGCATAAGCTGAATTGGGTTGCCAATTATTGAAACTTCCTGCTACATAGACAAAATCTTTATTTGGTGCATCTAGAACTAATGTAGCTTTTGTTGGATCAGTTGCATTATAATTGATACCATCTTCTAAACCAGAAGGAATAGCTTGTGTAATAGTATTAGGGTTTACAATTACATTAAACTTTCTAGTTATTACTGAAGAGTTTTGAGTAACTACTAATTCATAATTTGTATTCGTTGAAATATTTGTGTGATTAAATGAGTAGTTTGTTGTAGCAGCATTTGTGTTTATAGAAACGCCATTAGCCATTAAATTATAGGAAGCATTTCCACCAGTGTTTGTTGCAGTAATATTTAAATTTCCACCAGCATTAATGATAGTTGTACTATTATTTATTGGAGAAGTTAAATTCACTTGATATGTTCCAACATTAAAAATGAAATCTGTACAGCTAGGTGTTTTTTTCATTTCTTGATTACCAGCTGCATTTCTTAATACCAATCCAATTTTTGTAGCATTTGCTTGTTGTGAAGTGTTTAAATTGAAGTATGTGCTTGGTGTAATTGTAATACTCCAAATTCCTCCACCTTGGTTTGTCATTAAACCAACACCGTCATCTTGTCCCCAATTTCCAACAACTGCAAAACCAAAGGCATTTGAATCATCTCCAATACCAGCATGCATATAAACTTTATTTGCTGTGGTAGGAATTGAATTACAACTACTTTGTGCTAAATTTACTGTAATAGTTATTGGATCAGTTACATTAAATGTTGCTGGTGATATTGTAACTTGTGCATTTGATATAAATGAGATTAAGAATGTAAATAATATAAATAAGTTTTTTTTCATAACAATATTTTAAAATAAAAGGGCCGTTATGAAACAGCCCTTTATATAATTTTATTGAGGAGTTAAAGTATAAGTGTAAGCTCTTGGATTGCTTAAGTCTAGCTCGATAAGATATGTTCCAGATGCAGGAACGGCAATATTATCTCCGCTTTCATTTAATAAACCATCTGCACCAGTGTCTCCATAATTTAATGCCCAATCATCATTGGCTCTAAATTTAATTTCATTACCTCCACTTAAGGCAAGAATAATCTCCCATTTTTTTGTAGTTTGATTGTAAGTCATGTTATGATCTACTACACCATTATCTGGCCATCCATTAGGGGTTCCAGAACCAGTAACAGCCCAATTTGTTAAAGTAGTAGAGTAAGTTAGCGCAGTTGTGTTAGCTTTTACACGGTAATAACCAGCAGTAGCAATTGCATTGGATTCATTCTGTTCAGCTAAAACACCTGAAAAAGAACCATCATCACCATAGTCAGTGTTACCCCATTCAAAAACACCAGCATCGTTTCTTTCAACAAATTTAAATTCTCCGTCTAACCATATATAACCTTCAAAATCAGTTTCTCCAAAACCAGAAGAAGCTAACAAAGGTGCTGTTGGTGGATCCCATCCTTGATGATTACCTGGAACTGCTAGTTTTGGTAAATCAGTTGTATAAGGAGTTATTGTAATTTTTATGGTATTTGAATATGCTTCTAAAGATGTATTTGATCCTAAAGAGGATTTAATTCTTACATCTACATCTGTTGCTTGAAAAGGATTTATACCTAAATCTAAGGCAACTGTATTAAGTTGTTCAACTGTTAATACCATAAATCTACTAGTCGTTGTTCCAGCAGAAACAATAGTTGTAAAATCGGTTCCTGACAATGCTGTTTGAACTTCATAATTAACTTCGGTTTGTACATCATAATCTGCATGATTCCATACAAGAGTAGTTGCTTCATTTTGAGCATTATCTGGAGTTAAAACATATGAGCTGCCATCTAAAGGAGTTAGTAGCTCTGGGCCACCTTTTGCAGTTGCAATAGTTTGGTCGTCATTTTCACAAGATAAACTTGCTAGAAATAAAAATGCTAAAGCACTTGTTTTTAAAATATTTTTCATTTTTTATGTTTTTAAAATATTAATAACCAGGGTTTTGTGTTAAGTTTGGGTTTGCATCTAATGCAGTTGCCGGTATTGGAAATAGTTTATAAGTATTTGGAATTGAAGTGCCATCAACTACACCACCTTTCCACGGCCATATATAGTTACTTCCTGTAAAAGCATTAAATCTAATTAAATCAGACCTTCTATGTCCTTCAAAGTTTAATTCTCTTGCTCTTTCATCAAGAATATAAGATAATGCATCACTTGTTCCAAGTACGTGAGATGTATAGCCACTTGGTGGCAATGAAGTTATAGGAGTTGCATTTGCTCTATTTCTAATTAAATTTACATATCCTAAAGATTGAGAATTAGCACTTCCATCTTTTCTGATTTGTGCTTCTGCACTCATTAAATAAGCATCTGCTAATCTAAATAGAGGAAAGTCTGTTGATGAGAAGTCTGTTGAAATTCCTGTTCCATCTGAATTAAGATTTGTGAATTTTACACTAGGGAATCCATTTGTCCACTCTTTATAATCAGTCATTTCATAAGTTTGACCAGTTTGCCAAAATAATTGTCCTCTAACATCTGTTGTTGAGCTTAAATCACCAAATAATCCATACCATGCTTTTGATGACCTATGTCCTGCCCAACCTTGAAGTGCTCCATAATCGTTTAAAGACATATTAGCAGAGTTTAAACTCCCATTTACGATATAAGTAGTGTTACCAAAACTTTGACTATTTAAAGCATCTGCTATAAGAGGATAAATAATTTCTGAAGAAGTATTGTTATCACTTGAAAAGTTTTTTCTAAAATTACTTTCAAGTGAATAACCTCCTTCATTGATTACTTTTTCAGAATATATAAAAGCATCATTCCATCTTGGAGTTCCTGTGTAAACTTCGGAATTTAAATATAATTTTGCTAATAACATTCTAACAGCAGATTTATTTGCTTTTCCATATGAATTAGTTAATGAAATTTTATTTTCAACATCTAATAATTCACTTTCTACAAAATTAAATAACTCTAATCTTGAAGCTTGAGGTAAAGGAGTTGTTGTGCCTAAATCATCTTCTGTTAATAGTACACCTTTTCCAAAACAATCAATCATGTAATAATAGGCTAAAGACCTTAAGAACCTTACTTCACTTATAGTCTGATCTTTATTAGGTATATCAACATTATTTAAAATAGCCAATAAATTGTTGCATTGAGGTACAGTATAATATACACGATTATACAAATATCTAAAAAACTTATTATTTGAGTCCCATTGAGAAGTGGTAGTTAGTTGATCCAAACCATCATCTCCCCAACGGTTTTTCATAGCATCTGCAGTAAAATCTTGTAGGTTTAAAATTCCTCTTAAAAACGGAGATTCTCCTGGGTCATCTGAGATGTCTGAACTTCCTGCTCCATTTGGACCTGATAACGCGAAAGAACCGTATAGTTTTGACATTATACCTGTTATTGCTTCAGGGTCTTTTTGTAAAAGCTCTTGTAATGAAAGCTCTACTTTTGGTTCAGTATCTAATTCATTTACACAACTAAATGTAATAAATGCAAAAATAATGAAACTTGTTAATTTTATTTTTTTCATAGTTTTTAAAAATTTAAGTTTACTCCTAAGGTATATACTTTAGGTCTTGGATAAAAATTACTGTCTATACCATTAAAATTTTCTGGATCTTGACCAGAATACTTAGTTAAAATGAAGGCATTATTTAGAGCTCCATAAATTCTTAGAGAAGCATTCTTAGAGAAATTATTAAACACATATCCTAAAACAATATTTTCACAACGTAAGAATGTTGCATCTTCTAAGTAATAATCAGATAAAGGAATGTTTCCTTGAATATTAACAAAGTTTGGGTCAGCTGCACCTTCATAGAAATTTAAAACATTACTTAAACTACTTGTGTTTATAGGTTTTGCTTTGTCAATCCAACCAAGAGCAACTTTTGCAGAATTATAAACTTGACCACCTAGTTGACCTCTAAAATTTGAACTCAAATCCCAGTTTTTATAATTAAAGCTTAGGCCAAAACCATAAGTCCAGTTTGGAGTTAAAGCTTTGTAATATCTGTCTTCATTTGTTATTTTATTATCTCCATTTCTATCTACGTAAGAACCTACAATTGGTTGACCATTTGAGTTGTATAATTGTTCAAAAACCCATGCAGATCTTGGTTGGTATCCTACTGCATGTCTAGCTAATTGTATGTTTGTTTGAATTGGTAAACCGGAGTCTCCAGTAGGAATCTGTGAAATGCCTTGTAAATCAGAAACCTTAGCGTAAGCATAAGCGATATTAGAATTAATTGAAAATTTAAAGTTATCATTATCAATTACATTGCTATTCAAGTTTAATTCAAAACCTTTACTTTCTGTTGATCCAACATTTTTTACAAATGAATCAGATAGACCTTGACCTGGAGGAAGAGGGACTTTAGCTAATAAGTCGTTTGTTTTTCTTTGAAAAATGTCAAAACTTCCAGAGACAATGCTATTTTTAAAGAAATCAAAATCAATACCTAAATTGGCTGTGCTTGTTTTTTCCCATGTTAAATCAGGATTAAATGCTTTTGGAGAATATAAATTTACACCAGGTAAATATTGACTATTGTTGTTTCCTACTTCAAATAATGGGGTGGAAGGATAAAAACCTGCTAAACCAGTAATATCTTGCTGTCCAGTTTCACCGTAACTTAGTCTTAGTTTTAAATCATTAATTATTTTAATGTTTTTTATAAAACTTTCGTCTTTAATTTTCCAAGCTAAAGCTGCAGCAGGGAAATAGCCCCATCTATTTTCTTTACTATATAAAGAAGATCCATCTGCTCTTAAAGATAATGTTACTAAATACCTATTAGCAAAATCAATGTTTGCTCTACCAAAAAACGATTGAAGATTTAATAAATTATAATATCTATTTGTTGGGTTGTTTTCATTTATGACTAATTCTCTAATGCCTGTTGTTTGATTGTACTGATATAAATCTTTTACACCATCATTTTTGAAATTTTGATAAGAGTAACCACCTTGAACATCAAATTTAGAGATTATGCCATTTAAGTTTTTTGTATATTGTAGATACCCCTCTAGAGTAGTATTTGTTCTTGTTTGTAATTCTGCATAATTTGTACCTGGATTAAAAACAAAGTTAGTGTTTGGGTCATTGTTACCGTCAATAAATTTGTAGGTTTGTACAGCATTATTTGTGTAATCTTCCCTTATTTTTGATTTTGTAGCATCTACTCCTAAATTTAAAACAGCTCTTAATTCTGGCAGAGAATGCATTTTGTAGTCAAATTCAATATTACCTAAAAAACGTTGTGCTTCCTCAGGTCTGTTTCTTTGTTCTAAAAGAGCTAAAGGATTGCTTTGCCCGTCTATTATATATCTATTGTCAACTAAAGCTGTGTTTTGATAGTAACCACCAAATCTATTGTTTAATGAATTGTCGTATATTGGTTTTGTTGGATCCATATTTATTGCACCACCAATTGCACCACCTTCATCGACAGCATTTTTTTTGGACGAAATCCCTTTTGCATTTACATCTACTTTTAAATGTTCATTAAAAAACTTAGGTGTTAATTTGATAGAGGCATTATATCTTTCATAATCATTTGTTTTTAAAAGTCCTTCATTTTTTGTATATCCAACAGAGGCTCTAAATGGAATTTTTTTAAATAAATTAGCTCTAGCACTAAAGTTATTATCAGAAACTATAGAAGTTCTATAAATAGCATCTTGCCAATCAGTATTGTATATTTTTCGTGACTCATCTATTTCTGTATTAGGATCATCAACTATTCCTGAATCTACTCCTAATTTATTGCTAAGTGTTGGGTGATATTGTCTAATAAATTGAGAAAACTCGTTACCATCCATAACATTAATTGTTTTTCCAATTTTTCCAACTCCAACACTAGAAGAGTAATTAAACTCTGGTGTGCCTGAAGTACCTTTCTTTGTAGTAATAATAATTACACCGTTAGAAGCTCTAGAACCATAAATAGCAGTAGCTGAAGCATCTTTTAGTATTGTAAAACTTTCTATATCATTAGGGTTTATCAACGATAAGGGATTACTAACTCCAGCAGGGTTTGTGTTGTCAATTGCAATTCCATCAATAACAATAAGAGGATTGTTATTAGCTGATATAGATGAACCTCCTCTAATTCTTATGTTTGGTGCTGAATCTGGTTGTCCACCATTATTAGTTATCCTCACTCCAGAAGCTTTACCCGTTAATAATTGGTCAGCAGAAACAATAGACCCTTTGTTAAAATCTTTAGCCGTTACTGATATTAATGAACCAGTTGCATCTTTTTTGGTTGTTGATCCATACCCAATTAAAATAATATCACTTAATTGCTGAGCGTCTTCTGTAAGAGTTACACTTAATTCAGTTTGATTGTCGTATACCAATTCTTTGGTTGTAAATCCAACATAAGTGAATACTAAGACGTCTCCTTTTTTTAGATTATTAATAGTAAAATTTCCATCAAAATCAGTAGCTACACCATTTTGAGTACCTTTAACTAATACATTTACTCCAGGTAAAGTTTGACCTAGATTGTCTAAAACAGTTCCTTTTAAAGAGCTTTGAGCTAATAAGCTTAAAGGCAAAATAAAGAGAATGAATAATAACTTTTTTTGTATTGTCTTCATACAATTTGTTTAGGTTAATTTTGTTAAAATTTGCTTTGTAAATCTACTTCGAATGTTAAATTTATGTAAATATTTGGTATAAAAAAATGAGAGACGTTTTACAGAGTTGCGAAAACGTTATAGTGTTGAAAACTTTATTAATTTGCTCATTATTTTGAGCTAAAATTTTGATTCTTAAAAATATAAACTACTTTTATTGATAAATTAATTATGCATAATAATAGCAATGAGAAAAAAAGTTACTTTAAAACAAATTGCAAGAGAATTAGATGTTTCAATCTCAACTGTTTCAAAATCATTAAAAGATAGCCACGAAATAAGTGAAGATACAAGACAAAAAGTACAAGCATTTGCCAAATTATACAATTACAAACCCAATAACATTGCATTAAGTTTAAAGAATAAGAAAACAAAAACTATAGGTATAATAATTCCAGAGATTGTACACCATTTTTTTGCAACTGTTATTAGTGGTATAGAACAAGTTGCTAATGAAAATGGATATAATGTAATTGTTTGTCTATCTGATGAATCATTTGATAAAGAAGTTATAAATATGGAGCTTTTAGCAAATGGAAGCACAGATGGATTTATAATGTCTCTCTCTAAAGAAACTATGCAAAAAAAAGATTTTCATCATATTCAAGAAGTTATAAGTCAAGGTATGCCAGTGGTTATGTTTGATAGGGTAACGAATGATGTATTTTGTGATAAAGTAATTATTGATGACCAACAAGCTGCTTATGATGCTATTCAACATTTTGTTTCTAAAGGTTTCAAAAAAATAGCACTTTTAACTACGGTTGATTATGTAAGTGTTGGTAAATTAAGAACAGATGGATATTTAAAAGCTTTAAGAGATAATGGAATTAAAATCAATGAAGATTTAATTGTAAAAATTGAGGACATTGAAAATTGTTCAAATAAAATTGAGTCTTTAATTCAAAACCAAGATTTTGATGCACTTTTTGCAGTGAATGAATTATTTGCTGTTACGTCAATTAAATTAGCTAATAATTTAGGTAAAAAAGTTCCTGATGATTTTTCAGTTATTGGTTTTACTGATGGAATCATATCTCAATTTTCAACTCCAAGTATTACAACAGTTAGTCAAAATGGTATAAAAATGGGTAGAAAAGCAGCAAAAATGCTAATTGATAGACTCGAAAAAGAAGAGGAAGACGAACTTTATACCACAGAAATAATAGAAACTAATCTGGTTTTAAGAGAATCTACTACAACGTGATAGTTGTTTTTAATAAATTGATTTTTAAATAGTTGTGTTTTGTTTTTAAATAAATTTAGATAGTAAAATCTCATGAAAATATTTTTTCAATAGAAATAATATATATATTTGTAACATCAAAGCTTGTAATTCACTTCGAACATGTTTTAAGTTTTGATAAGCATACAAACGCTTATCGTTTTATTAATCAATAAAATACGATAATGGAAAAGCGTAAGCTAAATTTCTGGCAAATTTGGAACATGAGTTTCGGATTTCTAGGAATACAATTTGGATTTGCCTTACAAGGTGGATTCATGTCTCGAATTTTTCAAACTCTTGGTGCAGAAGTAGATGACATTCCTGGTTTATGGATTGCAGCACCTTTAACAGGTCTTTTAGTGCAACCTATAATAGGTTATTTATCTGATAATACTTGGAGTCCAAAATTTGGAAGAAGAAAACCCTATTTCCTTATCGGAGCCATTTTAGCTTCAATTACTTTATTTATTATGCCACATTCTCCAGCTTTATGGATTGCTGCAGGATTGTTGTGGGTTCTTGATTCTTCAATTAATATTAGTATGGAACCTTTCCGTGCTTTAGTTGCTGATAAACTTCCTGAATCTCAACGTTCCAATGGATTTGTGGTACAAACCTTAATTATCGGAATTGGAACTTGGATTGCTAGTAATTTACCTTGGTTAGTTAATAAAATGGGAATTTCTAACGAAGCTTCTGCAGGAGTTGTTCCTCCATCTGTTGTAGTTGCTTTTTCGATTGGTGCTTTTGTTTTTATAACAAGTATTATTTATACGTTAGTTACAACCAAAGAAGATCCACCTGAAAATTTAGAAGAGTTCTTATCAGAAAAAAAAGAATCAAGATTTATTTCTGATTTATTTGCAAGTTTAAAAGACATGCCGTCAACAATGAAAAAATTAGGTTTAATCCAGTTTTTCAGTTGGTTTGCCTTTTTTACCATGTGGAGTTTATCAATGCCAGCTCTAACAGAACACGTTTTTAATGCACCAAAACCTGATGTGAAAGAATATGCTCAATTAAATGCAGAAGGAGAAGTTTTAAAAGACGACAAAAAAGAAACTATTTTCTTGAGTTTAGAAAAAGAAGAAGTTTATAAAGCGAAAGATAAAGTTTACAATGATGCAGCCGATTTAGTTGGTTCTTCAACAGGTGTTTATGGGTTGTCTTCAATGGCTTTCGCTCTGTTATTGTCTTTTTATACCATGAAAAATAAGATAAACAGAAAATTAATCCACATGGCTTCTTTAATTTTAGGAGGTTTAGGATTTATTTATATGTTTTTTGCAACTCCATCAACTTTAATGTATTCTTTCATATTGATAGGTTTTTCTTGGGGAAGTATTCTTTCGATGCCTTATGCCATGTTATCAAGTTCCGTAAATCCTAAAAAAATGGGTATGATGATGGGACTATTTAATATGTTTATAGTTATTCCACAAATTATTGCTGCTCTTGGAGGAATAAACTTCTTATATAAATTAATTGGCAGTGAACATATCAATGCAATGCTATTAGCTGGAATTTCATTAATCATTGCTGGATTATGTAATTTATTTATAACTGATAAAAACGCAATTTCAGGTTAAAACAAAAACAATGAGTAAAAAAACATTCATATTCGATCTTGATGGAGTAATTGTTGACACAGCAAAATATCACTTTTTAGCTTGGCAACGATTAGCTGCTCAATTAGGTATCGAATTTACACCCGAACACAACGAACAATTGAAAGGTGTTAGTCGTGTTCGATCTTTAGAAATAATTTTAGGATTAGGAAATGTTGAAGCTTCACAAGAGGAAAAAAATCAATGGTTGATTCAAAAAAACACTGAATATCTTTCTTACATCTATGAAATGGATGAAAGTGAAATTCTACCAGGTGTTATGTCAGTTTTAGATTATTTAAAAGAAAACAACCAAAATATAGTATTAGGTTCAGCAAGTAAGAACGCAAAACCTATTCTAGAAAAAGCAAAAATATTACATTATTTCGATGCTATTGTTGATGGAAATGATGTTTCTAATGCAAAACCTGATCCTGAAGTATTTCTTCAAGGAGCCAAAAAAGTTCATGATGTAGCTGAAAACTGTATTGTTTTTGAGGATTCAGTGGCAGGAATTCAAGCCGCTAATTTAGCCAATATGATTAGTATTGGAATTGGCGAAACCGAAGTGCTTCATGAAGCAGATTATGTCTTTAAAGATTTTACATTTATCGATATAAACTTTATAGAAAATTTAATAAAAGAAAAATGTGTTTAATAATTTAAGTGTTTATTGCAATTAAACAGTTAAGCGATTAAACAACTAAACAAAATAAAGAATGAACCAAGATTATATAAAACCAGATAATTGGTCCATCATAGAAGAAGGATTTGATGCAAGTAGAGTGAAATCATCTGAAAGTCTTTTCAGTATTGGTAACGGAGCTATGGGGCAACGTGCTAATTTTGAAGAATCCTATTCAGGAAAAACATTCCAAGGAAGTTATATTGCTGGAGTATATTATCCAGACAAAACGCGTGTAGGTTGGTGGAAAAATGGTTATCCACAGTATTTTGCCAAGGTTTTAAATGCTCCAAATTGGATTGGAATTGACATAGAAATCAACGGGGAACAACTAGATTTAGCTACCTGTGCTGAAGTGAAAAATTTCAGAAGAGAATTAAATATGAAAGAAGGTGTTTATTCACGTTCTTTTGAAGCTACTTTGCAAAATGGTACGCAAGTTGGTGTAAATGTAAAGCGATTTTTATCTTTAGATTTAGACGAATTAGGTGTAATCAATTACGAAGTTAAAGCTTTAAATCAAGATGCGAAAATAGTTTTCAAACCTTATGTTGATGCCGGAATCACAAATGAAGATACCAATTGGGATGACAAATTTTGGGATATTCTAGAAATAAAAAACAAGCAAAATTCGGGATTCATTGTTTCAAGAACTTTGAAGACAAATTTTACAGCTTGTACGTTCATGCACAATACTTTTGTAGCAAATGGGAAAATTTCAAATGTAAACCCTACAAACATTGAAAAATCGGAAACTAAAACCCAGTTTTCTTATGAATTCGCAGTTACAGAAGGAAAAACTATTGCCATTCAAAAATTAGGTGGTTACACCGTTTCAACAAATCATGATGAGAATCAGCTGATAAAAGCTTCTCAAGATGTGATTGACAAAGGACTTGAATTAGGCTACGAAAAATTACTTCAAAATCAAATCGAAGCTTGGGCAAAAATCTGGGAAATGAGTGACATTACCATTGATGAAGATGTAAAAGCACAACAAGGAATTCGTTTCAATATTTTTCACTTAAATCAAACGTATTTAGGAAAAGATTCTAGATTAAATATTGGTCCAAAAGGATTCACTGGTGAAAAATACGGTGGTTCAACATATTGGGATACAGAAGCTTATTGTATTCCTTTCTATATGGCAACTAAAGATCAAAATGTTGCCAGAAGTTTATTAGAATACCGTTACAATCATCTGGAAAAAGCCATCGAAAATGCTCAAGATAATCTAGGATTTAAAAACGGAGCAGCTTTATATCCAATGGTTACCATGAATGGTGAAGAATGTCACAACGAATGGGAAATCACTCACGAAGAAATTCATAGAAATGGAGCTATTGCTTTCGCAATTTTCAATTATTATCGTTACACTGGAGATTATTCATACATTCCAGAAAAAGGATTGGAAGTTCTTATTGGAATTGCTCGTTTTTGGCACCAAAGAGCAACTTTTTCAACAGCTAAAAACCAATATGTGATTTTGGGTGTAACTGGTCCAAATGAATACGAAAATAACGTAAACAACAATTGGTACACAAATTACATTGCAAAATGGTGTATTAATTATGCCATTGAAAACATCAATAAAATAGAAACAGAATATCCTTCCGATTATACTCGAATCTTAAATAAAGTAAAATTATCTGCTACTGAAATTTCAGAAATGAAAAAAGTAGCCGATAATATGTATTTCCCTTATTCAGAAGAGCATGATGTTTATTTACAACAAGACGGATTTTTAGATAAAGAATTAATTACAGTTGCTAATTTAGATAAAAGTCAAAGACCCATAAATCAAAAGTGGAGTTGGGACAGAATTTTACGTTCACCATACATTAAACAAGCTGATACCTTACAAGGGTTTTACTTTTTTGAAGATCATTTTACCAAAGAACAATTGGAAAAACATTTTGATTTTTATGAGCCTTTTACCGTTCATGAAAGTTCACTTTCACCATGTGTTCACTCGATTCAAGCCGCTGTTTTAGGCCGAATGGAACAAGCTTATACATTCTATTTGCGAACTTCACGTTTAGATTTAGATGATTACAACAAAGAAGTTCATGAAGGTTTACATATCACTTCAATGGCTGGGACTTGGATGAGTATAGTGGAAGGTTTTGGTGGAATGAGAGTTAAAAACAATCAATTACATTTTGAACCAAAAATTCCAAAAGAATGGAACGCTTATTCATTTAAAGTGAATTTCAGAAATGCAATTGTTAAGGTTGAAGTCAATCATCAAGAAACAAAAGTAAGTGTAGAAGGCAATCAAGAAATTGATGTAGTAGTAAATGGAAAATCTCAATTAGTTAAAAGTTATTAAAATGAATAAAATCAAAGCATTAATCTTAATTCTATTGGTTTCAGTTTTTGGAAACGCTCAAGAATTCAAATCACCAAACGGAAATTTCAACATGAAATTCTCCTTATTAAGTGACGGAACTCCAACATACCAACTTTCCTATTTAAATAAGGAAGTTGTTAAAACTAGTAAATTAGGTTTAGAATTAAAAAATGATCCGAAATCTCTATTAAATGATTTCAAAGTGGTTAGTGCAACACCTTCTACTTTCAATGAAACTTGGAAAACGGTTTGGGGTGAAGAAACGCAAATTCAAAACCATTATAATGAGTTAGCTATTAAATTGAAACAAAACGGAACAGAAAGAGAAATGATAATTCGTTTTCGACTATTCAATGATGGTTTAGGGTTCCGATATGAATTTCCGCAACAAAAAAATCTTGTTTATTTTATAATTAAAGAGGAACGTACAGAATTTGCCATGACTGGAGACCACACCGCATTTTGGATTCCAGGTGATTATGATACCCAAGAATATGATTATACTGAAAGTAAATTATCTGAAATTAGAGGTTTATTCAAAAAAGCAGTAACCGATAATGCTTCACAAGAACAATTTTCTGAAACTGGTGTACAAACTTCTCTAATGATGAAAACAGCTGATGGAATTTACATCAATATTCATGAAGCCGCTTTGATTAATTATTCATGCATGAGTTTAGATTTGAATGACAAAACTTTTGTTTTTCAATCGCATTTAACTCCAGATGCAAAAGGAGACAAAGGCTATATGCAAACACCTTGCGTTTCTCCTTGGAGAACATTAGTTATTAGTAATGATGCTCGAGATATTTTAGCTTCAAGAATGACTTTAAACTTAAATGAGCCTTGTAAAATAGAAGATACTTCTTGGATAAAACCAGTAAAATATGTTGGGGTTTGGTGGGAAATGATTACAGGAAAAAGTTCATGGTCTTACACTAATGATTTTCCATCTATTCAATTAGGGGTTACAGATTATTCTAAAGCTAAACCAAACGGAACGCACGGTGCAACAACTGAGCATGTTAAAGAATTAATTGATTTTGCAGCACTTCACGGATTTGATGGCGTTTTAGTAGAAGGTTGGAACGAAGGTTGGGAAGACTGGTTTGGTCAATCCAAAGATTATGTTTTTGATTTTGTAACTCCTTATCCAGATTTTGATGTAAAAGGAATTCATGCTTACGCAAAATCAAAAGGAGTAAAAATGATTATGCATCATGAAACTTCGGGTTCAGCAAGAAACTATGAACGTCATTTGGACAAAGCGTTCCAATTTATGAATGATAACGGTTATGATGCTGTTAAAACAGGTTACGTAGGAAATATGTTACCAAGAGGAGAACATCATTACAGTCAGTGGATTTTAAATCATTATCAATATGTTGTTGAAAAAGCAGCTGATTATAAAATTATGATTAATGCACATGAAGCGGTTCGTCCAACAGGAATTTGCAGAACGTATCCAAACATGATTGGAAATGAATCGGCTCGTGGAACTGAATTTCAAGCTTTCGGTGGTTCAAAACCAAATCATACGACAATTTTACCGTTCACAAGATTAATGGGTGGACCAATGGATTATACTCCAGGAATTTTTGAAATGGATATCTCGAAATTAAATCCAAACAACAATTCGCATGTAAATACAACTTTGGCTAATCAATTAGGTTTATACGTAACAATGTATTCACCACTTCAAATGGCTGCCGATTTACCAGAAAACTACAACCGCTTTTTTGATGCTTTTCAATTCATAAAAGATGTTCCTGTTGAATGGTCAGAATCAAAATATTTAGAAGCAGAACCAGGTTATTACATCACCATTGCCAGAAAAGATAAAAATTCAAACAATTGGTTTGTTGGAAATAATAATGGAGTTAATCCAAGAACATCAACCATAAACTTAGATTTCCTTGAAAAAGGTAAAAAATATGAAGCAATCATTTACGCTGATGCAAAAGATGCTGATTATAAAACAAACCCACAAGCTTACAAAATCACTAAACAAAAAGTAACCAATAAGTCAAAATTAAAAATGACTTCGGCTGCTGCTGGTGGTTATGCAATTAGTATTGTTGAGGTAAAATAATTTTCACGATTGTCATGCTGAACTTGATTCAGCATCTAAATAATTAAACATGAAAAAACAAATAACAGTTTTATTCCTTTTAATAGCAACTTTCACTTTCGCTCAAATCGACAAGATGGAACCACCATTTTGGTATGAAGGCATGAATAAAAGTGAAATACAAGTTTTATTTTACGGAAAAAATATTGCTGAAAATACAGTTTCAATTTCAAATGATGTTGTAATTACAAACGTAACAAAAACCGAAAATCCAAACTATCTTTTCGTTACAATTGACACTAAAAATGTTGCTTCTCAGACGTTGAAATTCACTTTTAAAAATGGTAAAAAGACATTTTCTAAAGATTTTGAAATTAAGAAGAGAAAAGAAAATTCTGCTTTAAGAAAAAGCTTTGATGCATCTGATGTAATGTATTTGTTAATGCCAGATCGTTTTGCTAATGGAAATGAATCCAACGATTCTTCTCCAAATCTTCAAGAAAAAGCCAATAGAAGTTTGCCAGGTGGAAGACACGGTGGTGATATTGAAGGAATTATAAATAATTTAGATTACATACAAGAATTAGGTGCAACAGCCATTTGGAGCACACCAATGTGTGAAGACAACGATAAAGGCTATTCGTATCATACTTACGGTCAATCTGATGTTTACCAAATCGATGCTCGTTATGGAAGCAATGAGGATTACAAACGATTAGCAGCTGAAATGCACAAACGTGACATGAAATTAATCAAAGATTATGTAACGAATCATTGGGGTGCTGAACATTGGATGTTTAAAGATATGCCAACATACGATTGGTTTCATCAATTTCCAGGATATGCTCAAAGTAATTATCGCATGACAACTCAATACGATCCTAATGCTTCCAAACGTGATGCTAAATATTGTATGGACGGTTGGTTTGTGCCAAGTATGCCCGATTTAAATCAATCAAATCCTTTGGTGTTGAATTACTTAATTCAAAATGCCATTTGGTGGATTGAATATGCTGATTTAGATGGTTACAGAGTAGATACTTATTCTTATAATGATAAAGATGGAATTGCAAAATGGACCAAAGCCATTACTGATGAATATCCTTATTTTAATATAGTTGGAGAAGTTTGGATGCACGATCAAGCGCAAATTTCATATTGGCAAAAAAATAGTCCTATTGCAAGAATTCAAAGCTATAATTCCTATTTGCCAAGTGTAATGGATTTTACGCTACATGATGCTTTTGGGAATGTTTTCAACGAAGACAATGCTTCTTGGAATGATGGAATGATTAAGTTTTATGACAATTTAGCTAATGATTTCTTATATGACAATACAAACAATTTATTGATATTCTTAGAAAATCATGATACTGGTAGATTCAATCAAATTTATAAAAATGATTTCAAAAAGTATCAATTAGGAATGACCATTTTAACCACAATGCGAGGCATTCCTCAAATTTATTATGGTTCAGAAATTGGAATGGCTGGAGATAAAGGAAAAGGTGATGCAGATATTCGTCAAGATTTTCCTGGTGGATGGAAAGGTGATACAAACAATGCATTTACAAATTCAGGAAGAACAGCTTCTCAAAAACAATATTTCGATTTCTCTAAAAAAATATTGAATTGGAGAAAAAACAAAGAAGTAATTCACACAGGAAAACTAACACATTACATTCCACAAAACAATGTTTATGTTTATTTTCGTCATAACGATACTGAAAGTGTGATGGTAATTGTAAATAATGATATTAAAAAACATCAAATTAACAACAGTCATTTTGAAGAGAATTTGAAAAATTTTACTTCTGGAAAAGATGTTTTATCGGGTCAAAATTATGATTTAAAACAAGATATTTTAATTGAAGGGAAATCGAGTTTAATTTTAGAATTGAAGTAAACATGAAGCAATCCATATTAATATTATTTTTCTTTTCATTTTCTTTGATTCACAGTCAAATAAACAGTTATACATTACCAAAGTCTAATGAAGTAGAAGGGATTTTAATACGAATTGATAGTTTTCCAACAAAATATATAAAACCAAGAAAAGTTGACGTTTGGCTTCCAACTACTTATTCGGAAGAAAAAAAATATAGTGTTCTTTACATGCATGATGGGCAAATGCTTTTCGATGCAACCACAACTTGGAACAAACAAGAATGGAAAGTGGATGAAGTTGCTTCAAAATTAATGTCAGAAGAAAAAGTGGATGAATTCATTGTAGTTGCCATTTGGAATATTCCAGAATTACGTCATATGGATTTATATCCCAAAAAGCCATACGAATCGCTTTCAAAAGAAGTCAAAGAAAAAATTCAAACTGAAGTTAAAAAGGCTCAATTCCCTTTTGACGAGACTAAAATTAATTCAGATAATTACTTAAAATTTATCGTAGAAGAAGTAAAGCCTTATATTGATGAAAATTATTCAGTTTTCACTGATGCAAATCATACTGCTATTATGGGTTCAAGTATGGGTGGATTAATTTCTATGTATGCTCTTTGCGAATATCCAGAAATTTTTGGAAAAGCTGCTTGTTTATCAACGCATTGGGTTGGATTTAGAGACTTTGAAAACAATCCAATTCCAGAAAGTTTTTTCACATATTTGAAAAATAATTTACCAAACCCAGAAACACACAAAATCTATTTTGATTACGGAACAGAAACCTTAGATGCTAGTTATTTAAAATACGAATATCGAGTGGATGAGGTATTGCAATCAAAAGAATACACATCAGAAAATTATAAAAATCTAAAATTTGAAGGAGAAAATCATTCGGAAGTTTCATGGCAAAAACGTATTGATATTCCGTTTGAATTTATGTTTGGAAAATAAACTTATAAAATTTAAAAATAAGAAAGAAATGAAAAATATTGTAGTTGCTTTAGTATTTTCAATGGCTCTTTTCAGTTGTAAAAAAGAATCAAAAGAAACAGAAAAACCAATTGAAACAAACACCTCAGAAATTGCACAATTTTCTCCAGAAGTGGAAGAAAACGCTGTAATTTATGAAGTAAACATTCGTCAATATTCACCAGAAGGAACTTTTAATGAATTCACAAAAGATATCCCAAAATTAAAAGAATTAGGTGTAAAAATTATTTGGGTAATGCCTATTTTTCCAATTTCAGAAACCAAAAGAAAAGCAACAGGTGGAGATGACAGCAAATTTGCTTCAGAAATGCCAAAAGAAGAACAACATAAATATTTAGGAAGTTATTATGCTGTTTCTGATTTCAAAAAAGTAAATCCAGAATTTGGAACGATTGAAGATTTCAGAAAAATGGTTCAAACAGCCCATGAAAACGGCATTTATGTTATTTTGGATTGGGTGCCAAATCACACCGGTTGGGATCACGTTTGGATAAAAGAGCATCCAGAATATTATACTCAAAATGAAAAGGGTGAAATTATTGATCCAATAAACCCAGAAACAGGTAAATCTTGGGGCTGGACAGATGTTGCCGATTTGAATTATGATAACCAAGAACTTCGTGCAGCAATGACAAACGATATGTTGCACTGGATTAAGAATGAAAATATTGATGGTTTCCGTTGTGATGTAGCTAGTAATGTACCAACAGATTTTTGGAAAGAAACGATTCCAAAATTGAGAAAAGAGAAAAATATTTTCATGTTAGCTGAAGCTTGGCAACCTGAGTTAATGAAAGATAACTTGTTTGACATGGGATATAACTGGACAAGTCATCACTTAATGAATGATATTGCTCAAGGCAAAAAAAATGTCAGCGATTGGGATAAATTCATTGAAGAGGATAACAACAAGTATGAAGCAAATGACATTTTGATGAGTTTTGTAGATAATCATGATGAAAATTCTTGGAACGGAACAGTTCAAAGTAGATTAGGAAAAGCAGAAGAAGCAATGACCGCTTTAACTTATTTAGCACCAGGAATGCCTTTGGTTTACAGTGGAAACGAATATGGTTTAAATCACAGTTTAAAATTCTTTGAAAAAGATTCCATTCCAAAAACGAAAGGAAAAGAATGGGATTTTAGAGCCAAATTAGGAACTTTAAAAAGCACAAATATTGCATTAAATGGTGGAAAAAATAAAGCCTCTTACAAAAGAATAAAAACATCTGATGATAAAAATGTATTAGTTTTTGAAAGAACAAAAGATGGTAAAAAAGTCATTTATATGGCTAACTTATCCTCAAAACCTGTTGATGTGAGTGTTCCTTTAAACGGAAGTTATAAAGATGCTATTTCAGCTGAAACTATAGGATTAAATGAAAAACAAATTTATCCATTAAAACCTTGGCAATATTATATTTTGACAGAATAAGTTTTCTTAACATTAAAATATAAAAAACATCAATCGAAAGGTTGGTGTTTTTTTATTACCATTATTTTAAGCAAATCATAGTTTAATCTTAAGTCAATTTTAAGGTCTTCTTTTCAATATAAATATAATTTTGGAGTTCTTAATTTTGATATTCTTTTTTTAAAAGAAAACAATATGCTTGAATTATGGAAAAGAAGAATATAAATAAAATAGCTACAATAAATCTTTTATTTTGGTTAATGAAGATAGTTGCCACAACACTTGGTGAAACCTTGGGTGACTTTATTTCAATGACTCTAAATTTAGGATATTCAACAGGAATTGTAATTACTGGAATCTTTTTTTTTGGATTACTATTCATTCAATTAAAAACGAAAAACTACAATCCTATAGTTTTTTGGTTAGTAATAATTGCAACTACAACATTAGGAACCGAGATTTCAGATTTTATTGATAGAAGCCTTCATTTAGGTTATACGTATGGAAGTTTGCTTTTACTTTTAGGATTAATAATCACTTTATTTTTATGGTATATGAAATATGGTAATCTAAATGTTAGTCCAATTATTGAAAACAAGAAAGAAATTTTCTTTTGGATTACTGTCTTATTTTCAAACAGTTTAGGAACTGCTTTTGGAGATTATTTAGGAGATGTAATCGGTTTGAGTTATTTACAAGGAGCATTATTGACGGCTCTAATAATAATCATAGTAGTTTTATTGCATAATTTCACAAAACTAAATGAAGTGTTTTTATTTTGGTTGGCATTTGTTTTTACTCGTCCATTTGGGGCAACATTTGGTGATTTTTTAACTAAACCAATAGCAAAGAGAGGACTGGATTTAGGAACCCTGCAAGCATCATTAGTTTCAATATTTGTTATGCTAATAATGATTTATTTTTCCCACAAAAAACTAATTAAAAAATGAAAAACATACCAAAAGTCAATTCTGTATATTGGTTATTAATGATTATAGCAACTACAACTGGAGAAATTGTAGGGAATTATATTTCTAGAGATTTGAGTTTAGGATATAAGGTTGGGTCTATTATTTTGGTATCACTTTTTGTTTTTTTTATCTTTTGTGATATAAAATACCAAAAAACATTTAGCCCTTTATTTTATTGGTTTCTTATAATTTTAGGAAATATTGCTGGGACAAATGTTGCTGATCTAATTTGTATTCAATTTGATTTAGGAACAGTTTACGGCTCATTAGTAGTTATTGCAACATTAATAATTTTATTAGCTGGAATATACTATTTAGAAAAAAATGAATCTCAAAATTCAATTGATAAAAAAGAGTTTTTATATTGGTTAGCCATATTGACTTCTAGTACATTTGGTACTTCTTCAGGAGATTTTCTCTCAAATGACACACCGTTACGAGCTGCTGGTGGAACTATTCTACTTGTTATACTGCTTATCATTTTTATCGTACTTTTAAGTTTAAAAAAAATATCTAAAGAAGTTTTTTATTGGATTACAATTATTCTAATTCATCCCATTGGAGCAACATTTGGAAATTATATTTCAAAACCAGAAGGTTTAGATTTAGGAAATGTATACACAAGTATTTTTCTAATAGTATTATTTTTAATCACTTACTTTTCAAAAAATTATTACAATGAAAAAAATTAGTTTATGCTTGGTTTTCTTGATATATTGTCAATTTGGATTTGCACAACAAGCATTAGATAGTACAAAAATCAATAAAGATTATAAATTTAATTATAAGCAACTGATAATTCCAACTGCATTGATGACTTATGGAGTGATTGGATTAGAAAGTGATGGATTAAAATTAGTAAACTCAAACATTAGAGCAGAAGTTATGGAAGATATTGATAAAAAGATAACTATTGATGACTTTTCTCAATATGCACCAGCAGCAGCAGTTTACGGATTGAATTTAGCAGGTATTCATGGGAAAAATAATTTTAAAGACAGAACCCTAATATTAGGAACATCCTATTTGATAATGGCAACTACAGTTACTAGTTTAAAGCATATTGCAAAAGTAGAACGACCTGATGGAAGTGCTTTTAATTCATTTCCTTCAGGGCATACAGGAACAGCTTTTGTAGGAGCAGAGTTTATGTGGCAAGAATATAAAGACGAATCCATTTGGTATGGAATTTCTGGTTATATTGTAGCTACAGGAACTGGTGTTTTTAGAATGTATAATAACAAACATTGGTTAACAGATGTTGCTATGGGTGCAGGAATTGGAATTTTGAGTACAAAAACTGCTTATTGGTTGTTTCCAATTATTAATGAAAAAATTTTTAAATCAAAAAACAAAAACAAATCTGCTTTAGCTATACCTTTTTATAATGGCAAACAAGCTGGTTTAGCTTATTCAATTCAATTTTAATAATGATAAATTGGTTTTCTGTGGTAAATTTTAATTTGTATTTTTAGCTTATATTTTTTGGATATAATGTAATGTTTTAAAATGAAAAAACCACTAATCATAGGACATCGAGGAGCAATGGGTTACGAAACTGAGAACACTCTTTTATCGTTTCAAAAAGCATTAGACTTGTTCGTTGATATGATAGAGATTGATGTATATGTAATTAAAACGGGTGAAGTTGTCGTTTTTCATGATAAAACCTTAAAAAGATTAGCTTCATCCTTAGAAAATATTGAAGACTTAACTTTGGAAGAAATAAAAAACATCAACCTAATTGGTAACCATCAAATTCCAACCTTAATCGAGACAATTGAATTTATCAATAAAAGAGTTCCAATAAATATTGAATTAAAAGGAGAGAATACTGCTTTACCCACTCAAAAAATCATTGAAAATTACCAAGACCATCATTTTTTAATTTCAAGTTTTCAATGGAATGAATTGGCATTAATGCGAAAACTAAATACTCAAATTCCGATAGCCCTTTTGTCTCAACAAAATCATTTAAATGCAATTCCAGTGGCCAAAAAACTAAATGCAATTGCGATAAATCCATGGTTTTTTACGTTAACAAAACATGAAGTCGAAGAAATTCAAAACAATGGTTTATTAGTTTACACTTATACAGTTAATGAAATTACAGACATAAAAGAAGCTATATATTTTGGTGTAGATGGGATGTTTTGCAATTTCCCCGATAGAATTCATGCTTGTTTATAAATTACTATTTCCTAAAAATTGATTATTTTAATTTCTCAATTTTCTTTAATCTATGTTCCAAAAAATAAATCACGATATTTGCAAAAAATAAAACATTGAATTCTAAGTACGACATACTCATTATTGGTGGTGGAGCAGCAGGTTTTTTTACGGCAATTAATGTGGTAGAAAAAAATCCAAATTTAAAAGTTGCAATTCTAGAAAGAGGAAAGTCTGTTTTAGAAAAAGTTAGAATTTCTGGTGGTGGAAGATGTAATGTCACTCACGCTTGTTTTGTGCCAAATGATTTAGTGAAATTTTATCCAAGAGGTGAAAAAGAATTACGTGGTCCCTTTCATCAATTTTGTTCAGGAGATACTATCGAGTGGTTTGAAAAACATGGAGTTACCTTAAAAATTGAAGAAGATGGAAGAATGTTTCCTGAATCAGATTCATCTCAAACAATAATTGATTGTTTTACCAAAGCAACAAAAGATTTAGGTATTGATATACTCACAAGCCAAAGCGTAAAATCCATTTATCAAACTGAAACTCATTTTAAAGTACAGACTAATTCAGATACATTTTTAGCAGAAAAAATAGTTTTAGCTACAGGAAGCAATCCAAAAATGTGGGAAATGCTTGAAAATTTAGGACATTCAATCGTTTCTGCAGTTCCTTCTTTATTTACATTTAATATAAAAGATGCTCGAATAAAAGATTTAATGGGATTGTCAACTTTTGCATCTGTCAAAGTGAAAAAATCCAAGTTGGAAGCTTCTGGACCATTATTAATTACACATTGGGGAATGTCTGGACCAGGAATATTAAGACTTTCGGCTTGGGGTGCAAGAGAATTATTCGATAAAAATTATCATTTTGCTATTTTGGTCAATTGGTTAAACGAAACCACTTTTGAAGAATGTATTGACTTGTTAAAAGAAATTAAATTAGAAAACGCCAAGAAAGTAGTTGCTAAAAAAGCTCCATTTGAAATGCCAAATCGTTTATGGGAACGCTTGGTTTTAGCCTCAGGAATTTCAGAAGAAACCAAATGGGCTGATTGCAATAAAACACAATTAAATGCTTTAGCCAATCAATTGACTAATGGTGAATTTCAAGTCAATGGCAAAAGTACTTTCAAAGAAGAATTCGTTACAGCTGGTGGAATTGATTTAAAAGAAGTCAATTTCAAAACTATGGAAAGTAAAGTTATTCCTAACCTTTATTTTGCTGGTGAAATTTTAAATATTGATGCCATAACAGGAGGCTTTAATTTTCAAAATGCTTGGACTGGTGGTTTTATTGTAGCTCAATCCATAAGTTAAATATTATTTTTCTTTACCTTTATCTAAGCTATCCTGCCATTTTTTTAATTCTTTCCATTTACCTTCATAAGCTAATTTTGATTGTCTTGGCCAAGTACCAGGATCATGAATTCTGAATCTGTCTCCTGCTTTGTCTAAAATTTCATTACATCTATCTACCGATGTTTCTGACAGTGATTTCCATGTTAAAATTCCAGAAGTTTTGAATAATTCTTCAATTTTTGGTCCAACTCCTTCAATGATTTTTAAATCATTTTCTTTTATTTTTTTACCAAAAACTGCTTTAACATCATCTGCATTAAAACTTTTGGAAACGGATGTAGATACAATAGGCTTGATTGGTTCAGGTGTTGATTTCTTTTTAGGTGTTTTGCTTAATTTTATTCGTAAAGAATCAATATCATTTTGAAGTTGACTGTTTCTTTGTTTGCAAGCCTCCAAGTCACTTTTGTAGTTATGATCATCTTTTTGTAAAGTATTGTTATTGCCTTTACCAATGAAATAGCCAATAATACCACAAATAATTCCAACAATTGCAGTGATTAATAAAGAATTCATTTCCATAAATAGATATTTAATTAATTAAATTAGAAATTTATTCCCATAAAAGTAAGAAAAAATACTAATAGAACAATATTAAATATCTGTAAATTAAATGTTTGGATTCTGCTTATCGATTTAAAAAGTAAATAGAAACGGTCAAAATTGTAGCAAAACCAACCCATAACATATAAGGAATCAACATGTACGAAGCATTTTTATCTACTTTCTTGAAAATCAGATAAGTTTCGTAAATCAACAATAACAATAGTACAATTTCAATACTTGCTAATAAAATATTGTTTAATCCAAAAAACAAATAAGACCATAAAGCATTTAGTGCCAATTGTACTGTAAAGAAAAACAATCCTTTTTTAACTAGTTCTTTATCAGACTCTAATTTGTCCCAAACTAAACCAGCTGCAATTCCCATTAAAATGAAAAGTAAGGTCCAAACTGGTGCAAAAACCCAATTAGGAGGATTGAAAGAAGGCTTCTCAATAGTTGGATACCAAGTTTCAATACTAGATTGTGTGACGATTGATGATAAATATCCAACAGTTAAACAAATTGCAACACAAATTATTATTTTTAAGTACTTATTCATTTTTCAAATGTTTTATACAAATTAACGAAATATCAATTTAATAAACAGACAAAAAAAGTATCTTTGTTAAAATTTTACATTATGATTTCCGAACAGGATTTTATTGCATCAAATTATTCAAGTATTGAAACAGCTACATTTGAGTGTAGTGCACCAAGCAACATCGCTTTAGTAAAATATTGGGGAAAAAAGGAAAATCAAATTCCTGCTAATCCATCCATAAGTTTTACCTTAAACAATTGCAAAACAATTACTAAAGTTAATTTTACCAAAAAAGAATCAAAAGATAATTTTTCATTTGATTTATTGTTTGAAGGAAAGTCAAAAGACGATTTTAAGCCGAAAATTCAAAAATTCTTTGAAAGAATTGAAGTTTATTGTCCCTACTTAAAAGAATATCATATTGTTATTGATACAGAAAATACATTTCCACACAGTTCTGGAATAGCTTCATCAGCTTCAGGAATGGCTGCTTTGGCGATGAATGTAATGTGTCTAGAAAAAGAAATTAATTCCAATTTATCAGAAGATTTATTTTATAAAAAAGCTTCTTTTTTGGCAAGATTAGGAAGTGGAAGTGCTTGTAGAAGTATAAAAGGTGAAGTCGTTGCATGGGGAAAAAATAAAACAATTAAAGAAAGTTCAGACTTATTTGGAGTTGAATTTAATGATATTCATCAAAACTTTAAAAATTATCAAGATACTATTTTATTAGTTGATAAAGGTGAAAAACAAGTCTCAAGTACAGTTGGACATGATTTAATGTTCGGTCATCCTTATGCTGAAAAACGTTTTGAACAAGCTCATGATAATCTAGCTAAAATCACAAAAAATTTAACTGAAGGAAATGTAGAAGAATTTATCAAAATTGTAGAAAGTGAAGCCTTAACACTTCATGCCATGATGATGACTTCAATGCCTTATTTTATTTTGATGAAACCAAATACATTAGAAATTATCAATAGAATTTGGAAATTTAGAAGCGAAAATAATATTCCAGTTTGTTTCACGTTAGATGCTGGAGCAAATGTACATGTTTTGTATCCCGAAAACGTTAGCGTAAAAGTTTTACAATTTATTCAAGATGAATTAGTTGACTTTTGTCAAAATGGTCAGTATATTTGCGATCAAATTGGAAATGGAGCGGAATCAAAATAATTTCGTAACTTTACATAACCCAATCTAAAAAATTTATGAAAGGACCATTATTTTACTCAAAAATATTACTCTTCGGAGAATATGGAATTATTGAAGATTCAAAAGGACTTTCAATTCCTTATAATTTTTATAATGGAGCTTTAAAGAGAGATGAAAATCCATCTGAAGAAGCTATTAAATCTAATAAAAGTTTAGAACGCTTTTCTGATTATTTAGCACAATTACAAGTTGATCAACCAACTTTAGTTCAGTTTGATATAGAAACTTTGAAAAGCGATATCTCAAACGGAATGTATTTTGATTCAAGTATTCCACAAGGTTATGGTGTAGGAAGTAGTGGAGCACTTGTTGCTGCTATTTATGATAAATATGCTTCAGATAAAATCACAGTTTTAGAAAATCTTACAAGAGATAAATTATTACAATTAAAAGCTATTTTTTCTCAAATGGAATCATTTTTCCACGGAAAAAGTTCTGGTTTAGATCCTTTAAATAGCTATTTAAGTTTACCAATTCTCATCAATTCAAAAGATAATATTGAAGCAACCGGAATTCCATTACAAAGTTTAAATGGAAAAGGAGCTGTTTTCTTATTAGATTCAGGTATTATTGGTGAAACTGCACCTATGGTCAATATTTTTATGGAAAACTTAAAAGATCAAGGCTTCCGCAAAATGCTTAAATCACAATTCATTAAACATACTGATGCTTGTGTAGAAAACTTCTTGCACGGTGACATTAAATCATTATTTGCTAATACTAAAAAATTGTCTAAAGTAGTTTTGAATAATTTTAAACCTATGATTCCTGAACAATTTCATTCCCTTTGGCAAAACGGAATTGAAACTAATGATTATTACTTGAAACTTTGTGGTTCTGGTGGTGGTGGCTATATCTTAGGGTTTACTCAAGATTTAGAGAAAGCAAAAGCTTCACTGAAAGACTATAAATTAGAAGTAGTTTATCAGTTTTAAGATGTTATCTAGAAAGTCAAAATTATTTCTATCTAAAATTTTAAGCTTTTTTTCTGTTGTTAGAGGTTACAATATTTTTGTAATTGCTTTAGCACAATATCTTGCTGCAATTTTTATACTTTCTCCAGAGATTAGAGCTTTAGACGTAATTTTAGATTACCAACTATTTATTCTGGTTTTAGCATCGTCTTTAACAATTGCTTCAGGTTACATTATCAATAATTTTTATGATGCCCAAAAAGACTTAATCAATCGACCAAGAAAAGTCATGATTGATAGGTTGGTTAGTCAACAAACAAAACTTAAAGTATATTTTGCAATTAATTTTATAGTAGTTATAATTGCAGGAATAGTTTCGTGGAGAGCTTCTTTATTTTTTTCGGTTTATATTTTTATAATTTGGTTTTATTCGCATAAGCTAAAAAAATACCCAATTATCGGGAATATAACAGCTTCAGTTTTGGCTATTTTACCTTTTTTCGCAATTTTATTATACTATAAAAACTTTTATCATGTCATTTTTGCTCATGCTGTCTTTTTATATTTATTGATATTGATTAGGGAATTAATTAAAGATTTAGAAAACATACAAGGAGATTTAGCGGCTAATTACAAAACCATTCCTGTTTTATTTGGTGAAAAAATCGCAAAAAATATTATTTCTGTATTGACAATTTCAACCGTTATACCAGTTTATTATTTAGTTGATGTTTTCAATGTGGGTTACATGGATATTTATTTCTATGTAAGTTTACTTGTTCTATTATTCTTTTTAATAAAACTAGGGAAATCAAAGACAAAACCAGAATATTTAAAATTGCATTTTCTATTAAAATTCATCATCGTTGCAGGAGTTTTTTGTATCGTTTTAATTGAGCCTTCTGTTTTGTTACACGGAAAAAAATTGATTTCCACTTATTAGTTATATCTTTGCAAAAAATTAGAATAAAATGACGCGTCATCAAGGAAATAACAATGATAAGAAAAAAGGAACCTCTTCAAGACAAGGTGGAACAAAAAAGCCAAGTACTTCAAGAGGAAATGCACCAATTCGTAAGAAGCCAAGTTCTAAAGTAAAACCAATTTCAAAACCTGAAGTTAAGGTAGAGAAAAAACCAAATCAAGCTCCTAAAACTCCAAAAAACCCTGATGAAATGCGTTTGAATAAATACATTTCAAATTCAGGTGTTTGTAGTAGAAGAGATGCTGATATATATATTCAAAGTGGTAATGTAAAAGTAAATGGCATTGTTGTAACAGAAATGGGTTACAAAGTAAAATTAAACGATGAGGTAGTTTTTGATGGTGTAAGATTAAATCCAGAAAAGAAAGAATATATCTTGTTGAACAAACCTAAAAATTTCTCTACAGCTGGAGATGATGATAAAAATGCTCCAAGTGTTTTAGATTTGGTTCGTGGAGCTACAAAAGCTAAAATTCAACCGGTTGGTAGAATGGACAAAACTACAACTGGTTTGTTATTATTTACTAATGACACAGATGTAATAAGAAAATTTACAGAACCTAATCAAAAAACAAGTAAATTATATCAAGTTACTTTAGATAAAAATTTGCGTTTTGAAGATTTAGAAAAAATCACATCTGGATTGACTATTGAAAATCACAGAGTTTATGTGGAAGAAGTAAGTTATATTGAAAATCAACCAAAAAGTGAAATTGGTATCAAAATGAAAACTTCAAATATCAAGGTTATTAGAAAAATTTTCGAACACCTAAAATATGATGTTATTAAGTTAGATAGAGTAACTTTCGCAGGTTTGACTAAAAAGAATTTGCCAAGAGGAAATTATCGTTTTTTAACAGAACAAGAAATCATAAATATCAAAAATATTTAAAACTTAATCCCGAAATTTTCGGGATTTTTTTAATCCAAATATGACACCAGAATCTTTACAATCTATAGCTTTTCGCTGGTTTGAAGCCTTTAATAGCAAACAATTAGAAAAATTATTATCATTATACGAAATCGATGCTCAACATTTTAGCCCAAAATTAAAAATACGTCAACCAGAAACTAATGGTTTAGTAATTGGAGTAGAAGCAATGCGAATTTGGTGGCAAGATGCTTTTGACAGATTACCAACATTAAAATATGAATTAACTTCTCTAACAGCTAATTCTGATAGAGTTTTCATGGAATATGTAAGAAAAGTGGAAGGAGAAGAAGATATGTTAGTTGCTGAAGTTTTAGAAATTAAAGACGGAAAAATAATAAAATCAAGAGTTTATCACGGCTAAGTTAGAGTAATATTTTCTTTAATCCATCAGCTAAACTTATCCAAAGAAAATTGTAAAACGACTTTTCTTGATTACGTTCTACTTCAATTTCAGTAGTTTTTAGTTCTTTGTCAGAATCATTTTTCACAAACAAGTTGCCAATAGCTGACAAAAATTTATTTTTTTTCAATCGTTTGTCATTTTGATAAATTTCAACTTTTAAATCATCATATTTTAGCGAAAACTTACCTTTGTTGATAACATCGTTTCCTGCAAAATTAAAATAAACTTCATCTAATACACCTTTAACTTTAGCATTCATATAAGGTTTAATAAATTCATCTAATTCTTCTGCATCAAATTTGTGGATTGAACCAGCAATTTTAAAGCCTTCTGTTTTATCCAAAACATTAAAAGACCAATCTACATCTAAAGGTGATTTTTTCATAAAGCTGCAATTAATCTTTATTTTGACATCTGGAAGTTCGGTTTTTTTGTAACCGCTTTCCATATTGTTTACTATCATATTAAAATCACTAAAAAACAATTTTCCAGGACCTTTTTCAAAGGTTTTCTCTTCTTCATAGGTTAGGAAGGAATCTTTAATTAATAAAGTGTCAACTTTTATATCAGCTTTTAAATTACGTAATAAATTAGTGTATAATTCCTTTTTAGATAAGTCACCCACAGGCATTTTTCCTCTATAAATATTCGCGTTGATTTTGTCTAGAATTATAGAATTTGTTTTAAAGAAAAAAGCATCGTTTTTAAAGCCCCAATCCATTTTATTTATAGATATTTTTTTAGCTAGAATAGTGTACAAGTCCTTTTCTTTAGGTATTTTATTGACAAATTCTTTTCGTGTGCAAGTAGGAATTAATTTAAAATTATCAATATTTAGTCCTTTTTCAGTTGCTGATATTTTCTTGCTTTTAAGTTCATAAAATGCATCAAGTTTATAAAATAAGCTATCACAAGCAAAAGAATATTTTGAATAAACAATTGGAATTTTTTCATTTAGAGTGGTTTCATTTAAAACAATTCCTTCTAATTTAAAGTTTAAGTTATGTGCATTAACTAGTGTTTTATTGTTTTTAATATCTAAAATTTTTAGTTTACCTTCTTTGAGGTATAAATCAGAAACTATAATTATTTTTTCAAAAGGTTTAAAAACCTTGGAATTTATGTTGTTATAATCGTTAATTGCATTTTCGTTGTTTTTATATAAAGTTATGATAGGTTTTGATATAACTAAATTGTTTGCTTTAATTTTTTTACCAAATAAAACACTCCAAACATGAAATTTATTTACTTCAATTAGCTCAACATTTCCATAAAGCCCGATTTTTTTATCAGAATTCTTTAAACTTTTTTTTGGAACAATAGAAACATCATAGGCAGTAATTGTAGAACTCCAAATAGATAAGTCGATGTCTTTGTAAGTAATAGTATAATCCGTATTGTTTTCGTTATTAATGAGTTGAGGTAGTTTAGATTCTACCCAAATATTAATGCTTACATTTAACAGGCCAAGGAAAATAATTATTCCTAAAACAAAAAAAAGTATTTTTTTAAATTTAACCATTGTATTTATTATCAACAATAAATGTATGAATTATTTTAAACCTAAAAGCTTTAAAAACAAAAAACCCTCAATTTCTTAGTGAAATTAAGGGTTGTAAGTGGTACCTCCAGGGATCGAACCAGGGACACACGGATTTTCAGTCCGTTGCTCTACCATCTGAGCTAAGGTACCTTGCGATTAGCGAGTGCAAATATAGAAGGATTTTTAATTTATACAAAACAATTATTAAAAAAAATCAATTTGTATCTTTGAACTTTTAAAATATAAAAATGGTAATAGCAATAGATGTTGGGAATACAAAAATTAAAGTAGCTGTATTTGAGCAAGATAACTTGGTTTTAAAAAAAGATTTTACAAATGAAAATATAATAGAAGGATTAAAAAAAATTTTCAAAAAAAAATCAAATAATAATAAAACTATAATTTCAAGCGTTTCAAATGTATCAGATGAGGTTATTTCGTTGCTTAAAAGTGAAACAGAATTATATGTTCTCACAAACGAAAGTAATTTTCCTTTTGAAAATAAATATGCAACTCCTTTAACTTTAGGAATGGATAGAAAAGTATTAGTTTCTGGAGCAGTATTGAAATTTCCTAAACAAAATTGTTTAATAATTGATGCTGGTTCATGTATAACCTACGATTTTGTAGATGAAAATAAAAACTATTTTGGAGGTGCAATTTCCCCAGGAATAGAAATGAGATACAAAGCATTAAATCATTACACAGCAAAATTACCAAAACTTGACTTAGAAGAGCCTGCTGATTTAATTGGAGATTCAACAAATCAATCTATTCATTCTGGTGTTGTTAATGGAGTTTTGTTTGAAATTGAAGGTTTTATTAACGATTATTTAAGAGAAAAGAAATATTTAACAATAATTTTAACAGGTGGCGATACACTTTTTTTGGCTAAAAGATTAAAAAACCCCATATTTGCCAATTCAAATTTCTTACTAGAAAGTTTGAACTTATTATATCAATATAACATACAATGATAAAGAAATTATTTCTTGCATTAACTTTTCTAGCTACATTAGCTATTTCAGCTCAAGAGGGCACTTCTTCACCTTATTCTTTTTACGGTTTAGGAGATCTTAAATTCAAAGGAACTCATGATGCTAGATCCATGGGAGGATTAGGAATAGCTTATGATTCAATTCATTTAAATTTATTAAACCCTGCAACTTACTCTAGATTGAAAATTACAAATTTTGTAGTTGGTGGTACAACAACTTTTAATAATTTTTCAAATGAAGAAAAAAGAGAGACAGCACAAAGAACTACAATTGATTATTTAGCTGTGGGTCTTCCTTTAGGAAAATTTGGTGCTACTTTTGGACTTATGCCTTTTTCTTCAGTAGGATATAAAATTCAAAATCAAACAAACGATGCTAATGCTAGAAGTTCTAGATATACTGGTAATGGTGGAATTAATAAAGTGTTTGCTGGAGTTGCTTATAATGTTACAAATGAATTTAGTTTTGGTCTTGATATAAATTATAGCTTTGGTACAATTAAAACTGAATCTGCAGTGTTTCTTCCAAATGTGATTCTAGGATCTAGAGAGAAAAACGAATCAAATATAAGAGGTTTGTCAACCAATTTTGCTTTATTGTATACTAAGAATTTTGCTAATAAATTAAGTTTTAATGGTAGTTTAGGCTATACCCCTGAAGCAAGTTTAAACTCAGACAATTCGAGAAATATTGCAACGATTTCTTACACTTCTAGTGGAGTAGAGATTGTGAATGATGATGATGATTTGGAAGTGAGTGACACTAAATTAGTTATTCCTGCAAAATATACATTAGGTGCTGGTATTGGATTGCCAAAAAAATGGTTCGTAGGATTAGACTACATTTATCAAGAAAATAGCAATTTAGGCAATAGATTTGATGATATAAACAATGCAACATTTAAAAATTCTCAAAAAATTATTATTGGAGGATATTTTATTCCTAAGTATAATTCTTTTTCAAGTTATTGGAGTAGAGTTAATTATAGAGCTGGATTTAGATATGAGAACACAGGTTTATTGATAAATTCAAAAGAGATTAATGATTATGGCATAAATTTTGGTCTAGGTTTACCAGTAGGTGGAAAATTCTCTAATATAAACGTAGGATTTGAATACGGAAAAAAAGGAACTATCTACAATAATTTAATAGAAGAAAATTATTTTAGCATAAACATAGGTTTATCTTTAAATGATTTATGGTTCGAAAAAAGGAAATATGATTAATACAAATATTTATAAAATGAAAACGAAGTTAACATTAGTATTATTAATTGCATTTAGTTTTTTAACTAATGCTCAGTCGAGTAATAACTGTGCAGAAGAGATTCAATATTTGCAGCAATTTACAAAGTCTAAAGAATTTAATGATGCATATACATATTTACAGAGTATGCGAAAAACATGTCCATCATATCATAAAGCCATTTATATATATGGAGAATTTATTTTAAAAGATAAAATTGACAATGCTCAAACTCCTGAAGAAAAAGAAGCTTTGGTGAAAGATTTAGTTGCTTTATATGGTGAGTATGATAAATATTTTCCTGGAAATGGAGCAGGAAATACTGTAAAAAAGGCAATGTTGCTTTTAGATAATAACATAGGTACTAAGCAAGAGGCTTATGGTTATTTAGACACTGCTTTCAAAACAGAACCAGAAAATTTTACTTCTGCTAAAGCTTTATATACTTATTTTGAATTATTTGTTGATGATTACGAAGCAGGTAATAAAGGAATTGAATTACAGCAAGTTTTCGATAAATATGACGAAATAACTGAAAAATTAGAATTAGAAGAAAAAGGTCTTTCTGATGAGTTAGATATTTTATTGAATAAAATTGAAACAGGAGAAGCACTTACTGATAAAGAAACTAGACTTAAAGAAAGAAACGAGTACAACTTAGAACAATTCAGTACTGTAAAAGGTAGTATGGATGCTAAAATTGTATTGCTTTCTACTTGTGATAAGCTTATTCCTTTCTACCAAAAATCATTTGAAGAAAAGAAAACAGATGTACTTTGGTTAAAAAGAGCTGCTGAACGTTTAGAGGCTAAAGATTGTGATTCAGATCCATTATTTACAAAAATATCTGAGCAATTACATAAATTAAACCCAACAGCTGAATCAGCTTATTTATTAGGAGTTGCTGCTCAAAGAGCTAAAAACACAACTAAAGCTTTAGAATACTTTAACCAAGCAGCACAATTGTTTACTGATGCTACTAAAAAAGCAAAAGTATATTACAAAATAGCTACAATGTACGGAACTGGAAACAAAACTCAAGCTCGTACTTATGCTAAGAAAGCATTAGCAGCAAAACCATCATTCGGTCAAGCTTATATGTTAATGGCTCAGTTATATGCTTCAAGTGCTAATGATTGTGGAAAAACACCTTTTGAAAAAAGAGCAGTTTACTGGTTAAGTGCTCAATATGCAAGCAAAGCAGCTTCAGTTGATCCAGCTCTAAAAGCAACAGCAAATAGACAGGCAGCATCTTATAATGCAAGTGCTCCTTCAAAAACAGATATCTTCAATGAAGGTATGGCTGGAAAAACAATTTCTTTCAACTGTTGGATTGGAGAATCAGTAAAAGTTCCTAATTTATAATATGATTAAGAATTTCAAAAATATAATTACTTACATAGTCACAGTTTTTGCTGTGGCTATGTTTTTTTCATGTGAGAGTAATTTTAAAGAAGTTCAAAAATTAAATCAAAAAAAATTTATTCCTACTGGTCAAGCTGATACTATTAATTTAGTATACACAGATTCAGGAAGAGTAAAAGCTATTTTAGTGAGTCCAAAAATGATTGACTATGGTACGCTTGAAAATCCTTACACAGAATTTCCTAAAGGTGTCAAAGTAACTATTTATGATGACAAGGAAAACAAAAGCTATGTAGATGCTGATTATGCAGTATCTTACAAAAAAACAAATCTTATTGATTTACAAGGAAATGTAAAAATAACATCCTTTGATAATAAGATTCTAGAAACTTCTCAATTATATTATGACCAAAAAAACGAATGGTTTTTTACGGAAAAACAATTCAAATATTCAGATGGTCAAGGTGGTTTTCTTCAAGGACCAGGAGTAGATTTTAGTAAAGATTTTACAATTTTCAATATGCAGAAAAGTAATGGTGAAGTAAATAATATAGACTAAATATAGTGTAGTTATTTATAAAATTTATACTTTTGATAAAAATACAACCATGAGTTTTTTAAAAATATTTCAATACGTTTATATAATCTTCGCAGCTTTTTTTATTTATGATGCTTTTGTAAAATATCAAAATAATGAAAGTGTAACTATGAGTTTATTACTTGCAGCAGCAGCGGTGTTTATGTTTTTCTTTAGGAGAAGATTCAATAACAAATACGGCAAATAAATATAAATATCTAATGATATGGAAATAACAATTATAGTTATTTGTTTATTGCTTTCTGCTTTTTTCTCAGGGATGGAAATTGCCTATTTTTCATCTAACAAGGTCTTTTTATCAATTGAAAAAAGACAAAATAATTTCAACGCTAATATTTTAAATAAACTTACCGAAAAGCCTTCTCAGTTTATAACAGCTATGCTTGTGGGTAACAATGTTGCGTTAGTTGTTTATGGATTTGTAACAGGTGATTTGATTACAAAATGGCTAGAAACTTTATCTCCTTTTTTTAGAGATGAGTTTGTGAGTTTACTTTCTCAAACGGTTTTATCAACTATATTAATATTATTTACAGCCGAATTTTTACCAAAAGTTTTTTTTCAAATTTACTCTAATAAATTGATTAAACTTTTTGCTGTTCCTGCTTATTTCTTTTATTTATTGTTTTATTGGGTTTCCAATTTTATTATTTGGATTTCAGATTTTATACTAAAAAAATTCTTCAAAACAGATGGTGATCAAGTACAAGATTATTTCAGTAAAGTGGAATTAGGAAACTACATAAACGAACAAATGAGTTCTGTTGCAGATAATGAAGAAGTGGATTCTGAAATTCAAATATTTCAAAATGCTTTAGAATTTTCAGAACTTAAAGCTAGAGATATTATGACACCAAGAACAGAAGTTGCCGGTGTAGATATTACAGATAGTGTAGCTGATTTAAAAGAATTATTTGTTAAAACAGGTTATTCTAAAATTGTTGTATATCAAAATTCAGTAGATGATATTTTAGGATATGTACATTCATTTGAATTATTTAAAAAACCAAAAAATATCAAGTCAGTCATGATGACGATTGAATATGTGCCAGAAACTATTTATATTAAAGATTTGTTAGATATTTTAACAAAGAAAAGAAAAAGTATGGCAGTTATTTTGGATGAATATGGTGGAACTTCAGGTTTAATTACTGTAGAAGATATTATTGAAGAGCTTTTTGGTGAAATTGAAGATGAACATGATTTAGACGAAGAAAAAATTGATGAAGAAATCGAAGAAGGAGTCTATTTATTTTCTGCTAGATTAGATGTGGAATATATCAATCAAAAATACAATTTAGAAATTCCTGAAAGTGATTCGTACTCTACTTTAGGAGGTTTTATTGTAGATTATACTAAAGATTTTCCTCAAAATGGAGAGAAAATTCACATAGAAAATTTCGAAATAACTATACATTCTGCGAGCAATAAAAAAATTGAACTTGTAAAACTTTCATTATCTGAAGAAAAAAGATAAAAATAAAGCTTTAGTATTTTTATTATTTCATAGATAATTGTATTTTCGCTCCCTGTAAAAAATAAACAAATTAAAAAATGGCAATTTTATCAAAAATTAGACAACGTTCATTTTTCTTAATAGTTATCATCGCACTAGCCTTATTCTCATTTGTGTTAGCCGATGTAATTAAAAGTGGATCTTTTGGTAGTAGTTCAAAATATGCAGGTACTGTAAATGGCGAAAACATTATGGGACAAGAGTTCCAAAGAAAAGTTGGTCAAGCAGAACAGCAAGGTATGAGCAATGTTCAAGCTTCAAATGGAGTTTGGGATCAAGAAGTTAAGAGAATTATCTTAGCAGAACAATTTGAAGAATTAGGTTTACGTGTTGGTCCAGACCAATTAATCAACGTAATGAAAGAGAATCCAAATTTTGCATCAAATCCACAATTTCAAAACGAAGCAGGAAAATTTGATGTAGCTAAATTCAAAGAATACGTTAGTACTAATTTTTTAAAGCAAGGTCCAGAACAAAAAGCTCAATGGGAAGCTTTTGAAGCTGATGTTGAAAGAATGTACACTGAGCAAATGTATTACACATTAGTAAAATCAGGTTTACAAACTACTCAAGCTGAAGGTCAAGCTTTGTATGAAGAAGAAAACGATAAAGCAGATTTTGACTTTGTAACATTAGGTTATTCAACAGTAAATGATGATGAAGCTAAAGTTTCAGATGATGAAATTATGGCATACATCAAAAGTCATCCAAAAAAATTCAAATCAGATAAAATGGCAGATTTAGAATTGGTTTTTATTGAAAATAAACCATCTAAAGCTGACGAAGATCAAATGAAAAACTCTATTCAAGGATTATTGAATGGAAAAGTAGAATATAATAAAGAAACAAATTCTAACGATACTTTACCAAGTTTCAAAAATGCTACAAACGTTGCAGAATATGTAAACAAAAATTCAGATATCAAATTTGATTCTACTTATGTTGCTAAAAAAGATTTACCATTAGAGTATCAAGAGCAATTATTTAATTTACCAGAAGGTGAAGTTTTTGGTCCATATACTGATAATGGATATCAAAAACTTTCAAGAAAAATTGGTAGCAAATCAGGTGCTTCTGCAAAAGCTAGTCATATCTTAATTGCATATGAAGGAGCAGAAAGAGCAGATCCAACTATAAAAAGAACAAAAGAAGAAGCACAAGCAAAAGCAAATGAATTAGCAGCTCAAGCAAAAGCAAATCCAGCTGGTTTTGCAGCTTTAGCAACTGCAAATACTGATGATCCAGGTTCAAAACAAACAGGTGGTGAATATGATAACATTGCACCAGGTCAAATGGTAAAACCGTTCAACGATTTTGTTTTTGATAGTCCAATTGGAAGCATTGGTGTTGTAGAAACTGATTTTGGTTTCCACGTAATAAAAGTAACTGATAAATACAATTCAGTTTTATTAGCAACTGTTGCTCAAAAAATTGAACCATCAGAAACAACTTCAGACCAAAACTATACCAAAGCTTCTAAATTTGAAGCAGATGCAAATTCAAAAGACTTTGCTCAAGTGGCAAAAGACATGGGATTAGAAGTAACACAGGCTCCAAATATTAAGACTTCTGACGAAAACATTCCAGTTGTTGGTCCACAAAGAGGAATTGTTCTATGGGCATTTGGAAAAGATACTGAAATTGGTGATGTAAAACGTTTTGATGTACCTACTGGTTTTGTAGTAGCAAGATTAAAATCAATTAATGATACAGGTTTAACTAACGTTGAAAACGCAAGAATTCAAGTTGAGCCAATTTTAAAAAACGAAAAGAAAGCAGTTATATTAAGAAAGAAAATGACTGGAAAAACCTTAGAAGAAGTTTCAAAAGCAACTAATGCTTCGGTTATTTCAGCTACAGGAGTAGTATTTAAAACTGCTTTAGTTCCAAACATTGGACCAGAACCAAAAGTTGTTGGAAAAGTTTTTGCTCAAAAAGCAGGAACAACTTCAGGTTTAATTGATGGTACTTATGGAGTTTATATGGTAAAAACAAAAGCGATTACAAAAGCTAATGCAATACCAAATTACACTTCATATGTTAATCAAGCTAAATCACAAGCACAAGGTGCTGCTTCAAACAAAGTTATAGAAGCTTTAAAAGCAAAATCTGACATAGAAGATTTAAGAGTTCAATAATTAGGAATTCAATAGTATATATAAAAAAATCCCGAGCAATTTGTTTGGGATTTTTTTATATATTAGCCTTTCCGAAAAAAAAATTTTAACTAAAACAATTATGAAAAACACTTACATATTTCTACTTTTTTTTGCACTAAATATATTTGCACAAAGCCCTTTAAAATTTGATAAAAACTATATTAAATGTGTAGATAAATGGATGGTTTTTCCAATGAATAAAGATAGTGTTTATACATATGGTTTCATTTATATTGATAATGCTGCTGGATTGACATTCAATTATGGTGGCGAATTCAAAATTAACAAAAATGGTGACTTTGTAACTATTGAAAATAAATTAGCTAAGGAATCTACATCATTAAAAATGCGCTTAGATGTAAGCAGAAATATTATTGCAGAAATTCCTGAAGATAAATTTAAAGAATTAAACGTTAATAAATATCCTGATTGGTTAGAAATATACAAAAGAGATGATAATACTGATTCTTCCTTATTCAATAGAGGATTTATTTTTAATGCTTGGAATGAATGTGAAACAGCATTAATCTATTTAGAAAAATTAGAAAAAACAAACTCAGATTATGAAGGATTATTTGCGGAAATGGCTTTTTCATATAATCATCTAGAGCAATATGATAAAGCAGAAATTGTACTACAGAGAGCCGTTAAAAAAGACCCTAAAGATTGTTATACCTTAAAAGAACTTGCTTATACTTATAAGAATTCTGAAAAAATTGATAAAAATATAGAAGTTTACAATAAAATGGTTAAAGTTTGTAAACAGAAAAATTTCATACAAGAAACAGCTTTTAATCTAGCGCATTATTATTTTTTCAAAAAAGATAAAAATAATTTTTATAAATGGAAAGATGAAGCTAAGAAGTGGTCAGAAACTAAAAACATTTATGATAATTATTTAGATCAAATGACTACAGAATTAGAAAAATAATTTACAAAATCATTTCTTCATATTTTAAGATAGTTTCATAACCTTTATCAGCAAAATAAAACAAAGGATTTTCTTTAGCAACAACCATTACAAAATCACCACCCCAAGCACCAAGACTTTTGACCGTTCCATTAAAATCAGGAAACAAAGCTTCTTTTACTGTCAGTTGTTCTAAAATATCGCTTAGTAAAATTTCATGTTTGTCTAAAGCAGCCATAAAATCATTTAAATTATCAGTTTCAATAATAAATTTTGTGATTTTATTAATCTTATTTTTTACTTTATCCAAAGAAAATTGCTTGTTCAAATAATTATTAATAGCAGATCTACTACTTTGTTTTTTATTCAAATACACAAAATAAATATGCTCTTTAAAAATTGGATTAAATGAAACCGTTTCAAAAAAAGGCTTTTCGTTTTCTAAATGATAAATAATAGATTGATTGGTTTGAGCACAAGCAATATCATAACCACTTCCTCCAAAACTATTTTTAAGTAATTCAAAAGCATCTATATTTAACCATTGTCCTATGTTGTTGATTAATGTAGAAGATGTACCTAAACCCCAAAATCTTGGAAAAGTTAATTTAGTATTTATGGAATAACCTTCAGCATTTTTAATAAAGTCCGAATTTAATAAATAAGCATGATGTAAAATTTCGACTAAAGTATTCTTAATTTTATTTTCAGTAAATGAAGATTTCTCAATTATATCATCAAAAAAGATTTCATCTTCAAACCAAACACTTTCATCAGCATCATAACTTTTCCAAATAATTTTTTTACCAAGAGCTGGTGTAACTTCTAAATCTTGACCAAATTTCGTAGGAACAGCCAAGGATTTTGCACCATTTAAAACCAAATATTCTCCAGTTACTAATAATTTTCCGTTGCTATAATAAGTTTCTTTCTTCATATCTTAACCCTTTTGGGGTTCAAAACCCTAAAAAGGGTTAGTTTAAAGTTTTTATTTTCTAATCTGCTCCAAATAATCCACAACTAAACTATGCGAAACAGTTGTGTCATTAAAATAAGCGATTACTTTTTCCTTTTCTTCTTTGGTAGCTTGAAATTGATTCAAAATATTATGAATATGCATTTTCATATGTCCTTTTTGAATTCCTGTTGTAGTTAACGAACGCAAAGCTGCAAAATTTTGAGCCAAACCTGTAACTGCAACAATTTTCATCAACTCTTCAGCTGAAGGTTTTCCTAACATTTCTAAAGAAAATTTCACCAAAGGATGTAATGATGTCAAACCACCAACAGTTCCTAAAGCTAAAGGAATATCCAACCAAAATTTAAAAACACCATTCTCAATAGAAGCATGTGATAAACTAGAGTAACTTCCATTTCTACTAGCATAAGCATGAGCACCAGCTTCAACAGCTCTAAAATCATTTCCTGTGGCTAAAACTACAGCATCAATTCCATTCATGATTCCTTTGTTGTGTGTTACGGCTCTATAAGGTTCTATTTCTGCAATTTGAACTGCTTTTACAAATTTTTCAGCAAATTCAGTTGGACTTATTTCTGTGTCTTCATTCAACTCTTCAACCTTGCAAGAAACTTCGGCTCTAACCACACAATTCGGAACAAAATTGCTCAAAATACACATGATGATTTGAATTTTCTTTTCGTTTTCAGAAAACCCTTCATAAGAATTCACTTCTCTTTCCAATGTTTTAGCAAATTGCTCTAAACAAGAGTTGATGAAATTCGCACCCATACTATCTTTCGTATTAAAAGTAGCATGTAATTGGTAGTAATCTTCTAATTTATCCGTTTTATTTACTAATTGAATATCTAAAATTCCACCACCACGTTTTTCCATATTTTTGGTTATAGAAGAAGTGTCTTCATAAAATGATGATTTCTTTTTCTTAAAAAAAGCTTCTAATTTTTCAAAAGAACCTGAATATGAAAAATGAACTTGTCCAATTTTTTCAGTTCCTAAAACTGTTGCTTTAAATCCACCACGTGCAGCCCAAAATTTTGCTGATTTACTTGCAGCTGCCACAACAGAACTTTCTTCAATTGCCATTGGAACTGTATAAATTTTATCGTTTATGACAAAATTGGGAGCAACTCCTAAAGGCAAATAAAAATTGGTTAATGTGTTTTCAATAAATTCATCATGTAATTTTTGCAATTGACTATTCGAATTCCAATATTGTTTTACTAATTTTTCGGCTTCTTCAGGATTTGAAAAGTAAGTCGAAGTAATCCAATTTATTTTTTCTTCTTTGGTAAGTTTTGAAAAACCTTTATTTTGAAGCATTGTATATTTTTTTACAAAGATAAGTAAGATAAAACAGATTTTAACAACCTTTTTTTTGTGAATATATCATAAAAAGCAAGGTTTTCTCGTAAATTTTTAGTAAAATTGGAAGTTTTTTACCTTATATTATTATGACAAGAAAATTTATAGTAGGAATTTTATTCTTATTTACTTCATTATCAATTGTTGCACAACAAAAAATCACTCTAGAAGAAATTTGGTCAGGAGCTTTTAGAACAGAAAGTATGGATGAACTCCAGGCCATGAAGAATACAAATCAATACACAGTATTGGATTTTAACAGAACGTCAAGAAGTGCACAAATCGACTTATATGATTTTGCAACTTTAGAGAAAGTTTCGACTTTAATCGACTCAAAAGATTTCCCGGAATTGAAATCAATTGATAGTTATACATTCGATAAAGACGAAAAAAAGATTTTAATTGCTTCTAATTCGACTCCTATTTTTAGACATTCCTTCACAGCTGATTATTTTGTGTATGATATTTCTTCAAAAAAACTAACAAAATTTACCGATAAGAAAATTCAAGAACCTACATTTTCTGCAGATGGTACAAAAATAGCTTATGCTTTTGAAAATGATTTGTATGTTTATGATGCCATTTCAGGAACACATTTGCAAATCACAAATGATGGGAAGAAAAATGCAATCATCAATGGTATTACGGATTGGGTTTATGAAGAAGAATTTGCTTTCGTAAAAGCTTATGATTGGAATGCCAATGGAACAAAAATCGCTTACATTCGTTTTGATGAATCTGAAGTACCAGAATTTTCAATGGATATGTACAACCAAGGATTATATCCAACACAAGAAGTTTTTAAATATCCAAAAGCAGGTGAGAAAAACGCTGTTGTTTCGTTGCATACTTATGATTTAAAAACAGGAAAATCGCAAACTATTAATTTAGGAGATTATAAAGATTTTTACATTCCAAGAATTAAATGGACCAATGATTCAAATGTTTTGAGTGTTCAAGTATTGAATCGTCATCAAAACAATTTGGATTTACATTTTGTCGATGCCTCTTCAGGAAAAACCACAGTCGTTTTAAACGAAAAAGATAAAGCTTATGTTGATGTTACTGATAATTTAACTTTCTTAAAAGACAACAGTTTCATTTGGACTTCAGAAAAAGATGGATTTAACCATATTTATCACTACGATAAAAATGGAAAATTGAAAAAGCAAATAACTTCAGGAAATTGGGAAGTAACAAATTATTATGGTTTCAATGAAAAATCTGGAATGATATATTATCAATCAGTAGAAAATGGTTCTATAAATAGAGATGTTTACTCCATAAAAATTGACGGAAAAGGAAAAACAAGATTATCCTCAAAAACAGGAACAAATGATGCTACATTTAGTCCAAATTTTGATTACTTCATTAATTCATTTTCAAGTGCTACTCAAGCACCAACCTATACATTAAACGAATCTAAATCTGGAAAAGAAATTAAAAAGATTCTATCTAATGAAGCTGCTGAACAAAAATTAGCGAAATATGGAGTAAGTCCAAAAGAGTTTTTCACACTTAAAACAGAAAAAGGATATGAATTAAATGCTTACATTATCAAACCAGCAGATTTTGATGCTTCAAAAAAATATCCAGTTTTCATGACACAGTATTCTGGACCTGGTTCACAGAGCGTTGCAAATAGTTGGAATTCTTATAATGATTATTGGTTCTATATGTTGGCTCAAAAAGGATATATTATTGTTTGTGTAGATGGAAGAGGAACAGGTTTCAAAGGAGCAGATTTCAAAAAAGTGACTTATAAAGAATTAGGTAAATATGAAGTAGAAGACCAAATTGACGCAGCAAAAGTAATTGGAAAATATGACTATGTAGATGCTTCAAGAATTGGAATTTGGGGTTGGAGTTACGGTGGATTCATGAGTAGTAACTGTATTTTAAAAGGAAATGATGTATTCAAAACAGCAATTGCAGTAGCACCAGTTACAAGTTGGAGATATTACGATTCAATTTACACAGAAAGATATATGCAAACACCACAAGAAAATGCAAGTGGATATGATGACAACTCACCAATAAATCACGTAAAAAAATTAAAAGGAAACTATCTTTTAATTCACGGAACTGCAGATGATAATGTACATGTTCAAAACACCATGAAAATGGTAGAAGCTTTAGTACAAGCTAACAAACAATTTGATTGGGCCATTTACCCAGATAAAAACCATGGAATTTATGGTGGAGCAACAAGATTACAATTGTTTACTAAGATGACTAACTTTCTTTTAGAAAAATTATAATATGACAAATACACCAATTGAAGAACAAACGTTCTTTGGACATCCAAAAGCACTTTTTATATTGTTCTTCACCGAAATGTGGGAACGATTCTCATTCTATGGAATGAAAGCTTTATTGATTTTTTATCTAACAAAATACCATTTGTTTTCAGACGATTCTGGAAATTTATTAATTGGAAGTTATGCAGCTCTAGTATATGCTGTTCCAGTTATTGGAGGTTTTATTGCTGACAAATATTTAGGTTTTAGAAAAGCAATTGTCTTTGGTGGAATCATGTTAGTTTTAGGACATTTAGGAATGGCTTATGAGGGAAACGCTGCCACACAATCTATTACTGGAGAAATTACACGAGATAATTTAGCACTGCAAGTTTTCTATTTTTCACTTGCATTAATTATTCTTGGTGTTGGTTTCTTAAAAGCAAATATTTCATCTTTAGTTGGTGAATTATATGCAGTTGGAGACAAACGAAGAGATTCTGGATTTACTTTGTTTTATATGGGAATTAATTTAGGTTCTTTCTTAGCTACAATTATTTGTGTTTGGTTAGGAGAAACTTATGGTTGGAGTTATGGTTTTGGTGCTGCAGGAGTTGGAATGTTCTTTGGTTTAATAACTTTTATTTCAGGTAAAAAATTATTAATGGGTAAAGGAGAATCAAACAATCAATCTTTCTTGGAAAAAACTTCATTTGGACTTAAAAATGAATGGTTAATCTATATAGGAAGTATTTTGTCAACTTTAATTTTTTGGCAAATGGTTCAAAATCATGAGGCTGTTTCTTGGGCATTAAAAGTTGCTGGTGGAGTTTCATTCTTATATATTGTTTATTATGCAGCCACTCAATTAGATGGAAAAGCCCGTGATCAGCTAATTGCTTTAACAATATTAATTGTATTTACAATTGTATTTTGGGCATTATTTGAGCAAGCTTATACTTCAATGAATTTATTCGCAGATAGAATTCTAGACAGACATATTTTTGGATTTGAGCTTTCTGCTGGACAGTTTTTAAGTTTTAATGCTCTGTTTATTATTTTATTAGCACCAGTTTTTGCATGGTTATGGGTGAAATTAGGAAAATTCAATCCAAATACTGCAGTAAAATTTTCATTAGCCTTAATGTTAGTTGGGTTAGGATTTGGAGCATTGGTTATGGGAATTAACGTGTCAGGTTTAGGTAAAGTAGCGGCTATTTGGTTAATATTAGCTTATTTTCTTCACACTTGTGGAGAATTAAGTTTATCACCAGTTGGACTTTCAGCAGTAACAAAATTATCACCAGTTAAAATCGTTGGTTTTATGATGGGAGTTTGGTTTTTAGCAACAGCTAGTTCAGAATTTATTGCATCATTATTAGCTAATATTGCTTCTGTGGATACTTCAAATGGATTAGCACCAGATTTAAATATTGCTAAGGAAAGTTATTTAAAACTATTTGAATATTTGTTTTATACAGGAATAGGATTTGGAGTAGTTTTATTAGCTTTGTCACCAGTGATCAAAAAATTAATGCACGGAGTAGATAAAGAATTAAACAATTAAATAAAGAAAAATTAACAAATATAAATTATGCAAGAAAATTCAACCGATCAATTCTTTAAGAGTACCGTTTTAGGTCACCCAAGTGGTTTATTCGTATTATTTTTCACAGAAATGTGGGAACGTTTTTCTTATTACGGAATGCGTGCTTTATTAGTGTTGTTTTTTACAGCTTCATTATTAGATGAAGGTTGGGGTTGGCCCAAAGAACATGCTTTAGCTATTTTTGGAACTTACACCTCTTTAGTTTATTTATCTACTATGTTAGGTGGATATTTTGCAGATAAAGTAATCGGTTTTAGATGGGCAGTTGTTGTTGGAGCTTTAATGATGACTTTAGGTCATGCTTGTATGGCTCTAGAAACTAGTTTTTTTATCTACTTAGGACTTACATTTTTAGTTTTTGGAAGTGGATTTTTTAAACCCAATATGACATCAATTGTTTCTGAAATATATAAAGATAGACCTGAAAAGAAAGATGGAGCTTACACTATTTTTTACATGGGTGTAAATGCAGGTGCTTTCTTTGGAATTATGCTTTGTGGATATTTAGGTGAAAAAATTGGGTGGTCATGGGGATTCGGAATTGCAGGAATCTTTATGCTTTTCGGATTATTACAATTTTGGTGGGCAAAAGATATTTTTGGAGATATTGGTTTAAAACCTAAAGCTCAATCAGTAGAAGATGTAGCTTTATCTATTACTGAAGAAAATGGAGGAAAATTAAACCCATTTACTAAATTAGAATTAGGGATTATTGCTGTTTCAGCTTTTTTAGGTTTAACTTGGATTTTAAATGATCCAATTGCTAAAATTACAGAAGGTGCAACTAATTTATACAGTTTTAAATTAGGAGGGATGGATGGAAATAATGTTGTTATTTTAACTGCATTAGCATTGTTTGTAATATTGCTGTTTATTAGAATTCCAAAATATATTCCTGTGGTAAGAGATAGAATGATTGCTATTGTATTCTTTGCCTTCATAACAATGTTTTTCTGGGCTATTTTTGAGCAATCACCAGGTTCATTAACCTTGTTTGCAAGAGATTATACCCAAAGAATTTTAGAAGGAACTTCTGGAACTATTTTTAAAATCGTCGATGCTTTAATGACAATTGTTCCATTAGCAATTATAACATGGGTTTTAATTTTACTAGCAAAACAAACCTTTAAAAAATTTGCTGCTTCAATTATTGTTTTGAGTCTAAGTTTTATCATCATTTGGGGAATTGCAATTTGGAAAGTAAAAAATGACTATTACTCTTCTTCTTATGTTGTAGAATATCTTAATAATAATGGAACTATTGAAACCGCTAAAGTTGTATCATCAAATGACTATGCAAATGGTGATAAGCTTTCTATAATTGATAATGAATCTGTATCTATCTATGATGCAACTGCTGAGGGTAATATAGGTAAAACTGCAAAAGAGAATGTTCTCTTTGACAAAGAAAACAATAAATTAGGAGAAACATTTAATGCTAAAATTGCACGAATCTTCAAAGAAGATAAAATTGGAGCTGGTATTCAAATAAACAAAGCAGAAGTAGCATTTGCCAATACAAAAGGAGAATCCAAAAGTAAAATTATTAAATTATCAAAAGACGATTTAGAAAAATATAAAGTAGGTTCTGATTTACAACTATTCATTACTCATAGTGTTGGATTTGACAATAAAGAATCCAAGAAAAATGAAGCCACTGTAACAGCTAAAGAAAGTGCAGTTGAAATTGGAGCAACATGGTTTTCAATCTTAAATTCATTGTTTATTATTGCTTTAGCTCCTTTATTTTCAAAATGGTGGGAAAGTAAATACAATCCAAGTGCTAGTGGAAAATATGCTATAGGTATGTTATTAATTGGAGTTGGAACAGCTGCTGTAGCTATTGGTGCTAGTGGTATTGCTCCTGGTGCAAAAACAGCTTCAGTTAGTATTATTTGGTTGGTTTTAGTCTATCTATTTCATACAATGGCAGAATTGTGTGTTTCACCTGTTGCCTTGTCTTATATTAGTAAATTAGTACCAGCGAGAATGATTGCCATGATGTTTGGTATTTGGTATTTAGCTGTTGCTATTGGAATGAAATTAGCAGGTATGTTTGGAGAATATTCTGAAAGTTTGGCTCAAGAAAAAGGATTAAGTACTTTCTTTTGGATTTTAACTGCTATTTCAATAGTGCTGAGTGTAATGGCATTTTTAACAGCACCATTATTCAAGAAACTAATGCACGGTGTTAGATAACAAACAATCTTTGGCATCTTTTTTGTCTAATTTTGTTTAAAATCTTTTAAAATGAAAAAAATATTTTTACTACTTTTTGTAAGCTTGTCTTCATTTTTTGTTCAAGCACAAGAAGATTTGACTTGGCACACTGATATGACTAAAGCAACTGAACTTTCTATGAAAGAAAATAAACCTTTAATGATGTTTTTTACAGGTTCAGATTGGTGTGGTTGGTGTATACGTTTGCAAAAAGAAGTCTTTAAAACGGAAGAGTTTACAAAATGGGCAAAAAAAAATGTAATTTTAGTGGAATTAGATTTTCCTAAGAGAACACCACAAGATGAATCGATAAAAATGCAAAATGCCCAGCTGCAACAAATTTTTCAAGTAAGAGGATATCCAACAGTTTGGTTGGTAAATCCTGAAAAAACAACTGAAGGGAAAGTTAATTTAAGTGCTTTAGGTAGCATAGGTTATGTTGCAGGTGGACCAGAAAAGTGGTTAGAAGGTGCAAATAATATTATGAAAAATAACCAACAATAAAAATGAAAAAGTTAGTATTAGTTTTAAGTTTGAGTTTTTTAAGTGTAGTTTCATTTGCTCAAGAAATTAAGTGGATGACAATGAATGAAGCACTAGAGGCTCAGAAAAAAGATCCAAAACCTATTTTTATGGATGTTTACACAGATTGGTGTGGACCCTGTAAAATGTTAGATAAAAATACATTTCATGATGCAAGTATAGTTGAGCTGATTTCTAAAAATTATTATGCTGTAAAGTTTAATGCTGAAGGAAATGAAACAATTACTTTTAAAGGAACAAAATATACAAATCCGAAATATGTTGCTGGTAAAACAGGAAGAAATGGTATGCATGAATTCACCTCTTTTTTAGGAGTGCAAGGTTATCCAACGATGTATATATTTGATAAAGATGGAGAAATTAAAACAAATGTTTTAGGATATAGAACAGCTGAACAATTGAAAGCTGAATTATAGAAATAAAAATCACATTCTATAGAATCCCTTTTCGACAATGGCATGAAAAGGGATTTTGTGTTTTAAACAAGTAGCTTTCCATCTTTTTATAGAAGTATACGAATTACTTTTGTCAGCAATAATTATTTTTGGTGAAGTGGCTTGAATTAATCTCTCAATATTAATTCTAGAGTTCTGTCTAATTATAACAACATCAGGTTTTATTGTCGTATTATAAATTCTTGATTCATCAACAATCAAGATTTGTTTGTTTTTAAATAATAAAACATTTTCTAAAGGATAAAATACAACCTCTGGATTAAACTTGGCTGTAGCATATTCTTGAAGATTTTGATTTTGGTGAATTAAACTATCATTAGAAAAGACAATAATTTTATTCGCTTCAAAAGTTGCTATAATACTTTCTTTATTATTGAATACTATTAATTCAGTTTTTTGTGAAGTTTCATTTTTGGTATAAAAATATAAAATTTGAAATGCTAAAGTAAAACTCAGAACATATAAAATATTCTTGTTTTTAGGTTTATATATCCAATAAACTACACTTAAAATTATAAGATATAAACCAACAGTCAACAATGGTGTGAAAGTAATATTCTTAATGATATAATTTTGAAAACTAGAAAGGTAATGAATGTAATTATTCATTATTTCTACAGCCAATGAAATTAATTTTCCTAAAAATAACGCAATTGGCATCGCTGTAAAATTTAGAAATAGAACTACAATTCCAAGAATTAGAACAACTGTTGCAATAGGAATAACAATAAAATTAGCTAATAAGAATAAAGTCGGAATCTGTTTAAAATACAACATCATTAAAGGAAGGACTCCTAACTGTGCTGCAAGTGAAACTAAAAATAAGTCTGATATATAAACAACAATTTTGTTTTTGGACCAATAAAATTTTTCATAAAAAGGTTGAAACAACAAAATAGAAATTACGGCAGCATAACTCAATTGAAATCCAACATCAAAAACATAAAGAGGATTGTAAATTAGCAAAAACAAAAATGAACCAGCAACAGCATTAAACATGAAGTTTTTTCGATTGAGGAAAGTTCCAATTGCAATAAAAGTAAACATTGTTACTGATCTTGTGATAGAAGCGGACATTCCAGAAATCAAGGCAAAAAGCCATAACAATAAAAGTATAATAACAAGTTTTATGGTTTTTCCATGTTTAAATCTATTCAAAAAACCAAAAATGAAATTAAAAAAGACATAAATAATTCCAATATGTAATCCAGAAATAGCTAAAACATGCACAACTCCAGCATTTTTATAATCGTTTAGCGTTTCGCTATCAATTTGTTGTTTTTGACCTAATAATAAAGCATTTAGAATTGATTTAGTTCTGACAGAAAAATGATGTGCATCAAAACTATGAACTAATTTCTGACGTAATTTATTAATATAAAACGTGAATTTTTTGACTTTACTTCCAATAAAATAATCATTTTCAAAACATTTTATTTGATGAAAAACATTCTGATTAGCCATATAATTTGAATAATCAAAAGTGTCTGGATTATAATTTTTTTGAATAGGTTTAATTTCAGATTGAAAGCTAACTAAATCACCAATTTGCAACGAGTCAGAATTTTTATTAGAAAAGTAAACTAAAATTTTACCTGAACTTTTTTGATGATTAAATGAATCGATTTCAAAGAGAAATTTAGTGTAGAATTCATTTGGTTTTAAGGTTTCAACAGCAAAACCTTTTATGCTATTATTTTCTTTTATTTTAAGATTTGTATAATGATTTTTATTATGAACATCTTGATGAACATACAATGACAAAGCACTAATAGAAAGAATCAGCAAGTAAGTAACCAATCCAAAAAAGATGTTTTTTTTGTTTTTATTTCTATTGAAAAAAAGCAATATTAGAAACAGAACAAATAAAATTGAAGTTGAAAATAAAATTGTAATCAAAGAAAAGCATAGGTAATTCTGGATTAGTATTCCTAATCCAAAACAAAGAGCAATAGTAATAATTGGATATTTTAATACATCCATTTAGGTTTAGGGTAATTGTTACTCCAAAATTCGCTTTATTTTTTCAAATGCTTTTGCATAATACTCTTCGTTCAAGGAAGATATAATTACACCTTTACTTGTTGATGAATGAATAAAAAGTAATTCATCATCGTTGTTTTCTGTGATAATTCCAACGTGATTAATGGAACGACTATTGTTGGTTTTAAAAAAAATTAAATCACCTTCTTGTGCTTTTGATTTAGAAACCTCTTTGCCTTCTTTTGCCATGTCAGAAGAAACTCTTGAAAGTTCAATATCATATTTCATAAATGAAGAATAAACCAAGCCAGAACAATCCATTCCAGCTTTTGTTGTGCCAGCATACTTATATTTTACACCTAAATTCTCTTTTGCAGTTTCAACAATTGCAAATTTTGTAACGCTAATTGTTCCTCTTTTATAAGGTTTTGAAGAGTTGCCTTTTTCTACTTTTACAGGTTTGCCATTATAAGAATAAATCCCTTTTTCTTTTGCTTTTTCTTTGGAAGTAATAATGTTTGATTTAGAAGTTTTACAACTAATAAAGATTACTGAAAACAAGACAAATAGTAGTAAAGTTGATTTTTTCAAAGTGTAATTATTCTATGATACGTTTGATTTTAGCAAATGTTCTTTGGTAATAACTTTCCTCTAGAGAAGATTCAATTACACCTCGACTTGATGAAGCATGAATAAATTTTATTTCACCATCATTATTTTCTGTGACCAATCCAACGTGTGTAATTATACTTCTTCTTCTGTTGGTTTTAAAAAAGATTAAATCACCAGGTTCAGCATTTGATTTTTGTACTTTTCTGCCAATTTTAGATTGTGCTCTTGATGTTCTTGGTAATGACAAATCGTTTTTTGTAAAAGCAAATAAAGTCAATGCAGAACAATCTATTCCTCGTTTTGACATTCCACCATAATGATAAGGAGTTCCAATATATTCTTTAGCTGTTTCTATTACTTCAGCTTTTTGAAAATTTGGCAAATTTATGTTAGAAATCACTGTAGCATCTTCTAAAGCAAGTCTGTTTTGCAGTTTTTCAGAAAATAATTTTACCTTTTTAATTTCTTTATCATTCTTCTTGAAGTTTTTTACCAAAGTTTTTTCTTTAGTATCATATTTTTCGATAGATACAGAACCTTCAGCTATCGGAGCAATAATCATTTTTTTTGTATTTGATTGAGCTTCAGCAGAAATATGAAATAAAAATAAGAATAAAATGGTAAAAAAAGAGTGCTTCAAAATTTTTGATTTCTGCAAATATATCATTTTTTCAATCTTTCGTAGATTAATTGAGCAGTTTTTTCACTAGCACCTTTTCCTCCTAATTTTTGTTGAAGTAACTCATAGTCTTTTAACATTTCTTCTCTTTTTGGTGATGTCAGAATATTATTGAGCTCTTTTTTTAATTGCGAAGTATTTAAATCACCTTGAATTAATTCCTTTACGACTTCTTTATCCATGATTAAATTTACTAATGAAATAAATTTTAGTGTAATAATTCGTTTGGCAATTTGATAAGAAATAGCATTTGCTTTATAACAAACCACCTGTGGAACTTTAAACAAAGCAGTTTCTAAAGTTGCAGTTCCAGAAGTTACAAGAGCTGCTGTTGAAACATTCAATAAATCATAGGTTCTATTAGAAATAAATTTTACGTTTTTGTTCTTTAAGAAGGGCTTGTAAAATTCAAAATCCTGACTTGGAGCACCAGCAATTACAAATTCATATTTTGGAAAATCATTAGTAACAGACAACATGATTGAAAGCATTTTTGTGATTTCTTGTTTTCTGCTTCCTGGTAAAAGAGCAATAATTGGATTTTCTGATAAATTATGTTCTTTTCTAAAACTAGCTTCATCAACATTTGTTCTGTTTTCAATAGCATCAATTAAAGGATGTCCAACAAAATTCACCTTGTAATCATACTTTTTATAAAAATCTTCTACAAAAGGTAAAATCACATACATATGATCAATATCTCTTTTTATGGCATGAACTCTATTGGCTCTTGAAGCCCAAACTTGTGGAGAAATATAATAACTCGTTTGGAGATTTTGCTTTTTTGCCCATTTTGCAATTCGCAAATTAAAACCAGAATTATCAATAAAAATTAATGCATCTGGATTAAAAGAAGCAATATCGCTTTTACAATAAGAAATGTCTTTAAAAATCTTTGAGATATTTTGAATCACTTCTAAAAATCCCATAAAAGAACGTTCTTTGTAGTGTTTTACCAAAGTTCCTCCGACATTTTGCATTAAATCTCCACCCCAAAAACGAATTTCGGCAGCAGAATCTTTTTTATAAATAGCTTTCATCAAATTTGATCCATGCAAATCTCCTGAAGCTTCACCAGCAATAATGTAATATTTCATTAAACAAACACAGTATAAATAGTTAGAATAAATATTGATAAAATTACTCCTTTTGCCATTAGGTCTTTATTTTTCTTAAATAGCCAATAAACAATTCCAATATTCAACAAAGCTCCTAGTGTAATAAGTTTTCCTAAATTACCTTGAGTCTTTAAATTACTAAAACCTTCCTCTAAACCCATTGAAGTAAATAAGGTAATAAATAAAACACATCCAATAAAACAGACAATTAGTCCAATAAAAACTCCGATAAATAAATCTTTATTTTTCATTATAAATTCCAATTATTTAATTGCGAAATAGCATGATGAGCTGTTAAATCAAATTGCACTGGAACTACAGAAATGTAACCGTTGTGCAAAGCCCATTCGTCAGTGTCTTCTCCTTTGTCTTGATTGACAAATTCTCCTGATAACCAATAATATTCTTTTCCCATTGGGTTTGTTCTTTTGTCAAATTCTTCAACCCAAGTAGCTTTCGCTTGACGACATATTTTTATGCCTTTAATATCTTTTTCTTTCAATTTTGGAAAATTGACGTTTAAGATAACTCCATCAGGTAGTCCTTTTTTCAAAACTTTTTGTGCAATATTCTTAACGTATTTTTTAAAAGGTTCAAAGTCAGCATCCCAACTATAATCTAACAAAGAAAAACCAATTGCAGGAATGCCTTCAATACCAGCTTCAACAGCAGCACTCATGGTTCCTGAATAAATTACATTTATAGATGAATTGGATCCATGATTAATGCCAGAAACACATAAATCAGGTTTCTTTTTCAAAATTTCATGAACAGCAATTTTCACACAATCTACTGGTGTTCCTGAGCAACTATATTCTTTGTCAATTTCCTTGTCTAAATTTACTTTTGAAAGTGTTATGGTATCATTTATAGTAATTGCATGACCCATTGCACTTTGTGGACTATCTGGAGCCACGACAACAACTTCTCCAATTTCTTTCATAACTTCTATTAATGCTCTTATGCCTGGAGCAACAATACTATCGTCATTGGTTACTAATATCAATGGTTTTTTCATTTGAGTGCTTTACTTATTTAAAGAATCTAAAAATAATAGGAATAGCTTTTGGAATGTTACAGCTATTTTACTAAATTTAAATCGAAATGCTAAATTACTAATTTTGATGGTAACATTATGCTAATAATGGCTACTAATAAGGAAATATTATCAAACTTTTATCTTATTTTTAAGATTTTGGCACAATATTTTATGTAATTTAGTTGAAAATTTTTGAATGAACCGATTTCTTATATTTATGAAAAAGAATTATAAAATAATACTGCTAGTAACTGCAATTTCTGCGGTTTTGTTCTGGAGTTTTAGACCTAAAAAAGTCGAAGCAAATCCAGAAAAAGATAAATTACTTTTAGAACTTTTGGCTTACGTTCTTGAAAAAGGACATTATAGTCCAATAGCTATGGATGATACCTTTTCTGAGAAAGTGTATGATAAATATTTAAATTCATTAGATCCATTTAGACGTTATTTTGTACAGTCTGATATTGATGAATTTAAAAAATATGAAGATTCAATAGATGATTTTATTAAAAACAAAGATTTGAAATTTTTTGATCTAACCTACAATAGGTTATTAAAAAGAATGGATGAATCTGAAGCTATTTATAAAGAAGTTTTAGATAAGCCTTTTGATTTTAATTTAAACGAAAGTATCAGTGTTGATTATGAAAATATTCCTTTTGCTAAAGACAAAAAGGAGTTACATGATATATGGAAAAAACAATTAAAATTTTCTGTTTTATCATCAATAGACGATAAAGAAAAGATTCAAGAGAAAGCTGATGCTAAGAATAAAGTTGAAATCAAAACTTTTGAAGAATTAGAAAAAGAAGCAAGAGAATCAATTGAAAAGAATTTAGATGATAATTATTTAAATTTCAAAGATTTTAACAGAGATGATTGGTTTGGAGTTTATTTAAATTCGATTGTTGAACGTTTTGACCCACATACATTCTATTTTTCTCCAGAGAACAAAGAACGTTTTGATGTAAGTATGAGTGGAACATTCGAAGGAATTGGAGCACGTTTACAAAAGAAAAATGTTGGAGTAGAAGTATCTGAATTAATTTCTGGTGGACCAGCTTGGAAAGGAAAAGAACTTGAACAAGGAGACATTATCATCAAAGTAGCTCAAGGAAAAGAAGAGCCAATCGATATCACTGGAATGCGAATTGACGATGTCGTTAAAAAAATAAAAGGACCAAAAGGAACTGAAGTTCGTTTAACAGTAAAACGTGTTGATGGAAGTATCAAAGTAATTTCAATTATTAGAGATGTAGTTGAAACCGAAGAAACTTTTGCAAAATCTAGTACGGTTGAAAAAGACGGAAAATTATTTGGAGTAATTTATTTACCTAAATTCTATATTTCTTTTGATAATAAAGATAAAAGAGATGCTTTTAAAGATGTTGCTTTAGAAATTGAACGTTTGAAAAAACAAAAAGTGCAAGGAATTATAATGGATTTGAGAGATAACGGTGGAGGTTCTTTGCAAACTGTTGTAGATATGGTTGGATTGTTTATTGACAAAGGACCAGTGGTTCAAGTGAAATATGCGAATTCTGTTCCAAACATTTTGCAAGATAAAGATTCAAGTGTACAATGGGATGGACCATTAGTTGTTATGGTAAATGGATATTCTGCTTCAGCTTCAGAAATTTTTGCAGCTGCAATTCAAGATTATAAAAGAGGAGTAGTTATTGGAAGTAAGCATACTTACGGAAAAGGAACTGTTCAAAACGTAATTGACTTAAATGATATGGTAAGAGGAAACTCTTTAGGTGATTTAGGTTCATTGAAAACAACTATTCAAAAATTCTATAGAATTAATGGTGGTTCAACACAAAGAGAAGGTGTTTTATCAGATATTGTTTTACCAGACCGTTTTGCTTATTTTGATACAGGAGAAAGAGATGAACCAGAAGCATTACCATGGGACAAAATCGATGCAGCAAATTACAATACAACTGGAGCAAACTATGATGTAGTTTTAGCAAACAGTAGAAAAAGAGTGGAGAAAAATCCAGAGTTTAATTTGATTGATGCTTACGCGAAATGGAATTTTGAACGAAAAGACGACAAAGAGGTAAGTTTAAATTATACCATTTACAAAAAAGAATTAGCAGAATTAGAAGCTAAAAATAAAACGTATGATGGTTTAAAATCATACAAAAACAACTTAACGTTTAGTTCATTACCTTATGAGCAAGAAGAATTCAAAACAGATACTACTTTAAAAGATAAAAGAGATAGATGGCATGAAGAATTAAGCAAAGATCCTTATGTGGATGAGTCTTTAAATGTTTTAGAAGACATTGCTAAATTAGTAAAATCATCAAATTATGTTTCTATGAATAAATCAAGAAAATAAGTTGAGTTTAGAATTTTAAAAAAAAAATCCCATTTGAGAAAATGGGATTTTTTTGTTTTAAATTGCTTGTGAGTCTTTTTGTTTTTTAATCCTCAATTCTTCTAACTTCCAAAATGTTTGACTTTTCGTTCAATATTATCATTACTAAAACAGGAGCAAAACCATTTTTCTTTTCATATGATTCTTTAATATATTTTTCTCCAAAAGAATAATGGGCAATTATTTTACTACTTTCCTTATTGTTATTAGAGTCTTTTAAGAAATTATATTTATCATAAACAAAAAAATCTACACTATTACTTATTTCATTAATGATTCTTTCCTTATCATTTTTTGAAATTTTAAGCTTTGTGGTTTGATAATATTCAGCTAGACCAGTAATTTTGTTTTCAATAATTTCAAAATTTTCATTTAAGGTAATCTCTACAATTTTAAGATCATTAATTGCATCAGATTTAAAATAAAATTTAGATTCAAAGTATAAAAATATAACAGGAATAATAGCAATTGAAATAAAAAATAAAGATAAAATTAATCCAGTTCTTTTCTTTCCTGATTTTTTAAAGAAAAAGTATAGAAATGGAGATAATATTATAAATATTGCAATCAAAATTATTCCGACAAAGACACCATAACCCATTTTAGTTTATTTGTTTGAGTTTTACTTTATTTCAATTATTATTTCAGTTTCCCAACCAATTTTATCATCTCTATTATCCATTAATAATTTTTTAATTGCATTGTTAGATTTGTAAATAGTTTTAAAATCACTATTTTCCATTTCTATTTTAGTGATGGAGTTGGCTACCTCTCTAACTTCTTTATCTGACCAAGTTCCAATTCCAAAAAACATAGTAATAGTATCTTTTGGTTTAATTTTGTAAATTAGAGAGTCAGATTTTAACTCATCAAAATACCTGAATTTATTAAACTCATTAGTTGTATCAATATCTATTCTTATTGTAGCAACGGATTGACTGTTATTTATAAAAATTAAATCATGAGGAGGATCACAGCTGGTAAATAATAGAATTAAGCTAATAAATATAAAGTTTTGTTTTTTCACCTCTGAAGTTTCTATTGAATTGTAGAATTTCAAATATATAAAAAAATCCCATTCAAATTAAGAATGGGATTTTATATAGTGTAAGAAAATTTTTTATTTTGCTGACTTTCTGTTTTTTTGTTCTTTTAATATAGTATTTAAATGTGGTTTTATGATACTGTTCAATTCACTTTCACTAATAGCTAAAGCTTTTGGATTATCTACTAATTGCAACCAAGGTTTTGGAGCATCAAAGTCATAACTTCCAAAAACGATTACTGGTGTTCCTTTTATTTTTACAGTTTCTGCGTTGGCTAAAACCCATTGATCAGCCCAATTATACATGTGTTTAGCATCCTTTTCTAACAAACGCAAACATGAGTGCGAAGCAGGAACTCCAGGTAATTCATATTCATGAAAACCGACTCCTTCTTTGTTTTCTATATTAAAATTCCATTTCAATTCCCATTCATCGTTAAACGTACTGGTTGTTTCTTCAGCTTTCCAATTGGTAAAAAATAAACCTGTTGGTGTTTTGTGAATTTTGCTTCCCATACTTGTAGGACCAGTGTAAGTTAAAATTCCATATTCGTAAGTAGCAAAAGCTTGAGTTGGATAAGAAAATAAAATAATTTTATCTACTTTGTCCAAAGATGAAACTTCAAACGGAAAGGGTAAATAAAACTCTCTATCACCACTTAAATCTGTTGGAATAACAACAGAATCTAATTTAGTAAAATTGGATTTATCCACTCTGTTTACTGCATAAGCAATGTCTAAATTTTTTGTGTTGTCTTTGTTTTTCTCTAACCAGTCTTTGGAGTTTTCTAAGGTAAATGATACGTTTTTAGGTTCTTTTCTTTCTGGTAATTTTCTTGTAGGTTCATCACTTTCTTTTTTACATGAAAACAAGAATAAGGTAACTATACTTAAAGCAATAATCGATTTTTTCATATGTAATTTTATTTATGTAAAATTGGGTTAATTAGTTCAAAGACTCCTTACATAATTTATTGAATTTCTTATTGCTTTTACATGTTGAAATAAAAAAATCCCATTCTGATGAGAAATGGGATTTTGTGAGTTTAAAGAATTAAATTATTTTAAGAGTTTGTTTAAATCTCTTTTGTCTTTTTCTAAATCTAGTTCTAATTTATTGATTTTATTTTCTTGTTTTAATAACTTTTCTCTGTATTTTAAGTCATCTTCTGGTGAAAGTTTTCCACGCAATTTTTTCTTTTCGTAATTTGTTTGTTCTTTTCTTAATTTAGCTTTTTCACTTTTAATTTTACTTTCCGTTTTAGAAACATTTTTAGAGGCTTTATCTATTTTTTTACGTTCTTTTTCAGCTTTTTTAATTTCTTTTTCGGCAGCTTTTCTTTCTTTCTCTGCTTTTTTTGCCTCTTTTTTAGCTTTGTCTAATTCTTTTTGACGCTCTTTTTCAAGTTTCTCTTTTTCTTTTTCTAGTCTATCTTGTTGTTTCTTTTCAGCTTCAATTTTAGCTTTTTCTTCTTTTATTCTAGCAGCTTCAACTTTTTGGTCTACTTTCAAATCTTGTTCAATTTTTGCAGCTGTAACATTAGTTGTATCAACTTGAGTTTTATTTTGACTTAAAGCAAATTGAAAGGTAAAAATAGTTATAAGTAGTATTAATTTTGTTCTCATGATTGTTCTTTTAAATATGATTATATTTACAAAGTTAACAAAAAACAAGTCAAGATAATTTTTGAATGATGAAGAATATTAAATTTCTATTATTAATCGCTATAATGCAATTTTTGTCCTGTAAACAGATAAATTCAGATGAAATAACTCAAGAAATACAGCAATCTTCAACTTATTCGGAAGATTCTACTTTTGATTTCTTGCCAACTTCCACATCAAAAGATGTTTATTCCAATGATGCCTATTCCTTTTCTTACAAAGAAGAATATGAACAATCAGAATGGGTAGCTTATGAGTTAACAAAAACCGATATGTCAACAGCAGATTACAAGCGACCATATTTTAATCAAGATAAATCTGTTACAACAAAATCAGCTGATTGGAGAAATTTTAAAAACACAAAATACAACAAAGGACATCTTTGTCCAGCTGCAGATAGAAAAAGTTCGTATGAAATGTATGAATTAACCTTTTTGACTTCAAATGCTTCTCCTCAATTATATGATTTCAACGCTGGAATTTGGAATAGATTGGAACAAAAAGTAAGATTTTGGGCAGAAAGATATGATGGTGTTTATGTAGTTACAGGTGGAGTTTTGGAAGATGGTTTAAAAACTATTGGTTCAGAAAATGTTGCTGTGCCTAACTATTTTTATAAAGTTATTTTAACTAAAGACAAAGCGAACATGATTGGTTTTTTAGTCCCTCACAATGATTCAAAGAAACCTTTATATAGTTTTGTTGTTCCTGTTGATGAAATAGAAAAAATGACTGGAATAGATTTCTTTAGTGCTTTGCCAGATACTATTGAAGATAAATTAGAAGCAAATAAAGGCTATAAAAATTGGAAGTTTTAGGCTTACCATTCATTAACTTTATTGGCATCTAATTTTATAAAAATAAACAATAAAACCGTAAAAGACCATAAACTAGAACCACCATATGAAAAGAAAGGTAACGGAACTCCAATAGTAGGGAATAGTTTTATAAGCATAGTTAAATTCACAAAAAAGTGTGTAAATAAAATTGTAGCTACACAATAACCATAAACTCGACTAAATTTACTTTTTTGATTTTCTGCTAATTTTATTATTCGAAGAATTAAAGCTACGAATAAGGCAATAACTACAAACGAACCTACAAATCCCCATTCTTCTCCAACCGTTGTAAAAATGTAATCTGTGTGTTGTTCTGGAACGAAGTTTCCTTTTGTTTGTGTTCCCTCTAAATAGCCTTTACCTAATAATCCACCAGAACCAATTGTAATCATGGATTGATTTAGATTGTAACCTTCATTTTTCATATCTACATCATCGTTAAATAAAACATCGATACGATCTTTTTGATGAGGTTCTAAAACATTTTCATAAACATAATCAACAGAAAAGGTAAAGCCAGAAATCAAAATGAAAAGTAAAACATAGACAATTGGGTTTCTTGATATTTTAGTATTCAATATAAAATGAATAACCATAATTAAAAATATACAAGAAATCAAAAAAACAGGCTTTACAAATAAAGCTAATAAGAAAACTGCAATTGCAATGGCACCAGTCCATAAATACCAAGAAGGTAAGCCATCTCTGTTTAATACAAAAATAAGAGCTAAAAATATCATAGCACTTCCAGCATCTGGTTGCAACATGATTAATCCTACGGGTAACATAATTATCGCTAACGCGATATATTGAAATTTTCTAATTTTTAAATTAACTTGAGCATCACTCAAAAACTTAGCAAGTAATAATGAACAAGACATTTTTACTATTTCAGAAGGTTGAAAACCAAATCCTCCAATTTTGTACCAATTGGTTTGTCCTTTAACGGTGCTTCCAAAAACAAAAAGTCCTAATAAAAGGAGTATTCCAATAATATAAAATATGACGGAAAATTTCTCAAATATCTTAGCGTTAATATTGAGGAGTATTAAGATAATCGGAAGCGTTAAAATAATGAAAAGCAGTTGTCTTCCGTAGATTTGAGATGTGTCTAAAATATAAGTTTCTTCCAAAGGTAAAGAAGCAGAATAGATATTCATCCAACCCATAATAACTAAAGTTATATAGATAAAAACGGTTATCCAATCAATATTGCTCGATACACTTTGGTTTTTCATAAACTAATGATTAATTGTAAAAGGTTGACCACTAGTTACTTTTGCATATTCAGATTGTAAACTTCCATTTAACATCTTCTTTTCTAAGTCCGTTCTAGAAATTTCTCCTTTTAAATATTTTTCAATCATTAAAGTAGCAATTGGTCCAGCCCAACGATTTCCCCAATAGCCATTTTCTACTAAAACAGCAATGGCAATTTTTGGATTATCTTTAGGTGCAAAAGCCACAAAAATAGAATGGTCAGTTAGTTGTGTTCTTTTTCCATTAATTTTAACGAAATTTTCTGCAGTTCCTGTTTTTCCACAAATGGCTAAATCTTTAACTTTTAATGTTGAAGCTGTTCCTACATTATAAACATCATACAAGCCTTCAATTACAGGTTTAAAATATTGTTTTTCTACTGTGGTTTGATGTTTTGTTGTAAACTTTTTATCAATTTCAAAGTCCTTGATTTTTTTTACGATATGAGGTGTGTAATAATATCCTTCATTGGCAACAGCAGCCATCATATTGGCTAATTGCATTGGTGTAACATCTATTTCACCTTGACCAATTGAGTTTGAAATTATTGTATTACTTCTCCAACCACCATTTGGATAAAATTTTTCATATAAAGCAGAAGAAGGAATTCTACCTTTTCTTCCGATGGGCAAATCATAACCGAGATAATTACCTAATCCAAAACTTTGCAAATGTCTGTTCCAATTGTCAACACTGTAGGATGGATTTTTATATTTATCAATTGTTTTCTTAAATACATTGGCAAAATAAGTATTGCATGAACGATAAATTCCATTATGTAATTTAGATAATCCAGAATCATGACATTTCATAAAAGCACCTCTACCATAGGAAAATCCATGGCGACAAATGAAACCAGTTTCTTCATCTATAACTTCTTCTTGCAAGCCAATTAATCCCGTTAAAATTTTAAAAGGTGAACCAGGTGGATATTCAGCTAACAAACTTCTGTCGTAAAGAGGTTTTGCAATAGAATCATAATACAACATGGTGTAATTTTTTGATCTATCTTTTCCAACAAGTAATGCAGGATCATAAGTTGGAGCAGAAATTAGAGCTAAAATTTCACCTGTTTTAGGTTCAATAGCTACAATTCCACCTCTTTTATTAACCATTAATTCTTCACCATATTTCTGCAATTCAGCATCAATAGTTAATGTTAAATCTTTTCCTTGAATTGGAATGGTATCGTATTTACCATCTTTATATGATCCAATAATTTTATTAAATCTATCTTTTTGAAAATATTTTACACCTTTTACACCTCTTAAGACTTCTTCATATTCTTGTTCGACACCCTGAACTCCTATCAAATCACCACTTTTATAGTAAGGATTTTTTTTGATAATACCTTCATTAACTTGTTTAATGTATCCAAAAACATTAGGTGCGTTTTTAATCTGATAATCACGTAAAAAACGTTTTTGAATATAGAAACCTTTAAATTTTCGAATTTTTTCTTGAAAGGCAGCATATTCCAATTTTGTCAATTGAGGTAAAAAAACAGACGGTAATCTTCTACTATATACAATAGCTTTGTCAAGTTTTTTATTGAAATAGTCCATGTCAACTTTTAGCAATTCACAAAGTTGCAATGTGTCTAAATCCTTAATTTCTCTTGGAACGACCATGATATCATAAGAAGGCTGGTTGGCAACTAATAGTTTATTATTTCTATCATAGATATAGCCACGTTCCGGAAAATCGTATTCAATTTTTATAGCATTGTTATCGGACTTTATTTTTAAGGAATCGTCAATAATTTGAAGATAAAAAAGTCTGACTAAAATAATGATTGCCGATAAAATTACTATTGCTGGTAATAATATTTTTCTCATCGTCTATTTGGTTTTATTAAAAATATAGTCAAAATACAAATTAATGTAGTGAATATAGTGTTTAATAGTGTTCTGAGGAATATATCTAAAATTAATCCAAAACGCAATAATTCTAGCATATAAATTATAAAGTGATGGATAAAAACTGCAATAACTATAAATGAAATTCGTTCAGAAGATATTTTTTCAGCAATTTTAATAGTTTGGTATTCATAACTTAAACCAAAAGAGAATTTAAAAATAGAAGGTCTAATGTAGGCTAAAATTAAACAAGCTGTAGCATGAATTCCTCCAGTATCACTAAACATGTCCAAAGTTAATCCCAGCAAAAAACTCATAAAAATGAATAGTGATTTGTTGCTGTTTACAGGATAAAGAATTATAAAAAGCACATAAGGAAACGGGTCTAGATAACCAAAAAGTTTGATGTTGTTAAACACCAAAACTTGAAGAGCTATCAAAACAAGGAATCTAAATATATTTAGTATAAGATTACTGTTCATTATATGAGTTTTGTAATTCTATTAATTCTGATTTTTTTTTGTTGTCAATAACATATACAAAGCCAACATTTGTCATATCGTTAAATAAACGTACACTAATGGTATAATAATTTGTGTTTTTGTCCTTATAAGCTTTGTCAATTTTTCCAATTGGAATGTTCTCAGGAAAAATAACAGATTGTCCACCAGTTACAATAGTATCTCCTTTTTTAAGGTTTGCTAATCTTGGTACATCAATCAATTGTACGTATCCTACATTTTTAGCATCCCAAGTTAAAGTTCCAAAGTGATTGGTGTTTTTGATTTTAGCATTTAATTGCGATTTGGTATTTAAAATACTCAAGACTGTTGCATAATTGTTGGTCGTTTTATCAATAATTCCAACTACACCTTTGCTGTTTATAACACCCATGTCTTCTTTCAATCCATCTTTTGTTCCTGCATTCAATGTTAAAAAGTTGTCATAAACATCAAATGAATTTTTAATGACTTTAGCTTGAATAACTTTGTATTGTAGTAAGTTTTCAGGAAGATTAATTGTAGTAGTAAGAATAGTATCTTTTTTATTATAAAGTAATTGTTTTAAATAGCTGTTTTCTTCAACTAATTCTTGATTTACCTCTTTTAAGTCAAAATACTTATTAGCATTATCAATTTTTTCATAGACATAACCACTAACAAAATTTGCTGAACTAATTGTTCTACTTTTGTGGTAAGAATTGTTTTGAATAGTAAAATAAATAGATATGCCTAAAAGCAGCAAAAACAGCAATCTATAGCTGTTTTTAATAAAGAAGTTTATTATTTGCTGCATTTATATTTTCTATTATTTGATAAGTATTCCTTTGTATTTGTTGATGTTTTTTAGTGCCATTCCAGTTCCTCGCACAACCGCTCTTAATGGATCTTCTGCGATATAAACAGGTAAATCCGTTTTTAGAGATATTCGTTTATCTAAACCTCTAAGCATGGAACCACCACCAGCTAAATAAATACCAGTGTTATAAATGTCAGCAGCTAATTCAGGAGGAGTTTGCGATAAAGTTTCCATTACGGCATCTTCCACTCGTTGAATTGATTTATCTAAAGCTTTTGCAATTTCTCTATAAGAAACGTCAACTTGTTTTGGTTTACCGGTAAGTAAATCTCTACCTTGAACAGACATATCTTCTGGAGCATTTTCTAATTCTTCAATAGCTGCACCAATTTGGATTTTAATTTTCTCAGCAGTAGTTTCTCCCACAAATAAATTGTGTTGCGTTCTCATGTAATAGATAATATCGTTTGTGAAAACGTCACCTGCAATTTTTACTGATTTATCACATACAATACCTCCAAGAGCAATAACTGCAATCTCTGTTGTTCCACCACCTATATCAACAATCATGTTTCCTTTAGGCTGCATGATGTCTACTCCAATACCAATTGCTGCTGCCATAGGTTCATGAATAAGATATACTTCTTTTCCATTTACACGTTCAGCAGATTCTTTTACAGCACGCATTTCCACTTCAGTAATTCCAGAAGGAATACAAATCACCATTCTTAATGCTGGAGTAAATAATCTTTTCTTTAACGCTGGAATACTTTTGATAAACATATTTATCATTTTTTCCGATGCATCAAAGTCAGCAATAACACCATCTTTTAAGGGACGAATTGTTTTGATATTTTCATGCGTTTTACCTTGCATCATACTGGCTTCTTTACCAACAGCAATAATTTTTCCAGTAATTCTATCGCGAGCTACAATAGATGGGCTATCAATTACAACTTTGTCGTTATGTATGATTAAGGTATTTGCGGTTCCAAGGTCAATAGCGATATCCTCGGTCATGAAATCAAAAAATCCCATATTTTAAAAAGGGTATTAGTTACTAGTTAGATATGTATGATTACAAAAGTAATAAAATTAATGTTTAAAATGACGAATTCCAGTAAATACCATTGCAACATTATTTTCGTTACAATAATTGATACTTAGCTCATCTTTAATTGAACCTCCAGGCTGAATAACTGCTGTAATTCCAGCTTTATTTGCTAGTTCTACACAATCAGGAAAAGGGAAGAAAGCATCACTTGCCATAACTGCTCCAGTTAAATCAAAATCAAATGATATAGCTTTGTCAACAGCTTGTCTTAAAGCATCTACTCTAGAAGTTTGACCTGTTCCTGAAGCACAAAGTTGTTTGTTTTTTGCAAAAACAATTGTGTTTGATTTTGTATGCTTACAAATTTTAGAGGCAAAAATTAAATCTTCAATCTCTTCATTAGTAGGTTTAGCTATAGTAACGTTTTTTAAATGCTCTTTAGTATCAGTTACATTATCTTTATCTTGAACAAGAACTCCATTTAAACAAGTTCTTACTGTAGTTGTTGGTAAAGCAGTATCTTTTTGAACTAAAATAATTCTATTTTTCTTTTCTTCAAGAATTTCAATGGCATCATTGTCATAATCTGGAGCAATAACTACTTCACAGAATAATTTATTAATTTCTTCAGCAGTTGCTTTGTCAATTTTTCCATTTGCAATTAAAACACCACCAAAAGCAGAAGTTGGATCACCAGCTAAAGCATCAAGATAGGCTTCTTTCATAGTTTTTCTTGAAGCAATTCCACAAGCATTGTTGTGTTTTAAAATAGCAAATGTTGGTTCGTCATTTTTAAACTCGCTCATTAAATTTACGGCAGCATCAACATCTAATAAATTATTGTATGATAACTCTTTACCATGTAATTTGCTAAACATTTCATCAAATTGACCAAAGAAGAACCCTTTTTGATGAGGATTTTCTCCATAACGAAGTACATTTCCGTTAGTTTCACTAATTTTTAAAACAGCTTCTTCGTGAGTAGCATTGAAATAATTAAAAATAGCAGAATCATAATGAGATGAAACATTAAAAGCTCTAGTTGCTAATAATCTTCTGTTTTCTAAAGTTGTACCTCCTTCATTTTCTGTATAGAAATTTAAAAAAGGAACATAATCATTGACTGAAGCAACAATTACTGTGTCTTTGAAGTTTTTAGCAGCAGCTCTAATTAAAGAAATTCCACCAATATCTATTTTTTCAATGATATCAGCTTCACTAGCACCACTTGCAACTGTTTTTTCAAAAGGATATAAATCTACAATAACTAAATCAAGTTGCGGAATATCAAATTCTTTCATTTGAGCTACATCACTTTCGTTGTCTTGACGGTTAAGGATTCCACCAAAAACTTTTGGATGTAATGTTTTAACTCTTCCACCAAGAATTGAAGGATAAGAAGTTACATCTTCCACTGCAACAACAGGAATTCCTAATTCTTTAATAAAAGATTCAGTTCCACCAGTTGAATAAATGGTAACATTATTTTTGTGAAGTGCCTTAACTATTGGCTCTAAACCAGTTTTGTCAAAGACAGAAATAAGTGCCGAATTGATTTTTTTTGTAGCTGTCATGTGTGTTGTTTGTTTAATCTAAATTGATTTTAGATTTTAATGATGTTTTAGTGATGCAAAAGTAGTTATTGTTAACATAAGATTCAAGAATAATTATAAGTGTTTTTTTGTTTTTTTATGTAACAAATTCAAAATTAATTCTACTTATAAGTAATCAAACAAGATTATGATTTTATACTTACGATTACTTGGAGAAAGTTTGCAGTTTGCCTTAAACGCTTTACGAAATAATAAACTTCGTACACTATTGTCATTATTAGGTGTTACAATTGGTATTTTTTCTATTATTGCAGTTTTAGCAGCTGTTGATTCAATGGACAAAAAAATCAAAGATGATTTGAGTGACATGGATATGAATACAATCTATTTGATGAAGTTTTCATTTGGACCTTCTGAAGTTCCTCGTTGGAAAAGAGAACAATTTCCTAATGTTACTTACGAAGAATTTGAAACATTAAAACGCTCTGTTAATGGAGTTGATAAAATGTCTTTTAATATGTTTACCAGAAATGAAAACATAAAATACGAAAATAAAACAGTTAACTCAATTCGTGTAAAACCATCAACAAATGAATTTTTTGACATAGAATCTTTTAAAATTGAAAGTGGAAGATTGTTTAATGAATCAGAATCTAATTCAGGTTCACCAGTTATTGTAATAGGAAGTGAAGTAGCAGAGGGTTTATTTGGGAACTCAAATCCATTAGGAAAAAAAATAAGATTGTATGGTCAAAAATTTACAGTTATTGGAGTTTTGAAAAAACAAGGACAAGGAATGTTTGGTGATAGTAATGATGTTGCCGTATTTTTTCCAGTTAATTTTTTGAGAAGAATGTATGGTGATAACAATCAATCTTTAACACCAGCTATTTTAATTAAACCTGAAAAAGGAATAGATATAGAAGAATTTAAAGCAGATGTGAGTCAGAAATTGCGAACATTACGAGGTGTAAAACCAGGTGAAATTAATAATTTTTTCATGAATGTTTTATCTGGGTTTACTGATTTTATCGATAATATTGTAGGTCAAATGAACATGATAGGATGGGTGATAAGTGCTTTTTCATTGCTTGTTGGAGGTTTTGGTATTGCAAATATTATGTTCGTTTCTGTAAAAGAAAGAACTAATTTAATTGGAATTCAAAAAGCATTAGGAGCAAAGAATAAGTTTATTTTGTTTCAATTTTTGTTTGAAGCTGTTATTTTATCTTTAATTGGAGGTTTAATTGGAATGTTTTTAGTTTGGATAATTGCTTTAGTATTATCGAGTGCTTTGGACTTTGAATTTGTTTTGAGTGCTTCAAATATGCTATTAGGAACTGGATTAGCAGCTTTTATTGGATTGCTTTCTGGAATTATTCCAGCAATTACCGCTTCAAAATTAGATCCTGTAGAAGCTATTAGAACAGGAATGTAATTCCGTTTTTTAAAAATAAAGAATAAAAAATCCCATTCAAATTAAGAATGGGATTTTTTTATTATCTGATTTCTTGATTTAAAATCAAATCTATATAAAGATTGATTTTGTTTTTCAGCTCTTTTCTGTGAGCTATAAAATCTAGGAAACCGTGTTCTAATAAAAACTCTGAAGTTTGAAATCCATCAGGTAAATCTTTTCCTGTCGTATCTTTAACAATTCTTGGACCTGCAAAACCAATTAAAGCTCCAGGTTCACCAATATTAATGTCACCTAACATGGCATAAGAAGCAGTAGTTCCACCAGTTGTTGGGTCAGTACATAAAGAAATGTATGGAATTTTTGCATCAGCTAATTGGGCAAGTTTTGCTGAAGTTTTTGCTAATTGCATTAAAGAATAAGCAGCTTCCATCATACGAGCTCCACCAGATTTTGAAATCATTACAAAAGGAACTTTATTTTTGATTGAATAATCAATTCCACGTGCAATTTTTTCTCCTACAACAGCTCCCATTGAACCACCAATAAAAGCAAAATCCATACAACAAACAACTAAATCTTTTCCTTTTGATTTACCAACAGCAGTCCTAACAGCATCTTTCAATTCTGTTTTTTTCATGGCTTCTTTTAGACGCTCATTGTATTTTTTGGTGTCTTCAAACTTTAAAGGATCTTTAGAAGTTAACTTGGCATCTAATTCTTTAAATGTGTTTTCGTCAAATAAGATTTCGAAATATTCTTTACTTCCAATTCTTACATGAAAATCATCTTCAGGACTAACCCATAAATTTTTTGCTAATTCTTCTGTATCGACAACTTTTCCTGTTGGAGATTTATACCATAAACCTTTTGGTACATCTTTTTTGTCTTCCGTAGCTGTTTGAATACCTTTTTCTTTTCTTTTAAACCAAGCCATAATTCTTGAAGTTAGAAGTCAGAAATCAGAATTTAGAATTTGAAACCATGATTTCTAAATTCTAAATTCTAAATTCTAAATTATTATAATGTGTTTACGTTATTTAAATCTGTGAAAGCTTGTTCTAATCTTTTGATAAAAGTAAGTTCACTTTCACGAACCCATTTTCTTGGGTCATAATATTTTTTATTTGGAACATCATCTCCATCTGGATTTCCAATTTGAGTTTTTAGATATTCAATATTCGAAACCATATAATCTCTTGCTCCTTCAGTATAAGCGAATTGTAAATCAGTATCGATGTTCATTTTAATTACACCATAACCAATTGCTTCTCTAATTTCTTCAACAGTTGAACCACTTCCACCATGGAAAACAAAATCAATAGGGTTTGCTTCAGTTTTGTAGTTTTTTTGGATGTATTCTTGAGAATTTTTTAAGATTTTTGGAGTTAATTTTACGTTTCCTGGTTTATAAACACCATGAACGTTACCAAAAGCTGCTGCAATTGTAAAACGAGGACTAACTTTCATCAACTCTTCGTAAGCATAAGCTACTTCTTCTGGTTGAGTGTATAGTTTTGAACTATCTACATCACTGTTGTCTACACCATCTTCTTCACCACCAGTGATTCCTAATTCTATTTCTAATGTCATTCCTATTTTACTCATACGAGCTAAATAAGCTTTACAAATTTCAATATTTTCTTCGATTGGTTCTTCAGATAAATCAATCATGTGAGAACTATATAAAGGTTTTCCTGTTTCTGCAAAATGTTTTTCAGAAGCCTCTAATAAACCATCAATCCAAGGTAATAATTTTTTAGCACAATGATCAGTATGAAGAATTACGGTTGCACCATAAGCTTCCGCTAATTCATGGATGTGTTTTGCTCCAGCAATTCCACCTAAAATGGCAGCTTTTTCATTTGCATTTGAAAGACCTTTACCAGCATTAAACTGTGCTCCACCATTTGAAAATTGAATAATTACTGGTGCGTTTAATTTAGCAGCAGTTTCCATTACACTATTAACTGTACTTGAACTTACAACATTTACTGCAGGTAAAGCAAAGCCTTTTTCTTTAGCGTATTTAAATATATTTTGTACATCGTCTCCGGTAGCAACTCCAGGTTTAATATTGTGAGCCATAGTTAGTATGTTTTAATTTAGTTTGACAAAAATAAGAATTTTAAAAATTAGAATGGGTAATTTATTCCAAAATTTAGAACAGTTCTTCCTAAATTAAGGTCTTTAAACCATCTGTCGTTTTCTGGTCTTCCTGGATTATAGGTTTTATATCCAAAATCTAAACGGAATACAAAAAAACTAAAATCATATCGAAATCCAATACCAGTTCCTAATGCAATATCTTTTAAAGAGGAAATTCCGTTGAAGGTATAAGATTTATCTTCTACGTTATCAAATACATTCCAAATGTTTCCTGCATCAGCAAAAAAAGCACCATACAATTGACCAAAAAATGGGAAACGATATTCAGCATTAAAAGCCATTTTAAAATTAGCTTCATTGAAGTCATTTATTCCTCCGCTTGAACCTGGTCCAAGAGCATAAGGTTGCCAACCTCTATTGTCATTTGAACCACCAGAAAAGTAACTTTTTGAAAATGGAATAGAATTGGAATTTCCATAAGGAACTGCCAAACCAACAAAACCTCTCATAGCATAACTTCTTTTTCTGCCTAAATCCCAATGTTTTATATATTCAAAATCACCTTTAATGTATTGTGTATATTCAACTCCAAAAAGAGTTCTTTTCCCATTGTCGCTATAAGGTTGTTCCACAACATTTGATAAAAGTGAAAGAACATTTCCTGCAGTTTCTAATTTTACTTTTAAATTATAGAAATTATAATCATAAATATCCGTTTTGTTTGTGGTTGAAAAGGTGAAACTAGAAGCAGCTATTAAATAATTTTCAATTAATCGTTGTCTTCTTTCTCCAATACTTCTTACTGTTTCGTATGGATTGTCATTTGGAGATAATGCAGTATTTCCACTTACAACATCATTAATAAAAGCTACAGCTCCTTCAGGAGTTAGGTTTCCATCAGCATTTTCATAATTGATGTTATCATTGTAAATTAATGCAATGTCATTCAAGTCATCATAAGATGAGCCATAAACGTTGAAATAATTATTGATATTTAAGTTTCTTACAAACTGAAGGTTCAATAACTCAAATTTTGAAACGTTATTGATTTTTCTAGTCCAATTGTAATCAATAATTCCAGAAACGTTTTCTTTATCAAGTCCAATATTAGTTTGTCTAAATAAACCCACTGAAATATTTGTGGAAGGCAACATTTCCTTTTTTATTAATCTTGAGGTTGGAAATAGGAAAAATATTCTTGGAAAAGTTAATTTAGCATCTGCTCCATATTCAGATAAGTTAAAAAACACTCCTTTTGGATTAGCTAAGTCTTTTGAAGATCCAATATTTCCTCTTGTTGAAACTTGTAACAATTCAGCACCTCTAAAAACATTTCGAAACGTAACCGATAAATTTCCTGAAATTCCAAAGTCTTGAATATTTGAATGTATAAAATCTACATTTGGATTTAGGTTATACTTTTTTAGTGGAGATAAATTTATATTGGTAATTAAAGCGGTACTGTCTTTACTTTCTTTGTAGTCAATATTAGGATAGTTAAAAACATTTAAACTACTCAACGAACGAGTTGTTAAATATCTTGAATTATCATTGTAATAATCACCTTCATTGATAAAAACGGCATTAGCAATTGCTTTTGGTCTATATTTTATTTTTTTTGAACCATAAATAGTATAGTTGTTGTAAGTGAGACTATCTGTGATTGTAGATTTATTTTTGATAGCATCATTATCTACATATATATTTACTTTTTCAATTTTATAAATTTTGTGTGGAATTTTATAGTTGACTTCATCGATTGTTAGATTTCTATCATTGATTTTTACATCTACGGCCAATTTTTTAGTTATAGTATCCTGATACACATCATAACTAATGTCATTTTCTTGAAAATAATAAGCACCGTTATTCCTAAAATGATTGGTTATTCTTTTGCGTTCATTTTCAAAATCAGTAACTATATATTTTTTGTTTCGCTTTAAATAAGATTTGCTTTTTATGGATTGATACATACTATCAATTACTTTAGTATCAATTATTGAAGCAATTGTATCAATAATGTAAGGCTCGTTTTTTACTAAAGTATAAATTACTTTACCTTGTTTTTTGCCGACAGAATCAATTTGGGCTTTTACTTCATTGTCAAAATATCCTATATTTTTATAATAACCATTTAAACGTTTTTTAGATTTTTCAATTTTATTCTCATCAATAAGAACTGGAGCTTCTCCAACTTTTTTAAAGAAATTACTGTATCCTTTTACTAAAAAAGATTCTCCCAAACGGTTGACTTGTTTTTCAGAAAGTAATTTGATTAGATTTTCTTTTCGGTTTGGTTTTTTATTGAGCCAAGCCACATAAGAAGAATCAGCATTTTTTTTACTTAAATGATATAAATAAAGTCGAATAGGAATTTTTAAAAAACTAGAATTAGGTTTTTGGTATAACAGAACCTGAATGCTGTCATTAGCAACCTTTTGATTGTCAACAATGATTTCATTCTTTACCAACAACATTTCATCATCAGGCACTCGCATTAAAGGAGAACAAGAGTAGATAATTGCAGTTATTACAATTAATAATGTTATTTTTGAGAAATTATATTTCAATTTTCAGTATATATTGGTTCAAAAATACTTCTTTTTATGATTAGTAAAAATCAAATTAAACTAATAAAAAGTCTTCAACAAAAAAAATACAGAAAACTGTATCAATTATTCATTGCTGAAGGTGTAAAAGTAATTCAAGAATTACTCAATTCCAATTATGAATTGGTTGAATTATTTACAACGCAAGAATTATTCCCAAATGTTGAAAAAAGTAAATTAAATTATATTTCGGAAGCCGAATTAAAAAGCATTAGTGCACTTGTAACTCCAAACGAATGTTTAGCTGTTTTTATTATTCCAGAAAAAGTTAAAATTGATTATTCAAATACATTACAAATTGCTTTAGATGATATTCGTGATCCAGGAAATATGGGTACGATTATACGATTGGCTGATTGGTTTGGTGTTCAAAATATACTTTGTAGTGAAGCAACAGTTGATGTTTATAATCCAAAAGTAATTCAGTCAACAATGGGTTCTATTGCTAGAGTAAATGTGATGTATTGCGATTTGAAAAAAGAATTACTTTCCGCAAAAGTTCCTGTTTATGGAACGCTTTTAGAAGGTGAGAATATTTACGCTGAAAAATTATTGCAACCAGCAATTATTGTTTTAGGAAATGAATCTAATGGAATTAGTCCAGAAATTCAACAATTAATTACTCATAAAATCACAATTCCACGTTTTGGAACTTTGCAACAAACAGAAAGTTTGAATGTAGCTACAGCCACAGCTATTGTTTTAAGTGAATTTTGTAGAAATAATTAGTGGAACGAAAAATTCAAGAAAACACCTCTTGTTCGCATTGCATCAATGTTTGAAGTCCATTGACTGTTTGGGTCTTTGTCTCTAACTAATTCATCATTCATGCTGAAAACACCTCTAATTGATGGTGAAAAGATAAAGTATTCCAAATATAAATCAACTCCAAAACCAATTTCGTAGTTATTGGTCCATTTAGTCATTCTAAAAACATCAGACTCATTATCGTCTGGAGAGTCTTCAAAACTGCTCAAGTTCAAACTTCTTGAAACTCCTCCAACTAAATAAGGTCTAACATTTCCAAAACGTTTTGATGAAAATTTTAATAAAAGAGGAAAATGAATGTATGTCGATTTTACTTCTCTAAATCGGTCAACTGGGTCAATAATATCAGGATAAATTAAATTTCGTTCCGTGTAATACAAACCTGGTTCAAAACGCAAGTCAATGTATTCATGAAGTCTTAAATTTCCGATTAGTCCAACATTAAAACCAGTAGTGTTTTGAACTTCTAAATCTTTAGTGATTGATTTGTAATCAAACTGAAAATCATAAAAATTAAAACCTAAATAAAAACCCCAATGTACTCTGCTTTTTTGAAAATTTTCTAAATTAATTATAGGATCTTTTCCAAACTGAGCTTGACTTGAAATTGTAAATAAGGCAAAACAAATTATAAAAAACTTCTTCATTTTTAGCAATTACTTCTTAGATGCATGATAAATTGTAGCAACTCCAAATGTTTGAGGAAGATGCTGTACATCTATAAACCCAATTTTTCGTAAAATATTGTTCAAAGCTTCTCCAAAAGGAAATTCATTGGCAGAATCTGACAAATAACTATAAGCTGCTTTGTCTTTTGAAAACAATTTTCCGACCAAAGGTAAAATAAATTTTGAATGAAATGCATAACCTTGTTTAAAAGGAAATTTTGTAGGAACAGAAGTTTCAAGAATTATTAATTGTCCTCCAGATTTTATTGTTCTTAAAATTTCAGACAATCCTTTTTCAAGATTTTCAAAATTACGAACACCATAAGCAACCGTAATAACATCAAAATAATTATCAGGATAAGGAATATTTTCACCATCACCTAAAACCATTTTTATTTTTGAATCTAAGTTTTTTTCTTGAATTTTTTTCTTTCCAATATCTAGCATACCTTGAGAAATATCTAAACCAATAATTTCTTTGGCAGATGTTGAGGCAAATAAAATAGCTAAATCACCTGTTCCAGTTGCAATATCTAAAATAGTAGAAGGTTGTTTAGAAGCAACCATTTTTAAGATTTTTTGTTTCCATTTTGCATCTGTTCCAAATGAAATCACTCGGTTTAAGCCATCATAATTACCCGAAATATTATCAAACATTTGGGCAACTTGCTCTTTTTTACTTAAATCAGAATCTTTGTATGGTTTTATATTTTTTGCCATTTTGTTTTTATTGGACTGCAAAAGTACGATTTATAATCATAATCAAATAATTATTACCTTTTAACAAACGTTAAATACGTAAAATCATATTTGTGTTTTTCGTCTTTTGGATGATATTCAGATTGAATGACTTCCCAAACATCTTCATCAATTTCTGGAAAAAAGGCATCAGCTTCAACAGTAGTATGAACTCTTGTTAATTCAATTTTATCAGCAATTTCGATAGATTGTTTGTAAATTTGGCCACCACCAATGATGAAAATCTCTTCATTTTCTGGACAAACTTCAATAGCTTTTTTTAGGCTATTTACCACAATACAACCTTCGGGAACATCATAATCTTTTTGTCTAGTTATGATTACGTGCGTTCTGTTAGGTAACGGTTTTGGAAAACTTTCAAATGTTTTTCTTCCCATTATAATAAAATGACCAGAAGTTAAGGCTTTAAAACGTTTAAAATCATCTGGTAAATGCCAAACTAAGTCGTTGTCTTTTCCAAGAGCATTATTTTCTGAAGCTGCTGCAATTAGTGTTAGCATTTTAATTCAATTTAAATTTTAAGGGCTGAGCATATGAAACCGCTACATTTTCATTATTATATTTTCCTGGAATAAATTTAGGAAGTAGCTTTAAAATTCTTAATGTTTCTTTTAATAATAAAATATCTGCATCATAAACAATGTAATTTGTAACAAATCCTTCTTTAGTAATTATAAAAGCACCAACAGTTCTTCCTGAAATATTTTTGTTTAATGCTTTTGTTGGATATCTAAAATTTTGAATAATATGATTGTTCATTTGTAGCATAAGGCATTTTTTACTATTCTCCTCGTCTTTAATAGATCTGCAACTTTCAAATCGTGGAGCTTCTAAAAGCGATAAATCTTTTTTACCTTCTGGTTCAATATATCTATCAAAATTAATTTTATATAACTGAAAATCAAGAATTGCTTCTAATTTTACTTTCTTTTGATTTTCATTTTCAAATACTTTTATTCTAGGTAATGATTCTACTAATTTGTTTAGCGATTTTTCGAAATCTTTAGATTTGGTAGACAATTTATTAATTATAAACTTTCCAGTAGTATCTATTTCAATTTCCATATAAATATCATCACCTATATTTTTAGATAATTTATTATTTAAGTTTATTTCTTCTGAAAATTTTTTCTGAACGATTAATTGAAATCTTTTGAGATAACAAAATTTTAAATTTTTAATGGAATCACAGTTTTGTTCAACAGTTTCAAAAACAGTTTTGTAGTTTTCTTCATCTTGAGCAAAAGAAATTAAACCAATAAATAAAAACGAAAGTAAAAATAGATTCTTCATAATCAAATTTTAAACAGCAACAGCTCCTTTAATATGTGGATGAGGATCATACCCTTCTAAAGTGAAATCGTCAAAAGTAAAATCAAAAATGTTTTTAACTTCAGAATTTAGAATCATTTTTGGAAGTGGCCTGCATTCTCTTGAAAGTTGTAATTCCAATTGTTCCAAGTGGTTATTGTAAATGTGAGCATCACCAAAAGTGTGCACAAAGTCACCTACTTGTAAATCACAAACCTGTGCAACCATCATGGTAAACAAAGCATAAGAAGCAATATTGAAAGGAACACCTAAAAAGATATCAGCACTTCTTTGATACAATTGACAACTCAATTTTCCATCAGCTACATAAAATTGAAAGAATGCATGACAAGGTGGTAAAGCAGCTTTATTGTTAGCCACATTTTCTGCAAAAGATTTTGAAGTATCTGGTAAAACACTTGGATTCCAAGCTGAAACTAACATTCTTCTGCTGTTTGGGTTGTTTTTTAAAGTTTCTATTAATTCTGTGATTTGGTCAATTTCTTCACCATTCCAATTTCTCCATTGATAGCCATAAACGGGACCTAGATCTCCATTTTCATCAGCCCAATCATCCCAAATTTTAACACCATTTTCTTTTAAATAGGCAATATTTGTATCACCTTTTAAAAACCAAAGCAATTCATATATAATAGACTTTAAATGCAGTTTTTTAGTAGTTACCATTGGAAAACCTTCACTCAAATCAAAACGCATTTGATAACCAAAAACGCTTTTTGTTCCTGTTCCTGTTCTATCTCCTTTTTGATTTCCGTGTTCTAAAACGTGTTTTACTAAGTCGTGATATTGTTTCATTTTATTTTAATTTAGAATTTAGAAATTTACCCAATAATCATTCCAGCTATTGTTGCTGATAATAAAGAAGCTAAACTTCCACCGATAACAGCTTTTAATCCAAATTCTGACAATGTTTTACGTTGGTTTGGTGCTAATGAACCGATTCCTCCGATTTGAATTCCAATAGAAGCAAAGTTGGCAAATCCACACAACATATACGTTGCCATAATCACCGATTTATCATAAGTAAAATGAATGTTGCTTGCCATATTTTTTAATTCAGCTAATTGGATATATCCTACAAATTCTGAAGCAGCTAACTTTACCCCTAAAAGTTGTCCCATTAACATCATGTCTTCAGAAGCAACTCCAATCAACCACATTAAAGGAGAAAATATAATTCCTAAAATAGTTTCCAATGAGAATGCTTTGTATGGAGTATTGTTTGCAATTACTTCGTTCAATCCAGTCCAACCACCAATCCAACCAAGTGTATAATTTATCATTGCGATAAATGCTATGAAAACTAATAACATGGCTGCTACATTTGCTGCTAATTTTAAACCTTCAGTAGTTCCAGTTGAAATAGCGTCTAATATGTTTGAACCAATTTTTTCTTTAGAAACTTCTACATTAGTATTAATTTCTTCTGTTTGCGGATATAGCATTTTTGAAATAACAATGGCTCCTGGTGCAGCCATAACTGATGCAGCCAATAAGTGTTTAGCAAATTCTAAACGTAACACAGGGTCATTTCCACCAAGGAAACCTATGTAAGCGGCTAAAACTCCACCAGCAACAGTTGCCATTCCACCAACCATAACTAATAAAATTTCAGACTTATTCATTTTTTCTAAATAAGCTTTAATCATAAGTGGTGCTTCAGTTTGTCCTAAAAATATATTTCCAGCTACTGATAAACTTTCTGCTCCAGAGATTGATAATAATTTTGTTAAAACTGTAGCTAAACCTTTAACTATGATTTGAATTACTCCTAAATAAAACAATAAAGAAGTTAAAGCTGAGAAAAAGATAATGGTTGGTAAAACTTGGAATAAAAATATAAATCCAAAACTTTCAATATTCATCATTCCTCCTAAAAGGAATTCACTTCCAGCTCTTGTGAAGTCAAGTACTAAAACGAATAAATTTCCAACAAATTCAAAGCCAGCTTTTACAAAAGGAACTTTTAAAACACCAATGGCTAAAATTAATTGGGCAGCAATTCCTAAACCAACTGTTTTCCAATTAATAGCTTTTTTATTAGCACTAAAAAGGTAAGCAATTCCTAAAAGAGATAACATTCCGAGAATTCCTCTCCAAATACTTGTAAAAGAAATTCCTTCACTTTTAATAAGTTGAGCTGTTGTTTCTGTTTTAACTTCTTTGTTTGATGCAAAAAAAGAATAGGCTTTTCCTCTGTTTTTGATTACTAAAGTGGAATCGGTTTTAGCTTCAATTACAAATCTTTTTGTAGGTGAATCAGAACCATTTTCAAATAAAAAGATGAAATTATCTTGAATTAAGTAATCTCCTTGTTGATTAATGCTATCGGTTGCAATTTGAAGTTTATAGGAGCCTTTAAGTAGTTCTAAATAATCATTTTGAGACGAAGTTAATTGCCATTTTCTCTCAATTTCTTGAGCATTTATGACACTGAAGCTGAAAAATACAGCCAACAAAAAAACTATTTTTTTAAACATTTTGTTTGGTTAGTTTTGTTAAGATTCTTTTTTTGATATTTCATCACGAATGCGAGCTGCTTTTTCATAATCTTCATTTTGAACAGCTTCTTCTAATTTGGTATATAATTCTTCCACAGAGTATTGACTAAAAGATTCTCCTTTTGGAGATTCATCTTCTAAGCCAAAAGTTTCTGGAGTTGATAAGACATCATCATTCTCTACGTTTTCAATGTCGTCTTCTATAGGATTTGTGTTTAGATAAATTCCGGCTTTATCTAAAATATTTTTATAGGTAAAAATGGGTGCTTGAAAACGCAAAGCAAGAGCAATTGCATCGGAAGTTCGAGCATCAATAATCTCTTCAATTTTGTCTCTTTCGCAAATGATACTGGAATAAAAAACACCATCAACCAATTTATGAATGATTACTTGTTTTACTACAATATCAAATCTATCTGCAAAACTTTTGAATAAATCGTGTGTTAAAGGTCTTGGAGGTTTTATTTCTTTTTCAAGAGCAATGGCAATGGATTGTGCTTCAAAAGCTCCAATGACAATTGGTAATTTGCGTTCACCATCAACTTCATTTAAAATAAGTGCATAAGCACCATTTTGAGTTTGACTGTAGGATATTCCTTTTATAGTTAATTTTACTAAACTCATTCTTTGTGTAAGTTAAGAGTTGATTTTTAAGTCAAGCCTTACATTAATAAATAATCAATACATTTCATCAATAGCCCTGATAGCAGTGAAAATACTTTAGTTTTGTTGATTAAACAAAACTAAAGATTGTAACGTATAGCAGGAAAAAGGTTGCAAAAATACAGACCAAGCCATTCGCTCCAAAAATAAAAAAAAGAGCTATCTAAACAAAGATAACTCTAATTTTAATATAATTTATTTTTGAACAAAGCTTTTTAAGCGTTTGCTGCTTTGAAAGCTTTTAATTTTTCGATTAATTTAGGAACTACTTCAAATGCATCTCCAACAACTCCATAATCAGCCACTTTGAAGAAAGGAGCTTCTGGATCAGTGTTGATTACCACTTTTACTTTTGATGAATTGATACCAGCAATGTGTTGAATTGCACCAGAAATTCCGACAGCAATATATAAGTTAGCTGCTACTGGTTTTCCTGTTTGACCAACGTGTTCGCTATGAGGTCTCCAACCAATATCTGAAACAGGTTTTGAACAAGCAGTTGCTGCTCCAAGAACAGAAGCTAATTCTTCAATCATTCCCCAGTTTTCAGGGCCTTTTAATCCACGACCAGCAGAAACAACGATTTCAGCATCCGCAATTGTAACTTTTCCGGTTACTTTTTCAACATTTTCAACTTTTACTGAAAAATCAGCATCGTTTAATGATGGGTTAAAATCTTCCTCGGAAAGAGAAGAGCTAGTTTCTACTAATCCAAATGAGTTTTTAGCTAAAGCTAATACTTTAACGTCAGTAGAGATTTCAGTGATATTAAATGCTTTGTTTGAAAAAGCAGTACGTTTTACTTGAAATGGACTTGTGCTTACTGGTAAAGCTACAACATTTGAAGCGTATCCAGCATTTAAGTGTGATGCAACTAATGGTGCTAAATATAAACTGTCTGTAGTTGAAGAAAGTACAATTACTTTGCTTCCTTCTTTTTCTGCAGCTTGTTTAACTACATCGGCATAAGCTTTTGCATTAAATTTTGATAAAGAATCGTTGTTTACTTTTAAAACTTTATCAACTCCATAATTGGCTAATTCAGCTGTTGAACCAGCATTGATTGTTACAGCAGTAACAGTTGTTCCTAATGAATCTGCAACTTTTTTAGCATAAGAAGCTAATTCAAAAGCAACTTTTTTAAATTTTCCTTCTGCAGATTCTGCATATATTAATAATGACATAATTTTTGTTTTAAAGATTGAAAAATTTAATAATTTAAAGATTTCGTAATTTGTAATTTATAATTCGTAACTAAATAACTTTTGCTTCGTTATGTAATAAGTTTACTAATTCGTCTAAGTTGTCTGCACTTACCAATTTAACAGCAGATTTTGGAGCAGGTTTTTCAAATTTCACTGCTTTTGTTGCTGTATCATTGTTTGTCGGTTCAACAACATTAATTGCTTTAGTACGAGCTTGCATAATTCCTCTCATATTTGGAATACGAAGGTCTTTTTCTTCAACTATTCCTTTTTGACCACCAACCACCAAAGGTAAAGTTGTAGAAAGGGTTTCTTTTCCACCATCAATTTCACGCATTGCTTTTGCATTTGTTCCATCAACAGTTAAATCGATACAAGAATTTATAAAATTATATCCTAATGAAGCTGATAACATTCCAGGAACCATTCCACCATTATAATCTAAAGATTCTTTTCCAGCGATAATTAAATCATAACCTCCTTGTTTAGCTACTTCTGCTAATTGTTTTGCAACAAATGTTCCGTCAGTTGGGTTTGCATTAATACGAATAGCATCATCTGCACCAATGGCTAATGCTTTTCTTAATGTAGCTTCAGAATCAGCTAATCCAACATTAACAACAGTCACAGTAGCACCTTGTTGCTCTTTCATTTGAACTGCTCTAGTTAAACCAAATTCGTCATTTGGGTTAATTACAAATTGAACTCCATTAGTGTCAAACTCAGTATCACCGTTTGTAAAATTAATTTTTGAAGTAGTATCAGGCACATTGCTGATGCAAACTAATATTTTCATCTTATTTAATTTGAATATTTATGGCACGAAATTACAAAAAAAATGTTTAAAAAATACTATGCATGCATAATAAATTTGTTAAAATTAAAATTTACGAAAAGGTTATAGTTGATAAATCAGTTTTTATTTAAAATAGAATTATATAAATGGAATTTTTTTTTACTATTTTTGCCTTTCAATATGATTATAAGAATTTAATATATGAGAACAATACAATTCAGAGAAGCTATTGCTGAAGCAATGAGTGAAGAAATGCGTAAAGACGAATCTGTTTATTTAATGGGTGAAGAGGTAGCTGAATATAACGGAGCATACAAAGCTTCAAAAGGTATGTTAGATGAATTTGGACCAAAACGTGTTATTGATACTCCAATTGCAGAGCTAGGTTTTGCTGGTATTGCTGTTGGATCTGCAATGAACGGTTGTCGTCCAATTGTTGAATATATGACATTTAACTTCTCGTTAGTTGGTATTGATCAAATTATTAACAATGCAGCAAAAATGCGTCAAATGTCAGCTGGACAGTTTCCAATGCCAATGGTATTTAGAGGGCCAACAGCTTCTGCAGGACAATTAGGAGCAACACACTCACAAGCTTTTGAAAACTGGTTTGCAAATACACCAGGTTTAAAAGTGGTAGTTCCTTCAAATGTTTATGATGCTAAAGGTTTATTAAAAGCAGCTATCCGTGATAATGACCCAGTAATTTTCATGGAGTCTGAGCAAATGTACGGAGACAAAGGTGAAGTTCCAGAAGGAGATTACACCATTCCATTAGGAGTTGCAGATGTTAAAAGAGAAGGTACAGATGTAACAATCGTATCTTTTGGTAAAATCATCAAAGAAGCTTTAACTGCGGCTGAAGACTTAGCTAAAGAAGGAATTTCTTGTGAAGTTATCGATTTAAGAACAGTCCGTCCAATGGATTACGATGCCATCATCAATTCAGTTAAAAAAACAAATAGATTAGTAGTTTTAGAAGAAGCTTGGCCTTTTGCAAGTGTTGCTTCAGAAATTACATATATGGTTCAAGAAAGAGCTTTTGATTATTTAGATGCTCCAATTCAAAGAATCACAACAGCAGATACTCCAGCACCGTATTCTCCAACCTTATTAAAAGAATGGTTGCCAAATGCAGAAGATGTAATTAAAGCTGTTAAGAAAGTTACTTATAAATAAAATAAACTTTATATATTTGAAACTTCATCGGTTCATGCTGATGAAGTTTTTTGTTTTAAATACATGCTCCAAATGAAATATAAAATAGTATTCCTATTGTTATTTATAACTTCGGCAATCTTTGCTCAAACTAAAGTTGGAGGAAAGGTGATTGATGAATTTAATCAACCAGTTGCATTTGCAAACGTAATTTTTAAAAATTCAAAAGAAGGAGTTATTACAGATGAAAATGGAAGTTTTTATTTCGAATCTAAAGAAAATTATTCTACTTTAATTATTTCTTTTATTGGTTATGAACCTGTTGAAGTTCCTTTAAAACCTGGGTTAAATAGTAATATAAAAGTTGTTTTAAGAGAAGGAGTTACCCTAAAAGATGTTGTAGTTTATTCAGGAAAAACGTCTAAAAAAAATAATCCAGCCATCGATATTCTGAGAAAAATTTGGGAACGTAGACGGAAAAACGGACTTCAAATGTTTGATCAATATCAATACGATAAATACGAAAAAGTTGAATTTGATATGAATTCAATTGACAGTGCTTTCATGGCAAATAAAGTATTTAAAGGTTTAGAATTTGTCTTTGAACAAATGGATACTTCAAGAATCACTGGAAAAGCCTTTTTACCTATATTTATCAACGAAGAACTAAGTGAAGTTTACGGAGACAATGTCAAAAATAAAAAGAAGGAGATTCTTAAAGCTAATAAAAATTCAGGTTTAGGAAATAGTAATGGTGTAAATGCTTTCATCAAAGATTTATATGCTGATTATGATATTTATAATAATTACTTAAAGTTCTTTGATAAAGATTTCGTTAGTCCACTTTCAAGAACTGGAATCAATGTTTATAACTATGTTTTAAGTGATAGTACTTTTATAGATAACAAATGGTGTTATAATATTGTGTATTATCCAAGAAGAAAAGGAGAGTTGACTTTTAAAGGAGATTTTTGGGTAAACGATACAACTTGGGCTATTAAAAAAATAAACCTTGAAGCCAATAAAAGTGCCAACATCAACTGGGTAAAAGAAATTTATATCGAACAAGAGTTTGATGTTTTGAATGATTCAGTTTTCTTGCTAAAAAGAGACCACATGATGTCTGATTTTAGTTTTTCTAAAAAAGAAGAGTCAAAAGGAGTGTATGGAAAAAGAACAACATTGTTCAAAAACCATAAGTTCAATATTCCAAAAGAAAATGATTTTTACAAAGAAGAAGTCAATTATTACGACAAAAAAGCATTCAATCAAACCGATGAATTTTGGGAAGAAAATAGATTTGAAAGCCTAAATGAAAATGAAGCCGGGATTTATAATTTGCTCGACACTTTAATGACTGTACCCAAGTTCAGAAGAGTTTACGATTTAGTAACTATTTTGGGAAGTGGTTATGTACAAGTTGGTAATATAGATATTGGTCCCATATTTTCAACCTTTGGATATAATGACGTAGAAGGTCAGCGTTTGCGTTTTGGAGGAAGAACTTATTTTGGCACAAATGATCCTTGGAGAATTCAAGCCTACACAGCTTATGGGTTTAAAGATGATAAATTTAAATATGGAATTTCAGGAAAATGGCTGGTAAATAAAAAAAATAGACTAATTCTTTCTGCAGGAAACAGAAGAGATGTGGAGCAAATCGGAGTTAGTTTAACAACTTCTAATGATGTTTTAGGTCGAAGTTTTGCTTCTTCTTCATTCTTTTCGAGTGGTACAAATAATAAATTGACAAACGTTAATTTAACCAATTTCGGAATTGCAATTGAACCAGTTAAAAACTTGGTTTTTCAAACTAATTTTTCATACAGAACATTAGAATCTGCCTCAAATGACTTTAGTTTAGATTATTTCACAGATAATACATTTACAACCACAGAATCAAGGGTTAAGCAATCAGAAATCAATTTAGTAGGTGAATATACTCCAAATAGAAAAACTATAGGTTATGGAGTTGAGCGTCAAGATGTAGATGACAATTATGCTCGATTATTCTTGAGTTACAGTCAAGGATTCAAAGGAGTTTTAAATAGCGATTTTGATTATCAAAAAGTACAATTATATTACAGACAACCCGTTTTAGTTGGAGGTTTTGGAAGATTATTCACAACTTTAGAAGTTGGAAAAACATTCGGTCAAGTTCCTTTAGGTTTAATGGGAGTTGTGCCAGGAAATCAATCTTATTTTGTGATTGATAACACCTATAACTTACTGAATTATTATGATTTTGTGGCTGATGAATATGCTTCACTTCATTTTGAGCACCATTTTAATGGAAGATTATTTTCTAGAATTGGATTGTTAAGAAAATTAAATTGGAGAGAAATCGTAGGTATAAAAACGGTTTATGGAACTGTGTCAGATGAAAACCGACAAATAAATGCATCAGGTTTAGTCTATCAAGCACCCGAAAAAGTTTATTGGGAATATCATGCTGGGATTGGAAATATTTTCAAAGTATTCCGTTTAGATTTCGCTTGGAGAGGAAATTATTTCGACCTTCCAGATGCAAAACGTTTTACAGTCAAAGGTTCATTCGGATTCTATTTCTAATTGATTTTTTTTTGGAATTTGGAATTTCAAATATTGGAATTTATTAAATTTGGGTGTTCCCTTTCAGGTCGCGTCTTCCACTATATCTTTTTTTGCTTTTAAACAAAACAAAAAAAGGATGCCGTTCCAACCGCTAACACAAAAAGTAAAAATTGAAAAAACACATTCCATATTTACTTCAACAAGACAAAGTTTTCCAACAAATCATCGATTTATATGGAGAACCACACATTTCAACAAGACCAGAAGGATTTGATTCATTATGTAAATTAATTATTGAACAACAAGTTTCTTTAGCATCAGCAAAAGCTTGTTATTTAAAAATGGAATCTTTTTTAGGAAAAGTGTCACCACAAAATATTTTAAATGCTTCAGATGAAGATTTAAGAAACAATGCAATTTCAAAACAAAAAGTAGTTTACCTCAAAGAACTCTCAAAAGCAATTTTGAACGGAGAATTACAATTAGAAACACTTTCGGATAAATCAGAAGAGCAAATCAAAGAGGAACTAACATCAATCAAAGGAATTGGACATTGGACCGCTGAGGTTTACATTATATTTTGTCTTCAAAAAGAAGATGTTTTTCCTATTGGAGATATAGCTCTTCAAAATACACTTAAAGAATTGTTTTCAGTCACCACAAAAGAAGAAATGATATTTCTTTCCCAAAAATGGAAGCCAAATCGTTCTTTAGCAACCTATTTCTTTTGGCATTATTATCTAAAGAAAAGAAACAGAGAACCTTTGATTTATTAGAATTAGAATTAAAATATTAAAGTGTAATGTTACTAAAATCTTAAATCTCTATCATTTTTAATTTTCAGGTAAAAATAAACCTAATTTTCTTCTTTGAAAAAAGTTAGAATTTGTACTTTTGCACTCGAAAAAATAAAATAAAATGACAGCAGATAAAGTTACTACATTTGATGTATTGATAGAAATCCCAAGAGGAAGTAGAAATAAATACGAATACGATTTTGATTTAAAGAGAATGCGTTTTGATAGAATGTTATTTTCTTCAATGATGTATCCTGCAGATTACGGATTCATTCCAGAAACGTTAGCATTAGATGGTGATCCATTAGATGTTTTAGTTTTAGTAACAGAACCAACTTTTCCTGGTTGTGTAATGGAAGTTAAGCCAATAGGAGTTTTTCACATGGCAGATGAAAAAGGACCAGATGAAAAAGTAATTTGTGTACCAGTTTCAGATCCAATTTGGAACCAATTAAATGATTTGAGCGATGTGAACCCTCACTTAATCAAAGAAATTGAGCATTTTTTCCAAGTATACAAAGATTTAGAGAATAAAGTTGTTGATGTTGAAGGATGGGGAAATGTTCACGAAGCAAAAGAAATTTTCGTTAAATGTAAAGAAAGATTTAATGCACTAGAAAATAAACCTGAGGGATTATTTAGTATAGGTTAATTTTTAACATATTTTTATAAAAAAGGCAATATTAGTAGTAATATTGCCTTTTTTGTTTATTTTTGTTTGACTTTTAAAATAATAATGTTTAAAAAATTAACTAAAATTTTATGGATTCAATAATGATTTATGTGCCGATACTTATGGCTATTATTGGCTTGCTCTTTATGATGTACAAAAGAGCTTGGGTTTTAAAACAAGATGCTGGTGATGGTAAAATGAAAGAAATTTCAGATTACATATATGAAGGAGCATTAGCTTTTTTAAAAGCAGAGTATAAACTATTAACCTTTTTTGTTATTGGAGCAAGTATTGTTTTAGCCGGAATTACATTTATTCCTGGAGTCAAAACACATTTATTAATAGTTGTTGCTTTCATTTTTGGAGCTATATTTTCAGCTTGGGCAGGAAATATGGGAATGAAAATAGCAACAAAAACAAACGTTCGTACAACACAAGCTGCTCGCACAAGTTTGCCACAAGCATTGAAAGTTTCTTTTGGTGGTGGAACAGTTATGGGATTAGGAGTTGCAGGTTTAGCAGTTCTTGGTCTAACAGCTTTTTTTATTGTTTTCTTTCATTTATTGTCTGGTGGATCCTGGCAAGATACTGAAGCCATGACTGTTGTTTTAGAAACTTTAGCTGGTTTTTCTCTTGGTGCAGAATCAATTGCATTATTTGCTCGTGTTGGAGGTGGAATTTATACAAAAGCGGCTGATGTTGGAGCCGATTTAGTGGGTAAAGTTGAAGCTGGAATTCCAGAAGATGATCCAAGAAATCCTGCAACAATTGCAGACAATGTTGGTGACAATGTTGGTGATGTTGCTGGAATGGGTGCAGATTTATTCGGCTCATATGTGGCAACAGTTTTGGCAGCAATGGTTTTAGGAAATTATGTCATTAAAGATATGGGTGGAAACATAGTTAATGAAGGTTTTGGTGGAATTGGACCTATTTTATTACCAATGGCAATTGCAGGTTTTGGAATTTTATTTTCTATAATTGGAACAATGTTGGTAAAAATCACTTCTGATGATGCTAAAGAAAAACAAGTTCAAGGAGCATTAAATGTTGGAAATTGGGTTTCAATCGGATTAACATTAGTTTCGTGTTATTTTCTAGTAAAATATATGTTGCCTGAAACAATGAAAATGGAGTTCTTTGGAGAAGGATTACAAGATATTTCTTCAATGCGAGTATTTTATGCAACAATCGTTGGATTAGCTGTTGGAGGAATTATTTCTTCTGTAACAGAATATTACACAGGTTTAGGTACAAAACCAGTTTTGGCAATTGTACAAAAATCATCAACTGGGGCAGGAACAAACGTAATTGCAGGTTTAGCAACAGGAATGATTTCAACATTCCCTACAGTATTATTATTTGCAGGTGCAATTTGGGCTTCTTACGCTTTAGCAGGATTTTATGGAGTGGCTTTGGCAGCTTCAGCAATGATGGCAACAACAGCTATGCAATTAGCAATTGATGCGTTCGGACCAATTTCTGACAATGCTGGTGGAATCGCTGAAATGAGTGAATTACCAAAAGAAGTAAGAACAAGAACAGATATTTTAGATTCAGTAGGAAATACAACAGCAGCAACAGGTAAAGGTTTTGCAATTGCTTCGGCAGCTTTAACATCTTTAGCTTTATTTGCAGCCTATGTTACCTTTACAGGAATTGACGGAATTAATATTTTCAAAGCTCCTGTTTTAGCTATGTTATTTGTAGGTGGAATGATACCTGTAGTTTTCTCAGCATTAGCTATGAATTCTGTAGGAAAAGCAGCTATGGATATGGTGTATGAAGTTCGTCGTCAATTCAAAGAAATTCCAGGAATTATGGAAGGAACTGGTAAACCTGAATACGGAAAATGTGTTGAAATTTCTACAAAAGCAGCTTTACGCGAAATGATGTTGCCAGGAATTTTAACAATTGGTTTCCCTATTGCAATTGTATTGTTAGGCAAACTAGTTTATGCTGAAAACAATCAATTAGTAGCAGAAATGTTAGGAGGTTATATGGCTGGAGTTACCGTTTCTGGTGTACTTTGGGCTGTGTTCCAAAACAATGCTGGTGGTGCTTGGGACAATGCTAAAAAATCTTTTGAAGCTGGTGTTGAAATCAACGGAGAAATGACATACAAAGGTTCTGATGCTCATAAAGCAGCTGTAACTGGAGATACTGTTGGTGATCCATTCAAAGATACTTCTGGCCCATCAATGAACATTTTAATTAAATTAACATGTTTAATTGGTCTTGTAATTGCTCCAATTTTAGGAGGTGATGTTCATACTGTAAAAGATGGAGTTGCAATGACATGCTGCTCTGCTATGGGTGAATGCACTTCAATGTCTAAAGAAGAATGTATAGAAAAAGGTTGCACAAGCAAAACTTGCAAATTCATGAACCAAGAAGTTACAGAAGAGGTTTCTAAAAAAGTGATGGTTGAAAAAACCAAAACGGATGACGAAAATGTAAAAGCTACTGTAAAAGTAGTGTCAACTGTAAATGGAAAAGAGTCAGTAGAAGAATTTACTTTTGAAGGTAATGAAGCTGAAGTTGATAAAGAAATCAACGCTATTAAATAAAGAATAGAAGAACTATTATAAAATTGCCTTACGAAAGTGAGGCATTTTTTTTATACATTTATATTCCAAAATTTAACCCATGCGATTTTATATTTTATTAATCTTTCTATTTGTTTTTCATTTAAGCAATGCTCAAAACCAATATAATTTAATTCCAAAACCAGTTGAACTAAAATATCAAGATGGATTTTTTAAATTAAACAGTAAAACCAATATTCAAGCTGATGAAAACTCTTTTGAAGCAAAATATCTAAAAGAACAAATTAAAATTCAAACAGGATTAGATTTAAAAATTTCTTCAAAATATACTGATAAGAATACCGTTCAACTAATTGTAAATGTTCCTGATACCATAAATTTCGACAATGAACAATACAATTTAGATATTTCAAAAAATAAAATTCACATTTCAGCATTTTCAAATCAAGGTGTTTTTTACGGAATTCAGTCTTTGTTGCAAATGATTCCTTTTGAAAAATCAAGTGAGATTAAATTAAATGAAGTTTCAATTTCTGATAAACCTAAATTTAAATGGAGAGGCATGCATCTTGATTGTGCTCGTCATTTTTTCTCAGTTGAATTTGTAAAAAAGTATATCGATTATTTAGCCACTTATAAACTAAACACGTTTCATTGGCATTTAACTGATGATCAAGGTTGGAGAATTGAAATCAAAAAATATCCAAAACTCACAGAAGTGGGTGCGTGGAGAAATGGCTCAATGGTCGGACATTACAGAGATCAAAAATTCGATACTATAAAATATGGTGGATTTTACACACAAGAACAAATTAAAGAAGTTGTCGCTTATGCAAAATATCGACACATAAATATAGTTCCAGAAATCGAAATGCCCGGACATGCAGTTGCCGCTTTAGCAGCTTATCCGAAATATGCTTGTAATGATGGATCTTTTGAAGTTGGAAAAATTTGGGGTGTTTTAGACGATGTATTCTGTCCAAAAGAAGAAACATTTGCTTTTTTAGAAGATGTTTTGACAGAAGTTATGGATTTATTTCCATCCGAATATATTCATATTGGTGGTGATGAATGTCCTAAAACACGATGGAAATCTTGTGAACATTGTCAGAATTTAATCCAAGAAAAAGGATTAAAAGACGAACACGAATTGCAAAGTTATTTCATCCAAAGAATTGAAAAATTTGTCAACTCAAAAGGAAGAAAAATTATAGGTTGGGATGAAATTTTGGAAGGTGGATTAGCTCCAAATGCAGCGGTAATGAGTTGGAGAGGAATCGAAGGAGGCATTGAAGCAGCAAAACAAAAACATTTTGTAGTAATGTCACCAACATCTCATTGTTATTTTGATTTTTATCAAGCGGATCCAAAAAACGAACCCGTAGCAATTGGTGGTTATACAACGGTTGAAAAAGTATATTCTTATAATCCAATTCCAGCTGAATTAACAGTAGAAGAAGCAAAATATATTTTAGGAGGTCAAGCCAATCTTTGGACAGAATATATCACAACTCCTGAGCATGCTGAATATATGATGATGACCAGAATGACAGCTTTGTCAGAAGTGCTTTGGGGTACTTCAAACCCTGAAAATTATAAAGATTTTGAAAACCGATTAATTCATCATCTTTCTATTTTTGATAAAAAAGGAATAAATTATAGTGAAGCCATTTACGATATTAAAGCAACTATTGAACAAAAAAATGATGGTATTCAATATACTTTAAATGCCAGAAATAACAATAACATTCGATATACTATTGATGGTTCTGAACCTAATTTAAATTCAAAAAAATATTCAGAATCGATTTCAATCACCAAAAATCAGAAAATAAAAGCATTTTATTTCGAAAATGGAACAAAAAAAGGAAATGGAGCTGAACAAGAATTTTTCATTTCAAAATCTACAGCTAAGGATATTAGTTTAGAATTTCAACCCAGTAAAAATTTCTCAAATGGTGATATCTTTACTTTAGTGAATGGAGTTTTTGGAGATACAGACAAATTCGGAAAGGATTGGTTAGGTTTTAGCGGAAAAGATGTCGTGGCAACTATAGATTTTAATAGAACTGAAACTATCTCAAAGGTTAAATTTCATGTTTTTGATGGACAAACCAGTTGGATTTATTTACCTTCAGAAATTATAATAGAAACGTCTTTGGATGGAAGTAATTTCGAAATTCAAGAAAGACTTTCAGAACAAGAAATTGTTTTTTTTAAAGGAAATATAAACATTCATTTCAATGAAGTTCAAGCAAAATATATAAAAGTAACCGTCAAAAACTTCGGAATTATTCCAGAAGGGAAACCTGGTGAAGGAAACGGAGCTTGGCTTTTTATAGATGAAATAAACGTAAACTAATATGAGTAATAGAAGAAATTTTCTGAAAACAACCGCTGTTGCTTCTGTCGCATTAGCCTTAAATTCGTTCAAAACAAAAGATGAAGAAATTCCAGTTGAAAATAAGAAAACCAACAAACCTATAGTCATTTCCACATGGAATTTTGGAGTGCAAGCCAATGGTGCAGCTTGGGAAATCCTTAAAAATAACGGTAGAGCTTTAGATGCAGTAGAAGCTGGTGTGAAAATTCCAGAAGGTGATGCTAACGAAAGAAGTGTAGGTTATGGTGGAAGACCAGACCGAGATGGAAAAGTAACGCTTGATTCTTGCATTATGGATGAGTTTTCCAATATTGGTTCGGTAGCATCTTTGGAACATATTAAGCATCCAGTTTCTGTGGCAAGAGCTGTCATGGAAAAAACACCACATGTTATGTTAGTGGGAGATGGTGCTTTGCAATTTGCCTTATCGGAAGGATTTAAAAAAGAAAATTTATTGGTTGAAGCTTCTGAAAAAGAATGGAAAGAATGGTTGAAAACGAGTGAATATTTACCAAAAGCCAACATAGAAAATCACGACACCATTGGAATGATAGCCTTAGATGCTCATGGAAATCTTTCGGGTGCTTGTACGACTAGTGGAATGGCTTTTAAAATGCACGGTAGAGTAGGAGATTCACCCATAATTGGTGCTGGTTTGTACGTAGATAACGAAATTGGAGCAGCAACAGCAACAGGTCATGGTGAAGAAGTGATTCGAATTGTAGGATGTCATTTGGTAGTGGAATTGATGCGACAAGGGAAATCACCACAAAAAGCCTGTGAAGAAGCTGTGGCTCGTATTGTAAAGTTGACCAAAAACAGAAACAAAAATTTAAAAGACATTCAAGTGGGTTTCATTGCTTTGAATAAAAAAGGAGAATATGGTGCTTATTGCATTCAAAGTGGATTTAATTATGCAGTCAACGATACTTCAGGAAATAAGTTAGTGGATGCAGATTACTTTTTAAAATAATGAATAAATTAGAAATCGCTTGTTTTAATTTAGAATCAGCTTTAATTGCTCAAGAAAATGGTGCAGATAGAGTAGAACTTTGTGTTGAAATGAATTTAGGAGGAATTACTCCTTCATTCGAATTAATCAAAGAAGCTAGAAAACAAATAAGTATTGATTTATTTGTCATGATTCGACCAAGAGGTGGAAATTTTGTCTATTCTGAGGAAGAATTTGAATTAATGAAAAATCAAATTTCTGAAATTAAAAAACTAAATGTAAACGGATTTGTTTTCGGAATTTTAAATAGTGATAATACAGTTAATAAAATTCAAAATAAAGAATTGGTGGGATTAGCCAAACCTTTTCCATGTACTTTTCATAGAGCTTTTGATGAGGTTGTAAACCCTTTGGGAACTTTAGAAGAACTAATTGAATGTCGATTTCAAACCATTTTAACTTCAGGAAATGCTCCAAATGTGAATGAAGGAATTAATCAATTAGAAAGGTTAGTTCAAAAATCAAATAACAGAATAAATATTATGCCTGGTGGAAGTTTGCGTTCTTCAAATCTTCAAGAAATCAAGAATAAAACCAAAGCTAATTTCTTTCATTCATCTGCAATTACGGATGCAACTGAAATCGCAAACCCTATAGAAATCCAAAAATTAAAAGCAATTCTTAATGCATAAATTTCTTTTCATACTCTTGTTTCCAATGATTCTTTTGAGTCAGAATTTTGAACGCAGTTTAAATCAAGAAAACTGGAAATTTAAACAAGAAAACAAAGAAAATTGGCTACCAGCAACCGTTCCAGGAACAATTCACACTGATTTATTAGCAAATCATATAATCGAAAATCCATTCTACGGAACGAATGAAAAAGACTTACAATGGATTGAAAACGAAAACTGGAATTACAAAACGTCATTTGTCATTTCAAAATCAGAATTAAAGAACAAAAATATCGATTTACAATTTGAAGGTTTAGATACTTATGCAACAGTATTTTTAAACGGAAAACCAGTTTTAGAAGCCAACAACATGTTTCGAACTTGGAAAATTCCCGTAAAAAACTATTTAGTTGCAGGAGAAAATCATTTAGAAATCAAATTTAAGTCAGCCGTTCAAGAAGGAAAAAATCAAGCTAAAAAATTAAATTATACTTTACCTGGAGACGAAAAAGTATTTACCAGAAAAGCACAATATCAATACGGTTGGGATTGGGGTCCAAGATTCGTAACAGCAGGAATTTGGAAAAATGTCAAGCTTCATTTTTGGAATGATGCTAAAATAGAAAATGTAAAATTTGATCAAAAAGAACTGAACAACGAAGTAGCTAACATTGACTTTACATTTACTCTAAATGTCCAAGAAAAAGGGAAATATCAAATTTATTTAGGAGCTAAACCTTTTGAATTTCAATTGAAAAAAGGAACAAATACCGTTAAAATTCCATTAGAAATTAAGAATCCAATTTTATGGTGGTGCAATGGTTTAGGTGTTCCTCATCAATATATTTTTCAATTTGTGTTAAAGTCCAATAATAAAGTTTTAGATAATAAAACCCTTAAAATTGGACTAAGAACTATTGAATTAATTCAAGAGAAAGATAAAGTTGGAACGAGTTTTTATTTCAAATTAAATGGAATTCCAGTTTTCATGAAAGGAGCCAATTACATTCCTGATGACAGTTTTATGCCAAGAGTTTCAGATTCTATTTATAAAGCAAGAATAAAAGATGCTGTGGATGCTAACATGAATATGTTTCGTGTTTGGGGTGGAGGAATTTATCTTGATGATGTTTTTTATGACGAATGTGATAAAAACGGCATTTTAGTTTGGCAAGATTTTATGTTTGCTTGTGCGATGTATCCTGGTGATAAAGCATTTTTAGATAATGTAAAACAAGAAGTGATTGATAATGTAAATCGTTTGCAAAATCATCCATCATTAGCTATTTGGTGTGGCAATAATGAAAATGATGAAGGTTGGCACAATTGGGGTTGGCAGAAACAATACAATTATTCAAAAGCAGATTCCACAAAAATTTGGAATGATTACGAAAAAGTATTTCATCAGTTAATTCCAAAAACATTAGATAGTTTGTTGCCTAAAAACAAGAATATTTATTGGCCATCATCTCCTTCAATTGGTTGGGGAAGAAAGGAAAGTTTGACACAAGGTGATTCTCATTATTGGGGAGTTTGGTGGGGAAAAGAGCCTTTTGAAATTTATGAAAAGAAAGTAGGAAGATTCATGAGTGAATATGGTTTTCAAGGGATGCCTAATTTAGAAACATTTAAAAATTTTGCAAAAAAAGAAGATTTAAGTCTAAATTCTGAAACTGTAAGAAGTCATCAAAAACACCCAACGGGTTATGAAACTATTGATGAATACATGAAACGTGATTTTATAATTCCAAAGGATTTTGAGGATTATATTTACGTTTCTCAATTGTTGCAAGCTGATGGAATGAAAACAGCTATTGAAGCTCACAGAAGAGCCAAGCCTTATTGTATGGGGACTTTGTATTGGCAATTCAACGATTGTTGGCCAGTCACTTCATGGAGTTCTGTAGATTATTTTGGCAATTGGAAAGCGTTTCATTATCAAGTCAAAAGAAGTTATGAAAATGTATTAATTTCAGTTCAAGAAGAAAAAGATTTTTATAAAATATTTATTGTAAATGATGATTTGAAAGTTATTTCAGGGAATTTAAAAATTCAAAATATTGATTTTAAAGGGAAATTGCTTTTGGAAAAAACATTGAAAATTGAAGTAGAATCAAATAGTAGCAAATCTTATTTTACATTACCAAAAAACGACATTTCTCAAGCGGATTTAAAAAATTCCTTATTGAATATTGAATTCAATTCAGATGAAAAATCAACTTCAACTTCGTTTTATTTTGCTAAACCAAAGGATTTAGCATTAGAAAAACCAACTATTACAATTAAAAAATTAGATGATTTAACTATAGAAATCACTTCAGATAAATTAGCAAAAAACGTGTATTTGTCAACAGTTGAAAATGCTCATTTTAGTGATAATTATTTTGACGTTTTACCAAATCAAGTTTATAGAATTACTTTATCAAAACCTTCGGAAAATATTAAAGTCAAAACTTTATTTGATACTTTAAATTAAACATGCTTGCCTTTTTCCCAACCTGTTTTTCCTAAATAGTGTTCAGCACTTTCAACAGCACCATCTTCAATAGTTGTTCCCATGGAATCATTCCAACGGTTTAAATAACCAAATAGAGAAATAACTCCAAGCATCTCAACGATTTCTCCTTCGTTCCAATGTTTGTATAAATCTGTTTTGATAGTTTCATCAACTGCATTTGGAATTACAGAAGAGGCTAAAGCAAAATTTAAAGCAGCACGTTCAGCTTCAGAAAAAGCAGAATGTGTTTTGTATTCCCAAATGTTATCCAATTGTTCTTTGTTTGCATCATAACGTTCTGCAGCTCTAATAGTGTGTGCTTGACAATATCTACAACCAGCAGCATTGCTCGTAACCCAGCCAATCATTCGTTTTAAAGCAGAAGTTACGCGACCTTGATTTTCCATTACAGCTTTATTCAAATTAATGAATGCTTTTGAAATAGCTGGTCGATGTTGCATGGTTAAAACCGAATTGGGACAAAACCCTAAAGTTTCATTAAAAAATTCAGCTAATTCTTGAGTTTCTTTATCGTGATCTGGTGAAAGTGGTGTTACTAATGGCATATTTATAAAATTTATGAATAAAAAAACCTCAATTAAGAGGCTTTCATTTGATTAAAATAATCCGTTTATTTCGGCATTAATTCTGTTGACGATTTCTCCTAAATCTTCTGGATTGTTTACATAATCCATATTGTCAACATCAATAATTAACAATTTTCCTTTATCGTATTTATGAATCCAAGCTTCGTATCTTTCATTCAATCGACTTAAATAATCAATAGAAATGGTGTTTTCATATTCTCTTCCTCTCATGTGAATTTGATTTACTAAATTCGGAATTGAACTTCTCAAATATATTAATAAATCGGGTGGGCCAACTAATCCTTCCATCAAATCAAAAAGCGAGCTATAATTGTTAAAATCTCTATTGGTCATTAAACCCATAGCATGAAGATTGGGTGCAAAAATATGTGCATCTTCATAAATAGTTCGGTCTTGAATGATTTTTTTGCCACTTTCACGTATTTGTAATACTTGACGAAAACGACTATTCAAGAAATAGATTTGTAGATTAAAACTCCAACGTTCCATTTGGTGGTAGAAATCGTCTAAATATGGATTGTCTACTACATCTTCATAATGAGGTTCCCACTTAAATTGTTTGGCTAATAACTTGGTCAAAGTCGTTTTACCTGCTCCAATATTTCCTGCTATTGCTACGTGCATTATGGTAAATCTATTTTATAATTAATAATTTGATTGTCTGTAAAAATAGATAAAATTCCGTTGTTAAAGAAAAATTTCTCAAAGCTTTTTTTATTTATATCAATTTTTTGTGCTGATGGCTTATTAGTGTTGTAATAGTATATTTTTTGGTCTTTAGAATAGATTATTTTATTATTATCAATTATTTGAATGCTATCATATTCTGGTATTTTTCCAATGTTTTTTATTTTTCCAAAAATAGAAATAGAGAAAAAATCAAGTTCTTTTGTAATCCAATAAAAATTATTATAATCACTACTATACTCTTTAATTTCTGTATTCAATGGAGTAGAAATAATTTTATTGATGTTTGATTTAAAATTATACAAACTAATTTTTTGCAAAAAACCATCATATAACCAAACTTGGTTTTGACTTGCCAATCCAAAAGCTTCAATTTTGATGGGAGTTTCAAATTTGTTTCCGTAGATTTTCTGCGTTTCATTTAATTGATTGTCCAGTAAAACTAAAGCATTAAAATCTTCATAAAACACAACTAACTGCAATGGATTAGTAATGCAAATTTTTTCAATGTTTCCTAATGATAGATTTTGATATTCATATTCTTGATCTGCGCTCTTTTTTTTAATAGCATTTTTATATATAAAATAATCGTTTTTTAAATTGTCTTTACCAATATATTCATCTACTTTAAACTTTGTAGAATCTAATTGTTGAATAGAAACATATTCTTGAGACCAAGATGTAATATTTAAAAGTAAACTAAAAAAAAGAATGAAATTTCTCATTTATTTTAAAACTCAATTAAACCTTTTCAAAAATTGAAAGTCTAAAGATAATGTTTTAACACAACATTTTGATTTATAGTTGTAACAAATTATATATTTATAAGTCTAAACAATAAGAAATTATTTAACATTTAGTAAATGCAAGGATATTTTCTTTTAGGATTCTAACATAAGTAAACCATTTTAAAATGAAAAATACAATTTTAGTAGCGTTACTTTTAGTAACAACATTGATTCAAGCGCAGGATTTCCAAGGAATGGCTGTTTATGAGTCAAAAACAAGTACATCTGAAATAATGAAAAATATTGGAGGAAACAGAGAAATCACTCCAGATATGAAAGCAAGTATTGAAGAACGTATGAAAAAAATGTTCGAAAAAACATTTATTTTAAATTTCGATAAGTCAGCTTCAATTTATAAAGAAGAAGAAAAGTTAGACGCTCCTGGTCAAAATGGTGGTGGAGGAAGAATGATGACATCTATGATGGGTGGTGGAGGAACTCAATACAAAAACGTAAAAGAAAAGATGTATTCGGTTGATAAAGAGTTTTTTGGTAAAGAATTTTTAATTAAAGATAGTTTACCAAGTTATAAATGGCAAATGACTGCTGAAACAAAAAAAATTGGAGAATATATTTGTTACAAAGCAACAGCTGTTGTGGCAACTGACCCAACTGATTTTAGAAATTTCAGAATGCGTGGAGGAGATAAAGAAAAAGAGGAAAAAGAAAAAGCAGCAAAAGCAAAAGATTCTACAGATGCAAATAAGAAAACTAACTTTATGCAAGATGTTGAACAAATAAAAGAAAAAACAATTACCGCTTGGTATGCTCCAGAAATTCCTATTAATCAAGGACCAGATAAATATTGGGGTTTACCAGGTTTGATTTTAGAAGTTAATGATGGAACTACTATCATTTTATGTTCTAAAGTTGCATTAAATGTTAAAGATAAAGCAGAAATAAAAGCACCTAAAACAGGAAAAGTTGTGACTCAAAAAGAATATGATGAAACTGTCACAAAGAAAATGGAAGAGATGAGAGAAATGTATGGTGGTCAACGTGGTGGTGGAAGAGGAAGAGGTTTCTAATTTTAAACTAAAAACAAACTAAACAGAACTTGATGAAAAAAATACTTTTCATTTGCATTTTGGCATTTTCAATAAATGCTATGTCTCAAAATATTCGATTTGAAGGAACGGTTAAAGATACAACAGGTGTTGCCTTAGAAATGGCAAATATAATGGCTATCAATAACAACACAAAAGCGATGGATGCTTATGCTATTACTAACGATGCCGGAAAATACCAACTTAATCTTAACGCAAACACACCATATACTCTAAAGATAAGTTATATTGGTTATGAATCACAGGAAAAACAAGTAACTACTTCTGACAAAGCAATGAATTATAATATTATTCTAAAAGAAGGTAATTTATTGAAAGAGGTTGAATTAGTTTATGAAATGCCAGTTTCAATTTCTGGAGATACCATTATTTATAATTCAGATTCATTTACCAATGGAACAGAACGAAAATTAGAAGATGTTCTTAAGAAGCTTCCGGGAGTTGAAGTTGATAATGATGGAAACATAACTGTTGAAGGAAAATCGGTTCAAAAAGTAATGGTGGAAGGAAAAGATTTTTTTGATGGTGATACTAAAATTGCAACTAAAAATATTCCTGCAAATGCCTTAGATAAAATTCAGGTTTTAAGAAATTATAATGAGGTCACTAATTTAAAAGGATTAGAAAATAACGAAGAAAATGTAGCTTTAAACATCAAATTAAAAGAAGGTAAAAAAAACTTTTGGTTTGGAGATATAACTGCTGGAGCTGGAGCTTGGGATACAGAAGACAGATATTTGGTTAATCCAAAATTGTTCTACTACAACCCAAAAATCAGTATAAATGTAATCAGTAATTTTAACAATATTGGAGAATTGCCTTTAACAACAAGAGACTACTTTAGGTTTACGGGTGGATTTAAAAATATGATGCGAAAAGGAGGTTCTAATTTCAATGTATCTTCTAATGATTTAGGAATTGGAAACTTAAACAACAATCAAGCAGCGAATATTGACACCAAATTTGGAGCTGCTAATTTTAGTTATAACCCAACAAAAGCTTTAACATTTAGTGGTTTTGGAATAGTTTTAGGAAATAAAACACAAACAATTACAAACACAGCAACTGAAAGACCAGAGCCATTACAAGATGAAACAAGACAAGATGTTTCAAATCAATTAAGTACGCAGACTTTGTTGAAGTTAAGCACTAGTTATGTTCCTTCAGATAAATTACATATTGATTACGATGCTTTAGTTAAGTTTTCGGACCAAAGAGAAGACCAAACTTTATTTTCTTCTTTATTGTCAGATATTAATACCAATAAAACACAAAATCCTTTATCGGTAAATCAAAATTTCAATTACTATTATACTTTAAATGACAAAAATGTTTTTGCCTTTGAATTACAACATTTGTATCAAGAAGAAGATCCTTTTTATAATGCAAATTTAGAATTTCAACCTTTCTTGTTTTCAGGTTATGACGGAACTCAAGTCAGAAATAATCTCAATCAAAACCGTTTTGTAAAAACAAATAAATCAGATGCTAAATTTGATTATTATTATATGTTGACACCAAAAAGCAATATTAATCTAACTCTAGGAAACACTTATTCATACCAAAATTTTGATTCAAGTATTTTTCAAATTTTAGACAATGGAACTACAAATGATTTAACAGCTGCAGAGAACACTAATAATGTAGATTATGCTTTCAATGATGTTTTTTTAGGATTACATTATAAGTTCATAAAAGGTAAATTTACCGTTACACCAGGATTTAGTGTTCACAATTATTCGACAAAAGACAATCAATTAGGAACTTCAAATAGTATGAATTTCACAAGATTATTGCCAGATGTTTATGCCTTGTATCAAATAAAAAAATCAGAAACCCTTACCTATAATTTTACTTTACAAAATAACTTCACAGATATTACTAAGTTAGCTGAAGGGTATGTCTTTTCAAATTATAACAGTTTGTTTAGTGGAAATAGAAATTTAGAAAACTCTCTTTCACAATCACATAGTTTGAGATATTTTAAATACAACATGTTTAATTTTGAAAATATTTTCGGATTTTTAAATTATACAAAACAAGTTGATGCTATTAAAAGTAGAGCTTTGTTGTCTGCTTCAGGAGCAAACCAAGCTTCTTCTTCAGTTAATATTGGTTCAAATTTCGCTGACGAAACTATTTCAGGGGCTTTTAACTACGGACGATCATTTGCTAAATATTATAAAGCTTCTGCTGGTTTAAATATGAATTGGAGTAAATTTAACAATATTAGAGTTTTTCAAGATAGTGATGCTGATCCGAATAATAATCCTTCAGAAATTCAAACCACAGAATCATTTACACAAAGTTATAATGTGAAGTTTTCTACAAATTATAAAACGATTCCAAATTTATCATTAGGATATGGTTATACAATTAATGATAACTTTTCTGATACATTTTACACTGATAGTCCAACGATTGGTTTAGAATATTATTTCTTAGATGCATTTTCTTTTGTTTCTGATTATAGTTTTTACCACAATAGAAATAAAGATAAATCTATTGATACCGAATACGATTTCTTAAGTGCAAGTTTAATCTATCAAAAGAAAGACAGCAAATGGGAATACAAGTTATCCGGGACAAATTTGCTAGAAACAAGAGCATTAAACAGCAATAGCTTCAATCAAATTGCTGGAACAAGTACCTTTTCAAGTTATACAGTTCAGCCAAGATATATTATTTTGAGTTTGAAATATAATTTGTAATAGAAATTATAATCCATAAAAAAACCTGATTCTTTAATTTGAATCAGGTTTTTTTATTTTTTGTCATTCTGAATTTAGTTCAGAATCTAACTATTATAATCCAAAAGCGGTTTTCACTTGATCTACATGGTCTAATTTTTCCCAAGTGAATAATTCAACAGTAACTGTTTTATCTTCACCATTTGGCAAACTAAATGTTTTGGTTACAGTTTCAGGAGTTCTTCCCATGTGACCATAAGCTGCAGTTTCACTATAAATAGGGTTTCTTAATTTTAAACGTTGCTCAATAAAATAAGGTCTCATGTCAAAAATTCCTTCTACAACTTTGCTTATTTCTCCATCAGTCATGTTAACTTTTGAAGTTCCGTAAGTGTTTACGTTGATTGAAGTTGGTTTGGCAACTCCAATAGCATAAGATACCTGAACTAAAACCTCTTCACACAATCCAGCAGCTACTAAATTTTTAGCAATGTGCCTTGTTGCATAAGCAGCAGAACGGTCTACTTTACTTGGATCTTTTCCAGAAAAAGCACCACCACCATGAGCTCCTTTTCCTCCATAAGTATCAACAATAATTTTTCTACCTGTTAAACCAGTGTCACCATGAGGTCCACCAATTACAAAAACACCAGTTGGATTTATATGATAAGTTATGTCATCATTAAATAAATGAGCATATTGAGGATATTTTGCTTTAATTCTAGGAATTAATATGGAAACTAAATCACTTTTAATTTTAACCAACATTTCATCATTTGCAGCATCTTTATCTGCTTTTGAATTAGATTTAGGTTTAACAAAGTCATCATGTTGAGTTGAAATTACAATCGCATCAATACGAACAGGTTTGTTGTCGTCAGAATACTCTAAAGTAACCTGAGATTTCGCATCTGGACGTAAGTAAGTTATTTCAGCATTTTCTCTTCTCAAATTAGCTAATTCGATTAACAACGCATGAGATAAATCTAAAGCCAAAGGCATAAAATTTTTAGTTTCATTTGTAGCATAACCAAACATCATTCCTTGGTCACCAGCACCTTGTTCTTCTTTACTTGCTCTATCAACACCTTGGTTAATATCAGCAGATTGTTCGTGGATTGCTGATAGAATTCCACAAGAATTTGCTTCAAACATGTACTCGCTTTTCGTGTAACCAATTTTCTTGATTACATCTCTTGCAATTTGTTGAACATCTAAATAAGTGTTTGATTTTACTTCACCAGCTAATATTACTTGACCTGTTGTAACTAAGGTTTCACAAGCTACTTTTGAATCCGCATCAAAAGCTAAAAAGTTGTCTATTAATGCATCACTAATTTGATCCGCAATTTTGTCTGGATGTCCTTCACTAACAGATTCAGACGTAAATAAATATGCCATACTATAAATTATTTTATATTATTATGGAAAATTAAGAATGAAAAGTTCGCGTAAAAATACTAAAGGAGTAATTCTGCTTTAGCATTTTTTAACGAGGTTGCAATCAGTCAAATTTTTCCTCTTTTGTTTAAGACTGCAAAGATATAAATGTTTTGTTTAAGACTGCAAATTAATTGTTAAAAAATAAAATAATAGTTTTTTTGTTTATTAATTTATTAATTTTAGGTCATTATTAACCAAATAAAAAACTTATTATGAAAAAAACTTTACTTTATGTAGCTCTCTTTTTTGCAGGGCTTTCTAATGGACAAAACATTATTGCAGAAGGGTTTGATACCTTTGCTAATTTATCAACTGCTGGTTGGCTTTCAACTAATCAAAGTTCTCCTTTAGGAGCTTCGACTTGGGCACAAGGTGGTGGAACTGCATTTTCAGGTGGTGGTCAAGCAGGTGGTGCCACTTCTTTTACTTTGTGTAATTTTAACAGTGCAACAGGAGCAGGAACAATTAGTAATTGGTTAATAACTCCTGAATTAAATCTTCAAAACGGAGATGTTATTACTTTTTATGCAAGAAAAGGAGGTACAGGTACAGGAACAATCTTTCCTGATAGATTAGAAATGCGTTTAAATTCAAGTGACATGACTTCTGCAGGAACTCCTTCTGGAGCAACAAGTGTAGGAGCTTTTACAACTTTAGGAGTTTCTGTTAACCCTAATTTAACAACAACGGGATTTCCTTTTACTTGGACGCAATATTCATATACAGTTGCTGGATTAACAGGTGTAGTACCTTGTAAAATTGGCTTCAGATATTATGTTATTGATGGAGGTCCAAATGGTTCTAATTCAGATATTATAGGTATAGATACTTTTTCAGTAGACAGACCAGTTGCAAGCACTCAATCATTTTTTGCAAATAATTTCTCAATTTATCCAAACCCTGCAAACAATGTTTTAAATTTATCTGTTAAAAATGGTTTAATAGTTGATGAAATTACTATGGTAGATATTAATGGAAGAACAGTTAAAACAATTAATAATACTTTAGATTCTGAAATGGAAATCAATGTTTCAGATTTAACTTCTGGAGTTTACATGTTAAATGTTAAAACAGATGAAGGTGTAGCAACATCTAAATTTGTGAAGAATTAAAAACTTATATATTTTTTTAGAAAGGTCAGAATTAATTTTCTGACCTTTTTTATTTTGCAAACAGTCTATTTTGTAAAAAATAAATCATTAAATATGAATATATGTAGAAAAATAATTTATTTAAAACATTTATTTATAATTTTTTCGGAAAATATTTCTATTTTGTTTTTTTCTTTATATCTTTGCCCTGTTAATAAATATAATGATTGTTATCACGAAAGCTGGAGAGATTAGACTCGATGAAAGCTTAGCAACCCTATTCTTGTAGAAGGTGCTACATTCTATTCTTTATCCTGAATTTTTTCAGGATTTAGAAAAAGATAACTCAACGAAATTCTTTTCAGTTTCTTGATAACATGTTATAAAAAACAATTACCAAATTTGTAAAAGTCATACAAACTTAGTGGTTAAATCAAAAATATGTCAAAAATAAAAGAAGCTATAAAAAAAAGAATCCTTGTCCTAGATGGAGCAATGGGAACAATGTTGCAACGCAATAATTTTTCAGAAGAAGATTTTCGCGGTTCACGTTTCAAAGATTTTCCACATCCTTTAAAAGGAAATAACGATTTACTTTCTATAACTCAACCCGAAGCTGTAAAACAAGTACACCGTTTGTATTTTCAAGCTGGTGCCGATATTGTTGAAACCAATACGTTTTCTGGAACAACAATCGGAATGGCTGATTATCATTTAGAAGATTTAGTTTACGAATTAAACTATGAATCAGCTAAAATTGCTCGTGAGGTTGCTGATGAATTTACAGATAAACCAAGATTTGTTGCCGGTTCAATCGGTCCAACAAACAGAACAGCATCCATGTCTCCAGATGTAAATGATCCAGGTTTTAGAGCTGTAACTTTTGATGATTTAAGAATTGCCTACAAACAACAAATTGAAGCTTTAATTGATGGTGGTTGTGATGTACTTTTAGTAGAAACAATTTTCGATACTTTAAATGCAAAAGCAGCTCTTTTTGCAATCGAAGAAGTTAAAGAAGAAAGAAATATCGATATTCCAATTATGGTTTCAGGAACAATTACTGATGCTTCTGGAAGAACACTTTCAGGTCAAACCGTTGAAGCTTTCTTAATTTCAATTTCACACATTCCATTATTAAGTATCGGATTTAATTGTGCTTTAGGTGCAGATCAATTAAAACCTTATTTAAAACGCTTAGCTCATAATACACAATTGAATATTTCAGCTCATCCAAACGCTGGTTTACCGAATGCTTTCGGACAATACGATCAAACTCCTGAAGAAATGCAGGCTTTAATTCGGGAATATTTACAAGATAATTTAGTAAATATTATTGGTGGCTGTTGTGGCACAACTCCAGAACACATCAAACTAATTGCAGAAGTTGCCAATGAATTTAAACCTAGAGGAATAACCGTAGAAGTCTGATTACAATGAAAAATAAAATAATAAACACCAAAAAAAGATTACAAAATAAATGGCAAAATTTTAGAACAGATTTTAAATTGTTTTACAAAGAAGTCAATAAGCATTACAAGAGAATAAGCGATGAGTTATAAAGCCAATAAATTTCTTCTATTATCAGGATTAGAACCTTTAATCATAACTCCAGAAACCAATTTTGTTAATGTAGGTGAACGAACCAATGTGACAGGCTCACGTAAGTTTCTTCGATTAATTAAAGAAGAAAAATACGATGAAGCTTTGGAAATTGCTCGTGCTCAAGTAGAAGGTGGAGCTCAAATCATCGATATCAATATGGATGAAGGAATGCTTGATGGAGTTTATGCCATGACAAAATTCCTAAATTTAATAGCAGCAGAACCAGACATTGCTCGTGTTCCAGTGATGATTGACAGTTCCAAATGGGAAATCATAGAAGCTGGATTGAAAGTAGTTCAAGGAAAGGGTGTTGTGAATTCAATTTCACTAAAAGAAGGAGAAAAAGTTTTTATTCATCATGCCAAGTTGATAAAAAAATATGGTGCAGCGGTAATTGTAATGGCTTTTGATGAAGTTGGTCAAGCGGATACTTACGAAAGAAGAATTGAAATTTGTAAAAGAAGTTATGATGTTTTAGTTGATAAAGTGGGATTCCCTGCTCAAGACATCATTTTCGACCCCAATATTTTTCCAGTTGCCACTGGAATGCACGAACATAAATTAAACGCACTAGATTTTTTCAGAGCCACAAAATGGATTCGCGAAAATTTACCTTATGCTAATGTTTCTGGTGGTGTAAGTAATGTTTCATTTTCTTTCAGAGGAAACGACAAAGTTCGTGAAGCTATGCATTCGGCTTTTCTTTATCATGCCATTCAAAACGGTATGACCATGGGAATCGTAAATCCTGAAATGTTAGAGATTTATGATGAAATTGATAAGAATTTATTAGAACACGTTGAAGATGTTTTATTAAATAGAAGAGAAGATGCAACGGAACGACTTTTAGATTTAGCCGAAAGTTATGTTGGAGAAACAAAATCAAATGAAAAAGTTATTGCAGAATGGAGAAGTGGTTCTGTCCAAGAAAGATTAACACATTCATTGGTTAAAGGAATCGATGAATTCATAGAAATTGATGTTGAAGAAGCACGTTCAAATTCAGCTAAAGCCATAGAAGTTATAGAAGTTAATTTAATGGCAGGAATGAATGTCGTTGGAGATTTATTTGGAAGTGGAAAAATGTTTTTGCCACAAGTAGTAAAGTCGGCTCGTGTTATGAAAAAGGCTGTGGCTTATCTTTTACCTTATATTGAAGCTGAAAAAACTGGAAATTCATCAAGTGCTGGAAAAGTCTTAATGGCAACCGTAAAAGGTGACGTACACGATATTGGAAAAAATATAGTTGCTGTAGTTTTAGGTTGTAATAATTTCGAAATTATCGATTTAGGAGTTATGGTTCCACCTGAAAAAATCATTGAAGCTGCAGTTCGTGAAAATGTTGATATAATTGGACTAAGTGGATTAATCACACCATCATTAGACGAAATGGTTTATTTAGCCAAAGAAATGGACAAATTAAACATCAAGATTCCAATTATGATTGGTGGTGCAACAACTTCTCGTGCTCACACAGCAGTAAAAATTGCACCTGAATACAAAGAAACAGTAGTTCACGTGAATGATGCTTCTAGAGCTGTGACAGTTGCCAGTAACTTATTGCAAAAAGAAACCAAAGAAAATTACGTAAAAGCCATTCGTGAAGAATATGACAATCTTCGAGAAGGTTATTTAAATAGAAGTCGTGATAAAAATTATCTTTCCATTGAACAAGCTCGAAAAAATAAATTGCAATTAGATTGGACTAATTTTAAACCTGCAAAACCTAATTTCATTGGAACAAAAACTATTGATGTTGAACTTTCTGAATTAATTTCATATATCGATTGGACACCGTTTTTTCAATCGTGGCAATTGTTTGGAAAGTTTCCTAAAATTCTAACCGATGAGGTAGTTGGAACAGATGCAACTAATTTGTACAATGATGCTTTATTCATGTTAGATAAAATTGTTGCAGAAAAGTGGTTTACAGCCAAAGGAATTCTCGGAATTTTTCCAGCTAATCAAATCAACGATGACGATATTGAACTAATAACTAACAACCAACAACCAACAACTTTTTTAACTCTACGTCAACAATCTCAAAAAACAGCTGGAGCACCAAATATTGCTTTAGCAGACTTTATTACACCAAAAGATTCAGGGATTCAAGATTATATAGGTTGTTTTTGTGTCACAACTGGTTTTGGAGTAGACGAAAAAGCTAAAGAATATGAAGAGCAATTAGACGATTACAATTCCATTATGGTAAAAGCATTAGCCGATAGATTAGCCGAAGCTTTTGCGGAATATTTACATCTAAAAGTTCGAAAAGAAATTTGGGGTTATGCTTCCGATGAAAACTTAAATAATTTTCAATTAATTAAAGAAGAATACAAAGGAATTCGACCAGCACCAGGTTATCCAGCTTGTCCAGACCATTTGGAAAAACCAACCATTTGGAAATTATTAAATGTAGCAGAAGAAATCGGAGTAACCTTAACGGAAAGTATGGCCATGTGGCCAGCTTCATCAGTTTCAGGATATTATTTTGCCAATCCAGCAAGTAAATATTTTGGATTAGGAAAAATTAAAGAAGATCAAGTAATAGATTATGCCAAACGTAGAGGAATTTCAACAGAAGTTGCCACAAAATGGCTCGCACCAAATATAGCAGATTAAAAATAGTTGATGGTTTATAGTTGTTAGTTAATGGAAAATTTCACTGACAACCAACAACCAACAACTAACAACCAACAACCAAAATAATGAAAGTAACCCAACATATAGAAAACGCAAAAGGAAAACCCTTATTTTCCTTCGAAATATTACCACCTTTAAAAGGGCAAAATATCCAATCTATTTTTGATAGTATTGATCCTTTGATGGAGTTCAATCCACCTTTCATTGATGTAACGTATCATCGTGAAGAATACGAATTCAAAGAATTGCCAAGTGGTTTGTTGCAAAAGAAGATTGTAAAAAAACGACCAGGAACGGTTGGAATTTGTGCTGGAATTCAAAATAAATATGATGTAGATGCGATTCCTCATATTTTGTGTGGAGGATTTACAAAAGAGGACACCGAAAATTTATTGATTGATTTAGATTTTTTGGGAATCAATAATGTTGTAGCACTTCGTGGTGATGCTTTGAAAAATGAAACCTATTTCAAACCTGAAAAAGAAGGCAATGAATTTGCATCAGATTTAGTAAAACAAATTTCAAATTTAAATAACGGAATTTACTTAGATGAAGATTTACAGAATTCTTCTTGTACTGATTTTTGCATTGGTGTTGCAGGTTATCCGGAAAAGCATATGGAAGCACCAAGTATGGATAGCGATATTCATTTTTTAAAACAAAAAATTAAAAATGGAGCTGATTATATCGTAACCCAAATGTTTTTTGACAATCAAAAATTCTTCGAATTTGTAGAAAAATGTAGAAAATCTGGAATTACAGTTCCAATTATTCCAGGATTGAAACCCATTGCCACAAAAAAACAATTGAATTTAATTCCACATAGATTTAAGGTAGATTTACCAGATGATTTAATTATGGCAGTTGTAAAAGCTAAAGATAATGAAGCCGTAAAAAAAGTAGGAATAGAATGGTGTTTACAACAAAGTAAAGAATTAATAGCAGCAGGAATTCCATGTTTGCATTATTATTCAATGGGAAAAGCAGAAAATATAAAAGCGATTGCTAAAGAAGTTTTTTGATAAACTTTCTGTTATATTTGCTCTCAATATGAAGCAAATTTTATTTTTCTTACTCATTTTTACAACAGCAAATGCTCAATTTTCTGTGGATGCTGATTATTTGTACGGAAAAATTTTGCCTCATAACCAAACTATTAAGCATTTAATTACCAAACATCCAGAAGGAGTTTTGTTGAGTTTTAATAAAAAAACGTTTGGAGAACATGAATGGGAATCCAATTTCAATTTTCCAGATTACGGATTTTCATTGCACCATCAAGCAAATAAAAATGAGGTTTTAGGAGATTTGTATGGAGTTTATGGTCATTATAACTTCTATTTTTTAAATCGAAATTTAGTTTTTCGTATTGGACAAGGAATAGCTTACAATACAAATCCATTCGATAAAAATGAGAATTTTAGAAATTTGGCTTACAGTACTAAAATTATGCCTTCTACTTATTTTTTATTGAATTTTCGAAAAGAAAAAATTGTTGATAATTTTGGTTTTCAAACAGGTTTGTCTTTTTTCCATCATTCAAATGCTAACATAAAATCACCCAATACCAGTACGAATACTTTGTCTTTTCAATTGGGATTGAATTACGTTTTTGAAGATAAAATAAGTGAATATAAATTCTCAAAAGACACTTTAAAAACGACTTATCCATTAAGATATAACATTGCTTTTCGAACAGGAATCAACGAAAGCGACATCATTGGAAGTGGTCAAAAACCTTTTTATGAGTTGAGTTTTTATGCTGATAAACAATTCACTAAAAAGAGTAAAATGCAATTAGGGGTTGATTTATTTGCCATGTATTATTTGAAAGAATACATCAAATATAAGTCAGTAGCTTATCCCAATGAAAATATAAAAGAAGATACAGATTTCAAGCGAGTTGGACTTTTTGCTGGTTACGAATTAGCCATTAATAAAATGTCGTTGGAAGCACAAGTAGGTTATTATGTTTATGAACCTTTTGATTTTTTAGGGCCTATGTATCAACGATTAGGAGCAAAATATCAATGGAATAAAACAATTTTTAATAGCGTTTCTCTAAAAACTCATGGAGCAAAAGCAGAAGCAATAGAATTTGGAATAGGAGTAAAGTTATGAAGAAAGTAATCGTTTTATTTAGCCTTTTCTTGTTATTTAGTTGCGATGAAAATCAGTTGCTGGAATCATCAGGTGCAATAATTTCAAAAGAAATTTCAGTTGGATTTTTTGATAAAATTAATATTTCTGAAGGCATTGAATTACACATAACAGATGAAATAGAGACTAAAGTTGAAATTACAGCTGGAGAAAACATCATAGATAAAGTGACTTTTTCAGTAATTGATAATCAACTATTTATTGATGCACTTAATGCTTCAAAAACATTTCAAAGTTATGAACCAGTAAAAATTTATATTTCAGTTGATGATTTAGATACTGTTTATTCCTCTTCTCAACATAATGTGTATTCTGAAAATGTGTTGAATTTCACGAATTTTCATTTGCAATCAGGTTTATTTGAAGAGACTGCTTCAGGAGAATTTCATTTAAAAGTGAATTGTAATAATTTAATTGTAGAAGATAATAGAGCTAGTTTTTACAACATTTCAGGAAACGTTACTGATTTGTCTGTGAATTTTTACAATGGAGACGAACGTTTTGAAGGAGCAAATCTGATTGCACAAAATGTTTACATTTTTCAAAGAAGTTCCAATGATATTATAGTAAATCCACAACAAAAAATTTCAGGAACAATCTACAGTACAGGAAATGTAATTCTAAAAAATAATCCGCCAATTGTTGATGTTCAAGTCTTATATCAAGGACAATTGATTTTTGATTAGATAAACTGAAACAAAAAACTAAATTGAAAACCAATAATTATCAATTACTTCTTCGTCTGCTCTCTAAAAATCTGTTCTAAATTTTTATTCTTCAAGTTCAATTGTAAAATTTTCAAACCATTATCATGAGCGAAATCAAAAACGATTGGCCTCATATCACTTTCGGTTTCAAAAGTCAATTCCCAAATAAAGTCATGCGAGTTTTTAGTAGTTTTTATATTCGGAATTGTATTTAATATAGTTGCATCAACCACTTTGTCAAATTCCACTTCAATAGTTTGTTCTTGTTGTTCTTTTACTAAAGTATTTAGTTTTTTATCAGTAACAATTTTTCCATTGTTGATGATGATTACTCTATCACAAATGGCTTCAACTTCTTGCATAATGTGTGTTGAAAGAAAAACCGTTTTGTCCTTTCCAATATTTTTAATCAAATCTCGAATTTCTACCAATTGATTCGGATCTAAACCAGTTGTTGGCTCATCTAAAATCAAAACTTCAGGATTGTGTAGTAAAGCAGTCGCTAAACCAACACGCTGTCTATAACCTTTAGATAATTGTCCAATTTTTTTATTAGCTTCTGGAGTTAAACCAGTCAATTGAATCACTTCTTCAATTCTAGATTTATCAACTTTATAAACATCAGCATTAAAACCCAAATATTCACGAACATACAAATCCAAATACAACGGATTATGTTCTGGTAAATAGCCAACAGATTTTTGAACTTGTTTCTGATGTGTTTCAACATCATTTCCGTTTACAGAAGCACTTCCTTCATCAGAAGTAATGTAAGTCGTTAAAATCTTCATTAATGTCGATTTTCCAGCACCATTTGGCCCTAAAAAACCTACTATTTCTCCATTTTTAACCGAAAAAGAAACGTTATCTAATGCTTTTTGAGAGCCATAACTTTTGGTTATATTTTTAACTTCTATTGACATATTGTGATATTTATAGCAAATGTAATAATTAGATTAAAAAAAACATTAGTTTTAACAGCAATTGATTTTTATTAATTTATAAAATACTCAATAGTAAATAATTAACCAAACCAAAAACAACCTTTTTATGAAAACTAAAAATTACTTTTTTAAAGTATTATTATTAACTATTGGCTTAACTACAAGTTCAGTTTTTTCTCAAACATTTACACCCAAACCATCTGGAACAAGTTATATTTTGTATGATGTTACAATTCCACCTGGTCAAAATACGGTAGCTTATGCAGCAGGTTCTCAATATACTACTGGAAATGCCGGTATAATTATTAAAAGTACTGACGCTGGTGAAACTTGGCAAACAATTTATCCAACTACTGGCTCAACACCTGGTTTTAAGAAAATTAAATTTGTTTCTACTACAAGAGGATTTGCAGTTGGTCAAGGAGATACTTTCTTAAAAACAACCGATGGAGGTGTAACGTGGACAAATATAACCGTTCAAACAGGAATTTATTATTATTCTTGTTTAGATTTTTTTGATGCAGATAATGGTTTTGTTACTGCATTAACTAATGGAGGACAGCTTATTGCTTTTAGAACAGCTGATTCAGGTGATACTTGGGTGCCAGCAACAACTACAACTAATTTACAGACTCAAGCTCTTACTTACGCTACAGCAACTACAATGTTTTCAACAGGAGCAAATCAAAAAATTAGTAAATCAACAGATGGAGGAAATACTTGGACAGTTGTAAAATCAGGAATTCCAACATATTACTATTTTAATATTGATTTTAAAGATGCAAATAACGGAATAGTTAGTGGTGAAGATGGTGAAGTTTTAAAAACATCAGATGGTGGAGCTACTTGGACACAGATATTATCAACTGGATATGAAAATCTATACAGTTTAATTTATAGAGGAAATAAAATGTACGCTAGTGGAACAGACCAAAACATTTATTATTCTTCAAATGATGGAGCAAGTTTTACACCAGTTAATACTGCAGCTACAACTACACCAACACTTTATGCTGTAGATGTTTTTGAAAATGGTGAAGCTTTATTGTGTGGAAGTCAAGGCACTATTCTAAAATCAACAGATTTCTTGAGTACTTCTAATGTTTCATTAATTGAAATGAATATTAATCATTTTTATGATACAACAACAAAAACACTTTCAATTAATGTAAGTGAGCAAATAAATATTAACAAAGTTGAATTAATTTCTGTAGATGGAAAAATTGTCAAAAAAATTAATACAGAAGGAAATTTTTTAACATTAGATTTAAGCTCAATCCAAAGTGGAGTTTATTTAATTAGATTGAATTCAGTTGATGGTAATACAAATACATTCAAATTTATTAGAAATTAATTTTTCAACTTATTAGGAAAACGTTAAAGTAGATTTTTAGTAAAAAAAGGTTATTTATAAAAATAATTATTTAATTTAGCCTTTGAATAAAAAGCAAATGATGAGCAATACATTTTATTATAACAATTTTTCTTATTTCTTCTGGAGAACAGAAAGGGATTGTTATATCGTATGCTAATTTTTTAATAAATTAAACTCACAATATGAAAATCCCGATGAAAATCGGGATTTTTTTTTGTATATATGGAAAAGAAAATAGCCATTCAAGGCATAAAAGGATCGTTTCACTATCAAGTAGCATTAGACTATTTTGATGAATTTCAATCTATTGATGAATGTATGTCATTCGATAGTTTGGTGGAAAGTATTTTGACTAACAAGTCAAGTCATGCTGTTATGGCTATTGAGAATTCCATTGTAGGTTCAATAATTCCAAATTATGCTTTAATCGATAAGAATAACTTGAAAATAATTGGTGAATATTATCATTCTGTGCATCATAATTTCATGAGTATAAAAGGTCAAAAAATTGAAGATATTTTGGAAGTTCATTCTCATCCAATGGCAATTTTACAATGCAAAGAATTCTTTAAAAATTATCCACACATAAAGTTAGTCGAAGATAAAGATACAGCAGAAACAGCCAAAAGAATTCACGATAATCAATTGAAAGGAATTGGAGCAATAGCAAGCAAAACAGCAGCAGAATTATATGATTTAGAGATTTTAGCCGCTGAAATACAAACTATAAATAACAACCAAACACGATTTGTAATCATTAGTAAAAATCAAAATAAGAGCACAAATGAAGTCAATAAAGCCTCATTAAAATTTGAGTTAGAACACAAAAGAGGAAGTTTAGCCACAGTTTTAAATGTAATGAGTGATTGCAAATTGAATTTGACTAAAATCCAATCGTTACCCAAAATAGAAACTCCTTTTCAATATGCTTTTTTTGTGGATATCACATTTGATGATTATAAAGATTATGAAAAAGGAAAACAAATTTTAGAAATAATGACGACTCATTTTAAAGTTTTAGGGGAATACGAAAACAAAAATCAATAACAAAAGTCAATTGCAACAACAAAAGAGCAATTATATAAATTTCTTTAATTTCTCAAATCTGTGTTCCAAAAAACATTAACCCAATGATAACAACTGCCAACAGACTAAATACAGTACAAGAGTACTACTTTTCCAAAAAACTGAAAGAAGTTCGTCAACTAATTGTTGATGGAAAACCAATCATCAATATGGGAATTGGAAGTCCAGATTTGTTGCCTTCACCAAAAGTGATTGAAGCCATTCAAAAAGCTATGCATGATGAAAAAGCACATGAATACCAAAGCTATCAAGGTTTACCAGAACTGAGAAAAGAAATGGCCAACTTTTATCAATCGTATTTTAAAGTTGATTTGGATTTTAATTCAGAAATTTTGCCCTTAATGGGTTCCAAAGAAGGAATTATGCACATTTCAATGGCTTTTTTAAATGAAGGTGATGAAGTTTTAATTCCAAATCCAGGCTATCCAACCTATGCAGCTGTTACCGAATTAGTTCAAGCCAAAGCTGTTTATTATGATTTAACCGATGAAACGAATTGGCAACCTGATTTCGAAAAACTAGAACAACAAGATTTATCAAAAGTAAAGATTATGTGGGTGAGTTATCCACACATGCCAACAGGAGTTAATGGTTCATTAAAATTATTTGAAAAACTTGTAGAATTTGGGAAAAAACATAAGATTCTAATCATAAATGATAATCCATATAGTTTTGTTTTGAACGAAAATCCAATCTCAATTCTTCAAGTTGATGGAGCAAAAGATATTGCTATTGAACTAAATTCGTTAAGTAAAACTTATAATATGTCAGGTTGGAGAGTTGGAATGGTTTTAGGAAATCCAACTTTCATTGAAGCCATTTTAAAAGTTAAAAGCAACATGGACTCAGGAATCTTTTACGGCATTCAAAAAGGAGCTATTGAAGCTTTAAAATTAGATAAAACGTGGTTTGAAGTTCAAAATGAAATTTATAAAAAACGGAAAGATTTGGTAATTCAATTAGCCAAAAAATTAGGATGTGAAGTTGCTAAAAATTCAGTTGGATTGTTCGTTTGGGCAAAATTACCAAGTGATATAGAATCTTCTGAGGAATTCATAGATAAAGTATTAATTGAGAAATACATTTTCATCACACCAGGAACCATTTTTGGAAGAAACGGAAAAGGTTATATTCGTTTTTCATTATGTGTCAAAGAAGAAAAAATAAAAGAAGCAATTAAAAGAATTTGTTAATAGTTGTAGGTTGTTAGTTGTAAGTTTTTCTAACCTACAACCCATAACCTACAACCTACAACCTTTAAAAAAATGAAAGTATATATAATAGGAATAGGTTTAATTGGTGGTTCAATAGCTTTGGATTTGAAATCGCATTTCAGAGAAGCTATTTTTTTTGGAATTGATACCAACGAAAATAATTTAGAGGAAGCCATAAAATTGGGAATTATTGACCAAAAAGCTACATATGAGGAATTAATTAACGCAGATTTAGTAATAGTTGCTGTGCCAGTTGATGTTGCTTTAGTAATTTTGCCAGAAGTTTTGAATGCGATTAATGATGATGCTCTTGTAATTGATGTGGGTTCAACAAAGTTTCCAATTTGTGAAGTTGTAGCTAATCACGAAAGAAGAAGAAATTTTTTAGCAACTCACCCCATAGCAGGAACAGAATTTTCTGGACCAAAAGCAGCAATGAATGAGTTGTTTCGAGAAAAAACAAATATCATTTGTGAAATAGAAAAAACAGCTTATAAGCAACAAGAAATGGCTTTAAATTTGTTTCAAAAATTAGGAATGCGAATTCGATATATGGATCCAAAATCACACGACAAACACATTGCTTATGTTTCTCATTTATCCCACATAAGTTCATTTATGTTAGGAAAAACAGTAATTGAAAAAGAAAAAAACGAAAGAGATATATTCGATATGGCAGGAAGCGGATTTGAAAGCACAGTGCGTTTAGCCAAAAGTTCACCAGCAATGTGGACTCCAATTTTCAAGCAGAATAAAATCAATATAATAGAAACTTTAGAAGAATATATTTTAAATTTAACCCACTTCAAAGATTTACTTCAAAATGACAATTATGACGAGGTTTTCAATGAAATGGAGAGTACAAATAGAATTAAAGAAATATTAAAATAGGTAATGGGTTATTGGTAATAGGTAGTCGTTACTTTGCCTATCACCAATAGCCAATAACCCAAAATCTTAAAAAAAATGGAAAACAAAAAAGAATTGAGAGCATGGTTAGATGATTTCAAATTAGATCATCCATTAGTAATTGCTGGACCATGTAGTGCAGAAACAGAAGAACAAGTTTTAAAAATCGCACATGAATTAAAAGATTCAGATGTAAGCATTTATAGAGCTGGAATTTGGAAACCAAGAACTCGTCCTGGTGGATTTGAAGGTGTTGGTGAAATTGGTTTAAAATGGTTGCAAAAAGCAAAAGCAGAAACTGGTTTGTTAATGGCAACAGAAGTAGCCAATGCAGCTCATGTGAAATTAGCTTTAGAACATGATATAGATGTTTTGTGGATAGGAGCAAGAACAACAGTTAATCCATTTGCCGTTCAAGAAATTGCTGATGCTTTAGAAGGAACCGATAAAATCGTTTTAGTGAAAAATCCAGTAAACCCAGATTTAGCATTATGGATTGGTGGTGTGGAAAGATTGTATAAAGCAAATATCAAAAAACTTGGAGTAATTCACAGAGGATTTTCAACGTATGAAAAAACGAAATACAGAAATATTCCTGAATGGCAAATTCCAATTGATTTACAAAGTCGTTTCCCAGATTTGCCTTTAATTTGTGATCCATCGCACATCACAGGGAAAAGAGACATGATTCAAGAAGTTTCCCAACAAGCTTTAGATATGAATTTTGACGGATTAATCATTGAAACACACATTGACCCAGATAATGCATGGAGTGATGCTGCACAACAAGTAACACCAACGACTTTAAAACAAATTTTCAAAGATTTAAGGGTTAGAAAAGAATCGGATGAAACAGGTGAATACAATAGTAAAATGAACGGTTTGCGTTCTCAAATTGATGAATTTGACGGAAAATTATTAGAAATTCTTGGAAATAGAATGAAAGTTGCTGATAAAATTGGTTTACTAAAAAAAGAGAAAAACGTTGCCATTCTTCAAAACAAACGTTGGAACGAAATATTAGGAAAAATGATTCTAGAAGGAGAAGAAAAAGGGTTAAGTAATGAATTTGTAATGCAATTATTCAAAGCCATTCACCAAGAAAGTATCAATCACCAAGAAAAGATTGTAAATAATTAATTATTTGTTAAAAATATTAAGAAAATTTTGTAATATCGCACCTTTAATTTAACAATAATATTATGAAGAAAATTTTATTTTTAGCAGTTCTGTTAATGTCTGCAGTTATGAGTGCTCAAGTTGATAAAATTTACAAACACAGTGGAGAAACTGTTGAGGGTAAAGTTTTAAGAGTAGAAGAATATACTATCGTTTTTGTTTATGATGGAGAAGAAGCAGAAAACACTATCGGTAAATATGCAATTGAAAAAATTGTTTACGGAAAAAGCGGAAGAGTAGAAGAAGTTACTGAGAAAATTATAGTCAATGGTGAAGATGATTGGGAAAAAGTAGTAATACTTGAGGAGAAAGCTTACATTGCTGGATTGAAAAAAGGAGAAGAAGTTAGAGGGAAAACAGGTTTAATTAATTATCACACAGGAAATACAGGAGATAAAAAAGCAGAAAAGAAATTAAAAATGGCAGCAGCTAAAGAAGGTTGTCCTTTTATTTTAATGACTGCTGATAAATCTACTGTTGGAGCATCTTCTAACGGTTTAGGTGGTTCTCAAAATATTAAAAAAGGAATTGGGTATAAATACTAAAATATTAATTACCAAAAAATGAAAAAGACTGTCATTTGATGGTCTTTTTTTATTAAATAGAACAAGAAATACTATCTTTGTAATTCATAAGTTGTTGGTTAGTCACTTCTAACTTCTAACTTCTAACTTCTAACTTAAGAATGACAGGAACCGTTTATAAATCTACAGGAAGTTGGTACACCGTAAAAACAAATGAAAATAAGTTTTTTGAATGTCGTATCAAAGGTAAATTCCGAATGCAAGGAATTAAAAGCACCAATCCAATTGCAGTTGGAGATGTCGTAGATTTTGATGTGGATAATGTTGATGAAGCAAATATTGGTACAATTCACAACATTCATGAAAGAAAAAATTATATTGTTAGAAAATCAGTAAATCTTTCTAAACAAACTCATATAATTGCAGCCAATATTGATGTTGTTTTCTTATTAGTTACAATTAATAATCCTGTTACTACAACTAGTTTCATCGATAGATTTTTAGTAACTGCAGAAGCTTACGGAATTGAAGCGGTTGTAGTTTTCAATAAAATTGACACTTATAAAGAAAACACTTTAGATGAACAATTGTTTTTGCAATATACCTATGAACAAATTGGTTACAAATGTCTAAGAGTTTCAGCAACAGAAAATAAAGGATTAGACCAGTTAAAAGAAATGATGATTGGAAAAGTTTCTATGTTTTCTGGACATTCTGGAGTAGGGAAATCAACTTTAGTAAATGCTTTAGAACCAACTTTAAATTTAAAAACCAAACAAATTTCCGACCAACATCAACAAGGTTTGCATACTACTACCTTTGCAGAAATGTTTGATTTATCTTTTGATGCCAGAATTATAGATACACCAGGAATTCGTGGTTTCGGAATTGTTGATATGGAAAAACAAGAAATTGGAGACTATTTTCCAGAGTTTTTTGCCTTGAAAGAAAACTGTAAATTCAATAATTGTTTGCACAAAGAAGAACCACAATGTGCTATTAAAGATGCTTTGGAAAATGACGAAATAGCTTGGTCAAGATACAAAACCTATTTACAATTGTTAGAAGGTGATGAAGACAATTACAGAAATGACATCTATGGAGAAGAAAGAGCTGCAAGTGATGAAACGAGGAAGAGTTAGCATACCAATTTCTGTTATTCTGAACTTAATTCAGAATTTAAAAATGAACAATCGATAATGAAAGCAGTAATTCAAAGAGTATCTCAAGCGTCAGTTACTATAGAAAATAAAATTGTTGCCCAAATAAATCAAGGTTTACTAATTTTAATCGGAATTGAAGAAGCTGACAACCAAGAAGACATCAATTGGTTGACCTCAAAAATAGCCAATCTTCGAATTTTCGCTGATGAAAAGGATGTGATGAATTTATCAGTAAAAGATATTGATGGTGAAATTATTGTAGTTAGTCAATTTACGCTTCATGCAGCCACAAAAAAAGGCAATCGTCCTTCATACATAAAAGCAGCAAAACCAGAAATTGCCATTCCATTATATGAAAATTTCGTTATGCAAATAGAAAAAGAAATTGGTAAAAAAGTGCAAACAGGACAATTTGGAACAGATATGAAAGTTTCTCTAATAAATGATGGACCAGTTACTATAATTATTGATACAAAAAATAAAGAATAGCTTTTATTATATTAACTTTTTTTTATATTTGAAAATAATCTATTCAAATGAAAAAAAGTCAATTTTTTATTTTTCTTACAATACTTCTTTTTAACAAATCTTTCTCTCAAAAAGAAACTTATTTTGCTGTTTATCCAGATAGTTTGAAAGAAAATGCAAATGCTATAATTAGGGAAAATATAATAGATATAAAAATTCCATCCTATGATAAAATGACAATCAAAAAGAGAAGAGTTATAACTATTTTAAATGAATATGGATTAAAACACTTAGATGCAAATGAATATTATGACAATTCTTCGTCAATAAAGAATATAGAAGCAGAAGTTTATAATGCTTTTGGTCAAGAAATTAAAAAAATAAGAAGAAAAGATTTTAAAGAAAATTCAATTAGTGAAGGCTCTGTAATTACTGATAATAGGGTTGTTTATTTAGATTATACTCCTACACAATATCCTTTTACGCTAGTTTATGAAAGTGAAATTTCTACTTCAAACACAGCATTTATTCCAAGGTGGTTTCCTATAGAAGATTATTTTTTGAGTATTCAAAAGTCCCAGCTTAATATTGAATTTTCTAATGATGTGAATTTAAAATACAAAGAAATAAACTTTAACAAAAACATTATAAAGAAAAAACAAGACAATACTATTCATTATTCGATTGATAATGTCAAGGCAATAAGAAAAGAGCAGTTGTCACCATCATTTCAAAAATTTTTACCTCATGTATTATTAGGACTTGGAGAGTTTAAATTAGAAGGAGTGAAAGGAAATAGTAGTGATTGGGAATCATTTGGCAATTGGATGTATAACAATTTGTTAATGGATACAGAAGAGCTTCCAAGTGAATCAATTGCTAAAGTTCAGCAACTTATAGGAGCAGAGGTAGACCCAATCAAAAAAGCAAAAATTATTTATAATTATGTGCAAAATAAAACACGATATGTTAGTATTCAGCTAGGGATTGGAGGTTGGAAACCTATGCAAGCAAAAGATGTTGATAGACTTGGCTATGGAGATTGTAAAGCACTTACAAACTATACGAGATCACTTTTAAAAGCATTCAATATCCCATCATATTATTCAATTGTATATAGTGGTGATGAAAAAAGAGATTTAGATAAAGATTTTGTTTCGATGCAAGGAAATCATGTTATATTAGGAATACCAAATGAAAATGAAATTATATGGTTAGAATGTACTAGTCAAACCCATCCTTTTGGCTTTCAAGGAGATTTTACTGATGATAGAAATGTATTAATTGTAGCAAATGAAAAATCTAAAATAGTTAGAACAAAAAAATTTAATCAAGTCTCTAATTTACAAGTTTCTAATACAAAATTAGATATATTAGTAAACAATGATGTTAAATGTAATACAGAAATATTATCTAAAGGTATTTTATACGATTCTAAATTTAATTTAAACACCAAATCTAAAGAAGAGTTATTAAAAATATATAAAGATTACTTCAATAATTTTAACAATAAAGTATTTGATAAAACAATTATAGAAAACAACAAAGACGATATTGAGTTAAAAGAAATTATTTCTTTTGAAGCAAAAGATTTTATTAAAAAAAGTGGAAATATTATTATTCTGCCAATTAACCTAGTGAATCAAGTCAATTTTATACCTCAAAAATACAAAAACAGAAATACACCGTTTGAAATAGAAAGAGGATATTCGTTTGAAGATATAATCACAATTAAATTTCCAGACAATTATAGCTTAGAAGAGTTACCAGTAAATATTAAAATTGATACTGAGTTTGGAAAATATGATTGTACATTCTTGACTAATATGAAAAATGAAATATCATATAAAAGAATTGTAGTTATTAACGAAGGTTATTATTCTAAAGAAAAGTATGAGAATTACAGACTTTTTAGAGAACAAATTGCAAAAAACGAAAACATTAAAATGGTTTTAAAAACAAATTAAAATTTTATTTATGAAAAAAATAATTTTAGTATTCTTACTTTTTTTAACGTATCAATATAATTATGCGCAAAAATTAAAATTAGGAAACGTGACTAAAGAGGAGCTTTTGGAAAAAACACATCCTATAGATTCATCAGCTTCAGCAGCAGTGCTTTTTAAAAGAGGAGAAACAACATTTGCAGTTGATAGAATGGGAGAGTGGTCTGTTACTACTTTAATTGAAATGAAAATCAAGATATATAAAAAAGAAGGTTTGGAATTTGCAAATCATGAAGTAGGTTATTTTGTAGGTGGAACAACAAATGAAAGTGTTTTTTTTTACGATACTAATACTTTTAATTTAGAAGGAGATAAAATAGTTAAAACTAAATTGGGCTCTGAAGGGAAATTTGATGAAGAGGTAAATGAAAATTGGAGAATAAAAAAAATAACACTTCCTGCAGTAAAAGAAGGATCAATAATAGAGTTTTCATATAAAATAACTTCACCATACCTAACAAATATTAACGATTTTAATTTTCAATATTCAATTCCTGTTGACAATGTTGAATATACTGTTTTTATGCCTATCCCTTTTAGTTATAGTACAGTAATAACTGGTTATGAAGAAGTAAAAATTGAAGAGATTCCAATAATAGATAATTTTTATAGTTCAAAATACATTTATAGTAGACAAAATATGCCTGCTATTAGGCAAGAAAAATATGTTAACAACATTAAAGATTATACCTCAATTTTAAAATATGAGTTAGCTTCTATAAGCTACCCTAGAGAAGAAGTTAGAAATGTTGCTTTAAATTGGGAAGGAGTTACAAAATCAATCTTTGATAATGATAAATTTGGAAGAGAACTCAAACTAAAGTCATATTTCGAAGAAGATATTGATGATTTAATTAAAGATTGTAAATCAGATAAGGAAAAAATAAATAAGATTTTCACACATGTTCAGAAAAAAATGAACTGGAATGAAAAGCACAGTATTTATACAGATAAAGGTGTAAAAAAAGCATACAAAGAAAATGTTGGAAATGTAGCTGATATAAACCTAATGTTAATTGCAATGTTAAGGTATGCAGGATTTGAAGCAAACCCAGTTTTGTTGAGTACTCAATCAAATGGAATTGCTATTTTTCCCAATAGAACGGCTTTCAATTATGTAATTGCTGCTATTGAAGACAATAATAATTTTACACTATTAGACGCTACAAATAAAAATTCCACAATTGATGTTTTGCCATTAAAAACCATTAATTGGTATGGACGTCTTATAAGAAAAGAAGGTGCTGGACTTTCAGTACAAATTGATTTAACTAAAAAGGCAGTTTCAAATGAAGTAACAACATTAATGGCAGATATTAATGATCAAGGAAATTTAACAGGAAAAATAAGAAAAAGTTATAATGATTATAACGCATTTGTATTTAGAGAAAGAAATGGAAAGTTAAGCGAAGATTCATATTTAGAGAGTCTTGAAAAAAAAATTAAAGGAATAGAAATTTCAGATTATTCAATTAAGAATAAAAATACTTTAGAAAAAGAATTGGTTGAAACTTATGCATTTAAACAAAATAATGCAATTGACTTAATTGGTAGCAAAATGTATATATCACCATTATTGTTTTTTCAAATTGAAGAAAACCCTTTTAAATTAGATAAAAGAAAGTATCCTGTTAATTTTCCATACCCATTCAAAGACTCTTACAATATTGTTTTAAAAGTACCTGAAGGTTATGAAGTTGAATTTCTACCAAAACCAGTTTCGTTTGGAATGGAAGATGGTTTAGTTAAATTTTCTTTTGATGCTAGTTATGCAAATGGTAATATTCAAATAAATTCAAATTTAGAAATAGCTAAAACAACAATTCCCAGTAACGACTACGCTACATTAAAGTTATTTTACAATCAAATGATAAACAAACAGGCTGAAAAAATTATACTTAAAAGAATTTAAAAATGAACCTAAAAAATTCTCAATTAAAAGTCGATAATTGGATTAAAAACCATGGAGTTCGTTATTTCAATGAATTAACAAACATGGCTCAACTTACTGAAGAGGTAGGAGAAGTAGCCAGAATTATCGCACGTAGATATGGAGAACAATCTGAAAAAGAAAGCGATAAAAATAAAGACTTAGGTGAAGAATTAGCGGATGTAGTTTTTGTAGTATTATGTTTGGCTAATCAAACAGGAATTGATTTACAAGCTGCTTTTGATAAAAAGTTAGATTTGAAAACAAATCGCGATCACGATAGGCATCAAAATAACCAGAAACTTAAGTAAATTGAACTGGATTTTATTAATAATTGCTGGACTCTTTGAAGTAGGATTTGCAACTTGTTTAGGAAAAGCAAAAGAAACTTCTGGAAATGTATCTTATTATTGGTATGCAGGTTTTTTAATTTGCTTAACCATAAGTATGGCTTTGTTAGTAAAAGTAACCAAAGAATTGCCTATTGGAACAGCCTATGCAGTTTGGACAGGAATTGGAGCTGTTGGAAGTGTTTTAGTCGGGATTTTTGTTTTCAAAGAACCAGCAACGTTTTGGAGAGTATTTTTTTTAACCACTTTAATTCTTTCATTAGTAGGATTAAAATTTGTTTCCAATTAAATGAATTTAGTACTTCAACAATCAAATATAGATAAGACACAATCTTCAATCAAGATTACAGGTTCAAAATCTGAAACCAATAGATTATTATTGCTACAAGCTTTGTATCCCAATATTAAATTAGAAAACATTTCAAAATCTGATGATTCTGATGCTATGCAAATGGCTTTAGCTTTCAACCATCAATCATCAACCATCAACCAAATAGACATTCATCACGCTGGAACTGCTATGCGTTTTTTAACTGCTTTTTTTGCCATTCAAGAAAATAAAGAGGTTGTTTTAACGGGTTCGTCTCGAATGAAAGAACGTCCAATTCAAATTTTAGTGGAAGCTTTAAAACAACTGGGAGCCGAAATTACCTATGAAGAAAATGATGGTTACCCACCAATAAGAATCAAAGGAAAAAAGCTAATTAAAAACAGAGTAACACTTGCTGCAAATGTAAGCAGTCAATATATTTCAGCTTTACTTTTAATCGCACCAAAATTAGATAATGGATTAGAATTAACACTCCAAGGAGAAATTACATCTGTTCCATACATCAAAATGACTTTAGCTTTACTAAACGAAATAGGAGTAGAAACTTCGTTTAAAAAAAATACAATCACCGTTTGTCATGCTGAACTTGTTTCAGCATCTAAATTAACAATTGAATCTGATTGGTCTTCAGCTTCTTATTTCTATTCAATAGTTGCATTATCAGGAATTGGAACAGAAATTAAATTATCAAGCTACAAAGAAAATAGCCTACAAGGAGACTCAGCTTTAACAGAAATATACAAAGACTTTGGAGTAGAAACTACTTTCCAAGAAAATTCAATTCTATTACGCAAAACAAATAATTGTCAATTATCAATTGTCAATTATCAATTAAACAATTCACCAGACATTGCTCAAACCATTGCAGTAACTTGTTTTGGTTTAGGAATAGGTTGTCATTTAACAGGTTTACATACCTTAAAAATAAAAGAAACCGATAGATTAGAAGCTTTAAAAATAGAGTTGTCGAAGTTAGGAGCAATCGTTTCAGTAACCAATGATTCTCTAACAATCGAGAAATCTAATAATCTAAACAGCAACATAAGTATTGCAACCTACCAAGACCACAGAATGGCAATGGCTTTTGCTCCTTTAGCCTTAAAAACTTCAATAATTATCAATGAAGCTGAGGTTGTTTCAAAATCATTTCCCTCTTTTTGGGAAGATTTAAAGAACATTGGATTTCAAATTTCTGAAGTTTAAAAGGTTGTGACTTGCCATTTTTATTGTCTTTTCAAAAATAAACAGCAAAACACTTGACAAGGCCTATTCCACAATCGTATATTTGCAACCGTTTACAAGTAAGAGCAAATGGCTCAAAACTTAAAACTTTAAAACTTATAACTTTCTCATATGAAATTATCACATTTCAATTTTAATTTACCATTAGAACTATTAGCAGAATTTCCAGCAGAAAACAGAGACGAATCTCGTTTAATGGTTATCAATAGAAAAGAAAAAACTATCGAACATAAAATGTTCAAAGACCTAATCGATTATTTTGATGATGGTGATGTTATGGTGTTGAATAACACTAAAGTTTTTCCAGCTCGTTTATATGGTAATAAAGAAAAAACAGGAGCTCGTATTGAGGTTTTCTTATTGAGAGAATTAAATGCAGAACAACGTCTTTGGGATGTTTTAGTAGATCCAGCTCGTAAAATTCGTATCGGAAATAAGCTATATTTTGGAGATGATGATTCATTAGTGGCTGAGGTAATTGATAACACAACGTCTCGCGGAAGAACTCTAAGATTCTTGTACGATGGCTCATACGAAGAATTCAGAAATAAACTAACAGAATTAGGAGAAACTCCTATACCAAAATACATAAACAGAGAAGTAACACCAGAAGATGCAGATCGTTACCAAACAATTTATGCAAAAAATGAAGGTGCAGTAGCTGCTCCAACTGCTGGGTTACACTTTTCTAAACATTTATTAAAAAGATTAGAAATCAAAGGTGTTGAATTTGCAGAAGTTACCTTACATGTTGGTTTAGGAACATTCAATCCAGTGGAAGTGGAAGATTTATCAAAACACAAAATGGATTCTGAAGAAATAATCGTTACCCAAGAAGCTTGTGATATAGTGAACAATGCTAAAGCTAACAAAAAACGTATTTGTTGTGTTGGTACAACATCTATGCGAGCTATGGAAAGTACGGTTTCTTCTCAACAAACTTTAAATCCATTCACTGGTTGGACAAATAAATTCATTTATCCACCTTATGATTTCGGAATTGCAAATTGCATGATTACTAATTTTCACACTCCAAAATCAACTTTGTTAATGATGGTTTCTGCATTCTGTGGACACGATTTAATGAAAGAAGCATATAAACAAGCCATAGAAGAAAAATATAAATTCTATTCTTACGGTGATGCTATGTTGATTATCTAATCAATTATAAAAGTTCAAAATATAAAATCTCATCAGCAATGGTGAGATTTTTTTGTTTATGAGCAAATGTTTTGGGCATTCTAGTTAGCCTTTTTCCTGCTGCAAGAACTCGCTTCCTAAAAAGGAGAGCTCAAACAATTCTTGCATCAGGGCTAGTTAGCCATTGTCTTTTACAAAATCAAACTTTTAAACAGCTATATTTTTACACCTCTAAACTTTTCGCTATTTTTACACACCAAACAAACAATTAAGAATGGATTTTCAAAATACAAGAGAATTTGCACAACAATTAGATGCACAAGACGAATTAAGTCACTACAGAAACGAATTTATTTTTCCAAAAGTAAACGGAAAACAAGTAATTTATTTTACAGGAAACTCTCTAGGGTTACAACCTAAAAGAACAAAAGCTTATGTAGATGAAGTAATGAACGACTGGGCTAATCTAGCTGTTGAAGGACATTTTTATGCAGATAAACCTTGGTGGGATTATCAAGAACGTTTTTGCCAACCATTATCTGAAATAGTTGGAGCAAAACCTTCAGAAGTTAGTGTAATGAATACTTTAACTGTTAATCTTCACTTGTTGATGGTTTCATTTTACAAACCAACTCCAAAAAAATATAAAATCATTTGCGAAGAAAAAGCATTTCCATCTGATCAATATATGTTTCAAAGTCAAGTTCATTTTCATGGTTTAAATCCAGAGGATACTATCGTTGAAATCAAAAGGAGAGAAGGAGAACACAACATTCGTTTAGAAGATGTTTTGGCCAAAATTGATGAAGTAGGAGATGAGTTAGCTTTAGTATTAATTGGTGGAGTTAATTATTATACAGGTCAAGTCTTTGATATCAAAACAATCACAGAAGCTGGTCATAAATATGGAGCTTATGTAGGTTGGGATTTAGCACATGCAGCAGGAAATATCGAGTTAAAACTGAACGAATGGAAAGTTGATTTTGCAGCTTGGTGTAGTTACAAATACATGAATTCAGGACCAGGAAATGCTTCAGGATATTTTGTGCACGAGTCACATCACAACGATTTAGATTTACCAAGATTTGCTGGTTGGTGGGGACACAATAAAGAAAGACGTTTCTTAATGGAACCTAATTTTGACCCAGCTAGAAATGCAGAAGGTTGGCAAATTAGTAATTTACCTATTTTATCTTTAGCTCCATATTTAGCATCAGTACATATGTTTGCTGAAGTTGGAATGCAAAAGCTAATTAAAAAACGTAATTTAATAACTGCTTATTTAGAATATATTCTTCACGAAATTGACAAAGAAGTGGATAGTACTTTTGAGATTATTACACCTGCAAACCAAGAAGAAAGAGCCTGTCAATTATCTGTTTTTCTTCATGGAGAAGGTAGAAGTTTATTTGATTACTTAATGAAAAATGGAGTAATTACAGATTGGAGAGAGCCAAATGTAATAAGATTAGCACCAGTTCCATTATATACAAGTTTTGAAGACATGTATGAGTTTGGGCAAGTACTTAAAACAGGAATTCAATCTTTACATTAAAATATTTTATCACATTAAATTTTTGAAAAAATATAATATGGAAAAACAAGAAATAATAAACTCATTCGACCCAAGCCAACCAGGTTTAGCTGATGCTACCGTTTTTGGATTACCTTTTTCAGCAGAACAATCAGAAATTATAGTAATTCCTGTGCCTTGGGAAGTAACGGTGAGTTATGGAGCTGGAGCAAGTGAAGGACCAGAAGCTGTTTTAGACGCATCTTTTCAAATTGATTTACTACATCAAGAATTTCCAGAATTATGGAAATTAGGAATCTATTTAGACGAAGCTTCTAAAGATTTAGCTTTTAATTCCAAAAAATATAAAGATTTAGCGCAACCAATCATAAAAGCATTAGAAAATGGAGAAACAATTGCAGAAAATCCAAGTTTAAATGAAGATTTAGAAAAAATCAATTATGCTTGTGCTGATATGGTGGAAGCTGTTGAAAAACAAACTTTACATTGGTTAAATAAAGGTAAAAAAGTGGCACTTCTTGGAGGTGATCACTCAACTCCTTTAGGATATTATAAAGCATTAGCAAGTAAACATGATAACTTTGGAATTTTACATTTAGATGCTCACATGGATTTGCGTATTGCATATGAAGGATTTACTTATTCTCATGCTTCAATTATGTATAATGCTTTGCAGATTCCTCAAATTTCAAAAATTGTTCAAGTCGGAATTCGTGATTTTTGCGAACAAGAAGTTGATGTAGTAAAAAATGAACAAGGTAGGGTTTTGGTTCACACAGATACTGATATTAAAAAACAACTATTTGAAGGAAATACTTGGCAACATTTATGCGATCATTTGATTTATTCGTTACCACAAAAAGTGTGTATTTCATTTGATATTGATGGCATGAGTCGTTTGTATGCTCCAAATACTGGAACTCCAGTTCCTGGAGGAATGTCTTACGAACAAGCAACGTATCTATTAAGTCGTTTAGCAGAGTCTAATAAAGAAATCATTGGTTTTGATTTAGTTGAAGTAGCTCCAGGAGATGATGATTGGGATGGAAATGTTGGAGCAAGAATGCTATTTCATATGTGTGGTGTTTTGGCAAAATCACAAAAAATGGATGTAGGAGAAAAAATTACATTTCAAAAATAAATGGTTATGGAAAATTTCAAAAGGATACAAGAAGAATGGAAAGAATTTGAAATTGAAGTAAGAGGAAAAGTTAGATATGCAGTTTCAAATCATGGAAGATTAAAAAGTTTTACAACAGATATTAATCAAGGTAGAATTATAAAAGGTTCTCGAGTTGAAGGTTTTGCTTACTTGAGATTGAAACGTCAAAAGGACAATAAAATCACAAATTATCATTACGGATTACATAAAATAATTGCTGAATTATTTATTCCAAAAGATGCAGAAAATCAAGAATATGTATTGCATTTGGATTATGATAAATTAAACAATAATATTAATAATTTGAAATGGGCAACTTATGAAGAGATGAGAGCTCATGCAACCAAGAGTCCAGCAGTGAAAGCTGCTTTTAAAAAATTACAAGCCTATAATTTAAAACGAGATGGAGCAAAATTATCTTCTACAGATGTTATTCGATTAAAAAGAAAAATTTTAGATCCAAACAGAAAAACCAGATTGCGTTTAATTGCTAAAGAATTTGGAATTTCTGAAATGCAATTATATAGAATAAAAACAGGTGAAAATTGGGGACACATTAAAGTTGAAATTCCAAATAGGAAAGAAAAAATTTAATATTCTTCTATGTTCTCAATAATGTGATTGGCTTTTTCCTTTATTTTGGCTAATTCTTCAGGATTCATTTTATTTAACAAATTCAACATCATGCCCATCCTTTGGTTGTTCGCAAAATATTGTTTTTTTTCATCTAAAAAGTTCCAATATAGAGAGTTGAATGGGCAAGCTTTTTCTCCAAATTTATCTTTTACTTTATAATGACATTTATCACAATAATTGCTCATTTTTTGAATGTAATTTCCTGAAGAAACATAAGGTTTTGTGGCCAAAATTCCTCTATCAGCATATTGGCTCATACCTCTTGTATTTGGTAATTCTACCCATTCAATAGCATCAATATAAACCCCTAAATACCAAGCATCAACTTCATCTGGATGCATTTGTGTGAGTAAAGAAAAATTACCAATAATCATTAAACGTTGGATATGATGGGCATAAGCTTCCTCCAAACTTTGTGAAATTGCTTTTTGCATGCAGTTCATTTTGGTTTTTCCTGTCCAATAAAAATCAGGTAACTTGTTATGGTTTTCTAAAGCATTCATTTTAGAATAATTTGGCATTTCTTTCCAGTAAATTCCTCGAACATATTCTCTCCAGCCTAAAATTTGACGCACAAATCCTTCTACTTGAGAAATGGTAATATCATCTTGATTCTCATAATAATAATTTACAACTTTGTCATTTACTTCTCTTGGAGAAAGCATTTTACTATTCATCGTAAAGGATAATCTAGAATGAAATAAAAACTTTTCATCGGTGTGAGAAGCATCTTCAAAATCTCCAAAATGTTGCAATAAATTGTTACAGAAATAATCCAATTGCTCCAAACACTCTTTTCTTGATGTGGGCCAATTAAAATTTGAAGCATCAATGTTTCCAAAAGTTTTGACGTTTGCTTTTTCAATTTCAGCGATAAGCTCTTCAACATTTTGTTTAAAAACTATAGCATTTGGAATAGGAACTTGACCTTTGTATTTCAAGCGATTGTCTTTGTCATAATTCCACTGATTGCCTTCTGGTTGTGAACCTTGCATTAAAATTTCATGCTTTTTTCGCATCATTCTGTAGAAGTTTTCCATTAATAATAATTTCTTGCCTTCAAAGAATTCGTTAAGTTCTGTTCTGGAAGTATAAAAATGTTCCGTATCAAAAACTTTAGTTTCAATTTTTAAGTTAGAACTTATTTGTTTCAGTTGTTCATCTAATCGATATTCATCAGGCAATTGATATTCAAAATTTGTAATTTGATGTTTCTCAATACATTTTGAAATTATTTTTTCTAAATCTTGCAAATTATCTTCATCAGAAATTCTGTAATAGATTACCTCATGACCTTTTGATTGTAATTCATCAGCAAAATTTCGCATGGAAAGAAAAAAGGCCACTACTTTCTGAATATGATGTTTCACATAATCGGTTTCTTGACGCATTTCTGCCATCAAATAAATGGTATTTTCATCAACTTCATTAAACCAAGAATGTTGGCTGTTTAATTGGTCACCTAATAGTAATCTTAATATTTTCATTTTTTTTGTAATCCTGAACTTGATTCAGGTTCTATTTTTTATTCCACAAATCTTGATATGCACCGTTTTCATCATACATTTCAGCTTGTCGTTTAATGTTGAATTTTCTATCTCTTGGATCATTTCCAACACCAGCATTATACATCCAATTCCCATAATTAGAATGCACATCATAATCAATTAGCATGCTTTCAAAATAGGCAGCAGCAATTCTCCAATCTTGTTGCCATTCTTTTGCCCAAAAACTCGCAACATTTTGTCTTCCACGATTGCTCATAAATCCAGTTTCTGCTAATTCAATCATGTTTGCATTAACAAAAGGTTCATTAGTATTGCCAGAAATCCATTGCTTAAAAGCTTTTTGATTGAATTTCCAATCGTATTTGTGATTTAAAATACCATTAATCTGAAAAATTTTATTACCAAATTTCATGGAAATATATTTGAAAAAATCTCTCCAAATCAGTTCAAAAATCAACCAGTAAGTATCTTCATTAGCTTCAATTTGTTCTTCATATTGTTTTACTTTCCAATAAATTGTTTTGGCAGAAACACTTCCATTGGCTAACCAAGCTGATAATTTGGAACTATAATCACTTCCAATTAAACCATTTCTTGTTTGTTTGTATTTGGACAAATTTTCCGTTTCAAAAAAATAATTCTCAATGCGATTTAATGCTTGATTTTCTCCACCTTTAAATGGAAATGCAGTGTTTTTATTTAATTCAAAATCTTCATAACCCAAATTCTCCAAAGTTGGAATTGAAGTTTTATTTTCAATTAGATTTTCTTTTATTTTGGGTTCAATTGAAATAGTTTTTCTAACCGAAACTTTCTTCTCACATTCTTTTCTAAACACAGTAAAAACTTGAGGTAAATCTTTTAAATCTTGATAAGGAATGTCATCAGGATGAAATAAAAATTGGTCAAAAGTTTCAATAAAATTCACATTTTTAAATTGACTTTTGATATTGTTATTGACATTGACTTCTTCACTTGTCCATTCTTTTTGTGTAAAAATGTTAGAAATTTCATAGTCAGAAATAATTTTTTGAAATACATTTTCAGGTTTGTCGAAATAAATCAAAAGTGAAATATTCTTGATAAGTAGATTTTCTTTTAATTCTGAAACGGTTTCGAGAAGAAATTTAACTCTAAATTTTTCTGTTTTTTTAAAACCATATTTTGTTTCTGAAAATTGTCTTGGATCAAAACAAAAAACAGCAATAGTTTTTCCTGCATTTTTGCAAGCTTCAAAAAGCGAAGAATTATCTTCAACTCTTAAGTTATTTTTAAACCAAACAAGATTATTCATTGGAATTTGGAATTTTACTGTTGGGATTTTTTATTTGTTCTACATTTCTCACTACAATACTTTACGTCATCCCAATTCTTTTCCCATTTTTTTCTCCAAGAAAAAGGCAATTGGCAAACAGCACAAATCTTTTGAGGTAAATTAACTTTTTTGTGAGCCATTTTTTAAATTATGTTATTTAACTAGAACTCAAATATAATTAATTTGTTTAACATAATTTAAATATAATTAAACAAAATAAATTCTGTTTTTGACTAATATTTTAAAAAGAACTGCTTTATTTGAAGACAAAAGTTACCTTAAAACTATTTTAATCGTTATTTTTGTAATAAGAAAAGAATAATTATGCAGAGTTCTAAAAAAATTGCAGTTGTTGGAGCAGGTTTAGTAGGTTCATTGTTAGCAATATATCTCAAAAAGGCAGGACATATAGTTCATGTTTATGATAGAAGTCCAGATATTAGAAATATTCAATTTTCAGGAAGAAGTATCAATCTTGCGATGTCAAATCGTGGTTGGAGAGCTTTAGAAAACATTGGTATTGCAGATGATATTCGTAAAATCGGAATTCCAATGGATAAACGTGCTATTCATAATATGGATCAATCACTTAATTATCAAAAATATGGCAAAGAAGGTGAAGCAATTTATTCTTTGTCTCGTGGTGTTTTAAATCGAAAAATGATTGATTTAGCTGAAGAAAAAGGTGTTGAATTTTTCTTTGAGCATAAAGTTTGGGATGTTTCCTTATCAGAGGCTATTCTTCATATTGGTGAAGAAGAAAGAGGTGAATGGACTGATTATAAATATGATATGGTTTTTGGTTCTGATGGAGCATTTTCTAGAGTTCGACACAGAATGCAACGTCAAAGTATGTTCAATTATTCACAAGATTTTTTAGAAATTGGATATAAAGAGTTAAATATTCCAGCAAATGCAGATGGTTCACATAAATTAGACAAAAATTCATTACATATTTGGCCAAGAGGTAATTTCATGCTAATTGCTTTGCCTAATTTGGATGGAAGTTTTACTTGTACTTTATTTATGCCTTTTGAAGGTGAAAATTCATTTGCTCAATTAAATGATGAAAAAAAACTAGTCGACTTTTTTGCAAAATACTTTCCTTCAACAAAAGAAGTTATTCCTGATTTAGTTAAAGATTTCTTTAAGAATCCAAAGAGTTATTTAGTTACCATGAAATGTTTCCCTTGGACACACAATGATAAAGTAGCTTTAATTGGTGATGCTTGTCATGCAATTGTTCCTTTTTATGGTCATGGAATGAATGCAGGTTTTGAAGATATTACGATTTTAAGTGAATTAATGGAAAAATATGGTGATGATTGGCAAACTATTTTTACAGCATATGAAAATTCTCGTAAACCTAATGCTGATGCTATTGCCGAATTATCGTATAGAAATTTCATGGAAATGAGTACAAAAACAGCAGATCCAAAATTTTTATTGCAAAAGAAAATTGAAAAATGGTTTTCCGAAAAACATCCAGATAAATGGACTCCATTATATAGTAGAGTTACGTTTAGTCATCAACCTTATTCAGAAGCACTGGCAATTGGTGATAGACAAAACGAAATTATGGAAGATATTTTGGCTATGGAAAGCATTGAAGAAATTTGGGAAACCGAACCAGTTGAACAGAGAATTTTAGCACTTTTAGAAGAGAAATAGTTTATTACTCTTCTCGATGCACTTTATTAAAATCAAAAGCAGGTTTACAAATGGCTAAATATTCACAAGGTTCATCAAAAGGATTAGAATATTGAACTCTAGTATCTGCTTCAATTTTTATAGATTGACCAGCTTCTAAAACAACAATTTCATTTTCAATAATGAATTGTTTTTTACCTGATATGATATAAGTATATTCCTCAAATTCTGGAGTTTGAAAAGGTTCACTCCATTTGGGTGGAGCAATCATATGAGCAATTGAAATATCTTTGTTAGCTGTTGTTGGAATGCCATGATGTTCTTCAATTAACTTTCCATCAGTTGTTGGAACAACAAAAGGTTCTTTTTGGATAAAATATTTTTTCATTGTTTTAATTGTTTCGAAAAATTTCAATTTCTTTCAAAAATAGTAAAAAACCATTAATTACTATTCGCTAATTACTATTTACTAATCACTAATTATTATCTTTGCTCACTATTAAAGAAACAATGTTAGACAAAGAAACACAAATAGCAGTTGATAAAGGAGAAATGCTTCCATTAATGGAAGAGTTTTACACCATTCAAGGTGAAGGTTATCATACAGGAACAGCTGCTTATTTTATTAGAATTGGTGGTTGTGATGTGGGTTGTCATTGGTGTGATGTAAAGGAGAGTTGGAACTCAGAATTACATCCTCCAACAAACACTGATGTTATTGTTGAGAATGCAAAAAAATATGCAGAAACAGTAGTTGTTACTGGTGGAGAACCTTTGATGTGGGATATGTCTATCTTGACTTCAAGATTAAAAAAGCAAAATTTAAACGTTCATATTGAAACTTCTGGAGCTTATCCTGTTTCTGGTCATTGGGATTGGTTTTGTCTTTCACCTAAGAAAAACAAATTACCTGTTGATGATGCTTATGCTATTGCTAACGAATTAAAAGTTATTATTTACAATAAACATGATTTTATTTTTGCAGAAGAACAAGCAGCAAAAGTAAATTCAAAAGCGATTTTGTTTCTACAACCTGAATGGAGTAAAAAAGAAGAAATGACTCCTTTAATTGTGGATTATGTAATGAATAATCCTAAATGGAGAGTTTCATTACAAACCCATAAGTACTTGAATATTCCTTAAAGAATGCTTTGAAATACTTTTGAAAATCTTATATTTACAGAATTAAATTTAACAAAAAATGAAGAAAATTATTTTAGCAGTAGTTGTATTGTTTGTAACACAACTTTCAATAGCACAGGATGCATTTAAAAGTGATGTAATAAAAGTTATAAAAGCATCAGGTTCAGCAGCTCAAATGGAAGCAGCAAAAGACCAAATCAAAGCAATGATTCCTGAAGCAAAATACGAGGAATTTTCTAAAGAGTTTGATGCAACATTGCCTTCTCTTTATGAAAGTATTGCTAAAATTTATATGGAAACTTACACTCATGAAGATATAAAAGCTATGCTTAAATTTTATGAATCTCCTGTAGGGAAGAAAATTTCTGAAAATGCTGGAGAGTTATATAAAAAGAGTATGGAAGCTGGGCAAGAATGGGGAGCAGGTCTTCAAGGTATGATGATGAAATATATGGAGTAATTTTCATCATTAAAATAAATAAAAAATCCCAAAACAAACGTTTTGGGATTTTTTATTTATAGTTTTTTGGAGCTATTTTCCACCATTAGCTTTCAAGTCAAGTAGACAATTAGCATCAAGTTGTGGTATTCCTGAAGTCATCATTTGAAGAACACCGTTGTTCTCTACTTTCCAAAACATTAAACAAGATTCATTATCGCAATGCTTATCATGAGCTGTGTCTAAATGATTGTTTTGCATTGGAGAACCCAAATCAACCAATCCTAATAAATGACCAAATTCATGAAGAAGAACTGTAGTTTCTAAATCAACTCTGTTAGGTTCGTTTATCGCATCACTTAATTCTTGTATATTTTGTTCATAAATAACCGCTGAAGTATTAAAATAAGCTGTTCCTAATGTTTTAGATGAACTCGTATCACTCTCAAAATTTCCATTAATATATAATAAATGAACCGCTAAAATACCTGAATCATTATATTTGGTTCTGTTTGCATCTTCAATTTCTGCAATGTCTTCAAGGCTAAAGACAGTTTTACTTGGAAATGGAATTTGTTTTTCAAGTATAGAAATACCATTTGGTTTATTTAAAAGGTTTTCTAAAAATTGTTTAAGATTTATAAGTGTTTGTGTATTTGGTCTAAAACCTTCAACATAACTAATCTCTATAACTAAAGATTGATAAGTGTCAGAAGCAAGAAAACCATGAGCACTACTACCTGTGTTTTTTTTATTTCCAGATGTATTAATGCCATTTTCATCTGAAGCTTTATCATCATTAGAACAATTTAAGTTCGCAACTAATAAAGTAAAGAAAAATAAATACTTTAAATATTTCATAGTGTTTATATTTATAAGTATAAACGTAAAATAAAATATTTTAGTTTTAATTAAGTGTATATTAAATTAATGAGATTTTTGCCAAATAATCAAAATGGTCACCTTCTAAAATTAATTCACATTGTAATCCATTAGCTAAACAAGCATTTTGTAAGGTATTATAATCCATATATAGCCAAGGGAACGATTCTTCAGTTTCACCTTTATATTGAACCGTAAAAGTTAATTCACCATAATAATGATTTGCTGGAACTTCATAAGCACCATCTTCATCTTGATCAAACATATAAATGATGTCAGAACTATCAATTAAAATTTGACCGTTTTCATTTAAAAGTGATTTTAATTTCAATAAATATTTAGTACAATTTTCTAAAGTTTCAAAAATTCCGGTTCCATTCATTAAAAGGAGAATAGTGTCATATCTACTGTTAGAATCTAAGCTCAAAATATTTTCTACACTTACGTTTTTTAAACCACGAAGTTCACAAGCTTTTATAGCATTTTCAGAAATATCAATAGCAGTTACATCAAAACCTTTTTCCTGTAAATAAAGAGCATGACTTCCAGCACCACATCCAACATCTAAAACTTTGCCTTTTACTAATCGTAAAGCTTTTTGTTCAATTTTTGGCATTTCATTAAAACTTCTAAATAGATATGCAATACTCATTTCATCTGCTTCAGAAATTGAAGTTTCAGTAATTAAATCTTCAGGAGAATTGTTGGTTTGATAATCTAAAATAGCTTTTCCAAATAAATCTTTCATCTTTTTTTTAATTATTTGTTTTAGAAGTTGATTAACTTTGTAATTGAACTTGTAATTAAACTTGAGCTTGAAACCAAATCTAAACGAACTTCCAAAACTTGCCAAAGATAAGCATATCGAAAACAAAAAGTATTTTGATAAGCTAAAAAAGAAAGTGCCAAAGAATTTAGATTATGTCATGCAAGATTTACACGATGCTGAATTCAAAAAAACGGATTGTTTAGATTGTGCTAATTGTTGTAAAACTACAGGTCCATTATTTACTTCAGCAGATATTGAAAGGATTTCAAAACATTTAAGACAAAAGCCACAACAATTTATTGATCAATATTTAAGAATTGATGAGGACAATGATTATGTGTTGCAAAGTGTTCCATGCAATTTTTTAGACACAGACAATACTTGTTTTATTTATGATGTTAGACCAAAAGCTTGCCGCGAATTTCCGCACACTGACAGAAAAAAATTCAATCAAATTACAGATATTACTTTAAAGAATATTCCAATTTGTCCAGCAGCTTATAATATTGTAGAAAAAATGAAAGAGAAATTACCTTTATAATATGATTAATTTTAAAACACTTAGACCAATACTATGGACTATAGATATAAAAGAAACTATAGGCTTTTATGAAAATGTTTTAGGTTTTACTTGTGATGAATATAATGAAGAATGGCAATGGGCTTCTTTATCAAAAAACGGAGTTGAAATTATGTTAGCGAAACCAAACGAGCACACTTCATTTAATAAATCAAAATTTACAGGTTCATTTTATATTAATGTAGATAATGTTGATGCACTATGGCAATGCTTAAAAGATACTTGTAAAGTTTGTTATGAAATAGAAAATTTTCCTTGGCAAATGAGAGAGTTTGCAATCTATGATAATAATGGATATATTTTGCAATTTGGAAAAAGCTTAAAAAATTAATTATAATGAAAATATATAAATCAAAAGTTGATATTGCTTTACCAATTTTATTTGTAGTTTCTTCAATTGCTCCAATTGTTATTGGAATTAGAGAAAAGGATTGGGTCATTTTTGTAATTCTTATTTTTACCTTCGCTTTTATTATGTATTTGTTGTATGATACAAATTATATTGTTACTGAAGGTAATTTAAAGGTTCATTCAGGTTTTATTGTAAATAAAAATATTTCTATTTCAAAAATAAAGGCAATTAAAAAAACAGACAGTTTACTTAGTGCTCCAGCAGCCTCAATTTCAGATAGGATTGAAATTTTTTATGAGAATTCAAAATCTATTGTCATTTCTCCAAATGATAAGCACAGTTTTATTGAAGAATTATTAAAACAAAATTCAAATATTAAGATAGAAATATAGATTAAGTAAATTGAAATGATTTATTATTTATAAATTAAATACTTTTTTCTCATAGATTTAAATTCGTTTAAACCATTTTCCCAGCTTTTTCTAATTTCTTTTTCTGAAGTACCTGATTCAATTTGCTCTTGTAGTTTTTTGGTTCCAGCCAATTTTATAAAGAAAGAATTAAAAAATTTTGATTTATCTGAAGTTTCATTATAAGCTTTCAACAACCATTTCAATTCCAATTGATTTACTTTTTTAATTTTTGATAAATCTTCTCCAAAGCAAACTTTCCCATTATAAACAGGATCTTTTGCTCCTTCATTTGGTTTTGGAGTAAAACTAAAATCACTTTTAGCTAAAAAAGGAGAGCCATAAATTTGAAATTGTTTTTCAGTTCCACGTCCAACACTTACATTTGTGCCTTCAAAAAAACATAAGCTGGCATAAAGATTTATTGATTGAGCATTTGGTAAGTTAGGAGAAGGCTTCACAGGTAAATTATATTCCATATTTCTCTCATAGTCCACACAAGGAATTACTTTTAAATCACATTTCACATTGTTTTTCAACCAATTTTCACCATTAATCATTTGAGCATACTCACCAATTGTCAATCCATGCAAAACAGGAATTTGATGCATTCCCACAAAACTGGTATTTTCTTTTTCCAAAATTGGGCCATCAACAATTCCTCCATTTGGATTTGGTCTATCTAAAACAATTAATTGAATATTATTTTCAGCACAAGCTTCCATTACATAATGAAGAGAAGATATATAGGTGTAAAATCGTGCACCAACATCTTGTAAGTCGAAAACCACAACATCAATTCCTTCTAATTGTTCTGGTTTTGGTTTTTTGTTATTTCCATATAATGAAATTATAGGCAAATTAGTTTGAGTATCTTTTCCATCTTTAATCAATTCACCAGCATCAGCTGTTCCTCTAAAACCGTGCTCAGGAGCAAATATTCGTTTTACATCAATTGATTTTGAAAGTAAAAAATCAACCAAATGAGTCTTGTCAGTCAAAATTCCGCTTTGATTTGTAACAACTCCAACTTTCTTTCCTTTTAGTAATGGCAAATAAAGTGCAAAATTATCCGAACCAGTTTTTATTTCAAGAATAACTTTTTCTTCAATGGTGATTTTGTTTTGAATATTTTCTCTTTCTTCATTATTCTTGACGGAATTTCCACATGAAAAAACAATAAACAAAAAGCCAAAAAATAAAGTAAAATATTTCATTATATATATAGGATAATTTTTATTAGTGTATTTCGTGTTTAAGATGTATTTTTGAAATCAAAAGTAAAGCCAAAAATTGAATTTAGAATATTTTATTTCCAAAAGACTTATCACTACTAAAAGTTATAAAAGTAGTATTTCTTCACCAATTATAAAAATTGCGATAACAGCTATTGCAATCGGAATAATTATGATGATAGTTTCAGTGGCAACAGGAATAGGTCTTCAAAATAAAATTCGTGAAAAAGTAGCAGCTTTTAATGGGCATGTTATTATTTCAAATTATGACGACAATCAATCAGAAGTTACAAAAGAACCTATTTCAATTAACCAAGATTTTTATCCAAAGTTTAAAAACGTTTCCGGTATAAGTCATATTCAGGCAACAGCTAGTAAAGCTGGGATTATTCATACAGAAGATTCTTTTGAAGGAATACTATATAAAGGAGTAGGAAAAGATTATGATTTTAAAAACCTTCAAGAATATTTGATTGTAGGAAGAATGCCAAATTTAAAAGGCAATCTAAATGAGGAAGTTTTAATTTCTCAATATATTGCCAATAGATTAAATTTAAAATTAGGAGATAAATTCAAAACCTATTTTTTAAAAGATTCTGGAAGTAGATACAATCTTCGTAATTTTAAGATTGTTGGAATTTATAATTCAGGTTTTCAAGAGTTTGATGCTACCTATATACTAGGTGATATTCGTCACATTCAAAAAATCAATAAATGGAAAGAAGATCAAGTAGGTTCCTTCGAAGTTTTTGTAGATGATTTTACTCAGATAAAACAAAAAGGAGAAGAAATTTATAAAGAAATTCCTCCTACATATAATAGCACAACCATTGAAGAAAAGTATTATAGTATTTTTGAATGGCTAAAACTTTTCGATTTCAACATCGTAATCATTCTAATTGTAATGATAATTGTTGCAACCATTAATATGATAGTTGCATTGTTGGTGTTAATTTTAGAGAGAACTCAAATGATTGGAATTCTAAAAGCGCTAGGAGCAAACAATTGGAACATCCGAAAAATATTTTTATATAATGCATCTTACCTTATTGTAAGAGGGCTATTAATAGGTAATATAATTGCTATTGTGTTATTATTAATTCAAAAATGCTTTGGATTAATAAAACTAAATCCAGAAAACTATTATGTAAATGTAGCACCAGTTGACATAAACCTTTTACATATACTAGTCTTAAATTTAGGAACAATATTTATTTGTTTCTTGGTGTTATTAATTCCATCCTATATAATAACAAAGATTTCTCCAGTAAAAGCCATCCGTTTCGATTAGTATCTTACACTTCAGTTTAATTAATAGAGTTTTGTTTCTGGCTCTGCATTATTTTTATGGTAAAAAAGAAAAGGATGTGACTAAAAGA